>JAHQVJ010000116.1 GCA_019634415.1 Myxococcales bacterium
AGGGCCACGTCTGCGGTGAGCTGACCGCGCCACAGGTACGTGACCGTCAGTGCGGTGCCGAGCACCACCCACACCAGCGAGATGGTGGCGCGAAAGGCCTGCTTGTCGAGGGGCTCCCGCGCCATCGCCCAGACCAGCGGCGGCCCCCCAGTGCCGTAGATCCCGTGCACCACGCCAGCCACCCCCAGCGCCACCGCCGAGGCGACACGCGCCCGCGGCGCCTCAGGCTCCGGTTCACCTCTCGCTGCCCGCATCGCCCACAGCTCTCGCACGGCCAGCAGCAGGATCCCCACCCCCAGCGCTGGCTTCATCCAGCGCTGCTCCTGGGCTCCCACCAGCGCCACGCTCACCGCCATGCCGAGCCCCATCCATGGCAGCACCCAGCGAAGCAGTAGACCCCAGGCCATGGCCTGCCGATACCGCACCGAGATGTAGGACGTCTGCAGCAGCGCGAGCGGGATCAACATCGCCGTGAGCTCGGGGATGCTCCACATCCATGCACCCAGCGTCACGCAGACGAGCATCGCCCCGAAGCCGATGGCGGTCTGGATCGAGGAGGCGAACAGCACCACGACGGCCAGGTAGGCCATGGGCGCCCAGTCGAGATCGGTCAGCGAACCTCCCACGCCTGCAGGAACGACTCCAGGTTCCCGCGCAGCACGTCCTTGAGGTTCGGCGTGGACACCTGGGTGCGCGGATCCTGGACCGCGCCGCCGCGGATCCCATAGCTGCGGGCGATGTCGAGCTGCGGCCTGGGGCTCGCCATGGCCGCGCCCAGATCGCGCGCCAGCAGCTGCAGCGACTCCCGGGCCGTGCCGTACAGCTTCAGCTTCATCCCGCGGCCCGGCAGGTCCAGCTGCACCCGAGCAGCACGCCGCTCGATCACCACGCCCTTGGTCCGGCGCGCGTCCTGGACTGCGGACACGATCTCGTCTTCCACGGTGCCCTCACGGCGCGGGATCACCTCCACCAGCGCGCGCTGCACCTGGCCCTCCGGCCCGCGGCGGCGGTGCTCGCCCTGCTCCATCTCCAGCAGCCGCAGCACACCGGCCCCCTCGACCTCCATCACCAGGCGACGGGCGATACCGCGCTCCACCTGCTCGGCCACCACCTCGTAGGCCAGCGCCTTGCGCCGGAACCAGCCGGTGTACATCGCCACCAGCTCCGACAGCCAGTCCGCCGCCTCCACCACGGAGTCCGCCGGGCTCAGCACGAGCCAAGCGCCGCCCGGCGCCTCCTCGGAGCCGATCTCGAGCCAGCGACGGTAGGAGGTGGCCACGTCGCCCAACAGCCCGGCCACGAACGCCAGGTCGTCGGTGTCGTCGTCCTCGAGCCACTGACGCAGGCGAGAGACGGGCTGCAGCAGGCGACCGTCGGCCTGCAGCCGGGCGTCGACGGTCTTGTAGCGACGCAGCACCTCCTGCGCGTGGTCGCTGTCGTCCCAGAAGCCGGGAGCGGTGCTCGCCTCGATCAGCGTGGACGACTGCTCCTGCCGAGACTCGGACTCGGCGATGAGGGGCTCGAAGCGCGCGAGCCAGGTGCGCGCCTCCTCGGCCAGCACCCCGCGCTCGAGCGGCAGCGGCCGTACCTCCCCCACGGCGCCCCCGCGAGCCGTGGCCGAGGGCACCCGCGCCTTGCCCGCAGGCTTCGACACCAAGCGTGCCTCGATGCGATCGTGCCGCACCCCCACCGCCAGGCGGCTGCCCTTGGGCGGCGTGTCGCGCACGATGAACTCGGCCAGGGTGCCCGCCACGTGACGCTCGATCTCACGCCGCAGGAAGCGCGCGCCCCAGTGCGGGTGGTAGCCGTGGGCCACGAGCCAGTCGAGCACCTCGGCGTCCACCTCCACCTCGATCTGGCGCCCCTTCAGGCCATCGCGCTGCGCCAGCTCCGACAGCTCCCGCCGCGCGATGGCGCGAATGCAGGAGCGGTCCAGCGGGTGGAAGTGCACCACGCGATCGAAGCGGTTGATGAGCTCGAAGCGGAACTGGCGATGCAGCCGCCGGTCGAGCTCGCGATCCAGCTCCCGCATGGAGGTGGCGCGCTCGAACCCCAGCCCCGACTCGCGGAACACCTCCGCCCCTGCGTTGCTGGTGGCGATGATGATCATCGAGGTCACGCCGACGGTCTCGGAGCGCCCGTTGATGTAGCGCCCCTCGTCGAACAGCTGCAGGAAGCCGTCGTGCACCTTCTGGTGCGCCTTCTCGAACTCGTCGAGGAGCAGCACGCCGAACGGGTTGCCCTGCAGGCGCCGCGCGAGCACGCCGCGCTGATCCGCCATGCTGTTGGCGTGAGGGTTGCCGAACACCGTGAGGGCATGGTGGGGCTCGGCGTACTCCGCCATGTTGATGCGCACGAGCCGGTGGCGATCGCCGAACAGGTACTCGGCCAGGAGCTGCGCACACCACGTCTTGCCCACCCCGGTGGGCCCGGCGAACAGGAACGTGCCGAAGGGACGCCGCAGATCCGCGAGCCCCGCCTTCATCAGCGCGATCATCCGCACCACGGCGTCCACCGCCTCCTGCTGCCCGAGCAGGCGGTCCGCCACGAAGCCGCGCACCCCGGCCAGATCCAGATCCTCGTCGGGATCCACCAGGCGAGGCGGAACGCGCGTGAGCTGGGAGAAGCGCCGCACCACGTCGGCCACCCCCACGGGCTTGATCTCGCCGTTGGAGGTGGTGGCGTCCCCCAGGAAGTCCACCGTCTGGCGCATCAGATCGAGGGTCTTGCGCGGGAAGGGCCGATCGCCCATGAACCGGGCCGTGAGCTCGAGGGCGGTGCGCTGGGCCTCGGGCTTGAACCCACGCCCCGATTCCGACTCGTACCAGCCGCACCAGGCCCCGAGCAGCGTGCGCATGCGGACCTGGGTGGGCTCCGCCACCGGGATCGCCACCAGGTGGTCCGTGAGATCCGTCCAGTACTCGATCAGACGCTCGAACTCGCGCGGCAACCCCTCCGCGAGGATCGGATGCTCCAGCTGCGCCACCAGGTGGTGCAGCGTGGGCTCCCAGTCGAGCGCATAGGCGAGGTGCACGTCGCGGATGAACGGCACGATCGGCGTGGGATGGGTGACGATAGCACTGCAGAGATCGGCGAAGAAGTTGGTGCCGTCGGAGCGCTCCTTGAACCGCGCCGAGATCGCGCGCAGCGACAGCTGCACCACGCGCGCCTCCTCGAGCATCTTCACGCCCACGCCCTGCTGAGCGCGACGGATGAGCTCGTAGACGATGGCGGTCTTGCCCACGCCGCGAGGACCGATCAGCACCGGCGATCGCGTGCCCATGGCCTTCAGCACATCTTCGGCCTGCTCCACCACTTCGTCCACGGCGAACGCGGGGGGCAGCGCCGAGGCGCGGACCGCTTCGGTGAGGTCGCGGTCGATCCAGTCGTCGAGCACCACCTCGGAGGGGGTCTGTGTCATGGGCGCCCCCTTATCCAACCTGACTGCTGAAACGAGGCCTTCGGTGCTATGGATAGCGGTAGCGAATTCTCGGAGTCGTGGTGTCGTCAATGGGCGATGGAGGACGCATGCGAACCAGCAATCTCGTGAGGGCCACGGCACTCTTGGCCACCGGTTGCATCATTCAAACCCCCAACCCCATCGTCGAGGACACGTTCGGGACCCTCGACGTGAGCTGGCAAGTCGGCGCTTCCGGCTGCGACGACGCTGGGATCACCGAGGTGGAGTTGGCGATCGGAAACGAGCGATCCACCTTCCCCTGCAACGCCGGACAGGGCACGTTCGAGCTGGCCTCGGGCATCTACGAGGTCGCCGCGCTCGGGCTCGATGCCGATGGCTTCGCCCGCTACGAGGGCAGCGTCGACGAGGTGCAGGTGTTCGATGGACAGGCCACCAGCGCCCCCACGATCCGGCTGCAGGCGCGCAACGCCACCCTCGACGTCACCTGGCGCTTCGACAACGGCGAGCTGTGCGGACCCAACGGCGTCGACATGATCGACATCGCCTTGTTCCGCGACAACCGCATCGAGGTGTCGCTGCTCACCGAGTGCGGCGACGGCGTGGAGACGCTGCTCGACGTGCCGGCAGGCGTCTACGACGTCTCTCTGCTGGCCAACGATCCGTCCGGTACGGCCTTGTTCAGCGGCGACGCCAGCGTGGACCTGCTCGAGGGCGACGTGGGCCAGGCGGACGTCACGCTGACGGCGTTGTAGCGCTCGCCTCGGCGGGCGGGCACAGCCACGCGATGGTGACGGCAGCGAACACGCCGCCGGCCACCATGTCCGCCAGGTAGTGCCACCCGGTGATGAAGGTGGCCACGAGCACGGCGACGTTCCACACGGCCGCCACCCACACCAGCGGCGTCTTGCGCCACACCCAGGTGGTGAAGATGGCCCAGATGGTGTGGAAGCTGGGAAACGCGATGTAGCCGTCGGGCCGCACCAGCAGGAAGGGCTGGCCCGTGCGCATGGCGTAGTAGTCCGACAGGAAGCTCGGAGGCGGGACCTGTGGGCCGTAGCCGTAGAAGACGTAGGGGCCCGACGCGGGCACCAACACGTAGATCCCACACCCCACGGCGAAGGTGAACGCGATCAGCGCCACCAGCTCCCAGATCGGCCGCAGATCACGCCCCACGAACGCCCAGTACAGAAAGGCGGAGAGCACCTGCCAGCGCATGGCGTGGTAGACGACGTGCAGCGTGTCGTGCAGGCCCATGCGCTCGGCCCACTCCCAGGCCACCCGGTGGGTCAGCCCGATCCACTGCTCGGGAGCCGCCAGCCACGCGTCCGCCTCGGGCCACGCATAGGGGGTGAGCACCGCCGAGCCGAGCAGGCCGAGCATCGGCACCAGCCGCAGGGCAGCAAACGCCAGGCACACCATGCCCACGAAGTAGGTGAGCCGCGCCATCCAGGGGCGCATGCCCTGTTCGCCGAGGCGATGCAGCGCCAGCATCCAGGTGGCGGCCACCGCCGCGAAGGCGGGCTGCCAGCCGAGCGCCCAGAGCAGACGCGGATGCACGTAGACCGACCCCGTCCACCACACCGGGATCACCACCATCAGCCACACGAGCACCACCGTGGCGTAGAGGCGAACCGACGTGGACACGGCAGGGTAGTCGCGCTGCAGCAGGCTCATGGCCCGAACATGCCCGCCCCTGCCCAGCCGGGCAACTCACAGCCCTAGCGGCGGTTGCCGTTGATGGGGGTGTAGGTGATCCGCACCACCGCCCCCTCGGGCGCCCAGTAGTCGACAAAGCGGATCGAGTTCCGCACCGGATCGTAGGTGAAGTCCTGGTCTCGCTCGAAGGGCACGGCGGCGTCGTCGTCCAGCCCCCCCTCCAGCACCTCCGCCTAGATGGTGTCGGCCAGCGGTCGCCGCGACAGCAGGAACTCGAAGTTCCTCGGTGCAGCCTCCACGCCCAGCACGGGCAGCTGCACCGACCAGTCCAGCACGTCGCTGTTGGTCAGGTGGAACCCACCCAGCGAGGCACACAGATCGTCGAAGGGCTGCAGGGCCAGATCCGACACCACGGAGAACGAGCTCGGGGGGCTTCCTTGGGTGAACAGCGCGTGCCAGTCCACGAACTCCTGGGCCGTCACCAGCTCGGATTGATCCGAGCCGCCGTGCAGCACCGCGACGTGTAGCCCTGCATCGGGCCGCCGGAAGCCGGCGTTGTCGCCGCGCCCCAGCAGCTGCAGCGACGCGTAGACCGCGTCGACGGGCCGAGCCGGCGCTCCTTGCTCGCTCGTCCGCACCCACGAGGCGAAGACCTCGGCCGGCGCCTCGTCTTCGTCGGTGACGAAGCGCACGTCCCCCGCTCCCTGGAGCCGGCCCCCCTCGTCCACCGCCTCCATGTCCGTGGTGATCCAGCCCAGGTGGTAGCTCACCCCGCCGTCCGCGAAGTAGTCCACGAAGCTCGGGACACTGGCGAAGAACGCCGCCTGCTGCGCCTCGGTCACGGCACCCGAGGTGTCCACCACGAAGAGCACGTCGACGGCCGGTCGTTCCAGCTGCACCCGGAGATCCACCTGGGTGTCCGGGGCCAGGGTGGGCGGGTCGCCCTCCGTCGGATCCGTCTCGGTCGACTCCACCCCCGTGCACGCCAACAGGGCGCCCCACCCCACAACGGCAATCATGTCACTCCCCTGTAGAGACTTATGCCCTCTGCGGTCCTCGGTCGTCCTATGCATCTGACGGTGGTACATCTCGGGCTCGACGGACGGGAGGCGAGATGCTCATTGCGTGGATGGGGCTGTCGATGACGGCCTGTACGGGGGACAAGGACACCACGGACACCCCGGTGGAGACGTCGGACACGGCGCCCACCACCGACGGTGTGCTGGCCGACTGCGCCACCCACGAGCTGCCACCCAGGCCCTTCGACGAGGGAGCCGGCGGACTGCTGTGGGGCGATCTCGCCGCGGACTTCACGGTCGAGACGCTGGACGGACCGTGGACGCTGTCGGAGGAGTGGACGGGCTGCGACAGCTACGTGTTCGTCACCTACTTCGAGGGCGGCGAGGGCGACGCGTTGTGGAGTAGCGACGCGGCCGAGATCTTGGCCACGGGCCCGCGCAACACCCACTTCTTCTTCGTGTCGGAGGAGGGCGGCCGCCAGGCCCGACTGGCGCGCATGGAGGCGCTGAAGGAGGCCATGGCCCTGGGCCCGGCTCGGTCGGAGCGCGTGCACTTCGTGACCGATCGTCTGACCAAGATCGAGGGCAGCGTGGGCGAGATGGCCCTCGACTACATGGACTACCTGCCCGACTCCGCGGTGGACATCGGAGCCGATCGCGGCAGCGTGGGAGCGCCGCTGCCGGTGTTCTTCGGCATCGACCGAGAGCAGCGGTGGGACTCCGGCGGCTACATCTACAACTTCATCGGTGGCTCCCCCCTCATCGAGATGGCGGGGTACCTCGCCCACTTCTACAACCACAAGGCGGAGCTGCAGCACCGCTTCGATCAGGAGACGGCGACGGAGGTGGTGCTGCTCGAGGACAGCGTCACCGACCGCGTGTTCGTCGTCCAAGCCGAGCTGCCTGCCGATCTGAGCGGCTTCGACACGGCCGAGTTCGACGTGGGTGTGTTCTGCCCCCACCGCAACCCCTACGCTTGCTCCGAGTGGGATCGCAACGCCTGGATCGAGGTCTGCCTCGACGGGAAGAAGTGCGCGGATCGGCGCGAGATCGTGCGGTGGATCACCCCGTACTGGCGCCGCGGCGGCCGCCGCTGGGGCATGGAGGCCTCGCCGCTGATGGGCCTGCTGTCGGGCGGCACGAACTGGTTCCGCATCGTGATGGGACCGTCCTGGGAGCGCGCCACGGAGCGTCGAGCTCGGGTCTCGCTGCGCTTGAGCAATCAGGGCAACGACCGCGCCACGGGCGTGGTGCGCGCCTACACCGGCGGCACCTTCAACGCCGAGTACAACGACAACCACCCCCCCTTCGACTTCGATCTGCCCGCCTCCGCCACATCGGCAGAGCTGGTGGTGATCGTGTCGGGTCACGGACAGGAAGGCACCGAGAACTGTGCCGAGTGGTGTGACCATCGGCACCAGTTCACCATCAACGGCGTTCAGCTCGAGGAGGTCCGCTCCCAGACGGGCATCGGATCCACCCTGGGTTGCGCCGACGCCGCCCAGTACGGCGTGTCCCCAGGGCAATACGGCAACTGGGCCCCGCAGCGGGCGTTCTGGTGTCCGGGACTGCCGGTGGCGCCCATCCGGCTCGACCTCACCGAGCACGTCACGCCAGGTGCCTCGAACCAGCTCACCTACAGCGCCAGCCTCCGCGGCACCCAGCCGCCGGCGGGGGGGAACATCTCGCTGTCGGTCTACGTGTCCTGGACGGAGTGACCCGCTGGGGCGGTGGCCGGCAGGGTCACAGCCCAGGCACATCCCCCGGGCGGAGCGCACGAACGGCCCTTAGTCGACAGCTCGCAATGGCTGTGGCCCATGGTCCGTACGCGACGTGGACAGCCCGGAGGCACACGTGTTTCGCTCTGCTCTACTCCTGCTGCTCCTCGCGACCGGATGTGGCTACAACGCCATCCCCACCGCCGAGGAGACGGCCAAGGCAGCACTCGCCGAGGTCGGCAACCAGTACCAGCGCCGTGCCGATCTGGTGCCCAACCTGGTGGCCACCGTGCAGGGATTCGCCGACCAGGAGCGCGACGTTCTCGTGGCCGTGACCGAGGCCCGCTCGAAGGCCTCGTCGATGCAGCTCGATCCGAACAAGTTGACGGATCCCGCACAGATGGCGCGCTTCGAACAAGCCCAGGGTCAGCTCGGCAACGCCCTGGGCCGCCTGCTCGTGGTCGTGGAGAAGTACCCCGAGCTGAAGTCCAACGAGAACTTCCTGGCGCTGCAGACCCAGCTCGAGGGAACCGAGAACCGGATCACCATCGCGCGACGTGACTACAACGAGGCGGCGCGCGAGGTGAACACCATGCGCCGCACGTTCCCCCAGGTGATCTGGGCGAACACGGTCCACACCGCCGAGCCCTTCGCCTACTTCCAGGCCAGCGCGGGGGCCGAGCAAGCCCCCACCGTGGACTTCGGCTCGGGGTCGAATTGATCGCGCTGTGGATGGCGGTGATCGCAGCAGCGGTCCCGTCCTTTCCCGCCCTGACGGGCCGCGTGGTGGACGAAGCGTCGCTGCTCTCCCCCGCTACGGAGACGCGGCTCACCGAGCAGTCCGCCACGCTGGAGGCGAGCCAGGGCGTGCAGCTCGTCGTGGTCACGCTGCCCCATCTGCAGGGCTACGAGATCGCGGACTTCGGCTACCAGCTGGGCCGCGCCTGGGGCATCGGCCGTGAGGGTGCCGACGATGGCGTGCTGCTCATCGTGGCGGAGCACGAGCGCAAGGTGCGCATCGAGGTGGGGTACGGCCTCGAGGGCGTGCTCACCGACGCCTTGTGCCATCAGATCATCCACCGCGACATCGTGCCGGCGTTCCGCGCCGGGAGCTTCGACCAGGGGGTGTCGGCAGGTGCCGGGGCCCTCGTTCGGCAGCTGGGAGCCGATCCCGCCGAGCGCCAGGCGGCGCTGGACGCCGCCCGCCGTGCGCAACTGCCCTCCAGCCTGCCCGCGGAGGCGCTGATATTGCTGCTGATATTCGTGCTGGTCGTGGTCTTCTTCCCGCTGCTGGTGTGGCTCAACGTGTCGCTCAATGCAGATGGTGGCGACCACTCCTACGACGACGGATCCACGGTCCTGTGGTCGGGAGACTCGTCGGGTGACTCGTCGGGCGGATTCTCTGGAGGCGGTGGCGGATTCTCCGGAGGCGGTGGCTCGTTCGGAGGCGGTGGCGCCTCGGGAGGATGGTGATGTTCGACGCAGCCGAGCGCGAACGCATCGAGGCGGCGGTACGCCTCGCCGAGCAAGGCACGTCAGGCGAGATCGTGTGCGTGTACGAGCGCAAGCTCGAGCCGGATCGGACCACCCCCTGGCTGGCGGCGGCCCTGTCGGCACTCTCCCTTCCGCCACCGCTGCTGGTGGCGTTCGAGCAGCTGGCCATGCCCTGGGCTTCGCCCGCGCCATCGAGCGGTGTGGCGCGGTGCTCGCCGAGCACTTCCCACGTCGCCCCGACGACGAGGACGAGCTGGCCAACCGCGTGGTGGTGCTCTAGCGCTTGACGAGCTTGGTGCCGTTGGCGCCCGCGAGGTCCTTCAGCGCCTCGTGGCCCGCTCTGCGACGTGCGATCCCCACCGCCCAGTTGGGGAAGCTCCCGCGCAGATCGGCATGCCACACGTAGGTGACGCGGGTGTTGGAGCCCTCGGGCACCAGCCGCCACTCGCCGCCGAACTCGATCAAGCGCACCACGCCGTCCACGGGAGGCGCATCGGCGTGGGTGACGGACTCCCAGCGATACACCTTGGCGTCGCCATCGGTGGTGGGCGTGTACCTGGCCACGTAGTCGCGATCCGAGAGCATGCCCGGGTAGTCCAGGGTGATGTGCAGCGTGTCGGGCGCCAGCACCCGGATGGAGTGCACGGCCTCGAACTTGTCCTGGTGCTCCGCCATGTTCTCCAGCGTGGCCGAGACCTTGGCGATGGGCGCGGACACCAGCCCCGTGCTGCGGCACCAGGGCTCGCCGCTCACCTCGGTGCACTCCACGCGCACCACGTCGTCACGCAGCTCCTCCCAGGTGGCTTCGTCGCCGGGAGGCGCCGCCAGCGCGATGGAGGAGAACAACCAAGCTGCTTCGATCATGAAACCCTTCCACTGGGGGAGATGAGCACTGCGTGAACCCGCAGAAGCTGATGTACCATCCGCTCCCGACGTCCCGCTGACGAGACGTGCCCATCGCCAGCGCACAGGAGCCTGCGTTGCCTTCCGATCCCAGCGACGGCCCCGCCCGCCGTCAGCTCCTGAAGGGAGCGCTCGCCACCGCCACCTTGTCGGCCTGCACCGGCGCCACCCCGAGCGCACAGGACCCCGCCCCCGTGGGTCCGTCCCTGAGCCTGCAGGCGACTGCAGAGCGGCCCCGCAACGTCGTGGTGATCATGACCGACGACCAGCGGTTCGACGGGTTCTCCTTCATGGGGCATCCCTTCCTCTCCACACCGAACCTCGATCGCCTGGTGTCGGAGGGGGCGTGGTGCGCCGAGGCCTTCGTCACCACCAGCTTGTGCTGCCCGAGCCGCGCGTCGATGCTGTCGGGACTGTACGCCCATGCCCACGGGGTCCTCAACAACCAGTCCGAGCTGGCTGCGTCCGTGCCCACCTACGCGCAGTTCCTGACCCACGCCGGCCTGGACACCGCCTACATCGGCAAGTGGCACATGGGAGCCAAGAACCCGCACCCGCGCCCGGGCTGGAAGCGCTGGATCGGCTTCCGCGGTCAGGGCCGCTACACCTACCCCGGTCCCGACAAGCTCGATCCCCTGGACCGTGGCTT
The DNA here is from genome assembly GCA_019634415.1 of Myxococcales bacterium. Lineage (GTDB taxonomy): Bacteria > Myxococcota_A > UBA796 > UBA796 > DRPG01. The sequence continues at coordinate 10,861 of JAHQVJ010000116.1, forward strand.
CTCCTACGACGGCACGATGCAGCGCAAGGAGGGCTACGTCACGGACCTCCTCACGGACGAGGCCGTCACCTACCTGCAGAGTCGGCAGGGTCACGACACGCCCTTCTGCCTGATGGTGGCCCACAAGGCCTGCCACGCTCCCTTCGTGCCCGCACCACGCCACGCCGAGGCCTTCGCCGATGCGGCGGCCCCGGACGTGCCCCCCGACACCGACGAGGTCTACGCCGGCCTCCCCGACTGGCTCCGCCGGCTGCGACGCAACACGGTCTTCGGCGTGGACGAGCCCTACGGCACGTGGCCCGACTTCACCTCCTGGTACCGCGACTACCACCGCACGCTCCTGGCGGTGGACGAAGGGGTGGGCCGCATCCTGACGGCCATCCAGGCGGCAGGCCTGCAGGAGCGCACCGTCGTGCTGTTCGTGAGCGACAACGGCTTCATGCACGGCGAGAAGGGCGTGCTCGACAAGCGGAACGCCTACGAGACCTCCATCCGCATCCCCTTGCTCGCCTGGGCACCGGGCTGGATCCCCGCCGGCCTGCGCATCGATCCGATGGTGCTCAACCTCGATCTCGCTCCCACCATCCTGGAGCTGATGGGCCTGCACCCCCCGGAGCACCTCCACGGCCGCTCCCTCGTGCCGCTGCTGAAGGGCGGCACCCCCAAGTGGCGCCAGGACTTCCTCTACGAGTACTTCCACGAGCGCATGTTCCCCACCACCCCCACGGTGCTCGCCGTGCGCACGGCCACCCACAAATGGATCACCTACCGAGGTACCGACACCCCGCCCGAGCTGTACGACCTGCAGGCCGATCCCGCGGAGACGACGAACCTGGCGGAGGTGCCCGACTCGGCGAATCGACGCAAGGGACTGAACAATCGCCTCAAACGACAGGCGAAGCGCACGGGCCTTCTTCCGGACCCCGTGTGGGGGCGCACCGCGCCTCAGCGCTCGGCACTCAGCGAGGAAGAATAAATTCGAGGGACCGACCGCGGTGTCCCCATCGGCCCAGTTTCAGCTGCGTAAAGTCATCACGACGCGCGCGTCATGGGCCTCGCCCATAATCACGAGTGCCGGCTTTACCGGCGTTTCCGTTTGCTTGGGGGGAGGCCGTGGCCCGACCTGGGGCCACGGTCGCCAACCCCCGCGTTGCGACCGCTACCACACGGTGATGGGGATCGCGCGCGCCATGGTCCGCGTGGGACCTCCACAGCTCGCCTGCATCTGCCACGCAGGCTCGTCCACCCCCTCCTCGAAATAGAAGACCCGGGTGCTCGTGGCGCAGGTGACGAGCACGCCTCCGTCCACGGGGATGGCCCCGCCCTGGACCTGGCACAGCCCCGCCGTGGGGTACTGAGCCACGAAGTCCATGGTGCCCTTCGCGTGATCCATGCGCAGGTGCAGCCCGCGCGAGAGCACTCCGAGGCCCCGGTTGTCGAACAGGTACAGGTCGTCTCCGTGGCGCGAGGCATTGTGCTGGCCCACGAAGCCCGCGAGCTGCGCCTCGGTGGTGTAGTCCGGGTCGGGCAGGGAGCGATCGGAGCCGGCGACGACCCAGCGGAGATCCAGGAAGTCACTGACTGCGGGATCTCCGCCGATCCCCAACACGTTGTCGAACCGGAGGAGCGACAGCACGAGCTCACCGTCCTCGGTCACCTCCAGGCCGTTGGCGTGGGACCAGTCCCCCTGGGTGCCCTCCACGGTGTAGTGGTCTGCCAGATCGAAGGTGCCCAGCAGCGTCTTCCCGTCGAAGGCGTGCACGCCGTCGACGTTCACCGAGCCGAGGGGGTACTCGAACAACAGGAACGTCAGCCCTCGCCACCGGGCCACGTCGTGGTGCAGCAGGCCCTCGTCGAAGTGGACCCCGCGCACCAGCTCGAGCAGGCGCTCCCCCGACACGTGGGTCTCGTGGAACACGGTGGTGCTGGTGGCCAGGACGGAGCGATCGTCGTGCGACCAGTCGTAGCCGTGCATCTGGCTGCCGTAGATCGTCTCGCCGTACCAGATGATCCGCCCCTGACCGTCGATCATCAGCATCATGGTGGGCTGGCAGTCCAGGGGCTGCAGCACGGCATCCATCCCCTGCAGCTCGCCGCTCACGTCGACGGTGAAAGAGTCGAGGGCCTCGGGGAGCGCGCCGGTGGTGACGGAGCCGGTGAGGGCCCCGGCGGTCCACTCGTAGGCCGTCTGGGGGAGCAGCCCCCACGCCACCACGCGATGCTGCAGGCTGTCGTCGAGGGAGGAGAAGGTGCGACTGGGCGCACCGGGGGCGGCGAACCCGAGGCTCATCGGTCCGGCGACGGCGAGCTCGACGTCGCAGAAGGCCACGAGCGCATTGTCGGCAGACAGCGCGCACGAGGCAGACACCACCTCGGGCATCGAGGTCGTGGGCCCGGCGGTGTCGGCGGTGCCCGCCGTGTCGGAGGAGGGACGGCGCCCGTCGTCGGTGGCGCTGTCCGACGCGGTGGACCCGGAGCACGCCAGCCACGCGAGCCACCAGGTCGCAGCGGACATGGCTAGCGGATCTCCACCGACGAGGCAGCCGTAGCGCCGTCGTCGGGCTCGCGGCGGCCGCCCAGGTGCTCGGCGAGGAAGGCCTCAGCCAGGGCGACGAACGCGATCTTGTTCTCGGGCCGCGAGAAGCCGTGGCCCTCGTCGGGAAACAGCGCATAGGTGACCGGGATGGACCGGGCCTGCATGGCGGCCACGATCTGGTCGGCCTCGGCCTGCTTCACCCGCGGATCGTTTGCACCCTGCGCGATCAGCAACGGACGCACGATCTCGTCCACCCGCGACAAGGGGGAGCGCGCGAGCAGCTCTGCTCGGCCCTCCTCGGTGGTGTCGTCGCCCACCCGCGTGGTGAACTGCGCCTTCATGGGCGCCCAGTAGGGCGGAATGCTGCCGAGCAGCGTGACGAGGCTGCTCGGACCGACGATGTCGATGCCACATGCGAAGACCTCGGGGGTGAAGGTCAGCCCCACGAGGGTGGCGTAGCCACCGTAGCTGCCCCCCATGATGGCGACGGCGTCGCGCTTGGCCACGCCCTGCTGAACGGCCCACTCCACCGCATCCAGCAGGTCGTCGTGCATCTTGCCGGCCCACTCGTAGTCGCCGGCGTTGATGAAGCGCTTGCCGAAGCCCGTGGACCCCCGGAAGTTGACGGAGAGCACCGCGTAGCCGCGGTTGGCGAACACCTGGTGGAACGGCTCGAAGCCCGGCATGTCTCGCGCCCAGGGGCCCCCGTGCACGTAGAGCACCATGGGAAGCGGCTCGGGAGGCCGCCCGTCCCGATCGAGCCAGGGCGGCAGCGACAGGTAGCTGACCAGCGACAGGCCATCCCGCGACGGGATCACGTGGGGTCGACGTCGCGCCAGCGGCTGGCCCCGCAGCCCCGTGCGGCTCGAGAACAGCTCCTGCATGTGGCGGGTCTCGGGCCAATACAGCCCATAGGCGATGGGCCCGTCCTCGGGCAACCAGGCGACCACCCACAGGCTGTCGTCGAGGGTGCGCGACGCGATCTCCACCTCACCGCGCCCGAGCGTGGCCAGGTGCTCGAGGTGGCCACCCAGGCGCTCGCCCCCGGCACCCACCGGCACGAAGCGAGACGCCTCGTAGGTGCTCCACGCACCATCCACCACGCCCGTCGCGGGATCCGCGGTGACGTCGGAGACGTCGGCCCGAGGATCCTCCATCTCCACCGTGGTGGCGCCAGACGCCAGGTCCACCCGCACCAGAGCCGCGGTGTCGCGCCCCCGGCCGTCGATCCAGTACCAGCTCGCCCCGTCGGCCGTGCCGTGCACCGGCCTCGTGGTCAGCGCGTCTTCCTGCGACACCTCGGCCACCGGTGCCCACGCCCCATCTTGGTGACGCACCACCACCAGCCCACCATCGGGTGTGGGCTGCACCGCATAGACGGGCTGCAGGTCCCAGTCGAAGGTCATGCCCACGAAGCCGGGATTCTCCAGCAAGCGGGTGCGCTCGCCAGTGCGGATGTCGATCAGGTGCGGATCGTGCAGCCGCTCGTCTCGATCGTTGATCCCCACCACCACCTGATGGGGATGACGAGGACTGGTGCCCCACAGCTGGGCCTGCACGCCGCTGAGCGGGGTCAGATCGGTGGTCTGCCCGGTGGTGGGATCCACCGCCTCGAGACGCCAGTTCTCGTCGCCGTCTCGATCCTGCAGCGTCAGCACGCGCTCGGCAGAGGGCACCCACCCGTAAGCGGTGATGCCTCGACCCCGATCGTGGGTGATGGCGCGCGCTGCCCCCGGATCGGAGACGGGCGCCACCCACACGTTGAGCACACCCTCCTCGGGCGCCAGGAACGACAGCCACGCACCGTCGGGGCTCACCCGGACCATGGCCCGGTCCGGGTTGCCGAACAGCAGCCTCCGAGGGAGGAGTGGGGTCACTCGCCCTCGGCGGGCGCTTCCTCGGTCCCCTCTTCGGCCTCTTCGGCCTCCTCCGCGCGCTCCTCGGACTTCTTCAGGCGGCGCTTGAGGATGCGGCCCATGTCCTGCTCCTCGATGTTGAACTCCACCCGGCGGTTCTGCTCGCGGCCCTCGTCGGTCTCGTTGTCGCCCACGGGCTTGGTCTCGCCGAAGCCCTTCGACACGAGCCGCTCCTCGGAGATGCCCTTGTCGACCAGGTAGGCCACAACGGCCTCCGCTCGCGACTGCGACAGCTCCATGTTGCGGTCGTCGTCGCCCACGCTGTCGGTGTGGCCCTCGACGCGGAGCTTCTTGATGCCCTTCAGCCGCGTCATGATGCCGACCACGGCGTCGAGCACGTCGTGGGAGCGCCGCTGGATCGTGGAGCGACCGGTGGAGAAGTAGACCTTGTCGGTGATGACGATCTTGCCCTCGGCGATGAAGGCCTTCTTGTCACAGCCATCGGAGCGGCGTGCGTCGATGCCCTCGGGAGCGGGCTCCTCGGGGCAGTCGTCGCGATAGTCCGGCACCCGGTCCTCGTCGCCATCGGGGCACCCGAAGGCCACGGCCAGGCCGGCCTCGTCGACGCACTCGTCGTCCTTGTCGGGGGTCTCGTCGCCGTCCTCGTCGGGGCAGCCGGCGGTGTTCTCGGGCCCCTCGTCCACGGGGCACTCGTCGTCGCCGTCGAGGATCCCGTCCTCGTCGTTGTCGGGATCCGGGCAACCGTCGTCGTCCTCGAACTCGTCGAAGTCCTCGGCCTCGTTGTCGCAGGCCTCGTCCGTATCGGCGATGCCGTCCTGATCGTTGTCACGATCCGGGCAGCCGTCGAGATCCTCGAACTCGTCGATGTCTTCCGGCTGATCGATGCACGCATCGTCCTCGTCGGCGATGCCGTCCTTGTCGGAGTCCTTCGGCCCGGTGGGCAGGTACATCAACCCAGCGGTCCACTCACCGTGGATGAAGGAAGCGCCGCGGTTCTGGAAGCTGTCCGACCCGATGGTCAGGATCCAACGGTATTCCGTACGGAAGGCGAGATTGCCGAAGGGGATGAGTAGGCCCGGCCCCGAAATTCCTGCAAAATCGATGTCCGCGCCCGTGCCTTGCGGGAGCTTCAGCTGGCCGTCGTCGTCGATCTGCTTGTAGAACGCGCCGAGGCCGAAGTTGAGGATCAGCGACACGGGCTGGTCCTCGAACACACGGCCCACCATGTTCACCGCGGGCAGGACACCCAGGTACGGAAACGACTCGGGGATCCGCTCCTGGGTCCGGCCGATGGGCATCACGTTGACGTCGAGCTCGAAGCCTAGCGTGGGGTTGATCCAGTAGCCGACGCGGGGCGCCAGCACGAGCGTGTCTCCGATGACCTCGAGATCCTGTGTGAACAGGGCACCGCCGAAGAGCCCGGCAGACACGGCTCCATCCGCCGCATGGGCGGAGGGCGCCGCTGCGAGGAGGGCGAAGAGGATGGCGGACTTGTTCATGACGATTGGCCTCCGACGCCGACTTCGGCCAGATTACGAGCACCCCTCGACGGGCCTGCGCTCGAATCGGCGCTGCATCTTGTCAAGGTCGGCCTCTCCTTGCAACCAAAGGCCGCATTCTGAGTACGCCCCCCAGGTGGCCGAAGCCGGTCGCTTGTTCACGTCCACGCCAAGAGCTATGCCCGACGGGGAGGACTCGATGTCCATTGTGGAGAAGGTCAGTGCAGATCTGAAGGACGCGATGCGGGCGAAGGACAAGCCACGCCTCGCTGCCCTCCGATCCATGCGGGCGGCCTTCATCGAAGCGCTCAAGGAAGACGGAGCCGAGACCCTCGCCGACGATCGCGCTCTGACGATCCTCCGGCGCCTGGCCAAGCAGCGCACGGAGAGCATCGAGGCCTACACCTCGGGCGGGCGCGACGATCTGGTGGCGGCGGAGCAAGCCGAGCTGACCGTGATCGAGTCGTTCCTGCCCTCGCTGGCCGACGAGGCCACCACCCGCGGGTGGGTGGAGGAGGCCATCGCCTCCACGGGTGCAGCCGCCCCGTCCGACATGGGCAAGGTGATGGGCGCGCTGATGGCGGCGCATCGGGGCGAGATCGACGGCAAGCTCGCGAACCGCCTGGTGCGCGAGCTCCTCACCGCCTGATCTCACACACCGTTCAGGCGAACCCCGCCGGAGCCCGTGTCCACGCGGATCTGCGAGGTGGCGCTCGGATCGTCGGTGATGCCGGTGGTGGTGACGCGACCGGAGCCCGTGCTGATCCGCAGGTCGTAGGCTCCCTCGGGAACCCAGATGTCCACGCCACCCGAGCCGGTGTCCACCTCGACGAGATCGGGGGCGACGAGCAGATCCAGGGAGACGGAGCCGGAGCCCGTGTCGGCGCTCGCCTGCGACAGCTCCGAGGTGATCACGTCGATGCGGCCGCTGCCGGTATCTGCCTCGAGCGTGCCCACGACGTCGCGCATCTCGATGCGGCCGCTTCCGGTGGAGGCGACGAGATCGCCCTGCAGCCCCTCGGCCACGATGGCACCGCTGCCGGTGTCGGCCAGCAGCGAGGTGGCCTCGGGCACCCGGATCACGAAGTCCACCGAGCAGGCCACGCGCCAGCCACCGCGATCGCAGCGGGACCTTAGCACCAGCGTGTCTCCCTCCACATACCCTTCGATCTCCGGGGGTTCGCCGGAGTAGCGGAGGGTCTGCTGCACCTCGATCCGGTCCACGGAGGGATCCACGATGGCCTCGATTCGTCCCGCACCCGTGTCCACCTCGAGGTGAGCGACGGCCTCGGTGAACTCCAGGTCCTGCGTCTGCGTGGTGGTCGCGACGATACAGCCCTGGAAGAAGCCGGCAACGAAGAGGGTCGTGATGGCGTTACGCATGGTTCTTCTCCAATCCTGCTTCCTGGACACCACCGCTGGTCGAAGCTGACACCCTCCGCCGGGAGATGGTCATGATTCGCGTTCTCGCCTGCCTTTCACTGTTCACCGCATCGCTGGCCCAGGCAAAACCGACGGCCGAGGCCCTCGAGGGCTGGAAGAGCACGCGGTGGCACATCGAGATGGAGCAGACGCTGCCCGTACCCGTGGAGCTGGCAGCCACCTTCAACCACAGTTTTCGCACTCGCGGCCTGCAGGTGCGCGCCGTCGTCAGCTGCCCCACCTTCGAGCGCTACGGCAAGAGCAAGGCGAGCCTCACCTGTCGCTTCGAGGAGCTGTCGGTCAAGGCCACGCCACGCCGACTGAACCAGGCGCCCACGGTGTACGCACAGAACGAGCGGGTCATCGCGGACGTGGAGACGCGGCTCAAGGAGCACGCCTTCGAGGTGGTGGTGTCGGCGGACGGCCGCATCGTGAGCGTGGATCTGCCCGAGCTCGAGTGGCGCAACCGGCGGGAGTCGGAGAACCGGGAGGTGCTGCGGAGGATCGTCTACGATCTGGTGGCACCGTGGCACCTGCGGCGCGACGACGAGTGGAAGCTGGGATTCGTGGAGCGCAACTCGGTGCTGATCCGCGCGCCGGGCCAGCCGGGCGGAACGGGCCGCTCCAAGATGGAGCACTCGGTGTCGGAGGTGGAAGGCCGACGGGTGCTGCAGTCCAAGGCCAAGGGAGGCTTCACCGCCCCCTACGAGCCCTTCGTGAACGGCCAGAGCGGGCTGACCGAGGAGAGCGTGGCGCTGAACGACTCCGACGGCCGCGGCGCAGGGAACCCGAGCGCCTCGGTGGGGAGCGTGGCCACCAGCGGCGCACCGGGATCGCAGTCCACCACGAGCATCGGGTTGGACGGCGCGCGCAACGCCGAGGCTCCCACGGACTACACCTTCACCGGGGAGCTGACCTCGGTGGCGGTGGTGGACGACCACGGACGCGTCACCGAGCGCGTGTGGGCCATGCTCGGAAAGCCCACGGCCTCGTCGCTGGGCAACTTCCAGAACGCCAGCGTGTGGTACGCGGGGCACGCACGAGAGCTCGACGAGGGAGAGCGGCCGGCCGTGGGCACCAGCGGCCTCGTGGCGCCTCCGGGTGTGAAGACCGATCGCGTGCCCGCCTGGGTGCCCCTCAGCACGTTCTGAGCCGTCGTGCGCATCGTCGACCACCGTCAGGGAGAGCGGCTCCTCCTGACCGAAGCCCCCGTTCCCGAGCCAGGCCCGGGTGAGGTCCGGATCCGCGTGGCCGCAGCGGGCGTGAACCGGGCGGATCTGATGCAACGGGCGGGCCACTATCCCCCGCCACCGGGGGCCTCTCCGATCCTGGGACTGGAGGTGAGCGGCACCGTCGAGGCGGTGCACGAGGGCGTGACCGATCTCGCCGTGGGCGACGAGGTGTGCGCCTTGTTGGCGGGGGGCGGCTACGCCGAGCAGGTGGTGTGCCCCGCGTCGCACACGCTGCCCGTGCCGGGTCCGGTCTCGCTGGTGCACGCCGCTGCGCTGCCGGAGGTGTTCGCCACCGCGTTCATGGTGCTGCGCACCGAGGGGCGGCTGCAGCCGGGTGAGCGGGTGCTGGTGCACGCAGGCGCCAGCGGCGTGGGTACGGCCACCCTGCAGCTGTGCCGCGCCTGGGGCGCTCCGGCCTTCGCCACGGCGGGCGGCGCCCACAAGGTGGCCCGCTGCCTCGAGATGGGTGCTGCAGCGGCCCACGACCGCCACAGCGGCCCCTGGGCGGACGCGGTGGCAGCCTGGACCCCAGACGGCGTGGACGTGGTCCTGGACCCCGTGGGAGGCGCCTACCTGGCCGACGACCAGCGGGTGCTGGCGGCCGACGGGCGCATCGTGGTGATCGGCTTGCTGGGCGGTCGCGAGGCCCGCATCGATCAGGGGCGGCTGCTGGTGAAGCGGCAGCGGATCCTGGGAACCACGCTGCGGGCACGGTCGGTTGCAGCGAAGGCGGAGCTGCTGTCGGGGGTGCGGCGCGACGTGTGGCCCCACCTCGAGCAGTCGGCGATCCAGCCCGTGATCCACGAGGTGCTACCCATGGAGGCCGCCGACCGAGCCCATCAGCTGTTGGCGAGCAACGCCACCGTGGGGAAGGTGCTCCTCACCTGGTGAGCCCGATCTGGATCGGGATCCCCCGGTTCATGGACAGAAAGCCACCGAAGCCCCCACACGCCGCCGTCATGCTCCACGACGGCTCGGTCTCCTCTTCGCCGAACACCGACACGCGGTTCGCGCCTGGGCAGGTGACCATCACCCCGTCCTCGGTGGGCACTGCACCGCCCTGGATGGTGCAGTTGCGCTCGGTGGCCAGCTCCCAGCTCCCGGTCACGGGCAGCGTGCCCGTCTCGGCGTCGAGCTCCATGCGCAGGGCCCGCGAGGCGGAGTTGTCGAAGAGCCACAGCGCAGATCCGTGCACGGACGCATCGTGTTGACCGCGAAACCCGTCGCTGCCAGCCCCTGCCACGAAGTCGGCGTCGGGCAGCCCCCGATCGGGCCCCCCCGACGCATGCCACAGCACCTCCAAGAACGTCTCGGACGCCGGATCTCCATCCACCGCCACCACGCCGCTGAAGGTGAGGAACGACAGCACGATCACGCCGTCATCGGACACGTTGATGCTGTTGCCGTGGCTCCAGTCGGGCGAGCCGCCGTCCACGGTGAAGTGCTCGTCCATGAACCAGCTCCCCAACAGCACGTCGTCGTCGAACACGTGCACGCCGTCCACGGTGTAGCCGCCCACGTTCCGCTGGAAGAGCACGTAGCGATAGTCGCCCCACCGGTCGGTGTCGTGGTGAGCGCGCCCTTGGTAGTCCCGACCCTGGGCGAGCTCGAGCACGATCTCACCGCCCACGTGCTGCTCCCGAAAGCCGTTGGCGCCCGACACGAGCAGCGTGTCGTGCTCCTGCGACCAGGCGTAGCCGCCGAACCCGCCGGGCTCGAAGACCTCGTTGTCCTGGTAGAAAACCACCCGTCCCTGGGGATCGATCATCACGAAGGTGGCCTGACCGAAGGCGCTGTCGCACTGCACGGGTCGGAGCACCGCGTCGAAGCCACTGGCCTCGCCGCTCGCGTCCACGCGCAGCCTGCCGAGATCCGAGGGCAGCTCGCCGGTCTCGATCTCGCCGCTCACGTCTCCCACGGTCCAGGTGTAGCGGGTGCTCGCCACCAGCCCCCAGCCGAGCAGGCTGTGCCGCGTGGCGGCCAGGGGAGCCACGAAGGTGCGCGTGGGCACGCCCTGTGCCGACAACGTCAGCTCGGTGGAACCAGCCTCCGCGAGCTCCACGCTGCACCGCACGCGCAGCGCGTTGTCGGTGGCCTCACAGCTCGCCGCCACCACCCCGCTCGTCGGCTCCTGGGTGGGCTCGGACACATACACCGTGCCCACGTCCGTCGACGTGCCCCTGGCCGGCTCCTGCGGCCCACTGCACGCCACCACACCCACGACGACGACCAAGCCTACCCGCACACGCTCCTCCAGGGCCCACACGAGTTCATGCCGCCACCCGGTCACTCCTGATCGACCCGCCCGCAGCTCATGGACGGTTGTCCTTCACCGTGACCGTTCCCCCGATGTTCTCGGGCCCGATGGCATCGATCCAGGCGCTCGCAGCCGCATCGGAGAGCCTGTCGTTGCCCGTCACCGTGACCGCTCCCCCCACGGAGCCGACGCCGTGCAGCGGCGCGAGCGTGGTCAGTCCACCGTTGTCGCGCACCTCCGCGTCGCCCGTGATGGCGACGATCTGGGCCAAGGCCGACAGATCGTCGAGGACGAGGTTGTCCTGCAGCTGCAAGCCACCAAGCGCCGTGAGCTCCGACAGGCCGCCGAGTCCGTCCAGCGTGGGGTGCATCACCACCGACAGGGTGCCCACGAGCGTCTCGAGCGCATCGAAGCCGTCGATGTCGTCGAGATCGTCGTTGTCCTCGAAGCGAAGATCACCGGACACGGTGTGCAGCGCCGGCAGCGCGTCGAAGCGAGACACGGGCAGCCGCAGCACACCCAGCCCCCCCACCTCCACCAGCTCCGACAGACCCACCAGCGGGTTCGCCGAGCGCAGCTCGGGCAGGTCGTCGAGCGTGAGCGTGCCATCCACAGCCGTGAGGTTGACGAAGCCCGTGAGCTGCTCCATCCCCTCGTTGCGGGCCAGCACCAGATCGCCCCCCACGCGGCGCAGGTTGTCGAAGCCCGTCACGCCCCGGAGCAGCGGGTCGTCGGCCACCACCAGATCACCGGGAGCCTCGGGGAGCAGCGTGAAGCCCTCCACGCTGGCTAGCTCGGGGTTGTCCACGATGCGCAGCGAGCCACCCAGCGTCTCCAGGAACTGGAACGCCCAGTGGTCGAGCTGCCGAAGCCCCGTGCGCTCGATCCGCAGATCCCCGTCGATGCGCACCACGGCGTTGGTCTCGGCCAGCTCCTGGAGAGCCGGCGCGTCCAGCACCTCGAAGAACCCGAACACCTCACGCAGCCGCGGCAGCGCCACCTGTCGCAGGGCCGGTAGCTCCGACAGCGAGACGGCCCCCGCCCGCTGCAGCCCGTCGAGGCGCAGGTACACCAAAGCCCAGGTGTTGCGCACCGTCAGGTGGCCCCCCACCCGATCCAGCCGCGGCAGCTCCACGCCGTCGAGCACGTGCCCCTCGAGGGTCGTGGCTCCCACGATCTCGACGAGCTGCGGTGCCTCGAGTCGCTTGGCGTCCCCGGTGACCAGCAGCGTGCCCGTGATCTCGACGAGCTCGGGCAGCACCACCGTGCCCTCTTGCACGACCACCGGCCCATCCACCGCACACAGGCACGGCAGCGTCGCCGAGCCCGTCACCGTCAGGCCCTCCACCACGTTCACGCCGGAGCTGCACAGCGCGTCGGCGTCGGCCTGGGTCGCGATGGTCGCCGCATCGCCCCGCACACGCTCGTCGCAGGGCCCGGCAGGGGCGTCTTCGCCGGGCGCGCCGCACTCGAGCCACTGGTCGAAGCGAGACACGTCGCGCGCGTCCACGCCCCCCAGGGGCGGCATGGCGGGCACGTCGCCGGTGGCCCACACCCGCACGGCCGTGGCGTGAGTGATCACGTCGCTGTAGGTGTCGAAGTCGACACCAGCGGGCGCGCCCTGGCGGGCGGCCTCGCCCGTGAGGCTGCGGGTGTGGCAGGGCGTGCACCACGTCTGCACGTGGCCCTGGGCGAAGTTGCTCCAGGTGGGCGCCTCCGGGGCCGTGCACGGATCCGTGGGCGTGTCCGTGCCGCCCGAGCACGCGGCCAACGCCAGGAGGAGCCCTCCGAGCCTCACCAGAACATCATCCGCGGATCCTGGAGCAGCGCGCTGATGGTCAGCTTCCAGGCGCCAGGGGCATCGCCTCGCTGCTGCAGGCCCACCTTGTACAGCTGAAGGCTCGCCGACACCTCGTCGCCGTTGGGCTTCACGCGCTCGCCGAGGATCCGCAGGTACAGCCAGGCCAGCTGCTCGCGCACGGCCTTCTCCGACAGCGTGTCGGCCTCCACCAGCCGCAGCAGCCGCCGCTCGGCGGGAGGCAGCGCGAAGTCCGTGTCCACCACTCGGCCTGCCGCGTCCGACGCAAGCACGCTCATGGTGAGGGTCTTGGTGGGGGTGGGGTTGTGGGTGGGGGTGACGATGACCTTGCCGTCGACCCCGCCGGCCATGGAGCGGAAGCCGTACACGTCGCTCACGGACAGGTCCACGGCCCCCCAGCACTGGGTGCCGAACCGCTGCACGTCGGAGCGGCCAGGGCTGTCGCAGCTGGGCGGATCCGCCTCGGACATCCAGCGGTAGCCCGTGAGCGCCTGCACCGCGCGGGCGTACTGCTCGGGCCGCACGGTCTTGAGCCCGGCCACGGGATGCTCGGCCTCCTCGGACCGCACCGCCAGGAAGGCAGGGTGGGTCACCACGTCGTGCACCAAGGAGCGGGCATCGAAGCCGGAGTCCTCGAAGCGCGCCTGCAGGTCCACCGCGATGTCGAAGGGCACCTCGTCGGGATCCGTCTGGGACAGGTAGCCGAAGAAGGTCCGGGCCATGCACTGCGAGAAGCGGGGGTCGTCTGCGATGAGCTGCCCCACCTCGGACAGATCCCGAGCGGGGGTGCCGTAGTAGCTGGGGGCGCGCAGGTCCCACAGCAGCCAGTCGTCTTCGTCGGCCGGGTTGTACTGCTTGATGGGGTAGCAGTAGTCCTCGGGCAGGTAGCTGGGGCCGAACTCGGGCGTGTTGCCGTCGGTCCAGTCGAAGGCGCAGCCGTACTCGCGGTGGCTGTCGGCCACGTAGTTGCGGTGGATGAGCTTCTTGTAGCCCCAGAAGTAGGCGGACATGGAATCCAGCGCCTGGTGACAGGTGACGCAGTCGGCGCGGTCCTGCACCGCATCGGCCACGGCCTGCTCGTCGGCGACGTTCACGCCGCCGTCCACCAGGATGTCGCGCGACTCGAAGTCCTCGCACAGCAGCCGGCTGGCCACCATGTTGGCCCGGCCCCGGTTGAAGTTGCTGCCGTCGCTCTCCCAGCGACGCCACACCTGGGCACTCGACAGGATGCCAGCCTTGGGGCGCGCATCGGGCCAGCTGGACAGCTGCCAGCCCCCCAGGGCGAAGTCGTAGGGCACCCCGTAGATCCGCGCCGTGACGTCTCCGGTCATCATGTCGGAGGCGGTGACGATGTCGGTGAAGGGCCGGTCCGTCATGACCACGTGCTCGATGAAGCGCAGCGGCTCCTCGACGGTGCCCTGGTACATGTCGTCGAGCTGGTAGCCCTCCAGGTCACCCACGGCGGGCAGCTGGTTGAAGGTGTCGTTGCGGAGCAGCAGCACCTCGGCCCACATGTCGCGGATGGTGGCCCCGAAGGCGTCGCTGTGCATCCACTCGTCGACGAGATCGGGCAGCGCGTCGGGGTCGTCCTCGATGCGCTCGATCTCGGCGATGCTAGGGCGAACGCCACGAACGGCCATGGATACGCGCACGAGTTGGTCGGAGGGGGAGCCGAGCACGAGGCCATCGTCTCGCCCGTTCCCCCCGCCACACGCCAACAAGCCAGCCAGACCCATGGTGAACATGGCGCTCAATCTATCATCGGCGAGTGGGACCCGCGCGTGTAACCATGGGCCCATGCAAAGGCTGTGGCTGGGAGTGGTGATCGGATGCACGGGGAGCGTGGACCCTCGCGTCACGGAGTCCGGCCCCATCGAGTGCGGCAGCGAGCGCACCACGGTCTTCACCCGCACCGTGCTCGGGGAGGAGTGGCGCCGCACGGGCAACCTGACGGAGGGCGGCCGCGGCGTGACGGTGGCGGACTTCGACGGCGACGGGGTGCTCGACCTGTTCGTGCCACAGACCGAGCCCGTGTCCCGCCTGCTGCGCGGTCGCGGCGACGGCACCTTCGACGACGTCACCGAGACGGCGATGCCCGAGGGTGGCCTGCGCGACGCCTTCGGCGCCAGTGCCGCAGACTTCGACGGTGACGCCGATCTCGATCTGGTGGTCTACCGGGCGCGCGAGCCCGTGACGCTGCTGGTCAACGACGGGGCCGGGACCTTCACGGCCCGCGCCGAGCCCAGCTGGGATCCGCAGGTGGCGGGATGTGGCGGGGCAGCGGCCTGGGCGGACTTCGATCTCGACGGTGATCTCGATCTGTTCTACGGCCGGCTCGGGATCAACGGCCAGGAGGGCTACAGCCCCTGCGACAGCACCCTGCTGCGCAACGACGGCGGCGGGGCCTTCGCCATCGTGAACGACCTGCTCACCCCCGACCTGCAGTACCTGCGCGTCATGGCCGCAGGCTGGCACCAGATCGACGACGATCCCGAGCCCGAGCTGTACGTGGTGGCGGATCTGCCCGAGGTGCTCGACGGCAACTTGCTCCTCGACAACACGGACGGGGTGCTCACCCAGCTCGAGGGCACGGGTACCGAGGTCAGCCTGGCGGGCATGGGTCTCGCCGCAGGCGATCTGAACGGCGACGGCATCACCGACTTCGCCGTGCCGGGGATCGACGAGATCGCGCTGCTGCAGTCCTCGGAGTCGGGGATCTGGGTGGACGTGGCCCAGTCCAAGTCGCTGGTGCCCGACGTGGCCAACCGTCAGCGCGTGGCCTGGGGTGGGCAGCTCGTGGACCTCGACAACGACGGGCTGCTGGATCTGCCCATGGGCTACGGCGCGATCCCACAGAGCAGCAACGCCGAGATGCGCCAGGCCGACGAGATCTATCGGAACACCGGCGAGGCCTTCGAGCGGGTGGGGGCGGCCTGGGGCTTCGGCGACGACAACGTGATCCGCGGCTACGTGGTGGCGGATCTGGACGGCAACGGCTGGCTCGACGTGGTGAAGCGGGAGCTTGGCGGCCGCGTGGTCGTCTACCAGCAGCACTGCGATCCGGGCGCACACTGGCTGGCGATCCGGCTGCACGACGCCGGCGCGAACGCGTTCGGCGTGGGGGCCACGATCACGGTGGAGGCGGGCGATCTGCGGCTTCAGCGCACGGTGGAGGCCGGTAGCACGAGCTTCAACTCGGGGGGGCCACCCCAGGTGCACGTCGGCCTGGGCACCGAAGCCCGCGTCGACGCCATCGAGGTGCGCTGGCCCGACGGGCGCGTCACGGAGCATCGCGGCATGGACGCCGACCAGTGGGTGGACATCCGCTCCACCCCGCCCTAGCTATTGACCTACCGGTCGACGCTCCGCTGGGAGCGCGACGAACGTGCCTTCGCTGCTCCGCCCCCGCACGCACGCGAGCTGCTCCCGGATGAGCCAGGTCTTCATCTCCTACGACCACGCCGACGGCGGCAACGTGCACGCCATCCGTGACGTGGTGGCCACGCAGGGGCACACGCCCTGGTTCGACGGGCAGCTCACGGGGGGCGAGCGCGATCCGGAGCGGATCGAGCGAAAGATCCGCCGCTCGCTGTGCCTGGTGGTGATCCTGTCGGAGGCCTCGCTGAGCAGCGAGTGGGTGAAGCAGGAGGTGGAGTACGCCCAGCTGGCGGGCAAGCCCATCGTGCCGCTGGCCCGGGGGCTCGATCCGGCAGCACTGACGGAGCCGGAGTGGGCCGTGCGGCTGCAGACGGCACGGCACATCATCCGCTACAACCACAACGTGGGGCCAGCGGTGCAGCGCGCGCTCGGCGTGGCGATCCGCTGGACGGCTGCGCAGGCGACGAGCGGCCGGGTGGTGTCCTTCGTGAACTTCAAGGGCGGCGTGGGCAAGACGACCTTGTGCGCGCTCACCGGGTTCATCCTGGCGAAGTCCGAGCGGCGTCGGGTGCTGTTCGTGGATCTCGACCCTCAGGAGAACCTGTCGGACGTGTTCCTCACGCCGGAGGTGATGCGCAGCGCGAGCGAGACGGGTCGCACGGCGCTGTCGTTGTTCGAGCCGATCCGGCTGGTACAGCCGGTGGCAGCGGACCACGACTTCGAGCTGCTGGCGGTGCGGCCGCAGAAGCTGCCGCGCCGGTCCGTGCAGAGCCTGCCGGTGCCCTTGATGATGGAGCGTCCGCGGCAGCTGGCGATCCTGCCCTCGGACTTCCGGATGGTGAAGTTCTGTCGGGCGTCGGCGGGGGCGCACGACCTGTACCGCGACAACTTCACGGAGGGGCTGCAGGAGCTCAAGCGCGACTTCGATCTGGTGCTGGTGGACTGTGGGCCGGCGGCGTCGCTGCTGTCGCACTGCGCCTTGTCACTGGCGGACAAGATCGTGGCGCCCGTGCAGCCCAACGACTCGGCCACGCGGGGTCTGGTCACGATGAATCGGGCGGCGCGAGAGGTGTTCGGCTTCGACATCCACGAGCGTGTGGCGCCCCTGTTCAACTTCGTGCGACCGAAGAACGTGACGGAGGCGAACTACGTGGAGCTGTTTCGGGACACACCGGAGCGGGTGTCGGCAGATCTGGGCGCGGTGCTGGCACCGGAGCAGACGTTTCGCCAGACGATGCCGCAGGCAGATCCGCTGCTGCACTTGAACTCGTTCCTGAAGAAGCAGAACGCCCTGCACGAGGCCACGCCGTTGCGGCGGATCGTGCGGCGGATGGGCAAGGCGGGGCCGGCAGCGGTGGCGGTGGCGGAGGAGCTGTTGCTGCAGCTTGATCTGGAGGCGGAGGACAGCGAGGAGGACGAACCGTAGGCGACCAGGGCTTCGAGCGACCTGCGGTGCGCTCGGACGCGTTCGTGCGTACGTGGGGACGCATCCAGAGCCCGAACACCTGTGGGAGGATCACCCGTGCGCGACCAGACCCGACTTCTCCTCGAGCGGATCAAGACCTCGCGGGCCACCCCGAAGCTAGGGATCGCACACATCGAGGCCATGGCCCGGGACGTACAGGAGCTCGGGCTCGAGACGTTCCTGGCGCAGGTCGGCGCGGTGCTGGAGCCTGCGGTCGCTGCGTCCGGGACCGCGCGGAGCACGCCAGCCGTAGACCCCGAGGTGGCGAAGGCGTTCCGCAATGCCGAGGCGCGCACCAGCCTGCCCCGGCGAGCGTTCCTCGACGCCGTGATGGCGCGCGCCATCGCGGAGCACGGTCAGGAGCTGCAGCTGCCCAAGCGCAAGCACACCATGCCAGCCGTGATGGCGGCGTACACCGAGCGGCTAGGCGCCGACAGCGTGATCGAGCTGTTGTGGGCGGTGGCCGCTGCCAACAGCCGGAATCGCTGAGCGACCGCGCCGGCTCATTCCACCGAGTCGGAGTCGCTGCTCACCGGCGTCACCTCTTCGAGCTGCTGGACGACGCGAAGGAACGTCTCGCGTCGGCTCTTGTTGGCCGAGTGGAGAATGCGGACGTAGGCGTTGTCCGACTCGGTCACGCGGACTCGAATCGGCGTCATTCCCCTCCGCGCCACGCGCACATCGCCCGGCTGGGCCGAGATGCAGGCGTAGCTACGAGTCGGCATGCGCACGACGACGCGGCCAACCGTCACGGGGACGATCGAGTCGTCCCAGCCCATTCGGAACACGCACACACGTTGTGTGGGTGGTGGCCAGCTGACGTCCGGATCGGCGTCGTCCACGACGCGAGGGCGAGGTCCCTCCTCGTGGAGGGGATCCCCCTCCACCGTCGAGACGTCCGCAAGCTCGACGGCCAGGCTCCGCAGGGCGTCCTGCGTGGGTACGGCGTAGCCCAGCCCCTCGAGTGACTGTCCGACCATCTTCGCGCTCACGATCCCCACGACTCGGCCCTGCTCGTCGAAGAGGGGGCCGCCGCTCGAGCCCGGGTTGACCGCGGCATCGGTCTGCAGCCAGCGACGCCCATCGATGGGCTGAAGGGCCGAGACGATCCCGGCGGTCGCCGAGCTGTGCGTCGACCCCAGCGGGTAGCCCACCACGTGGACGCGATCCCCCACGTCCGGTTCGTCCGTGCGCAGCGGCGCGCAGGGGAAGCCAGCCCCCTCGATCTCGAGCAAGGCCACGTCTCGCAGCTCGTCGTGGCGGACCCGCCGCGCGGGCAACGTGGGCCCCCCGCTCAGCGACACCTCCGTCGACGCACCGGCCGACACCACGTGGGCCGCCGTCATCACGAATCCATCGGGGCTCACGACCACACCGCTGCCAGTGCCTGCCCCGTGGGTGATCCGCACGACGGCAGACCGCAGGGTGTCGATCCCTCCAGGAGTGGACGGAGCGGAGCACGTCGACAACGTCGCGCCGGGGGCGAGCTCCGCGGCGGCCGTGGACCCACCGAGGGCGTCGACGAAGGAGGGGCGGCCGAGCACGTTGCCCAGGGCCACCCACAGCAGATCGGCGGCCGTGGGCTCCCCGTTCTTGGAGATCCAGCCCCACGTCGTCACCTCGTAGACCACCTCCGCCAAGCGACGGTCCATCAGCTCCCAGCGGATCTGAGCCTTCACCCCACTGGGGTCGGGGTAGGACGTGTCGTCGACGGAGGTGATCTCGCCGCCCAACAGGAAGCGCGCCTCATCGGATCGGTCCACGGAGAACAGGAGGTTCTCAGCGCCCGACACCGGCCACCCCGCCTCCCTCGCCTGCTCCAGGAGGTGGATTCGAAGATCCTCGCCAGTCACGCCCTTCCACAGCCCGTCGTCTTCCCCCCGCCACACCAGGGGCACGACGGTGAACGGCTCCACCTCCGTGTCGTCCGGATAGCTGGGGTCGAGGGCACGCCAGCGCTCCCCCTCCTCTGCGTCAGACGGCTGCGCAACGGTGGGCAACGCCGTGAGGAATCCTGCCAAGAGCCACATCCGAGCCTCCCTCCTCCGATCACCCCACGTACGTCACGAGGCGGTCGCACCCTGCATCGATTGTGTCGGGCGGCCGAGTCTCCGGTGGCCACCAGGCGACCGAGAGCAGCTGGGCAAGCGGGCTAGCCCTGCAGGATCGAGCCGCAGTGATCGCAGTCCACGCTGCCGTCCTCGTTGAACTCCACCTCGTCCGCCTCCACGGGCGCACCACAGGCCGCGCACTTGCTCGGCAGGTGGCGCCGCATGCTCCGGTTCACCACCACCTCGCCCTCCGGCACCTTCGGTGGCACGCCCACCTGGGAGCGGACCTTCTGCTCCAGGGCATCCGCCTGGCCCGCCAGCGGGGAGTCGCGCACCACCTTCAGCAGCTTGCCGAACATGCGAGAGGAGCGCTCTTTGTCGCCGTCTTGCTTCGCGTCTGCGATCGCGTGGTCCAGCCACGTATCGAAGGCCGCCTGCGCCCCCAGCTTCGCGTGGCTCGCCGCCGCGCGCACGCTCAAGTGCGCCGCCACCCGCGGCATGCCGCGATCGCGAGCCACCGGTGCCATGCGCTCGAAGCGCTCCGCCGCTGCCGCATAGTCGCCCGAGCGGAACAGCTGGTTGCCCTCCATCATGCGCTGCCGCGCCACCGCCCCCAGCCGGTTCTCCGCACTCCGCCGCCCTCCACGCCGCATCGGACCCGTTCCCAACATGCCGCTACGAGGACGACCACGCCTACCCACATTCACCTCCACGGCCACGACGTAGCACACCTGCTGGTCGTCGTCGCGGCCCGACGATACTCCCGCTGCGTGCTGACCTCCGCCTTTCTTGTTGGCGCTACGGCTCTCGCAACCCCCGAGATGGCCGAGCTTCCGTTCCGCATCGAGACCGAAGCGGGCAGCTTCGACGTCGTGAGCTGGCGGCCTCCGCCGATCCTGGTTCTCGACAAGGAGGATCGCACCTGCCGCCTCGGCCTGCGCTGGACGGCAAAGGGCCCGAGCGTCGACGATCGCGGCTGCCCCCAGTCCGCTCGCTCCGAGGCCATGGCCACGCTGGATGCCTGGTCCATCGAGGCCTCCGAGGACGCACGGCCCCAGGAGCTGGCGGAGATCTGGTTCGTCTACCCCCACGAGCCCGACACCGACGTGGCCGTCTTGGTGCGCCAGTCGTCGGGCGCGAACCTCACGCTGCCCACGGGCGTCGACGCGGCTCCCTTCTCGATCCTCGCCTGGACCTTCCTGCGCTTCCCCGACGCCAAGGAAGGGGCGACGGACGTGGAGACCTGTCAGGTGGACGTGCGTGCCGACGTCGCGGGCGTGGCCCAGCGGGTGCGGGCCACGGGTTGCGATCCCGCCTACGCCGACGCCGTGCGGGACGCCGTGAAGGCTTGGCGCTTCGATCCCCCCACGCTCCATCGCGAGCCGCTGGAGACCTCGATCCGGTTCAGCGCCACCTTCGATCCGACTCAGCGGCCCGAAGCCGACGAGTGGAAGCCGGACGAGGACCGAATGAAGCTGTGGACCACGCGCCAGTTCGACGCGCTCACGCGCGCGGAGCGCCTGTGGTTCATCCGCGCCGCCCTCACCCCCACTGTGGAGCGAGATCTCGGACCGGGCCTGGTGCGGGTGTCGCTGCCCAAGAAGCCCGAGATCGGCGATCGCGAGCCGCTGATGTTCTTCGCGGCCGGCGAGCGCCAGGCGCAGGTGCCGTTGCCCGATCACCCGCCCATCTTCCTGCTCATGCGGCCCGGCCGGGAGATCGTGGAGGTCTACGACGCACCGCGGCCCGATCCCAGCACCCTCGGGCTCGAGGGTCGGGCCACGTGCGAGCTGATCGTTCAGGTGGACGGCAACCGAGCGGTGGTGGTGTGGGCGCAGTCCTGTGATCCGGAGGTGCGCCGCGCCTCCATCGATGCCGCCCGTGACTGGATCCTGCAGCATCGAGGGGATTCGCGCGATCGCGAGCGCTTCACGGTCACCGTGCGCTTCGACGCAGACAACGAAGCCGAGCTGGTGTTCGACGCCCAGGACATGCAGACCGAGCGCGCAGACCTGCCGGCATACGTGCACACCGAGTCCCCACCCCGGCCCGCCCACCGCGTGCCCCCGAAGCTGCCGCGCAAGCTGGTGGAGGAACGCGGCCTACCGAACGGCGAGTGTCGGATGGAGATCCTGGTCACCAAGGGCGGCGCCACGAGGAACGCCCAGATCATCAGTTGTCCGACGGGCTTCCAGGCCTCCGCGCTGAAGGCCGTGAAGCGCTGGCGCTGGGATCCGGCGACGGTGGACGGACAACCGGTGGCAGTGACCACCGAGGTGCAGATCCGCTTCGCCCCTTAGGGAGTCGAGCAGATTGCGGAGCCGTCGGCAAGGGGCCGGATCCAGGCTCGAAGAGCCCCGGTCCCGTGCCAGCGGCTCTGAAAAACGCGACGACGAAGACCGCAACATCCCCGACCCAATCAACGCTCGTGCGAGAGCACCTCGACCGAGCCGTCCGCCGCCGTGATCACCGGCTCGTAGCCGCTCGCCACCAGGTTCCAGCGCCGGCCGTACACGTGCACTCGCCGCGTCTGTGCACCCGCCGCGTCCACCAGCGTGCCCCCCGCGTGCGTCCAGGCGAGCAGGCTCCCCCGCAGGTTGCGCACGTCGAAGCCTTCCTTGGTCAGGCTCCGCGCCTCCCAGCCGCTGCGCGCCCCCACCGTGCAGAACACCACGATCCGCCGCTTCTGGTAGGCCGCCGGATCGGCCCGCAGCTGCGCCAGCGTGATCGATCCCGGCAGCGTCGACACCTCGCGCTCCACCGGCGGACGCACGTCCACCAGTACCCAGTCGCTGCCCTTGTCCAGCGTCGTCTTCAGCTCCGCCGCCGACACGTCTCGCACACCCGAGAACGCCACCCGGTACGACGCGTACATCCGATCGATGCGCACCAACCGCTCGGAGTCCGTCGGTGGCGACGCCAGCGACGCCAAACTCGCCAGCCACAGCGTCAACAGCCCGATCACGCCCTCCTCATCTCGCGCGTATCATTCGACCGGAGCCTGTCCCGCGAACACCACCTCCACGCGATACTGCGACCCCGGCAGCGCCGTCACCGGGCTGTACAGATCCTGGACCAGACCCTCCGCCCGCTCCTCGGCCTGTGCGAGCAACCCGTCCTTCAGCGCCTGAGCCTCCACCTGCTTCTGCAGCGCCGCGATCGCCTGGTTGCGCTGCGCCGACGTCAGCGACGTCCACCAGCCCTCCTTCTCCTGCGAGAACTCCGGCACCAGCGTGTTCGACAGCACCTCCGCCCGCGGCAGCGCCACCCGGATCAGGTGCTCGTCGTGCAGCACCGTCACCTCGTAGGACTCGTGCATCTTGAAGCCCGACTTCACGATGCCCGTGCCGCGCACCTCCAGCGTGGCCACGTCCGTGGACTCGATGGGCCACCCCTCGAAGACCTTGGACTCGTAGTCGTGCCGCACGCGGCCCTGCACCTGCACCTCGGCCGTCGCCAGCTCCATGATGGCCTTGCGGTGCCGCGTCTCCGCCGCCGTCACCGAGGCCGACACGTCCCTCGCCAGCGCCGCCTCCGACAGCTCGCGCGCCCAGGGAGCCAGCAGCTCCTTGTCCACGAACGCACACAGCCCCGAGATCACCGGCCGCGGCTCGTCCGGCGCCACCGACGTGAGGAACGCCTCCCGCACCACGCCGCAGGCCTCGTCCTTGAGCAAGGTGTGCAGATCACTCGCCGCCGTGTGGTGCGACAGCGACATCCGGCTCCCCGGCAGCGGAGCCCGCCGCGCCTGCCATCCCGACAGCGTGTCGTGGTTCGCCGCGATCACCGGGGCCTTCATCTGCGACCAGGTCGTCCGCGCCCGCTGCGCGTGGCCCGCCTCGAAGGGGTAGGCCCGCCCCGTACGCTCGATGAGGGCCTCGTACAGCCGGTCCAGGGCCGACACGAACCGCGGCGAGGGCGGATCCTGTCCCAGATCCGACAGCCCGTCCACCACCGCCTGCACGTCCAGGTTCAGCGCCGCACCGCCCCCCTTCTGCACGATGGTGCGCGCATCCTTGCTGTTGCCGTAGCCCTCCCGGAATCCCTGGGCGTGACCACGCTCGTAGCCGAAGGCGTCCCCCGAGCGGTAGACCCAAGGGATCACGTAGGCCAGCGCACCGCCCAGCAGGAGCAGGAACAGCAGCGTACGCACAAAGCCGCCCGAGCGACGGCCGCGGTTCGATTCCGACATGGCGGCATCATGACACGTCGCGCAGGCCCCGGGTCAGCGCCGCCACGTGGTCGGGACCCGTGCGGCAGCAGCCGCCGATCACGGCGGCCCCCAGCGCCTTCCATTCCGATGCCTGCGCCACGAAGTCGTGCACGTCGGGCTCGCCCACCCAGCAGCGACGATCCCCGTCGAAGCGCTCTCCGGAGTTCGGATAGACCACCGCTGGGGCCGTGAGGCCCGCCTGCCGACAGCGACGTAACAGCGGCGTGACATGGCGCGGGGCCGTGCAGTTGATGCCCCAGGCCCACACCGCGTCGGACGCCTGCACCACCCGCGCCACCTCCTCGATGGGGGTGCCGTCGGAGAGGTGCGCGCCGTCGCGGCACGACACGCTGATCCAGCCCGGGAGCGCTCCCTCGGCGAACAGTGACGCCAGCGCCCGAACCTCGCGCAGGCTGGGCACCGTCTCGCAGGCCAGCAGATCAGCTCCACTGCCGCACAGCAGCTCCCAACGCGGTCGGTGGAACGCCACCAGCTCGTCCACCGACAACCCGTCGTCGCCGCGGAACTCCGAGCCATCCGCCAGGGTGGCGCCGTAGGGCCCCACGCTCGCCGCCACCGCAGCGGCTCCGTCACCGCGAGCGCGCAGCGCCAAGCGCACCGCCTGCAGCATCACCGCCTCGGCGCGCGAGGCCTCGAGCCCCAGCGCCATCAACCCCTGGGGCGTGGCCTGGTAGGTGGCCGCGATCACGCAGTCGGCCCCCGCCTGCAGGTAGCGCTCGTGCACTGCCACCACCGCGTCGGGCGCCTCCATCACCACGCGTGCCGACCACAGCGGGTGGTCCAGGTCGTGGCCGTCCGCCTCGAGCTGTGTGGCCAGTCCCCCATCGAGGATCGCCACCCCGTGCGCCTGCAGGGCGCGCTGAAGACCCGGCACCGGAATGCCGGGGACCCGCGGCCGCCCGTGTGGGCCGTTGGGTGCGTGGTAAGGGGGCAGCATGACGAACGAGACGGTAACGCTGAAGCAACGCAGCGGGGATCCCGTGGAGGGAACCGCGGTGGTCACGCGCTACGCCGCCACGGACCGCACCACCCGCGCAGGCGCCATCGCCCTGGGCGGCATCCTCCTCGGCGGTCTCTCCATCGTGGTGCCCGGCGTCCACCTCATCAGCACCTGGCTGCTGCCCCTGCTGGGCTTGGGGATCGCGGCCTACGTCCACCGGATCCACGCACGGGTCGGAACGGTGCGCGGGATCTGCCCCAGCTGCGGAGAAGACATGGCCATCGAGGACACCGGAGCGGTGGCCGACGAGGCAGTGTGGGTACGATGTGACCGATGCACCCACCCCATGGAACTGATCCTCCGCCCCCAGTGAGCCCTTCTCCCCTCGAAGGCACCCTGAAGACCCTGGACCGCACCCTGGTCCGCGCTGCGCGCTCCGTGCGGGTCCTCGGAACGCTGACCTGGCCTGCTTCCGTGGAGGCACCCTTCCTGGCGGCCTGGCGGAAGGGCGCTCCGATCCTGCCCGAGCCTCCGCCCCTGGAGATCGACGACCTCGATCCGCTGGAGGCCCCACTCGAGCACGTGGCCCGACGGGCGGATCCCGAGCACCCCGCGGGGGCCTTCCTGGTGCGCACGGCACGGGGCTACCTGCGTGCCCTGGAGCTGCTCCGCACGGCGGGCACCCCCCGCTTCGCCGAGGTGTCGCTGGAGCTGTTCGGCGGGCCCGAGGACCGGATCGTGCGTGGGGCGCCCAGCCCCCTCGAAGAGGCGGAGCACCTGATCGAGGCAGCAGGCAGCATGGCCTGTGACCCCGAAGACGGCACGCTGTCGGCGGAGGAGGCGGCGACCCGCCTGGAGCAGATGGCCGCGCCCCACTTCGACGAGCCCCTGCCCGTGCAGCTGGATCCGGCGCTGGGATCGCTGGCGGCGGCAGGCTCGAAGCGGGTGCGGCTGCGAGATGGCGTGCGGTACACCGAGGCGCAGCTCGAGCAGCTGCTGCAGCACGAAGCGCTGGTGCACTCGGCCACCAAGCGCAATGGCCGCAACCAGCGGTGGCTGCGATCGCTGGGCCTGTCGTCGCCCCGAACGGCCGCCACCCAAGAAGGGCTGGCCACCCTCGCAGAGCTCATCACCGACACCATCGATCTGCTGCGCCTCAAGCGCGTGGCCCTGCGGGTGAAGGCCGTGCACGCGGCCCTGCAGGGAGCGGACTTCCTCGACGTGTTCCGCCTGCTGCTCGAGGCCGGCCAGCCCGAGGTGGAGGCCTATCGCTCCACCATGCGCGTGTTCCGCGGTGGGGACGTGCGCGGCGGTGTCGCCTTCACCAAGGACGTCGTGTACCTGTCGGGCCTGCGAGAGGTGCACACCTTCCTGCTCGCGGCCATGCGAGAGCACCGCCACGACCTGCCCGTCACCTTGTTCGTGGGGCGGCTGACGCCCGGAGACGCAGTAGCGCTGGCGCCCCTGGTGCAGAGCGGATTATTGCAGCCGCCCGCGGTGGTCCCGCCCTGGGTGGCGCGCCGCGACCACCTCGCTGCGAACCTCACCTGGACGGAGTTCGGGCACCGGATCCCCCTCGATCGCATCGCCTTGTCGGACTTCGAGCCGACTTGACTGCGACGGTTCGACGACCCGGTCGATAATGTGTCGGCGCACCAGCCCGTGCCCTTGAGTCGGTCATGCTCGAGTCCCTCAATCCCCAGAAGCCAGCCCCGATCCTCGGCCGCTACGAGGTCGTGGGGCGACTGGGCGAGGGCGGCATGGCCGAGACGTGGCTGTGCAAGATCTCGGGCTACCGCGGCTTCTCGCGCCACGTCGTGGTGAAGGTGCTTCAGGCGGGTCACCTCGACGATCCCGACTACCACGACATGTTCTTCGACGAAGCGCGGATCGGCACGCTGCTGAAGCACCCGAACATCCCGCGCGTGGAGGAGTTCGACGTCTCGGGGGGCGTGCCGTTCATCGTGCAGGAGTACGTCGACGGCCCCAGCCTGCTGCAGCTCCTGAAGCGCCGCGGCGACGACGCGGGACTGCCCGCGCGGATCGCCGTTCGGGTCTTGCTCGACGTCGCCTCGGCCCTCGACTACGCCCACCGCGCCACCGATCCGCAGGGCGCCCCGCTGAACCTGGTGCACCGCGACATCTCTGCGGCCAACATCCTGGTGGCCAGCGGCGGCCAGGCGCAGCTCATCGACTTCGGTGTGGCGCGCTTCGAAGACCGTGAGTCCACCACCCAGACCGACGTCATCAAGGGCAAGTTCCGCTACCTGGCGCCGGAGGCCCTGACCGGCAGCACGCCCTCGCCCGCCATGGACATCTTCTCGCTGGGGGTGGTGCTGTTCACTGCGTTGGTGGGCCGCTTTCCGTGGCGCGCCGACGCCATGGTGTCGGATCGCTTCCGCAACCTCGACGTCAAGGGCCAGCTGGCGCCGGAGCTGGATCCCGCGATCGACGTGATCGTGCGACAATGCCTGCATCAGCGACCCGAGCAGCGCCCCACCGCCCGCGGGCTGCGGCAGGCGCTGGAGCAGTACCTCGAGGGGACGGGCGGCCCCGTCACCGACGAGCAGGTCAGCGACGTGGTGCGCCAGGCCTTCCCCGAAGGCCGCGACGGGTGGCTGTCCTCCCCGCTGGTCCACCACAGCGCGCTGGCCACGGCCACGCCCCACCCACCCCGCCGCAGCCGGACCTGGATCGGCATCTCGCTGGTGACGCTGCTGGTGCTCCAGGCCTTGGTGGTCCTGTGGGTGGCCACGCGCGACACCGAGCCAGTCCCCACGGACGTCGAGCCCAGCATGGGCACCGAGGGGCTCACCCTGTTGCTCGACGAGGCCGAGTCCCTCATCGCTGCCGGGCAGTTCCGGGCAGCTCAGGATCTGCTCCAGCGCACCGCCGCGGTCGACGTGCCCGATCCCGACGTGCTGATCCGCACGAGCCAGCTCACGAGCAGTGCCGAGCGTGGCAGCCTGCAGCAGCAGGCACTGGGCGCCATGAACGTGGGCGACCGCACGCTGACGCGCAAGAAGGTGGAGGCCCTGCTCCTGGCGTTCCCCTCCGACGAGGTCGGCCTGAAGCTGCTCCAGGATCTGCAGCCGAAGCGACCGCCGCCAGCGCCAGATGCGGGCCAGGGATTCCTGCGCCTCGAGGTCGCCGGTGGCATCTTGGTGGCCATCGATGGCGACCTGGTGGGCCTCACCCCCCTCGACGAGATCGGCCTGCCGCCCGGCCCGCACGAGATCGTGCTCCGGCGAGAGGGCTTCGCCGATCTGTCGCGGACCATCTCCATCGAGAAGGCGACCACCTACGCCCTGCATGTCGAGCTCGAGCCCGTCGAGACCCCTGGCGAGCCCGTGACCCCTCCCTCCATCGACGAGGAAGCCGAGGACGTCGTCGCGGATCCTCCCGTCGAGCCCCCACCCTCCGAGGAGGGTGCCCCCGACCAGCCCATGGCGGCCATCCGCTTCTTCCCCACCGAAGATCTACAGCTCCGCCGGAAGGTGCCCCTGGCCTTCCCCGGAGAAGCTCGCGACGTGCCCGAGTCCGAGCTGGCCTGCACCGCTCGGGTGTTCATCGACGAGCGGGGCACCCCCTACGACGTGGTACCCGACGCGACCTGCCCGGGGGTCCTCCACCAGTCCACCGTGGTGGGTCTGTCCAAGTGGCGCTGGTACCCGCCCAAGATGGACGGCGAGAAGGTAAAGGCTCAGACCCGAGTGCGAGTGCGATACAAGCAGTGACATGAGCGGCGTCGTCTGGGTACTCCTCATCCCCGTCACCGTTGCGGCGGGTGTCGTCAGCACCATGGCGGTGGTGCAGATCGATCGCTTCCACCGCTACCACGTGCACAAGGGCAATCCGCCCCCTCCCATCACTCCCCACACGGTGCTGCGCGAGCTGCGCAGCGTGGCCACGGTGGCCTGGTGGACGCTGTGGGCCGCGCTGTCCGATCCGCTACGCCGTCCTGCACGGACCACCGGCGTTCCGGTGGTCTGCGTGCACGGCTACTCGCAGAACGCCACGAACATGTGGGGGATCCGGCAGGTGCTGGAGCGCGCTGGCCGCAGCACCCTCGGTGTGTCCATGGTCCACCGGATAGCCCCCTTGGATCACTACGCAGACCACCTAGAGCGGGCCATCGACGGGCTCCGACAGACCGAGGGCCCTCGATTCGACGTGGTGGCCCACAGCATGGGAGGGCTGGTGCTCCGGGTGGTGCTGGATCGGAGGCCCGATCTGCGCGCAGGGATCGGCACCGTGATCACCCTCGGCTCCCCGCATCGCGGCACGGCGGCCGTGCGCGGCATGACCTTCCTACCCGAGCTCCGAGCCATGGCGCGTCGCTCCCCGTTGCTGAGCACGCTGCCGAGCCTGGGCCGCCTGCTGCCCCACGCCACGCTGGTCACCGTGGCGGGCACGTCGGACACCGTGGTCTACCCGAACTCCTCGTCGCTGGAGCCGGAGGGGCAGACGGTGCTGCTCCGCGATGTGGGCCACGCAGGGCTGCTCACCGACAAGCGGGCCCTGGCGGCGGTGCGAGCAGCTCTGCGGCCGTCGACGGGTCAGGTGGAGACCATCTCCTGCGGCGAGGAGCGCCCCGAGCGCCGTCGCCGCATGCGCCGCAGCTGCGCCGCACAGTCCGGCACCTCGCCGAAGTGATCCGGCAGCACGTACAGCCGCGCCGCCCAGCAGTTCTGCTGACGTCGCAGCGTCGTGCAGAAGCGCTGCTCCACCGCCCACTGGAGCACGAGATCCAGGTTGGAGGGGTCGTCGGACTGCACCACCAAGCAGGACGCTCCCGGCCGTAGGGCGCACACGTCCCGTTGGACCATCTCGAGGCAGCGCACGGCGTCTCGGCGGCTGCAATCGAGGAAGATTTCACGCGCCATTCTAGAGCCCTCCTGAAAACCTTTTCGGATCTCGGGAGGGCTCCAGGTTTCATCAGGGTTCCCAGCGAGCCACGAACAGGTTCGTATCCGACGACCCCTCGGGGGTGGCGCGGTTGCTGGCGAAGGCCAGCCACTTCCCGTCGGGGCTGAACATCGGGAAGCCATCGAAGCCCTCCGACGTCGTGATCCGCTTGGTCTCCCCACCTCCCCTGGGCGCCATGAAGATGTCGAACTCCCGCCCCGATCCGCCCACGTTGCTGGAGAAGAGCACGCCGGAGTCATCGGGCAGCGGGTAGGGCGCGAAGTTGGCTGCGCCGTTGTCGGTGAGCTGCTCGACCTGCCGGGTGTCCAGATCCATCCAGAACAGCTCCAGCTTCGACGGCCGCACCAGATCCTCGCCGAGCAGCCGCTGGTAGTCAGCCAGCGCGTCGCCTTCGGGCCGCGACGCCCGCCACACCAAGGCGGTACAGGCGGGGTTGAAGAAGGCGCCGCCGTCGTAGCCGGGCGTGTCGGTCATGCGCTCGATGCCCGTGCCGTCGGCGTTGGCCACGTACAGCTCGAGGTCGCCGTCGCGGGTGCTGGTGAACACGATGCGGCCGTCCTTCATGCAGACGGTGGCCTCGGCGTCGTAGTGCTCGCTCGACAGGAAGGTCTGTGGCGGCTGACCGGGGGCGTGGTGCACCAGGTCGAAGCTGTCGTACAGCGGCCAGACGTAGCCCTGGGAGCGATCGGGGGTGGGCGGGCACGCCTCGCCAGCCGACTCGGTGGTGGCGTAGATCACCTCGTCGCCCTCGGGATAGGCGAAGTAGCCGCACGTGGTGCGGCCCTTGCCCGACGACAGCAGGGTGACCTGGCCCGTGGTGAGGTTCAGCTCGTACTGCTGATCACAGCTGTCGTCGCGCACGGGCGTGCGCTGGAAGATCAGGCTCCGACCGTCGGGGGCCCAGTAGGCCTCTGCGTTCTCGCCCCCGAACGTGAGCTGCCGCAGATCGGCGATGTGGTCCTCGCCGTCCCCGATCAGATCCGGCACCGCCTTGCCCGCCGTGGGGCTCCACTCGTCGCCCTGGCCGTGGGGATCGCCTCCCACGGAGAAGTCGCGATGCTCGGATGGATTGTCGTCGGCCGGTGCGGTCTTCGTGCCGCCGCGCGAGCCCAGCGTGGCCTTCAAGGTGAGGCGCTCCTCCCCGCGCAGCACCACCACCTCGATGGTGTCTCCGGGCCGATGGTCGCGCAGCACGAAGGTCATGTCGTAGAGGTTCTGGACCTCCACACCCGCCATCCCCACGATGGTGTCGCCCCCTTGGATCCCCGCACGGTCCGCAGGCCCGCCGCCGCGCACGTCCGACAGCAGCACACCGCCTTCCTCCGAGGCCATCGCGCTGAAGTCCGGCACCGTGCCCAGGTAGGCCCCCCGACCACGGGAGTCACCGGCCATGGGCGGACCCGCCTCCGACTTCACGTAGGTCAGGCGCTCGGGACGGGTGGCCAGGCTGCCGAGCACGTCGACGAGCAGGGTGGTGACCTTGGCGCCCCCCTCCAGGTTCAGCGTCTCCACGTCGTCGGCGGGGGTGTGGTACTCCTCGTGGCTGCCCGAGAACAGGTGGATCACCGGGATGTCGTGCTCGTAGAAGCTGCTGTGGTCGCTCGGACCGTAGCCATCGCCGCCCATCTCGAGCGTGATCCCCACGGCCTCCGACGGACCCGTGAGCACCTCCTCCCACTCGGGTGCCGTGTCGGTGCCCAGCGCCTGGAGATTGCCGTCGCGGATCCGACCCACCATGTCGAGGTTCACCATGGCGTTGGTGGCCTCGTTGGGGAACAGCGGGTGGTCGGTGTAGTAGGCCGAGCCGCCCAGCCCGATCTCCTCTGCGGTGAAGGCGATGCCCACGACGGTGCGCCGGTCTCCTTCGGGCAGATCGCGCGCAAGGGCCTCCATGCTGCACACCATCGCCGCGGTGCCGCTGGCGTTGTCGTCGGCACCGTTGTGGATGGCCTCCACGCCCGGCTCCATGGAGCCGTTGCCGCCCATGCCCAGGTGATCGTAGTGGGCTCCCACCACCACCACCTCGTCGGCGAGCGCCCCCGTGCCCTCGATCACGCCGAGCACGTTGCGCACCTGAGCCTGCTCGGGCAGCACGTCCACGGTGCCGCTCACCCGCAGGCCATCGAGTGCCGTCGACGACGGAGCGTAGCTGTCGTCGATCTTCGCCCGCACCGAGGCCAGATCGGTCTTCGCTGCGGCCAGCCAGCGATCGGCCTCCGCCCGCGTGATCTGGATCACGGGCAGCCCCGCACGAGACGTGGGGCGGCCCCGCTTGAGCGGCGGCAGCTTGTCGGGCTCCTCCTCGGTGCCCTGCTGCGGGCTCACGAAGACCAATGCCGCCGCACCCAGCTCGCGCGCGCGCAGCGCCTTGTAGCGCAGGTCGGAGAAGCGGCTCGGACGCTTGCCCTCGAAGGGGCTCTCGGCGTCGTTCTCGCCAGGCTCGTAGCGCATGGCCAGCACGACCTTGCCCTCGACGTCGAGGCCTGTGTAGTCGTCGTAGTCCAGATCGGGAGCGACGATGCCGTAGCCGGCGAAGACCACGTCGCCCTCGAAGGTGCCGTTGCTCGAGAACCCCAGGGGAGAGAACTCCTGTCCTTGCGTCATCTGGCGGTCCCCTTCCGCCATGGCGTTGCCCTCGCCCAACGACACGCCGATGGTCGCCTCGAAGGGCTGCAGGTAGCCCATGCCGCCATCGCCGAGGCCCGCCTCGCGAAACCGCGCCTCGATGAGTGCGGCGGCCTTGTCCAGCCCGGCCGTGCCCACCCCTCGTCCTTCCATCTCGTCGGTGGACAGGGCGGTGGTGAGCTCGGTGAAGCACGCTTGTGGATCGAACGGTGGATCGGACTGGGGACACCCAGTGAAGAACAACGCAGTCAGGATCATGAGGACTCCGGGACGCGCCCTCTTATCCCCCGCTGCGATCGCCGACCTGCTTGGCCAGGGACACCTGCAGCAGGCGACCGAGGCTCTGAGTCACCAGCATCTCGGCCTGCCACACCCGGCCCTTTGCATCCAGGTGCAGACGCCGTCCCTCGTCGTCCTCTGCCAGGGGCACCAGGCCATCGGCCACGGCACTGGGATCGAGGGGCAGCAGTCGGTAGTCCCGTCCGTCGACGGACAGCATGGGCCCCGCGTCCACCAGCTGTCCGTCGTGCACCGACCACAGGCTGCGGATCTCGGGCACCAGTCGCTCACCCAGGTTCTGCTCCAGCTGATCCAGCCGCTCGGTGGCGACGCCCGGCGGCATGGTGTTGCCGGGCCCCTCCGCCAGGCGCAACAGGATCGAGAACGCCCGCTGGACGCGCTCCACCTCTTCCTCGTCGTCGCCTCGGGGCGTGGGGAGGATGCCCGCCCACACCCGGCTGCCCACGGGCCCCTGGCACCGATCCAGCCGCTGCAGACGCGCCACGGTGGCCAGCTTCTCGCCGACCTTGCCCACCGACAGCTCGGCGACCTCGTCGAGCCAGCCGGGGCGCGGCACCAGCGGCGACAGCCGCGCTCCCGAGGCCAGCGCCTCCAGCTCGTCCTGGGCCTCCTGCGACACCGCCGTCACCACCCGCACCAGATCGCCCGTGCGCGCTCCCAGCGAGCCCGCCACGTGCAGCGGCAGGCGCACCAGTGGTCCGTCCACCAGCTCCGGGTGCACGCAGTCCACGCCATCGGGCATGCGCACGAGCAGCACCGCCTCGGGCGACTCCGCCGACATCAGCACCGAGCTGAACGGTCGCGGCAGCCCCACCGTGCGACGACCCGGCTCGATCAGCGCCACGGCATGACCGCCCCAGTCGACCATCACGCCGTCGAGCTGGAGCGTGCCCTGGATGTCCTGAGCCACGGACCAGCCCCAGGCACCGACGTGGCTCGGCCCCACGGTGAGGTAGCCGTCCAGCGCCTCCTGCACGCGCCGACGCATCTCCACCTCGAGCTGCGGGTGCAGATCGGGCAGCTTCGCCCGGTTGCGCACCTCGGCCACCAGCCGGTGCAGCGTGCCGTCGAGGCCGTGCGGCACCCGCTGCCCCTCCTGTCGCACCGACCGACGGAAGGCGCCGGGCACCACCGGGGCCTCGGCCCACAGGAAGTCCTTGGCCCGCAGTGGCTGGCCCCCGAGGGTGCGAGGGCGCGGCACCGCCGCATCGAGGGCTGCGTTGAGCTCGTCCTCGATGGCGCCCGCTCCGTCCTCGGTCACGCGCGCATCCACGGCCTCGGGCTCCTCGCCGAGCAGCTCCGCCACCCAGGAAAGCAGGTGGGCCGGCAGCATCCGCCACGGCAGAGGGACGTGAGCGTAGCGAAGCACCGTGCGGTCGCCCACGAGCTCGGGATCCTGCATGCCGCCTCGAGCAGGCACGCCCTGCCGGAAGGCCGCGGCCGTCTGGATGGGTCCGGCCGACCACAGGTGCGAGGCCTCTCGACTACGCAGCCCCAGCCTCACCCCCAGCTCGTCCACCCGTAGCTCGAAGCCCAGCACGAAGGCCATGCTGGCCAGCCCCTCGCGGACGGGACCGTGGCCGAGGCCGAAGCTCGTCTCCAGCGCGCGCCAGGGAGGTCCGGGGCGCTTGCCCTCGTCTCGCGAGCTCGTGGCGAGGGTGGCCAGCTCGGCATGGTCCTGACGCCAGGCCACGTCCTCGAGCATGGCAGCGGCCCCCCGCGACCGGAGCCAGTCCAGCGCCGAGGCGGGAAGCGGCGCACCGCTGACCGGGGTGTGATGGATGGGATCGTAGCCGCGGCCGTGATCCACCTCGCTCGCGGATCGATGCACGCGCAGCCTCTCGGCGGCCCGCGCTCCCATGGCGAGCATCCAGGGGCTGGAGTCGCCATCCGCCGCCCAAGCCTCGGATCCGCCGTCGCGCACTTCCACGACCGTTCGTGGTCCGTGGGGAGTCTCCACCACGTCGCCGACCGACACGCCGCCTTCACCAAGGCGATTTGCTGCCTCAATGCCCAAAATCACGCCGTTGGGGGGGACCTTGCCGGCGTGAACAGGCACCTCGAGGACCATCCGAGCCTCCTCGACCAGAGGTAGCGTAGCCCAAAGCAGCGCCTGCGGGCGGCGATCAACCCAGTGCGAACCCGAGCAACTCTGCAAGCCGTTGGCGGCTGATCCCGTAGAACCTCGCCAAGTCCCGAGCGCGCTCGGTTGCGTCCGCAGCTGGCTCGCCCTTGTGCTCGGCCGTGATCATCAGGTTCTTGTCGGTGTGCTCGCTCGAGACGAACTCGAACACCCGGCAGCGGTACCCTGCAGCCTCCAGCAGCGCGGCCCGCAGGGCGTCGGTGGCGATCTCCGCCGAGCGGGTGCGCAGGATGCCGTGGCTCAGCACCGGCGACAGCACTTCGGGCACCTGGAGCTGCGGGCGCACCTCGCGGTGGCAGCAGGGGGCGGCCACGATCCAGCGGGCGCCCGCCGCCACGCCCCGGGCCAGCGCGTCGTCGGTGGCGGTGTCGCAGGCGTGCAGCGCGATGATCAGGTCCACACCGCCGTCCAGCGAGACCTCGTCGATGGTGGTCGCCTCGAAGGACAGGCCGTCGTAGCCGCAATCGGCAGCCACCGCGTTGGCCTTGTCGACGAGGTGCGGGCGAACCTCGACGCCCCGGACCCGCAGCGGCGCCACTCCACGGTGTGCCAGCAGGTCGTAGGTGGCAAAGGTGAGCGCACCACCGCCGCAGCCCATGTCCAACACCTCCGAGGGCCTCGAGTCCTCTCCAAGGAAGTGCCCGAGCACCTCCGTGAAGCGAAGGATCTGCTTCCGCTTCCGCTCCTTCCCCCGCTTCGGCTTGCCCCGGCCGTCCAGCACCCCCAGCGCGGTCATCCAGCGAGGATCCAGGGTTGCTGCCCGTTGCTTGGTGCGGTCGTGGGCCTTGGTCTGCGGAGCCGCGTGCTGAGCCGGCCCGCGCGACAGCTGCCAGCCCTTCTTGCGGCGCTGCAGCTGCAGCGAGCCCTCCGTGGTGGTCAGGTGGCCCGAGCCGAAGTGCTCTCCCAGCAGGCGCTGCACCTCTTGCACCCCTTCGTGGTGGGGGTGGTTCCGGGTCAGGTCCCGGGTGTCGTGCCGCCACACCAGCTGCAGGCGCGGGCCCGCCGACAGCTGAACCGGCCGCCCCCGCACGTTCTTCAGCGTGGCGTCCGGGCCGCACGGGGCGCCCAGCGTCAGCTTCACCAGTCGGTCCGAAGTCAGCGCCTCGTCCAGGGCCGTCACGAAGGTCTGTCGCGGGTCTGTTGCCATCCACGGCGCGTAACGGACCCACCGATCGGGCGTCCAGGTGACGTCCAGGAGCACCGATGCAGTACCTCGAGGCCACCCGCGCGCTGTACGCGGCCGCCGCACAGACCCCCGACGACCAGCTCTGCTGTGTGAGCACCCCACCGTGGCGCATGCCCGATCTCGACATCCCCGACGTCATGCACGAGATGAACTACGGCTGCGGCACCACCGTGCATCCCCGCGACGTGCCCACCGATGCTCCCGTCCTCTACATCGGCGTCGGTGGCGGCCTCGAGCTGCTGCAGTTCGCCTCCCTCGCCCGGCGGCCCACCGGGGTGATCGGCGTCGACAACGTGCCCGAGATGCTCGACGTCTGCCGCCGCAACCTCAACTTGGCCGAGCAGACCAACCCCTGGCTCACCTCGGACACGGTGGATCTGCGCGAGGGCGACGCGCTGAAGCTCCCCATCGACGACGACGTGGTCGGACTCGTGGCCCAGAACTGCCTGTTCAACATCTTCCGCGAGGAGGAGCTGGACAGGGCCCTGGCCGAGGCACACCGAGTGCTGCGGCCCGAGGGAGCCCTGTCGCTGTCCGATCCGATCACCCCCAGGCCCATTCCCGATCACCTGCGCGACGACGACCGCCTGCGAGCCATGTGCCTGTCGGGCGCGCTGACCCTCGAGGACTACCTCGCACGCATCGTGGCCGCAGGCTTCGGAACCATCGAGGTGCGAGGCCGCCGTCCCTACCGCCTGCTGGACCAACGGCGCTTCGGCCTGCAAGACCACCTGCTCCTCGAGAGCATCGAGGTGGTGGCCTACAAGACGCCCGTCCCGAGCGACGGCCCCTGCATCTTCACCGGCCGCACCGCCATCTGGTTCGGCGAGGCCCACTCCTTCGACGACGGCAAGGGCCACGTGCTGCGCCGCGACGTGCCCGTGGGGGTGTGCGACAAGACCGCAGACCAGCTGGCCTGTCTGTCGCTGGCCCAGCTGATGGTGACCGACAGCACCTGGCACTACGACGGAGGTGGGTGCTGCTGACTACCGCTGCGCCAGGTGCTCGATGGAGAACAGGTGATCGGTGGCGCCGAGGGGGGCATGGCAGGCACGGCAGGTGTCGAGGTTCTTGTCGGCCACCGCTCCGTCGGGCGTGAACGCCGCGAACTCCCAGTGCCCGTTGGCCAGCGCCGCGGCGTGCGTTCCGCTGAACTCCTGCCGCTTCTCCATCACCGCGATGAGCGCGAGCTTGTCGCGCATGCGGCGCCCCAGGGCCGAGGTGACCACCTCTCCGTCCTCGTCGAGCTTGGCCTTGTAGACCTCGGCCACCAGCACCGATCCGAAGGCCAGCCCACCCTCCTCCGCGGGGCCAGCCAGCGCCGTGTCGTTCGCGAACAGCCGGATGATCTGATCGGGGTTCTGCGTGCGATCGAGGCTCAGGTAGTTGTGCAGGCTTAGGTAATCGGCGGGAAAGCGGATGCCCTGTTCGGTGACCGCCACGCTGGGCGCTGCCACCGCCTCGGCCACCTCGACCGGCGCCGGCTCCACGGATCCGGGCTGTGACGCCCCCTGGTCCGCACACCCAACGGCGAGCCCACCCACGAACACCGCCACCAAGCCCTTGGTCGTCATCCCGTCTCCCGATTTATTTTGGAGTGAATACTTCATAACAAGGACGAGGCATCTCGGCGCGATGGAGGGTAGACATCGTTCATGACGCCTGCTCGTGGCTAGACCCCGGTCCGTGTCCTTCGACGACGCCGTCGAGCGCGCGCTGCTGCTGTTCTGGGAGCGCGGCTACGACCGCACGTCGCTCTCCGATCTGAGCCGCGCCATCGGCGTCGGCCCGTCGAGCATCTACAACACGTTCGGCAGCAAGGAAGAGCTCTTCCGCCAGGCCGTCGCACGGTACGTACAGACCCACGCGGCCCCGCCCCTCGGGGTGCTCGACGGGGAGCCGCTCGGTGCCGAGGAGCTCGTGCGTTCCCTGCTCGGAGGCCTGGCTCGCCTGTACGCGTCGGACGACACGCCCCTCGGATGCGCGATCTTCCAGGGTGCGGGAGGTGCGTCGCACGCTGGGCCCGCCGCTGCCATCACCCGCGAGGCGAAGGCGAGCGTGATGAAGGCCATCGAGGAGCGGCTGGAGCAGCTCGCCCGTGCAGAAGAGCCCCTGGCGGCGAGCCCGCTGGTGCTCTCCCGGTTCGTGATGGCCACGCTGGCGGGGATCTCCCAGCTCGCGTGCGACGGCACGCCCGTGGCGGAGCTGCTCGAGGTGGCCGAGCACACGGCCCGCAGCTGCGTTGTGCGGCCAGGCGGGCCAAGCCAGCGTTCCTCGGTGAGGTAGGCTGGCCCAGCGTGGACAGCGATGCAAACGCGCTGCTGGGTCCAGTACAGCAGACCCTGCTGGACGCGGTTGTCGCTCAGGCCCTCACCGTCCCCGTGGTGCAGCTGGACGTCGATTGCTCGCTGGTGCTCGCATCGCCGAAGTGGTCGTACGTCGGGCGCATGGCCCCCGACGGTCGCCCGGAGATCGTCGACGAGACCCAGGTCCGATGGGGGTTCACCGAGCCGTACGACAAGACCACTCAGCTCGCCCACGCGTCGTTGGCCCCCGTGCCCCGCCACCGGTTGGAGGAAGTGGAGTGGGCGTCGCGGCGGGGCCATCCGCTGGTGCACCGTCCCCTCAGCTGCGGGCCGTGGCGACTCGCGAGCTGGGATGTGGGCCAACGGCTCGTGCTGGAGCCGAACCCGGCGTTCACGGGCCCCGCATCGTGGCGACCACGGCTCCGCCGGGTGGAGTCTTCGGAGGAACCGATTCGAGGCGGCGCTGGCCGGGTGGTCGGCCGCGCTCTTCGTGGATCCCTCGCCGCTGTGGTCGTGCTCCACGTCGTCGTCGCCGCAACCGTTCAACTTCACCCAGTTCTGCGACCCCGAGGTGGATGCGCTGATCGCACAGGGACTGAGCCTGCCGGATCCGGCTGCGTCGGCTCCGATCTGGCGCGAGGTGCAGGCCCGCATCCACGAGCAACAACCCTACCTGTTCCTCTACTGGATGGACGAGCTGGTCGGCGTCCACGAGCGGTTCGAGAACGCACGCGTCAATCCGTTGTCGGCATATGACCGGCTGCACGAGCGGGCTGCACGAGTCGCCGACTGAGCGGCGGCTCCAGCGCTGCCTTCAGCCACCGCAGCTCTCGCTCCAGCACATCGCGCTGGTGCACGGGATCCGTGGGAGCATGAGCCGCTACCGGGTAGACCACCAGCGACGCCTCGGTGCCCTGGTCACGCAGCGCGTGCAGCAGCTTGTAGGGCTGTGAGACGGGCACGCGGGGGTCGCCCGTACACGCCAAGATCAGCATGGGGGTGCGCAGCCGGTCCGCATGGGTCGTGACGGTCGCTGCCCGATAGCGGTCGGGGTACTCGAAGGGCGAGCCCCCGAGGGCATGCCCGAACCAGGTGTTGAGATCGGAAAGGGTGTAGGCGTCGAACCAGTCCACCAGGGGCGCTCCCGCGATCGCGGTCACAAAGGACACGTCGTGCGCGGTCAGCCACGCCGCGAGGTAGCCCCCGTAGGACCAGCCGATCACCGCCACTCGCTCGTCGTCGACCCAACCCTCGGCGCGCAGCGCCTCGAGGCCCGACAGGATGTCGCTCGCCGGCCCCAAAGCCGGATCCCCCAGGATGGCGCTCTGCCAGTCCACGCCACGGTGGTTGCTGCCTCGATAGTTCGGCAAGAACACCCGCCACCCCTGGGCCGCCAGCACGTGGCGCCAGCCCACGAACCCCACGGTGGACGCCACCATCGGCCCTCCGTGGGGCATGACCACCACGGGCGTGGGCCCCTCCACACCCGCAGGAGACACCAACACCCCGTCCACCTCGGAGCCGTCGGTGCACGTCCAGCGGATGGTGCGCACCTCGGCCACGGGCTGCGCTCCCACCTGCTGGACCATGGCGAGACGCCGTGGCGTGCCCGACACCTCCATCACATAGGGCTCCGCGGGGGCCGTGGGCGTCACACCAGCGAACGCCAGCCTCCCAGCAGGGCCCACGGCCACATCGGACACCGGCTCCACCTCCCCCAGCTCCAGGGGCTCCGGGTCGCCACCGAGGGGCAGGCGCCACAGCCCCACCCGCGTGCCGTTCGGTGCTCGCACCAGCAGCGTGTCGTCGTCGAGCCACCACACGCCCGACACGTCTCGATCCAGCGCACCGGACACACACCGCGGCGGGCCACCCGCTACGTCGACCACCCAGACCTGAGCCGGCCGGAACAGCGGCTCGGGACCGGGGTGTCGCAGCGTCGCCACACACCGGCCGTCCGGCGAGGGCATCACTCCGCCGAGCGCTCCCTGCAGCCGCACGTCCACCGCGCCGGAGGCCAGGTCCAACACCCCCAGCGACACGTCGAAGAGCGCTGCGACGGCGGGATCGGGCTGGGTGAGCACCACCATGCGGTCGCCCACTTCACAGAACGAGCGCACCGCTCCGGGGATCGCGCGATGCACCGCGAGCGGCCTGACGGCCCAGCGCACATCGACACCCGCTCCCTCGCGCTGGACCCACAGCTGCGACGCCACCGGAGGCGCCGTAGCGAACGCACCGTGGCGCCCCACCCCGAAGGAGCGCACCGTCGGGCTCGTCGCCTCTTCGCGCCCCACGCAGGCCAGCCGACCATCCGCCAGGCGCTCGAGCTGCTGCACCCCCACGGGCGCCTCGGTCAGCGGCACGGGCGCCGCCCCTGGCGCGTCCAGCGCGTGCGCTTGAGCACACCCCCGGGAATCCGGTAGCAGCACCATCACGCGACCATCCGCCCACCACTGCGACGAGCCCACCCCCGAGGTGGGCGGCAGCCAGCACACTCCCTCCCCCGTCTCCACGTCGATCGCACGCAGCCCGGTCAGGAAGTGATTGTGCGCCAGATCACGCTGCGTGATCGGCCACAGAACCGCGCGGCCGTCGTGCCGCCAGCTCGGCGTCCCCAGCCGCAGCAGCCCATCCAGGTCGTCCAGGGTCCAGCCCATGCACCCCGCCTACGGCACCGCCGACAGCGCCGTGTAGGTCAAGACCACCTCGGCCAGCGAGTCCGGGACGTACTCCACGTAGACGATGGAGTTGCGCACCTCGTCGTAGGTGTAGTGACCCTTCACCAAGGTGCCGTCGCCGTCGAAGACCGCGAGCGTGTGGCGCTCCACCCGCACACCGCCTCCCACCAGCGGCGAGTGCACCTCCACCTCGATGGTGCCCTCCATCGGGACCCGAGACAGGAAGTACTCCCGGCTGAGGCCCGCCGCCTGCACCCCCAGTCGATCGAGCACCCGGAACCAGGAGCTCTCCCCGATGTCCCAGTTGACTCCACCGATCTGCGAGGTGACCAGACCGTAGTCCTGACCGCCAGGGCCGCTCGCTCCGGGCTGGTCGCTCACCACCGTGGAGAAGGTGAGCCCTCCCAACACGTCCTTCAACCCGTCATACCAGCTGACAAAGTCGGCGATGCTGATGGGGTCGCCGTTGGTGTAGTCGAACTCGTCGGCGATGACCATGGTGTGCAGCGCCGCATCATCCCTGTAGAATCCTTGGTTCCACGACCGGGCGTCGAAGCTCTCGAGGGCGGAGTAGATGCCTCCCAGCCCCTTCTCTGGAGAGGCGCCTCCGTTGCCCAGGACCGCCATCTTGCTGAAGGCCTGCACCTGGTTCAGGGTGTGGGGCTCGAGCCACAGGATCCCGCCAGGGCCGGGCTGCAGCTTGCCCTGGTGCGCCGGGTCGTTCATGTCCGACGACACCACACCGATGTGGTAGGCCAGCCCGGAGTTCAGGAAGTACTCCATGAACAGCGGGAAGTTCTTGGCCAGCTCGCTCTGCTCGGGCCCCATGGAGCAGCTGTTGTCGACCATGAACAGCACGTCGACCTCGGGCTGCGTGGTCTGCAGGATCCGGTCGACCTGTCGCATCTGCTCGGGCGGAGCGGGAGGTGCCTGGTCGAGGGGGGGCAGGCCCGGGATCACCTGGAACTCGCCGCTACAGCCGACGAGCGCCACCCCCACGATCACCGAACGGATCCGGCCCACGAACCCTCCACGGCCCAGTATGGCTGTAAGAAGCAGTCCGTGAGCCGGCAATGAGGCCCGCGAGCCTTTTTGCAACTACCCGGCGTGGCGACGCATCTTCGCCACGAAGACGCTCCCGCAGTACTCGGCCATCGCCGAGAAGGAGGTCTGCAGCTCCTCGTTGCTCATCTTCTTGATCTGCTTGACGTTGTTGACGAGCCCCAGCGCCACGCTGCCCGCACCGGGCGTGCCCGCGGCGATCTCGCAGGTCATCCGACTCGAGTAGATGCGGTCGCCGTCGGCCTTGTAGACGCGGGCCCGCACTTGGTAGGTGAAGGTGCCCTGAGCCCCGATGTTGGGAACGCTGAGCCCCCACGACATCACCTCGAGCTGCAGCAGGTTGTCGGAGGCACCGCTGCCCGCGACGCTGAAGGGAGGCCCTCCGCCGAGGGTGTCGGCGACGCCTTGGAGCATGGCCGAGTTCGTCGCCTCGATGTCCACGGCATCCGCGAGCTTGCGGCGAACTTCCTCCTCCTTGACCGCCTGCACCACGTTGATGACCCCCGCGGCCACCGCCGCCACGGCATTGGCAGCGGCCTCTTCCTCCGTCTCGGGATCGGGATCCACCACCGCGTAGACCTGCCCCAGCTGCGCGTTGGGTCCGGACTGGGTGATGATCTGGAGCTGCACGTCGTCGATGTTGCCGACCTCGCGCTTGAACTTGGCGTGGCAGCCCACCAGGGACATCAGGGCAGCGAACAGGGCGATGGTTCTCATGTCGTCGTCTCCTTCCGCCAGAGACTACGACGCCCGATTCAGCGACATTCGAGCACGCAGCGTACTTCCTGTTCTCAGCCCTCGGACGCCAGTGGGACCTTCGAATGTTCTTCGTCCGAGGCGGGCTCTGCCACAGAGTTCAGATATTCGACGAGGATCCGCAGCGAATCGTCGCGGAGATCGGTGAAGGCCAACCCTAGGCGGGTCCCGTGCGAGCGCACCACGATGCTCCGCACGTCCACGGACAGCTGCACGACGTGCTCGCCCGGCAGCTCCAGCGTGAGCCGCGCACCCGCCTCCCCGCCCAGCATCCCGAGGCGCTCCAGCGGCGTGGCCACCGACACGGCAGCCCCCTCCTGCGACAGATCGATCACCTCGGCGGAGTGCGTGCGCCCCTGGACGTCGAGCACACCGCGCAGGCGATCGGTGGCGGGGGGCTGCACGCGAAGCGCGCGGCGCGGGTTGATGGCCTCCCACAGCTTGTCCGGAAGCTCCGCGGGGGACAAGGGGCTGCGCCAGTCGAAGGCCCAGGCCCAGCGACCACCGGCACGCCGCACGGCGACACCCTCCCCCGACACCTCGGTCCCACCCGGCGTGCGGACCACGATGGAGACGGGCTGCCCGACGACGAGCTGATCCCACAGGCTCCGGTCGAGCTCGATGACCGCATGATCGAGCCACAGGTCCCGCAGCCGGCCCTCACCGCTCACCCGCCCCATCTGCACCTGCGCGGTGCCCCCGAGGCGCGCGAGGCGCTCCTGGCGCAGCCCAGCCACCGGATCGGCGAGCTCCGCCCGCGCCTGTCCCAGCTCCTCGGTGAGGAGCTGCTTGGTGTGCACCAGGGCGTCGGTGTGCTTGAGCAAGCGCGCACGAGCCGACTCCAGCGCGGTGGCCAGCGCCCGGGTCTCCTCGGCAGCTGGCTCAGCCACCTCGCTGGCCAGCTCGCCCTGCCCCAGACGCACCACGCTCTGCTCCAGTCCCTCGAGCGCCGTGGTCAGGCGCCGTCGATGGGCCCACACCAGGATCCCGATGCAGCAGCAGGTGCCCACGGACAGCATCGCCATGCGTGCCCCGTTGCCAGCACGGTCGCCCTGATGGGCCACGTCACGCAGTGCATCGGAGGTCAGCACCACCGCACACAGCGCCACGACGAGCAGCAGATGGGATGGAATCCGCCCCATGTCTCTGTGTCGGCACCCAGGGGCTGGAGTTGAGGGCCTCGGCTACCCGTCCTCCGAGTCAAGCCCGAACACCCCGCGAAACCCCACCGAGGAGTGCGCCAGGGTCCGATCCAGGATCAAGTTCGTGTCGATCTCGTAGTTGTCCACCCCCTTGCCCAGCCAGGTGCCGCCCGAGGCCGACGCCGACCAGTGCTCGGCGAAGTCGGGCACCACCACCCTGTCGTCGGCGATGACGCCTTCTCTGTCGGCGCACCAGTCACGCACGTTGCCTCCCACGCCTCGCACCCCGTAGGGGCTGACGTCGAGGGGGAAGCTGTCCACCGGGGTTGGCTGGGGAAACCCGTCGGGGTGGCTGCTGCGAGTGTTGCACCACGCCGGATCCCAGTGATGGCCGAAGGGAAACGGCCGACCATCCACCCCCCGCGCCATCTTCTGCCACTCGAGACGCCCCGGCAGCCGCCAGGGTCGGCCCGTGCGCTGCGCGAGCCAGGCCAAGTACGCCCGT
Source organism: Myxococcales bacterium (assembly GCA_019634415.1). Classification (GTDB taxonomy): domain Bacteria; phylum Myxococcota_A; class UBA796; order UBA796; genus DRPG01. The sequence goes on from JAHQVJ010000116.1 coordinate 55,206, forward strand.
GCGGCATGCCACGACACGTAGGTCGCGGGGTACTCCGGCTTCCAGTCGTGAGGACGCTGTCCCCCGGGCACCACGAACCGCCCCTGATCGTCCCGGTCGAAGAACATCGCGCCCAGCTCGCCGGGCTGAGTGGGCCGATCCCGCGGCACCCAGCGCAGCGCCGTGGCCTCCTCGCCTCTGGTGCACAGGTCACTCAGGAAGTCGGCGAACTGCTGGTTCGTGACGACGAACCGCTGGACCACCATCGAGTGGCACCACAGCGCACGATGCTGCAGCCCCAGCAGCCCGTTGGGATCGAGACCCGCCGTGAACCACCCCGCGGGAACATAGACCTCGTCGGCCTGCAACCATCCCTCGGGCGGAAGCCAGATCGGCGTGGGCTCCGACGCTCCCGGCGGCGTGCCGTCCCAGTGGGCCAGCCGCCGGATGTGCACGGGGTAGCGAACCGCTTGCCGCCCCGGTGCCTCGATGGTGCACAGGTAGCTGCCCATCGGCAGCTCCACTCGCTCCAGCGGAGTCGTGCCCAGGTCGCGCTCGGGTCCGCGCACGAGCCGTCGGTGCTCGGACACGTACGGGGCGATGCGCACGCGAGCACCCGGCGGATCCGTCACCAGGGTCAGCGCACCGTGCCCCCTCAGATAGACAGCGCACGCCGCGCGCTCGGGGTGATGCAGAGGCAGCGCCCGCACGTGCCCGTCCAGCAGCACCGCAGCCCGTTCCGCTGCGCCGGCATCGCCTGCGTCCTCGGCCCTGCGGTGTGCGTCGCGGGTGCGCGCGATCAGGGCCACGTGGGCATCCTGCAGATCGGGAGCCACCCGCAGCGCGGCGTGGATCCCCTGATCCACCTCCAGCGCGATGAGCTCGGCCTCCCGGTCCGCCCGCTCGGCCTGATCCTGCTTGGTCCAGCCGGGCACCTTGGCGGCCTCGCCCGCCCAGGGCTCGATCCCGTCCAGTAGCCTCGCCCCGTCCACCCGCAGGGCTTGGGCGCGCGCGCGCGCCTCCTCGGCTCGGGGAGCCTGGCGCAGCGCCGTGCTCAGCAGGGCCATCGCCTGCTCCCGTCGACGCGCACCGTCGAGCCAGTCCTGCACATCGCGAGCCAGCTCACCCGCGCTGGCAAACCGCTCGGCAGCCTGGCGCTGCATGGCACGCTCACAAGCCGACACGAGTGCTGGGGGAAGCAGCTCCTCTGCCGTGTGGGCCTCCGAGGGCTGCACGGGCGGCCCAGCGACCACCTGCTTGAGCACGGCTGCTGCGCTCACCCCCGTGTAGGGCGGCCGCCCCACCAGGATCTGGTAGAGCACCGCTCCCAGGGCGTACACGTCGCTGCGCTCGTCCACCCGCTCCCCGCGAGCCTGCTCCGGGGACATGTAGGCGGGCGTGCCCGACACACCTCCTGCCTCGGTCTGCTCGGCCCTCGGCCCCACCACCTTCGCCAGCCCCCAGTCCACCACGTAGACCTCGCCCAGCGGCCCCACCATCACGTTCTGTGGCTTCAGATCGCGGTGGATCACACCGCGCTCGTGGGCGTGGGCCACCGCACGGCACACGGCGAGGAAGACCTCGAGCAGCCGATGCAGTCCCACCGAACCCTCGGCGTGGGCCCGTCCGAGGACCGCCGTCAGGGCCTCGCCCCGGATCTCCTTCATGGTGAACCAGGGGCGACCGTCGGGCAGCGTGCCCAGATCGTGGACTGGCACGATGTTGGGGTGCTGCAGCTGAGCGGTGGCCTGGGCCTCGTCGAGGAAGCGTCGTACGGCAGCAGGCGTACCGAGCAGGTCGGCGTGGAGCACCTTCATCGCCAAGCTGCGGTTGAGCTGGTGGTCCCGCACGCGGCGAACCTCGGCGAACCCTCCCTCTCCCAGCAGCCCCAGATCTTCGTAGCGCTCCGAGATCCGGTCGACGGCGGGCGGCTCGACCTGTGCGCCCGCGGACAGATCGATGGTGGGCAGCGTGGCGCCCGCCGAGCCAGTCCGCGTCGAGAGGAAGGCCTCGAGCGCATCCACCAAAGAACCGTCCAGCCCATGACGGCGCACGAACTGCTCGATGTCATCCCGCATGATCGAAGCGCCCCCGCTGTGCCGAATAGGTAGCTTAGCGAAGGGAGGCGCAGGTCATGGCACTGTGGACGGAGCTTCGCACCGGACGTCCGCTGGTGCTGCGCATGCCCCATCGCTTCGGCCGGTCCCGCAGCAACCACACGGCCCTCGAGGGCCCCGAGGTCAGCGGAGAGCACGCCATCGTGCGGTTCCGCGAGGGCTGGGACCTGCACGACCTGGCGAGCCGGAACGGCACCTTCGTCAACGGCGCCCGGCTCCCTCGAGGCGCAAGGCATCGCCTGGTCCCGGGAGATCGCGTGGGCTTCGGACGGCCCGAGCCCGAGTGGGAGATCTCCAGCGTCGCTCCTCCTGCCCCGTGCGCCATCGCCGACGACGACGTGGTGGAAGGAGAAGGCGAGCTGCTCGCGCTGCCGAGCCTCGACGATCCGCAGTGGGTGCTCCGCCACGACGCCGACGCCGGCTGGGTCTCTGAGGCGGGACCGGTGACGGACGGCCAGCGAGTCGACGTCGCCGGTCGGTCCTGGGAGCTTCGTCTTCCCGAGGCGCTCGTTCCCACGCACACCATGGGTCTCGACCAGGTGTCGCTGGAGTCGGTGTCGCTGCACTTCGTGGTGGCGCGCAACGAGGAGCAGGTGCACGTGACGGTGCAGCTGCCCCACGAGCGGCATCGGCTGACGCCACGAGGCCACCACTACGTGCTCGTCACCTTGGCTCGACTCCGGCTGCAGGACGCCGCGGCGCAGGCCCCAGAGCAGGGCTGGCGCGAGATCGACGCGCTGCTCCGCATGCTCAAGATGTCGCGCAACCACCTGTACGTGGCCATCCATCGCAACCGCAAGGAGATGCTGAAGCTGGGAATCGTGGACGGCTCGGACATCGTGGAGCGCGAGCGTCGCAGCTCGAGGCTGCGGATCGGCCTGGCAGAGCTGTCGGTGGATTCCGAAAGGCCCGCAGCCGAAGGCGAGGGCCCAAGGGACTTGTAGCGCGACGAAGTCGCGCGGGATTCCGAAAGGCCCGCAGCCGAAGGCGAGGGCCCAAGGGAATTGTAGCGCGACGAAGTCGCGCGGGATTTCCCCAGAACAAGGGGCCACGAACCGTCCAGTAAGACCTGTAAGATCGCAGTCCCATACCGGACTTTCACAGCACGAACGAGTCGTGCGGTGGAGGTGCCCGTGAGGATGTTGTTCGCCCTGGGGATGGCTTGCTCGTCGACCGACGAACCCGTCCCTGACACCACGCTCCCAGAGCCCTCGGACACGGGCACGCCGAGCACCCAGATCACGCCCACCACCCCACCTCCCCGCGAGCCGGCTCCGCCCCTGCACGCCACCCTCGTGCTCGAGGCCGGGCTGGCTGCAGAGCCCGGTCACGCCGAGCCGCAGCTGCTGATGCAGGACGACGTGGTCCTGCTGGACGGAGTCATCGCCCACGACCCAGCGGACCCGCCGCTGGTCGCCGGAGACGTGCTGACCGTGCTGCCCGAGCAGGCGTGGCCCCACGCCGTGCTGCCCTTCAACGTGGCCACGGGTAGTGGCGCACAGATGGCCCAGGTGGACGTGCACCCCGATGGATCGGTGGTCTACGTCGACGGCCCGTCCACGCCCGGCGTGGTCTCCCTCGGGGGCATCGTCTACAGCAAGCGCCCGGGCCAGCGCCTGGGGCTGCTGGACAAAGGCGTCAACGTGGGCGGCGACTACGCCGACGCCAGCGCCGCACTCCACGACGACCTCGTGGTGATGGCAGGCTTCGTGCTCCCACCCGAGGGCACCTCTCGGGTGGCCGCCCCGTTCGTGGAGCTCTCCGAGGCCATGCGCCCCGACGCTCCACGCCACTTCGCCGTGCACAAGGACTTCGACGCGGCCCAGGCCTCGATCCTCGACGACGCCATCTGGAAGCACATCGGCACCGAGGCCTTCAGCCTCTCCGGGATCGCCTACTCGCTGGACGGAGGTACCGCGCTGACCCTGGGCCCCGACGCCGCCCACAACCTGGCTGGCAGCCTGCCCCGCGTGAGCCACCACGACGAGATCGTCTTGGTCACCGGCACCATGCGCGCCCGGTCGGGCCCCCTGGTGGAGGGTCAGCTGCTGGCCACCCTGCCGCTCGACGAGGCCCCGGACGACACGCGGATCTTCGCCGTCCAGCTCAACTGCAACCACGACTTCGACTCGGCCGCCCGCGTGGACGTGTACCCCGACGGCGACATCGTCCTCGCCGCTCTGCCCTCCGACGTGTGTGGCTTCGTCTCCATCGACAACATCCGCTTCGCCAAGGAGCAGTACTGATGCGCACCTCTCTCCTCACGCTGCTCGCCTTGGCGTGCTCCCCCAGCACCGCCCCCGTGGACGCCTGCTTCGCCGGCGGCCGCACCGACACCGACGGCGACGGTCTGACCGACGCCGAAGAGATCGAGATCGGCATCGATCCGTGCAAGGCCGACACCGACGGCGACGGATTCGACGACTTCCAGGAGGTCGTGGAGCTGAGCTTCGACTCCGCCGTGGCGCCACACCGCTACAACCCCAAGATCGCGGACCTGCCCTCGCTGGCCGTGGACGTCACCTCGTTCCCCGTGATCGAGTTCACGGGGAGCACGGTGGTGAGCAGCTCCGCCTCGCGCGGGGTGACCACGGAGCAGGCCAACAGCCTGAAGGTCTCCTCGGTGCGCACCAACGCCCACAGCCGTGGCTACGAGCGCGCCATCGCCCACGGCGTGGCCACCTCCCAGGGCCGGGAGCAGTCCACGTCGGAGTCCAACTCCACCACCAAGGGCGTGAGCCTGTCCACCACGGTGGGTAGCGAGGTGACGGCAGGCTCCTCGGGGGTCGAGGGCACGGCGTCGGCCTCGGTGACCGCCACCGGCTCCTACGAGCAGACCACCGAGACCACGTCGAGCTCCACCACCTCCTTCAGCACCGAGCAGTCCTACGAGAACACCCAGAGCTTCAGCTCCGAGTCGAGCTACGCCGTGCAGCAGGGAGCCGCCTCGGGCTGGACGGAGTCGCTGTCGGAGGCCCTGCAGTGGTCGGTGGAGCAGGCCGACGAGATCGACGGGGGGCGTCTGCTCGTGTCCACCCGCATCACCAACACGAGCCTGGTGGGCTACCAGCTCGAGTCGGTGGTGCTCAACGCCTACGAGGTCAACGACTTCGGCGACCAGCGGTTGCCCGTGGCGTCCCTGGCCTTCGAGGGCGTGGGTCAGATGGAGGAGGGTCGCTCGGCGGAGCTGATCTTCGAGACCGACGCCCTGTCCATGGCGCAGACCCAGCGCCTGCTGCTCGATCCCATGGGGCTGACCTTCTCCGTGGGAGGCTTCGACATCGAGACCGACGCAGGCGAGGGCTTTGCGCAGCGATTCAGCCAGGTGCGCAGCAACACCGCCACGGTCTTCATCGACTTCGACATCCCCGGCGGCCCGGAGCCCATGCGCTTCCAGGTGGCCACCGAGACCCCCGACGCCACCGGTGCCGTGGCGGGCCTCACGGTGGCTCAGCTGTTCGAAGAGGTCCTCTACCTGGACTACGAGACGGCCTCCGAGGAGCTGCGCAACCCCTGGACGGGCGAGGTGGTGGGCACCGCCGAGCGCCTCGTGGGCATCGCGGGGCACTCCGTGAACGACGCCACCGGACGGCACTGGGCCGTGGGCCTGCAGTCGCAGGAGCCCCTCACCCAAGCGGCGGACTTCTCCGAGCTGGTGCTGCGCAAGGGCGACGTGCTGCACCTCGTGCTGGTGGAGGACGCGGACGGAGACGGCGCGGGCTACCTCGACGAGGTGCGCGTGGGCACCAATCCCCTCGACATCGACACCGACAACGACGGGCTGTCCGACGGAGCCGAGGCGGTGTCGGTGTGGGAGGTCTGGGATGGACAGCAGTGGCGGCGCGTGGCGTCGTCGCCCACCGACGCCGACATCGACGGCGACGGCTTGACCGATGCGGTGGAGCGGGAGCGCGGCCTGGATCCGTGGCGCGCCGACACCGACGGGGACGGCGTGACCGACGACCAGGAGTGGGGCGCGTTCCTGTCGATGCACCCAGGTGACGGGTTCACGTGCGGTCGCGGCCGCTCGGGCCACGTCCGGTGCTGGGACGGTGCAGCTCCCTTCGACGACGGCCTGCTGCTCGCGGAGCTGGACGTCCACGAGTCCACCGCCTGTGGCCTGGACGACCGGGCTCGCCCCGACTGCTGGGGGACCGTGCCCGGCGCGGCTCCAGCGGGTCCGCTGACGGGACTCGCCGTGGGACACGCCCACGCGTGTGGGATCTCGCCCTTGGGCGAGGCCCTCTGCTGGGGAGAAGACGACCAGGGCCAGGTCAGCGGCGCGCCCGATCGCATCTGGACGCACCTGGCCGCCGGCGACGCCCACACCTGCGGCATCGACGAGACCGGTGCCATCGTCTGCTGGGGCAGAGACGACCAAGGCCAGGTGAGCGACGCACCGGCAGGACGATTCAGCACGCTGGCGCTGTCCGACGCAGGCGCCTGCGCCATCAACTTCGCAGGCGAGATCACCTGCTGGGGCGAGGCTGCCCCCGACGTGTTCTCGGGCATGCCTGGTGCGCGGTCCGCCGTGGCCTTGGGGGCCCGCTCTCGCGCCGCCATCGTGCAGGGCACTGCCGTCTTCTGGACGCAGGACGACGCGGCCTACTTCCACGCGCTGGACGACGTGAGCGGCAACGCCTCCATCGCGGTGGGGGGCGAGCGCACCTGCTGGTGGACGGACCAGGGAGAGAGCTGGTGCGGAGCGTGGTCGGCAGCCGATCTCGCCGTCACGGCCACGGCCTCCCATCCTCCCCTGTAGCGACGGCTACTCGGAGAGGGTGATCCGCACGACGCGTGCGGGCTCCTCTCCCTCCACCGAGGCGATCCACGCCGCCCCCGTGGTCTGCTCCACCGCGAGCAGCGGACCGAAGGCACCAGGCAACGGGATGCGGCGCACCGCCCCCGAGCGCGGATTCACCAGGAAGGCGCTCTGGTCGGCCGTGGCCGACACCCACACCCGACCCGTCTCGCCATGGACCGCAGCCGCCGAAGGCCCGGTCTTCTCCCCGAGGGAAGTCGACATGAAGGAGCCAGACAGCGGGTCGAACTGCGTGAGCTTGCCGCTGGCCGCCTCGGGGATCCAGATGGAGCCGTCGGGACCGATCCCGAGCCGGCCGGGCGTCGCCGTGCCGCTGGGCAGCAGGTACACCTTCGACGAGGCGTCGGGCAGTCCTACACGCGTCACGGCGTGGGCGTCTGGCTGGCTCAGGATCAGCCGGCTCCGGCCGTTGTAGACCAGGTCGCCGAGGCGCTGGGAGGTGGCTCCGGGTGCCGGCGGCAGCGAGTGCCGAGTCACGGTGCCGTCAGCGGGCACCAGGTGGCCCACGGTGGGTGCGTCACCTCCGTCGTCGGCGAACCACACGCCGCCAGCGTCGTCGAAGGCGATGCCGCGAACCGCGTCGGTGCCCACCTCGAAGCTCGTGGTGTCGCGCGACGTCACGTCGAGCTCGACCAGCTGACGCTTCGACGCCTCCGCCACCCACAGCGCGCCAGCGGCGTCGAACGCGAGCGACCCCACGCCCGCGCCGTTGGCTCCGAAGGCCTCCACGTTGCCCGTGGCGGGATCCAGCGCCCAGACCTCACCGCGAGAGGGCGACGTCATCCAGGCGCGGCCGTCCGGACCTGCCACCAGATCGGCTGGCCACGACGTGGACGAGGGCAACAGGAACTCGGTGATCCCCACCCCCGCCAGGTCGGCGGGCGACGGCAGCGGCACGGCCGGCTCCCCAGCGGTGTCCAGCGTCAGCGCCACCGACGGACCCTGCCCCTCGGTGACGGTGATCGCCGCGGTGCCCTCGGGCCACCCGCGATGCCGCGCCACCACCTCGTAGGCACCGTCGTCGAGGCCCTGCAGGCGAAACGCACCCGAGGCGTCGGTGAAGGTGGACCGTCGCACGGTGGACGCCTTGGGCACGGCGGTGACCAGCACACCCGCGAGCGGCTCGTCTCCTCCCGTGTGCACCGTGCCCGACACCGCGGGGGGCAGCTCGGGCACAGCGGGCGGCTCGGCGGGCTCGACGGGCTCGGGAGGCGAGGACGCACATCCCATCCACATCAACCACGACACCATCATCAGGGTCCCTCCATCGTACGACCCCGCAGCAGGCGCTCCCGCGTGCGGCGACGGCGGGCCGCCTCCGACGGGCCGAAGCGCTCTCCCTCGAAGTCCTCGAGCTGATCCAGCAGCTCCGCCTGGGTCTGGGGATCGGGCGTACCCACCACGGGTGTCCCGACGGGCTGCACGCCCTCGGGCCGAAGGGGCAGCGGATCGGCGCGCTGCTCCACGGGCGGTGGAGCCACCAGCTGCACGCGATCGTGGCCACGCGGCCACAGCAACCAAGCCCCCGTGGTCAGTCCCAACACCCCCACCACGCCGCTCGCGAGGGCGAACCGGTAGGCGGGCCTCACGGCGACGCGCCCTCACCGTCCACGGACACCCAGTCCCGACCCTCCCGCCGGAAGATCTGCGGGTGGGTGCCATCGTCGTCGGGGGAGACCCGGCGCCGGATCTCATCGGGCGTGATCTCCCAGATCTGATCGATCCGGCCATCGCGATCGAGGTCCACGTGGGCTCGGTTCACCGTGTCGAAGCCCTCGTCTTGGAAGACGGCCACGCCGATCGGAAGCGCCGGCACGAGATCCAGCTTCTCCCCCTCGGGCAGGGAGCGGCCACGCCACCCCAGCACCAGCCCGTCGATCAGCGCCGTGGGACGCTGTCGCTTCACGGGAGTGCCGGTGCGCTTCTGCACCCCGAGGGGGCGCCACCCGTCCGCCGACCAGCTGGTGACGACGTCGTAGCGCCCGTCGTCGGCCTCGGAGACCTCGCGGGTCACCCCGTCGAGCACCGTCCAGCGCTCGTCGTTGGCACCGTCCCGATCGAGGTCCACCTCGACCAATCGCACGTGCTGGCCATTCGCGTCCAGCTGCACGTCCACCCGGAACGGCTGCTCGGCGAACAGATCACTGCCGCCACGCGGGCGCTCGATGACGTCGAAGATCAGCTGATCCATCGGGCGTTCGTAGGTGACCTTCGCCGGGGCCTCCGGCACGGCGGCCGCAGCCACCTTCGCCGGACGCACCCGTTCCTCGGTGTCCGCCTCGACGGGGGGCCGGCTCGACCAGGTGGCGTAGGCACTCGCCAGCCCGACCGGGATCAGGATCACGAGGGCGGCGGTCATCAGCACGTTGCCGATCTTCACGAGGGCTCCTCCGTGGGAGTCCCATATCTGGCCCGCATGCGGGCTTCGCGCTTCTGGCCCCGCTCACGCGCGCGGCGCGCCTCCTCCTCGCGTGTGCGAGGCTCGGAGGCGGTGGTGAGCTCCTCGGTGAGCAGCCGCCGCGTGATGGCGGTGATCTGCTCCACGGCTCGCTCGAACGCCGCCTGATTCGCCTTCGAGGGACGGGTCATGCCCGAGACCTTCCGCACGTACTGCAGCGCCGAGGCCTGCATCTCCTCGTCGGTGGCGGGGGGTTCGAAGTTGTAGAGGACCTTGATGTTGCGACACACGGTCACCTCCGTCGCGCGAGCCCGACCACCAGGCACAGGCCCACGACGGACCATGGCCCGGTCGGAACATGCCCGCATCCCCGAGGCTCGGGCACTTCGGGCGGCTCGGGTAGCGGCACCACCTCGAGGCGCTGCGAGACCGACCACTCACCTTGTCCCCACGGATCCACCGCACGCACGCGCCAGTCGATGACGTCCCCCACCGAGGCATCGGCCCTAAGGTCGAGCCACGGACGATCCAGCAACACCACCTGCTCCTCGGAGTCGCCGAGCGTGTAGCGGACCCGGTAGCGCAGGGCGTCTCCGTCGGGATCCACGGGCTCGGGCCAGGCGAGCACCACCCGGTCCTCGTAGATCTCCGCGCGCTCCTCGATCTCGGGGGCAGGGGCCGGTCCGACGTTGGCGACGGCTCGCACCGCCGCCCCTGCGTCCACGCGACCACAGCCGTACAGCGGGCTCCAGCCCGAGTCGTCCCAGTCGCCGGTGAGTGGGTCCATGCGCACGGCCGTGTCGCAGATCAGGCGACGGACCTCCTCGGCGGTGATGCGCGGGTTCGCAGCCACCATCAGCGCAGCCACGCCCGAGACCATGGGGGCGGCGGCGCTCGTGCCGTTGAAGTTGCCCACGTAGTCCTCGTCGCCCGACAGCGCGCCCCCGTCCTCGGTACCCACGAGACCGGTGGTGGCGATGTTGCCCGAGGGCGCCGTGACGTCGATGTGGGGCCCGAAGTTGCTGTAGCTCTCGAGCCTGTCGAAGCCCGACACGGCGGAGACGGCGATCACCGCTGGATGGATGAGCAGCCCGTGCTGGGTGACGTCGCAAGCGCCGTTGCCCGCGGCGAACACCACCACGCTGCCCAGCCCCTCGCGCCCCTCCTCTTCGGCGTAGTCGAAGGCGTCGCGCAGCGCCGAGGTGAGGTGAACGCCGTTGCAGCTGTCCTCGTAGCCCCAGGAGTTGTTGATCACGTGGGCACCTGCGTCTACGGCCTCCACGAAGGCCGTGTAGACGTCGCCGCTGGTGGTGGGTCCGCCCACCAAGCGGATGGCGTAGACGTCGGCTTCGTAGGCGATGCCGGTGGTGCCGAGGCCGTTGTTGCCGATGCCCGCCGCGATCCCCGCCACGGCGGTGCCGTGGTTGTTGCCGTCGTCGGGATCGGAGCTGTCGTCGCCTCCCACGAAGTCGGTGCCGTCCAGCACCACCAGATCGGGATGGTCGAGATCGGTACCGCTGTCGATGACGGCGATCCGCATGCCCGCACCGGCGGTGATCTCCCATGCTTCCTCGACGTTCACGTCGACGCCGGGCACGTAGCCGCGCTGCCCGGTGTTGATCAGGTGCCACTGAAGGTCGAGGTAGGGATCGTCGGGCCGCGCCAGGGGCACGGGATCGACGACGAGATCGGGATGGGACCAGCGCACGTGGGGCAGCTCGTGCAGGCGATTGGCCAGCTGTACCGACGACACCCCGGCGACGGGCTGCACGCGCACCACCCCCGCGTAGCCGCCAAGCTCCTGCACACGCGCGATCTGAGGATCGGCGTGCAGCGCATCGAGGTCGGTGGAGCGCACGAGGACGGCGCCAGTGAGGCGCCATGGCTCGGCGAGCGTGACCATCTCCTGACTGGGCCCAGGGTAGTAGCGCAGCGGCGTGCTGGAGGTGGTCGGAGAGGCGTGAGCGGCGGCGAGAGCAAGGGCGATCATGACGCGCAGCCTACATCGACATTCGGGCTGCTACCCTGTGCCGCATGTCAACGTTCCTGCTGAGCTTCGTCCTGGGCTGCCCGGAGGCCCCCACCACCACGAGCACGTCTTGGCTTCCGCCCGATCCCGGGGAGCTGTGCGGAGACGGCGAGTGGGAGGGAGAGGAGGCCTGCGACGACGGCAACGCGTTGGGCGGCGACGGCTGCTCCGTGGACTGCACCGTGGAGGACGGCCCCCTCGAGTCCGAGCCCAACGACAGCTGGGACGCAGGCAACCCTCTGCCGAGCGAGCCGGTGTCGGGCAACCTGCCCGAGGCCGACATCGACTGCTTCACCTTCGACGTGTCGAGCTGCGAGGCCGTGTCGGCGGCCCTCGTGGGCGACTGCCCCCCGCACGCAGCGCTGTCACTGCACCGCTTCGACGGCGCGCTCGTGGCCACGGGCACGGTGGGAGCCCAGGGCTGCCCCGTGCTCGATCCCGAGGTGGCGCCCGGGGCCCGCCTGCTCCCGGAGGGGCCAGCGGCCGTCTGTGTGCAGCCGCTGCTCGACCGCCCCGTGCCGGTCTACCAGCTCGAGGTGCAGCGGCTCTCCTCCGATGGCTTCGTGACGGGGGCGGAGCCAGATCTCGACGGCGACGGCACCCCCGACGTGTGCGACGTGGACCGCGACGGCGACGGGGTGCTCGACGAAGACGACAACTGCCCCGACGTCTCCAACGGCCCCAAGAGTCCGCCCCCCGCGCCCAACGACGACGGCTTCCTGGTGGACTGGCTCGCGCTGGCACCCATCGTGGGGCAGCCCAGCACCGACGGCTGCCGCCCCTCCGACACGGAGCTCACCGGGGGCGACGACCTGCTCGCCCCCAGCCTGGGCGACGTGGAGGGCGCGCTCACCTGGGTGATCCACACCTCCACGCGCGACCGCATGGGCTTCCTGGGCAACTGGGGGGGCGCCGCCACGCCGCGCGAGGTCTACCTGCACACCTACGTCTTCAGCAAGACCAAGCAGAGCGTCACCCTGGCCCTCGGCCCCGACGACGGCGTGCGCGCCTGGCTCAACGGAGTCGTCACCCACGACGAGGCCGGGTGTCAGGGCACCACCGAAGACGAGTTCCAGACGCGGACGTCGCTGATCGCAGGCTGGAACCGTCTCACCGTGAAGGTGCGCGACCAAGGGGGCGGCTGGGGGCTGTTCGCTCGGTTCCGCGACGACGACGGCAACGGCATCACCGATCTGGAGATCTCGCTGTCGCCCGACGGCACCTGGTCCGACGACCAAGGAGATCTCGACGGAGACGGCATCGGCGATGCCTGCGATCCCGATCCCTCCAACCCGTGAGCCTCGACCGCATCGAGGGCTGCATCCTGGGCTGCGCCGTGGGCGACGCCCTCGGACTTCCCTGGGAGAACGTGGGCCCGGCGCGGATCGCGCGGCGCCTGGCGGAGGGCCCACGCCACGCCTTCCTGCCGGGCGGCCGCGGGGTGGTGAGCGACGACACCGAGCACACCCTGATCGTGGGCCAGTGCCTGTTGGAGGTCGGCGCCGACGACCCCGAGGCCTTCGGCGCGGCGTTGGCGCAGCGCATGCGGCGCTGGCTATGGGCGGCCCCTCCGGGGATCGGATTCGGCACCCTGCGCGCGCTGATCAAGCTCAGCGTGGGGTTCGGCCCCCAGCGCTCGGGGGTCTGGACCGCCGGCAACGGACCCGCCATGCGCACGGCGCTGCTCGGGGTGTGCGTGGAGGATCGCGCGGCGCTGGACGTGCTGGTGCGGGGGTGCACGCGGATCACCCACACCGACCCCCGCGCCGAGGAGGGCGCCCGCCTGGTGGCCCACGCCGCCCACGGGCTCGCTCGGGGGCGAGACCCGCACACCGTGCTCGACGACGCCCTGGGCTGGATCGAGGGCGACGGGCTGCGCACCGCCATGCAGGAGGTGTCGAGGCGCCTGGGCCAGGGACCTCCGGCCCCCGACCAGCCCGTCAGCGGCTTCATCGACCACACCGTGCCCGCAGCCCTGCACTGCGCCCTGGGAGCCTCCGATCTGCGCACGGCGGTCACGGCCGCCATCCGCCTCGGCGGCGACACCGACACCGTCGCCGCCATCGCCGGAGCGGTGGCGGGGGCCCGCTTCGGGGCAGCCTCCCTTCCCGCCGAGTGGGTCGCGGGCCTGGCGGAGTGGCCCCGCGACGTGGCCTGGATGCGGCGACTCGCAGCTCGGCTGGCCAGTGGAGGCGAGCCGCTGCCCGAGCCGTGGTGGTTCCAGCAGGCCGGCCGCAACCTGGCGGTGGGCGCCTGGTCGATCGCGAGGCTGCCCCTCGCCGCCTGGCTCTAGCTAGGGGCGATCAGCCCCCCGTCAGCCGCCCCCACACATCGGGTGCCTCGAGGCTGCTCGGCACGTGGGGCAAGCGGGGATCCACTCCCTGCACCAGGCGCTCCACGCGGTGCTCGTAGCCCAGCGCCGAGGCCAGCGGCCCCACCTCGGCCTCGAACTGGGCAGCCTCCTCGGAGGTCCAGGTGGCCGGCAAGCGGGGCGGGTTCGGGCCTGCGTTGGGCTTCGTGCCCCGCAGCTGCGCGAACGCCTCGTCGGTGACCGTGGAGCTCCAGCCACCGAAGCGGGCCAGCTCGCGGTAGCGGTCCGCGTCGAGATCCTCCAGGCGCACGATGCAGCGGTGGCTCGCGGGCAGGTGCCGCAGCTGCTCCACGATGGCGCGGTTGCGCGCGGTCCAGAACCACGCGAGCTTGCCGATCTGGGTGAGCGCCGACCACCGGTCGAACTCGGCACCGTGGGGCAGGTTGCGGCCGAAGAAGTGGCGCGGCTCCTCGGCGTCGCGCAGGGTCGGAGGCAGCCGCGCGTCGCTGCGCGCGATGGGCTGCAGGAACCAGCCGCGCACCGCGAACGACGCCACCGTGTGATCGGGCCTGCGCACGAGCATCACGAAGCGCGCGTCGAAGCGCGCGTGCAGCTCGGCGATGGAGTGGCTCAGCAGGGCACTCGACTCGAAGGACACGCGGTGCTCCCGCAGATCCTCGCGCACGGCCGCCTCGCGATCCACGAGGAAGCCCTCGGGATCGACCTGCAGCCCGTTCCACTTGCAGTACAGGTGGAACGTAGCGGCCCGCCGCAGCCGCTCGTGGGAGGCGGCCACCTCCGGCTCCCGACCCGCCACCTCGGAGAGGAAGGTGGTGCCACAGCGCCCCGTGCCCACACAGAACATCACCGCCACTGCGACCTCCGGCGCATCAAGGTAGCAGCGGCGGATCGCCCACCCGCGACAGCACGTCCAGCCGCTGGCCCAGCACAGAGGCGCGGAAGCGCTCGAACGTCTCGTGCTCCTGCGGACGCCGGCTGCGCGGCAGCACCAGCCAGCGCAGCCGCTCGAAGGCGTCGGGCCGATCCTCCATCGCGCCCACGTCCACCGGATCGAGCGAGCGGCTGTGGTAGGTCAGGCGCACCAGCTGCGATGCCAGGGGCGAGCGCGCCAGCGTGGCCAACACCCCCGAGCGATGCCGCCCGCCCAAGGTCAGGGCATGCAGCTTCTTCGGAGCCCGCTCGACCAGCAGCTCCGTCCACAACAACGGATCCCCTGCTCCCACGTCCAGCACTTGCAGCTCGTCGAACCAGGGCGCCGCCACCAGCCGCCGGAAGCTCTCGGCATCGCCGGTGTACAGCCGGCGCACCTTCAGCTCCACGAGCCCCGCCAGGCAGTGGGCATCGGCCAGCGCACCCACCCCGTCCAGGTCCACGGAGTTGTTGCTGAGATCGAGGGAGCGCAGCTGCAGCTCGCTGGCGGCGTCCACGAAGGGCTCGAGCCGCATGGCCGACCAGCGGCCGCCGCCGAGGTCGCGCAGGGCGAGGGTGTGCAGGCCCGCCAAGGTGTCCGACGACAGCAACGTCTGCAGCGACGTCGACAACTCGTTGCCACTCAGATCCAGCGAGCGCAGCGACGTCGCCGCCCCCCAGGCCGCCAGCACCCCCAGCCCCGCGTCGCTCACCGTGTCGTGGTCTCGCCCCTGGCTTCCCAGCTGATCCACCCCCAGGGTGGTCACGCCCAGGTGGCGCAGCTGCGTCATGCTCCCCGATTCCACCAGATCGAACACCGCCTCGTCGCCCAGGGGGCTGCGAGACACCTCCAGCCGCGTGAGCCCAGCCAGATGGGGCGACGCCACCAGGCGCGACAACGAGGAGCTCTCGAGCCCCGAGGCCTGAAGCCGCAGGGTGCGCAGCGTGGCGAGCTCCGCGGCGGCGGCGAGGGAGTCGACGGCCTCCGGCTGGTACAGCTCGCCCTGGAGGGTCAGCGACCGCAGCCCCTGCAGGGCGGCGTGGGGCAGCGAGTGGCCGAAGCGCGGCCAGGGCAGCGTCACGTCGTCGAGCAGCGTTGCCGCTCGGCAGGCGTCGACGTGCTGCGCGAAGGTGGTGGTGTCGTCGAAGGTGGCATGGCCCACGAAGCCGCGCACGCGTGGTCCCCAGGTCACCCCCTCCAGGCGCGGCAGCCCCCGCCGCCACGCGGCAGCGTGATCGCGCGCCCAGCGAAGCACGTCGATCCGGTGATGCAGCCCGGCCAGATCCCAAGACGGCAGCTGCGCCTCGGCCAGCTGCGCGCGCACCACCTGAGCACGGTCGAGCTGCCCCTGCTCCTCGAGCCAGTCGGCGTAGACCAGGCGCGGGCCGTCCGCGTCCGGATCGGCCCGGACCGCGTCGATCAGCTGCTGCTCCATCGGATCCGCCATGGCTCCCCCTTCACACGATCCCGTGCATGCGCTGTCGCACCTCGCCCACGGCGGCGTCCAGGTCGTCGGGGGCGTCGTAGCTCGGGTGGCACTCCTCGAGGTACATCTCCCAGCGAGCCTCGGCCTGGGGCGTGTGCCACCAGCCGTCGCGCGAGAACGCCTCGCGCACCTCGGCGAGCGTCTCGGCGTAGCCCTCGAAGGCCGCCTGCAGCGAGCGGTCGAGCACCGCCCGCGACAGCTCGAAGCGGCGCAGCAGCAGACGTGCGTCGTTGAGGTCCTTGGGTCGCCAGTACCGCCGGCCCAGCTCGGCCACGACTTGCAGCTTGCGCCCGATCAGCGTCTGCGGCTGGCAGGTGCGCAAGGAGGCAGCTCCCCCGGGGCCCTCCCAGCTGGTGCGCACGGGGGCGGGCCACACCGGAAGGCGGAAGGTCAGATCCGCGGTGACGTCGGTGGGTCGCCCGTCCACCCAGCCGGCCACCTTCAGCTTGAAGCCGGGGATCTCGGTGTGGGCCCAGGTGGCATCGAGTCGGAAGCCAGGCACGTGGAACCGCACGCCGTCCGTCGCCCGCACACTCAGGATCTCGGCCACGCGCTGCCGCATGGCGGCAGCGTCGTAGGGCAGGTCACACACCAGATCCACGTCGAGGGCAGGCCGATCCAGCTCGGAGAACCAGCGGCGCACCAGCAGGCCGCCGCGCAGCACGAAGGCCTCGGCGTCGGGGTGCTGCGCCACCCGCCACAGCAGTCCCTCCAGCATCCGATGGCGCGCGTGGTGCGGGGTGCGGGGCAGCATTCGGCCTGCTATTTGCGCGACCTGAGCGTCGCAATGGGCGCCGGGGGATTCGCGTCTTGACCGCTCCATTCGTCGCCACTCACAGCCAGGTCGATGCCTCCGTGAACTGGGTGCGGCCTGCCGAGCCCGGCCAGCTCGAGGCCCGCTACGTGCGCCGGAACGACGACTACGTGGTGGTCTACCTGTCGTCCCAGACCGGCTGCCGCCAGGCCTGCCGCATGTGCCACCTCACGGCCACCGGGCAGACCGCCACCCGCGACGCCACCGCCGCGGAGCTGCTCGAGCAGGCCAGCGTGGTGCTCGAGCACTACCAGAGCGCCACCGCCCGAGCCTCCACCGTGCACTACAACTTCATGGCTCGGGGAGAGCCGCTGGCGAGCCAGGTCCTGCTCGAGCAGGCCGACACCGTGCTCGGCGGCCTGGCGGACCGGGCCGTGGCCCTGGATCTGCGGCCTCGGTACCTGGTGAGCACCATCCTGCCCACGGCCCTGGGACAGCGGCCCCTCGAGGACGTCTTCGTCCGCTACCACCCCGAGCTGTACTACTCCATCTACTCCATGGATCCCGCCTTCCGGCGCCGCTGGCTGCCCAAGGCGCTCCCCGCCCCGGAGGCCCTCGACCGCCTCGTCGCCTGGCAGCGCCACACCTACAAGATCGTCAAGATCCACTACGCCTTCATCGAGGGCCACAACGACGACGAGGCCTCCGTGCACGCGGTGTGCGACGCCATCGAGGAGCGAGGCCTGTACGTGCACGTCAACGTGGTGCGCTACAACCCACCCTCGGAGCGACACGGCACCGAGCCCGCCGAGGCCGTGCTGCAGCGCAACGCCCAGATCTTCCGGCAGCGACTGCGAGCCGCCCGCGTTCGCATCATCGAGCGCGTGGGCTTCGACGTGGCCGCCTCGTGCGGGATGTTCGTGGGACCATGATCCTGCTGTTGCTGACCGGGCTGGGATGCATTCCCATTCCCCACGACACCCGCTTCGCGCCCGACACCACGGTGGTGCTCACCCGGGACGGCGAGCCGGTGCGTCACGGGACGGGTGTGGCCTCGACCGTGAGCGAGAAAATCCCCTTGTCCGTGGTGTTGCTGTCGGTGAGGAAGAACAGCGCCATGTCCTGCTCGCCATCGCTGTCCCCCGCCTGATCGAACAGCAGCCGGAAGCTCACGAAGCGCCGCCCGTCATCCAGTGCGGCCTGCACCGCTGGCGCCAGGTCGCAGGCGTAGTCTCCGTCGGGCCCATCGGCGAACACACAGGAGGCGCCGCCGTCCACGGCCGGCAGATCCCACAGGGCGGAGCTGAACTCGTCGAACACCACCTCCTCGGCGTTCAGGTTGCCCAGATCTGCGAAGGGCGTGCCGCGCACCTCCATCGCCTCGGCCGCGAAGATCGCCTCCGACACCTCCCAGGTGCCGTCCGTCAGATCGCCCTCGTCGGCCTGAGCGAGGTTCACCGACACGAAGATCTGCACGCCGTCCCCTTCGGGGAAGCCGCTGTTGAGGTTGTCGCCCGCGAACAGGCCGGTCCCCTGACCCTGGAAGCCACGGGGGGTGTGGCCCTCGCGGCTCTCGTTGCCGGTGTTCGTCAGGGTGAAGGTCCGAGGCTCGGGGGCCTCCGTGCCGGTGGGGGACGGCTCGTCCATGGTGTCGGTGTCGCCGCTACAGCCAGCGAAGGGGATCATGAGGGTAAGGACCCAGGTGCGCATTCGGCCTCCATCCATGCGCACCGTCCCGAGCCCCACGGGACCGTTACAGCCGCCGTCGACCGAGCAGGAACACCGGCGGAAGCCAGCCCAGCCAGGCGCCTCCCCGCGTGGTGGCACACCCGCTGCGGCGAGGCGGCGCGGGCGGCTCCTCGGCCGCCGGCAGCACCCGACGCACCGCCGCGCGGACCCCCTCGACCTCGTCGGCCACTGGCTCGTCGAAGGGAACGGGCACAACTGCTGGGTCCCCCTCCGCGAGCAGGCGCACGAGCGTGGTGGCCACCGCATAGCTGCCCAGCGGGGAGGGATGGCTGCCGTCGGTCTCGTACAGCCGCGCGTGTAGCGCTTGATCCGTGCCGTGCACGTCGCGGAACACCTCCCCCACCGGCGCCACCTCCGCCCCACCCGCCACCTCGGCGTAGGCCGCGTAGCCAGCCGTGAGGTGGTCCTGCATGGCGGGGAAGGTCGCGTAGCGCTCGGGGTTGTCCCGATCTCCGTCGCGTCGACCCCAGGTCTGGAAGAGCACCACCCGGTCCGCCGACACCAGCTCGAGCAGCGTCTGCAGCCCCGCGATGCTGTCGACGCGCGCCGGATGATCGTCGGGGAAGCCAGGCACTTGGCTCTGATCCTGAAACACCACCACGTCCCAGGAGAGCGCCAGCGTCTGCTGCCAGTCGTCGTCGTCCCCCGTGGCGCGGCGGGCGTGCTCGGCCAGGGTGGCGCCCGGCACGGCCACGGCTCGCACGGTGGCCCCCTGCCAGTCGGGATGGGCCTGCAGGCCGCTCTGCAGCGTGCTGCGCAGATCGTTGCGGGCCGTATAGGAGTTGCCCACCAGCAGCACCTGCTGATCGGCACCCAGCGCCATCGCGCACCACCACATCATCATCCTCGCACCCCCACCACGCGCACGAACCACGACTCCCAGGGGACCGTGCGGCCCACCAGCCGACGCACGGCGGCCGCCACCGGGGCAGCACGACCCTCGGGCAGGTGCGCCGCCACGCGCCCCAGCCACGACCGCTCGGTGGCTTGCAGCCAGCGGTCCACCATCGCCTGGGTGACGGTCAGCTCCGATCGCAGCGCCAGCGGCTCCACCGTGCAGGGGATCCCTTCCGCCCGCAGTCCCTCCGCCAGCGCCTCCGGATCCGTGGCGACGTCGAGCTCGGCGTACAGCGCCTCCTCCGCCTCGGCCCAGCCATCCACCGCCTCGGCCACGAGATGCAGCCGCTGCGCACGATGAGGCTGCGACAGCGCCACCACCAGGCGTCCGTCGTCGGCCAGCAGCGCGGAGCTGGCACGCGCCAGCGCATCGGGAGCATCGGCCGGATCCCGGGCCACGAGTCGATCGAACCGCACGCCCTCCTCATCGGCCGCCTGCACCGCGTCGGCCAGCGTGCCCACCACCACCCGCGGACGCCGCAGCTCGGGCAAGCTGCGCGCCAGATCGTGCAGGGCGCTGCCCTGGCCCTCGTCCTCCACACGGCCCCAGACGTGGCCCTCCGGAGCGCTGCGCACGGCCTCCCACAGCAGCAGCCCCGTGCCAGCCCGCAGGTCCATCACCAGGTGATGGCGCACCACCCCCGCCGCCTCGAACACCGCGGAGCGGACTTGCTCCAGGCGCTCCCCCGCTCGCCCCACCGCCCGCGCCAGCCAGCGATCGGCCGCCTTGTCGGATCCGTAGCTGAGGGGCTCGGGGGAGGGCTCCACCATCGCGGCGAGCTGGGCCTCCCGGCGGCGCTCCACCCGCTCGCGCACCGAGCCCTCGAAGCCCTGGTCCGACGGACGCCAGAACACCCGGCCCTGCAGCGAGGTGGGCAGGTATTGCTGGGCCACCCAGTGATCCCGAAAGGCGTGCGGATACAGGTAGCCCTCGCCGTGACCGAAGTCCTTGGCGTCGCGGCTGGGGTCCTTGAGGTGGGTGGGAACGTCCCCGCTGCGCTCCGCCCCCACGGCCGTCAGCGCATCGAAGAAGCCCATGGTGGAGTTCGACTTGGGCGCCACCGCCAGGGTCAGCGTGGCGTGGGCCAGGTGGAAGCGCCCCTCGGGCATGCCCACGCGATCGAAGGCATCGGAGCAAGCCGTGATCACCGAGAGCACCGTGGGGTCGGCGAGCCCCACGTCCTCCGACGCCAGGATCAGCAGTCGTCGCAGGATGAACTTGGGATCTTCGCCCGCGTACACCATGCGGGCGAGCCAGTACAAGCTGGCGTCGGGATCGGAGCCGCGGATGGACTTGATGAAGGCGCTGATGGTGTCGAAGTGCGCGTCGCCCTCGCGGTCGTAGAGCACCGCTCGCCGCTGGATCGACTCCTCGGCCACCGCCAAGGTGATCACGATCTCCCCCGCCGCATCGGGCCCGGTGGTCTCCACCGCCAGCTCCAGCGCGTTCAGCAGCGCCCGTGCATCTCCGTTGGCCACGGAGACCAGGTGGCGAGCGGCTTCGTCGTCGAGGCGCACCGAGCGCTGCCCGTAGCCCGCGTCCGATGTGAGGGCGCGCTCCACCACCTGCTGCAGATCGGCGTCGGTCAAGGGCTCGAGGCGAAACAGCCGCGAGCGGCTCACCAGCGCCTTGTTGACCTCGAAGTAGGGGTTCTCGGTGGTGGCTCCCACCAGCACGATGGTGCCGTCCTCCACCCAGGGCAGCAGCGCGTCTTGCTGGGCCTTGTTGAAGCGATGCACCTCGTCCACGAACAAGATGGTGCGCTTCGAGAACAGATCGGCGCGCTGCGCCCGTGCGTCCGAGACCGCCGCGCGGATGTCCTTGACCCCGGCCAAGACCGCGTTGATCGCCACGAAGCGGGCCTCGGTGCGATTGGCGATCACCCGGGCCAGGGTGGTCTTTCCGGTGCCCGGGGGCCCATAGAAGATCACCGACGACAGCTGATCGGCCTCGATGGCTCGCCTCAGCAGGCGCCCCGGCCCCACGATGTGTTGCTGGCCGGCGATCTCGTCCAGCGTCTGCGGGCGCAGGCGCGCCGCGAGGGGCTCGCCCGCCTCGCGCACTACAGCGACGTCCACAGGCCGCCACGGGCCGAGCACTGGGCCGAGGCGGACTGTCCCGTCCAGAAGGGGGCATAGAACAGGGAGACCGTCACCCAGTCGGTGCCGGTCTCCAGACGGCACTCCCCGATGGCACCGCTGGGGCACATCTGCGCCAGCTCACCCTCCGGGTCGCACTCCTCGGCCACCTCGGCCTCGGAGTACCCGATGCCTTCGAAGACGATGCAGTCGCCGTCGAGCTCGGACTCGTCGCAGGCTCTGAGCTCCATGCCGGGCCCCACGCCCGACCCACAGCCCATCGCCGTGACGAGCCACCACCATCCACACGACGACCGCATCCACGCCTCCAGCTGCCCGGCCCGGGCAGCTGCATGCTACAGCGCGAAGGGCCCCGCCCGCAGCAGCGTGGACAGCTTGCTCCGCTGCTCTGCCGTCAGCAACGCGTGCAGACGCTGAACCGTGGAGATGGCCGCGTCGCGCTCGCTTCCAGCGGCGGTGACGCGCACCTCGGCAGCCAGCTTCAGCGCAGCTGCGTCGAGGGTGTCCGCCGCGATGAGATCGGCCAGGGTGGCTCGGGCTCGTCGGCGATCCAGATCAGCCTGTTCGCGCTCCAGGCGCAGATCTTCGAGGATCCGCGCCACCTCCGCCGTCTGCGCCTCGTCCAGCGACAGGCGATCGATGAGGAAGCGTAGCGGGCGTCGCATGCCGAAGCCGCGACCGCGGCCGCCTCCGTGGCCGGGTCCACCAGGGCCACGACGATGGGACGGGTGACGCCAACGGCGCCCCAAGGGTCCGTGAAACATTCGTTTTCTCCTACTCGTTCGGGCACAGCCTCGAACGGGGGTGTGATGTTGCGCGGGCCGAATGCCTCGCGCGTAAGGAACCTAGGCACGGCTGCGTTGAGGGTCAACCACGAACGCACTGGAGGACTCATGTTCGACGCCGTTGGCCGCTCCCTCGACCCCGAGGCGACCCGCCGCACGGGCACGTCGCTGCTGCTCACCGCCGGCGTCATGGGCGTCGTGGCGGGGGTGCTGGGGGCGTTGAGCTTCGCGATGGTGCACGGAACCGAGGCGCTGCCGACGCCGCCCCCCGAGCCCATGGTGGAGCTGATGCCGCTCAACAGCAACGTGGCCGAGCTGGCCCTGCCGAGTGCTCCCCGGCTCGGAGGCGGCACCTCCGAGGCACTGCCCGAGCCCGTGCCGGAGCCGACCGAGCCTGATCCGAAGGCCACGCTGACTCCCGCGGTGGATCCGAGCGTGGTGCTCGCCAAGCCCACCGGCGGTCCGCCAGGTCCCGGCACGCCCGAGGGCCACCCCGAGGGGAGCGGCCGCGGCGACGGCGACTGCATCGGTCCCCACTGCCAGGGAATCGCCGACCCACACGAACGTCTCGAGACCCGCAAGCGGGTGGAGCCTCGCTTCCCCAAGGAGGCCAAGCAGCGGGGGCTCTCCGGCGCTCGGTGCCTCGCCACCATCTCCATCGACGAGCGTGGCGTTCCCTACGACGTCATCGTCCAGGACTGCCCCGAGGTCTTCCGCGCCGAGACGCGTCGCGCGTTGTACGCCTGGCGCTGGTACCCCGTCCGCGACGCGAAGCGACAGAGGGTGCGCGCCATCACTCAGATCGGGGTGACCTTCGAGCTGAAATAGGGCTTCGCTCAGCTCAGCGACGCCAGCCACTCCGGATCCGGATCACACGGCGACGACACGTCCACCAGCGTGCCGTCCGGATCCACGATGATCATGCGGCGCTGACCATAGAACTCGTCGGTGGGCGGCTGCTCCACCACGATCTCCTTGGCCTGACAGACCTCGTGCACCGCGTCCACGTCGTCCACCACGATGGTGAGGAACGAGCCCCGAGGCGGCGTGCGGTACTGGGGCGGGATCAGCGCGTGGGTCCGGCGCATCAGCGCCACCTCGATGCCCGACCGTTCGCCAGCCGTCAGGTGCACGAACCAGTCGCTGTCGAAGGCCACGTCCCAGGCGAACAACTCCGTGTAGAAGCTGCGCGAGCGCTGCAGATCGGACACGAAGAGGGTCGGAAAGGCACGCTGAATAGGTCTCACACCGACTCCAGGGGTCAGCGCCGACCGACGGTCAGCGGGGGCGCCGAACAGCGACCGGCCTGCAGGGCGACATCAGATACTCGCATTTCCAGCCGGCGCAAGGTCGGCGACGACGGCTGCACCGCTCACTCGGCGCGAAACACGCCCTCGGACAGCAGCACGAGGAAGCGCCCGTCGTCGTCGGCACCCGACGACCAGATGTCCGGCTCGAAGACCACGTCGAGCTCGACGCTGTCTCGAACCACCTCGCCATCGATCTCGACCCTGTCGCGTCTGCTGTCGCGGAAGCGATCCACGAGCCGGCTGCCCGAGTCGTCGAAGAGGAAGGTCTCGTAGGAGCCCTCGACCTCCACTGTCGACACCGTCTGCTGCCCCCAGCACGCCGCGGTCTGCGTGGTTGCCTCCCGCCTAGTGAACCGCCCTTGCGGGCTGAACGTATAAGTCGAGGTATGACGCTCGCAGGGCGTGTCCATCACCCCGAACGGCGCGCTGGGCTGCACGAACGACTCGATCACCCGCAGCCAGATTCCTTGGATCTCACGAAGGGCATCGTCGGTGTCGGATGCGCACGCACCGAGCAGAGGAGCCAGGCAGAAGATGGGCCAGAACCGATTCACGTTAGCTCCGCTGGCCCCTACTGGGCCTGGAAGGTTCCCTCGGCGAACAGGGCCAGGAAGCGTCCTCGATCGTTGGTGTAGGCCGACCACGCTTGGGTCGTGACGGCCGCGTCGCGCACGACGTCCTCGCGGATCAGCTCTCCCTCTCTCTCCTCCCGCACCGTCCATCCCAGGTAGCTCATCGTCATGTACTTTCCGTCGTCCTCGTCATAGATGAACGGGAAGTAGCTTCCTTGCCATTCGATCGACTCGACGGTGTCCACGTACCCGCACTCGGCCAGATAGGTCAGCGTGTCGTCGCGAACGAAGTCGCCCGTCGGAAGGAACGAGATCTCGACCGTCAGGGATACGCACAGCACCGGCTCACGATCAGGGTTCTCCGTGGGTTCGTAGTCCAAGGCCTCGAGGAGCCAGTTCCCCTCGAGCTCCTCGAACAGCTCCTCCTGCGTGATCGGCGCCTCGCACCCGGTCGACGACAGGAGCAACAGAGCAACGGGCAACGGAATTCGACGCATGGAGCCCCCCGGCACGGATGCCGTCATTCTTCGTTCGTGCGGAACACGCCTTCCTCGAACAGCACGAGGAACGGCCCGTCGTCGTCGCTGCCAGCGGTCCAGGAATCCGAGACGGTGAACGCATCCAGCTCCGTGCGATCTTCGCCCACCTCCCCCGCGATCTCCTCGACCACGTGGGTGCGTTCGTGGAACAAGCTGATGTACCGCTCCAGGTCGTTGCTCAGCACGAAGGTGACGTAGGTTCCTTCCGCTTCGGTGGTGGTGACGACCTCGTTGCGGTCACAACGGCCCGTCGTCGTGTCCTGCTGGCGACGGGTGAAGGTGCCGTCGGACTCGAACACGTAGTCGACGAACAGCTCGCGACAGGGCTCGTTGGCTGCGTCGGGACCCTGCTCGAAGATCTGCAGCCCGAGGGTCCAGGCCCCCTCGACGTCGCGGAGCGCAGCCTCCGGACTCGGGGCACATGCGGCCAGGACTCCCACGACGGCAGCAGCTCGCACGACCTACAGCTCCACGGAGCGAGTATCGGGTGTGGTTCGCGGCTCGCCGAAGAAGACCCCATCGACGAACAGCACGAGGAAGGGGCCATGAGCACCCTCCCCCGCCGTCCAGGCCTGACTCGCGGTGGCCGTGTCGGGATCGATGGACAGGTCGACGAACTCCCCAGCCCTGTCGGTCTGCTGCAGAGTGGTCTGTGTGAGGCTCACGTACCTCGCACCGTCGTCGTCGATGAAATAGCTCACGTAGGTGCCCTCCACGGACACCACCTCCGCCACGGGCGTTCTGCCACCACATTCAGTCACCAGCGCCGACTCTCGTACCCTGGAATACGTTCCGTCGGAACGAAACTCCAGGTCGTCCTGGATTCGCACACACGGAAGGGGCTCGAAGCCGTCGCGGTGCTCGATCACCACCAACTGTTGATGCCACACACCCTCGATGTCGCCGAGCAGGGCATCGCCGGGCACGCCACAGCCGCCCAGAGCAGAAAAAAGAGAAACGAAGAGGACAGGCCGTATTCGGGTGAAGAAAACCACGGCGGGATTCTGCCAGCGGGCGCGCCGTGATGCAACCTCAGCACACGGAAGCCTCCCCATGGCGCAGCCCGAACCGTTGCCTCCGTGCGCCGAACAGGACGAGCAGGCCCACGAAGCCGGCTGGGGGCCCCGTCGGGCCGCAGAACCAGGAGCGCGGTGCCGCCGCTGTCGACTGCCCGGCTGAGCCTGGATCCTCCGATGTCTCGGGAGGCCCGGCGGCCTCCTCACAGTCTGCCGCCGCCGAGCGCGTGCCGTCGAAGGGATCGCAGTCTCCCTCGATCACCCCGTCTTCGTCCAGATCGTGCAGCAGCGAGGCCCCTGGCCCCCCGTAGGCCCCTAGATCGGCGATCGTGCCGTCGTCGTCCAGCACGGTGGGATCCCCTCCGTCGACGGTCGGCCCCTCCGGGTTCGTCCGAAAGGAGCCGCAC
The DNA here is from genome assembly GCA_019634415.1 of Myxococcales bacterium. Classification (GTDB taxonomy): domain Bacteria; phylum Myxococcota_A; class UBA796; order UBA796; genus DRPG01. The sequence goes on from JAHQVJ010000116.1 coordinate 81,408, forward strand.
GGCCCGTCGTCGACGAACTGGGGATCCTCCACCATCGCCTCCGACTCGAACGCAGCCCCTCCGAACAGCTCCGATGCGTCCCAGTACAGATTCCACGACGCCCACACGGCGCCCTCGGAGAACGCCCAGAGCACCGGCCCCCCCACGTGAGACACCACGACGTTGTTGGAGAGCGTGCCGCCCGCCTCCTCGGCGAAGAACAGTGCCTGCGGGCCTTGGCTCGCCACGAAGGTGTTCTGCGAGACCGTGGTGACGGACGTGCCCCAGCCCAGCACCGACGCCCCCGACTGGGTGGCGACCACGTCGTGGAAGATGTTGTTGCGGAGGGTGCCCGTCAGGCTGCCCGACCAGTCGTTGATGGCCACAGCTCCGCCGTCTCGGGCATCGCTGTCGCACAGGTGGTTGCCCGCCACGTCGAAGGTGCCCTCGGCCCCCAGCAACAGCGTGCCGCCGGTGGAGGTCGCCCGATTCGACACGAACCGATTCCGCCACACCTGCAGATCCAGGTTGCCCACCGCGAAGACCGCGCCACCATCGCTGGACGAGCTGTTGCGCTCGAAGACCGTCTGCTGGATCCGGGAGGACCAGGTGAGGGTGAGCTCCAGCGCTCCGCCCCCCACCTCGCTCACGTTGTCGGCGAGTCGACCGCCGAGCAGCCGAAGGCTGCCTCCCCGAACGCTCATCGCGCCACCGTAGCCACCGTAGCCGCTCACGTCGTCGGCCTCGTTGCGCACGAAGGTGCAGTCCTCGACGACCACGTCGCTGTCTTGCGCGCCAAGCGCCCCGCCGTTGTCGGCGCGCCCCCCCTCGAAGTGCGAGCGCCGCACCTCGGCGGTGGAGTCGACCAGCTGCAGCGAGCCCCCCGTCACGCTGGCCTCGCCCCCCGAGAAGCGGGTCTCTTCCAGGGTGACGACCGCACCCTCCGCGTACAGGTGGCCCCCCGTCAGCACCGAGGGCGACGTGGTGAAGTCGACGTCTCGAAGCGTGAGGTGCCCTCCCTCGACGTGCAGATGCCCTCCGTGCGCGACGTCTGGGCCGTTCTCGAAGGCCACGTGCGCGAGGACCACGGTGGCGTAGGTAGCGGCAACGGGGCGATGAGTCCCCGCGCCGTCCAGCGTGAGATCCGACACGGTCACCGGCAGCACGCTGTCGATGGTGAGGGCCGAGCTGCCCGTCACGTCCGAGGCCACCAGGCGCGTCTGATCCACCCCCTGGCCGCGCAGCGTCAGTTCCTTGGAGATGTTGGCGTGCAGGGGGTGCCTCCCCGCAGCCACGTCGATCACGTCTCCCGGTCGTGCCGCGTCGACGGCCTCCTGCACCGTGGCGAAGTCTCCCTGTGGACCGACGGTCCAGGTACCTCCCCAAGCGGTGGAACCAGACAGCACCAGACTGTAGAGCATCGGGTCAGCCTCCGCGCCGGACGATCCGACTCTACAGGAGGCGTCTGGTGCGGGGCTCGACGCGACGGCGACGCACCAGGAGCACGACGGCCAGTCCCGCGAAGGTCCCCGCTCCCCCCGTCGGACCGCAGAACCAGGAGCGCGGCGCGTGCTCGCCGGAGTCATCGGAGGTGGTGGGCTTCCCTGGCGCGTCGGTGGGCTGCGTGACCTGGTCGCAGTCTGCTGCCGCCGAGCGCGTGCCGTCGAAGGGATCGCAGTCGCCGACGATCACCCCGTCTGCGTCCAGATCGTGCAGCAGCGAGGCCCCAGGGCCGCCGTAGGCACCCAGATCCGAGACGGTCCCGTCGTCGTCGAACACCTCGGGATGTCCACCGTCCACCACGGGGCCCTCCGCCATCGTGCGAAACGCGCTGCAGTCGGACTCGTCGACGAAGCGAGGATCTTCCTGCATCACCCCCTCTTCGGACGCCTTCCCTCCGAAGAGCACGGGCACGTCCCAGTACAGATTCCACGAGGCGTCCACCGACTCGGCGCTGGTCCCCCAGACCGCCACGCCTTCCTCGTGGGTGGCGAGGATGTTGTTGGACAGCACCGCCCGCGTCTCGGCGTTGAAGTACACACCGCTCGGGCCGGCGGTGGCCACCAGCGTGTTCTGGGTCACGGCGAGCTGGCTCGCCCACGACAGCACGGCAGCGCCGGACTCGAACCCCATCACGTCGACCATCACGTTGTTGCGGATGGTCCCCGACAGCGCCCCCGACCAACCGCTGACGCCGATGGCTCCCCCATCCATGGCCGACGAGCCGCACACCTGGTTGCCAGCGACGTCGAAGGTGCCCTCCCCGCCCAACAGGACGGTGCCTCCGGTGCCCTCGGCTTCGTTGTCGACGAACCGGTTGCGCCACAGCCGCAGGTCGACGTTCTCGGAGCCGAAGAAGGCGCCCCCGTCGGCCGTGGAGGAGTTCTCCTCGAACACCGAGTCCTCGATGCGGCTCGACCAGGTGAAGGACAGATCGAGCGCGCCGCCGCCGACCTCGGATCGATTGCGCACGAAGGTGGAGCGCACGACGTGCACCGTGCCCCCGCGCACGCTCAAGCCCCCTCCGTAGCCGCCGGCACCGTCGGGATCCGTGACCTCGTTGCGCTCGAAGTGGCAGTCCTCGATCGTGACGTGGCTGTCCTTGGTGCCCAGGCCACCGCCATACACAGCCTGGCTGTCCTCGAAGCGCGTGCGCCGGATGACCGCGGTCGTGTCTCGCAGGTAGACGGCCCCGCCACGGCTGGTGCCATGGCCGTTGCGAAAGAGACTGTCTTCGATCAGCACGTCGGCCGACTCGACGAACAGCTGGGAGCCGCGCTCCGACGTGGACCGGGAGGGAAACGTGGCGTCGCGCAGGGTCAGGTGCCCTCCCACGAAGCGGACGTGGCCCCCCGAGGCCACGTCCAATCCGCCCTCGAAGGAGACGTTCGACACCTCGAGGGTGGAGTACACCGAGTCGATCAGCCGCTGGGTCGACCGACCGTCCAGGGTGAGGTCCGTCAGGGTGACGACGAACACGCTGGAGATGCCGAGCATCGTGTCGTCGCCCTGATCGAAGGGCACCAGGCGCGTCTTGCCTGGGCCCTGCCCCCGCAGCGTCAGCTGCTTGTCGAGCGTGAGCGCCACTGGGTAGTCCCCCTCGGCGAGCTCCACCACGTCGCCCTGCTGGGCAGCCTGAACGGCATCCTGCACAGTGGCGAAGTCCCCGTTGACACCCACGGTCCAGGTGGCCGCCAGCGCGGAAGAAACGGACAGCAGACTGGCCAGCATCGCTCCCCTCCGCCGTCAGACTACAGCACGCCCCCCGCGAGCGGCAGTCCGCACCAGCTCCGCCTGGAAGCACGACCCCTCCTCGGTGTGGGCCAGCGTGAGCGTGCCTCCCATTCCCTGCATCAGATGGCGTGAGATGGCCAGCCCCAGCCCCACCCCGTCGTGACGGCGGGTACGCGTGTTGTCCACCTGCTCGAAGGCCCGGAAGATTCGGTCACGCGCCTCGTGGGGGATCCCTGGGCCGCTGTCCCTCACGGCGAGGCACACCCGCTGGGAGGTGACCGTCACCTCCACTTCCACGAACCCGGACTCGGTGAACTCGATCGCATTGCCGAGCAGGTTCAGGACCACCTGTCGCAAGCGCAGCGGATCCGCGCTCACCCACAGCTCGTCGGGCACCGCTGGCTCCACGAACCGGAGCCCCTTGGCCCGGGCCAGCGGCGCCATGGCCTTCGCCACCTCGTCCACCAGTGGCTTCAATGCAAGTGGCATGCTGCAGATCTCCAGCCCCCCGGACTCCACCCGCGCAAGATCGAGGATCTCGTCGATCACTCCGATCAGATGACGGGTCACCGCCAGGATCCGCCCCACGTCCTCGACCGTCTCGGGGTCATCGGCGTGTTCCTCGCCCAAGATCTCGGCCAGGCCCCGAATCGCGGTCAACGGAGTCCGTAGCTCGTGGCTCATGGTGGCCAGGAAGGTGGACTTCGCAGCGCTGGCCGCCATCGCCGCTCCCTCGGCGAGGCGACGCTGGGCCACCTCCTCCTCGAGCTGCCGCACCGTCTGTCGCAGCCGCTCCGTGCGCGAGGCCACTCGCTGCTCCAGCTCCTCCCGGATCCGTTGGAGGTTGGCCAGCGCACGGGACAGGCTCAGGTTGGCGGTCACCAGCTCGAGCTGCGTCTCGTTCTCGGAGGCGAGCATCCGCTCCACCAGCGAGCCGAGACCTCGCACCCGATTGTGTCGATGCTCCTCTTGATGTCGGAGGCTCGCCTCGAACCACACACAGGCGCGATCGGGTTGCCCCGACGAGGCGAGGATCCGAGCCGCCGACGCACAGAGCTTGGCCTTCCACAGGGGCCTGACGGCCGTTGCGCCGAGCGTGTCCTCGATGACCTCCAGGGCACGCGCGGCATCTCCCGACGCGGCCAGGGCCTCTACCCGCAGGACCGCCAGCACCTGGTGCTCGAAGCTCGATCGAGACGAACCGAAGTCCTGCTCGGCCCGCTCCACACAGGCCAGCGTGTGGGAGACGTCCCCACGGCGACTCGCCTCGGCCGCCTCGAGCATGGCCCCGACGGCCCGCTCCCGCAGGCCCACAGCCTCGCTGGCCCGATCGCGGGCCTCGCGAGCCACCTCGTCCGCCGCCTTCGGATCGCGCCTGGCCACGTACACGTCGTGCAGGACCCAGCGCGCGTGGTTGACGGCACCGCCGCCCCGCTCGACGATCTGTCGGGCGTGGCGCTCGGCGCCATCCAGGTCTCCGGCCTCCAGCAAGGCGAACGCCACGTTCACCGTGGCCTGTGTCCACTCCCGCAGGTGGGCGCGCCCCAGTCGCGTGGCGAGGAGCATCGGGTGCAACGCACCGATGGAGTCTTCCACGTCCAGCAGCAGGCAGCCGCTGAAGTTGAGCAGCCGGAGGTGCCCGATGCGGTCCGTGGGGTCGACCACCGCCAACCCCTCGTCCACCAGCGCGATGGCCTTCCGAGGATCGGCGCACCGCATCGCGCGCGACAACAGCACGCGGGGCCACACGTACGAGCGCCGCTGGGGCTCCTCGCACAGCGACTCCAGCTCCGCCAAGGCCTCGTCGTCCCGATCGATGAACGCGGCCACGAACAGGGCATCGATGTCGGCGGTGGTCGCCATGATCCACCGGTCGACACCTTCGGTCCGTCGCTTTAGCGCAGAGCGAGCCTCAGGCGTCGCCGACGGTGTAGTACACCTTCAGCAAGCCAGGGCGGTCGTAGGCGGTCCGACGCACGCCCAGCTCCTCGGGGAAGACGATGGCTTGCTCTGCCTCGTCGGCGAGCTGCACGTAGAGCAGGTACACGGCCCGGTCGTCGAACCCGTCCGGGATGCCCAAGATCTTCCGTGAGATCCCCTGGATGTCCGGTCCCAGCACCTGCAGGTGAACGCCCCTCACGCGTAGTTCTTCCGCCCGGATGTGGTCTCGCACAGCCAGGGCACGCTGCTGGAACGGCGTCAGCTCCCGCTCGGGATCGAGGGCGGCCATGCCCAGCGCGTCGCGCACCACGTCGACGGCCGACAGGTCCCTGGGGAGGGTGGGCTGCAGCTCCATCTGCTGCAGATCGGGCTCGATGGATGCTCGAACCAGCTCACGCGCGTCGAAGTCCTGTCGGACCTCCTCCGCCCGCTCGGCGATCAGGTCCACGAGGCGGTCGTTCCCCACGAGCTCCTCGTTGTCCCAGAACACCGTGCTGGCGCCGTCGAGGACGCCCACGTAGGCATCTTCCTCCTCGTCGAAGGAGACGCGCGCCATCCACGGCTGCTGCAT
>JAHQVJ010000117.1 GCA_019634415.1 Myxococcales bacterium
GGGCGTCGACAGGCGCGCCTCCACCTCACCCTCGGGTGTGGCCCACCGGGCGTGCACTGCGAGGTCGTCTACGGGAGCGGCCGAGAGCAGCCGAAAGCGACCCGACGCCCCCACGTCCTCGCGGCGCACACCCGCTGGACGCACCATCGCTGCCACCGCCGCATCGTCGGTGGCTCCCACACAGACGTCGCCGGCCTGTGCCGTCGTGAACATCGGGGCCTTCTGCCTGGCAACCCCTGCCACCGAGCCCGCCACGTCGAGGTGGGCCGGCCCCACGTTGGTGATCACCCGCACGTCCGGACGCACCACGTCCACCAGCAGGGCCACCCCGTCTGGTCGCCCCAGCCCCACCTCCACCACCTGCGCCACCGCATCGGCGGGCGCATTCAGCAGCGTCAGCGCCACTCCGGGCTCGGCGTTGGAGCTGCCGGGGTTCTCGTTCACCACACCCAGCGGCGAGAGCGCGAGCGCTGTCATCTGGCGCGTGGTCGTCTTGCCGCAGCTGCCCGTGATCCCCACCACAGGTCCGGCGAAGCGCTCCCGTGCGAACCGGGCCATGTCGCGCAGCGCCCGCCAGGTGTCGTCCACGCACACCACACCAGCGTCCGCCGCCACAGGACGCTCCACGATCACGCCCGCGGCGCCCTGCGCGACCACCTCACCCACGAAGGCGTGGTCGTCGAAGCCATCGCCCGCCAGCGCCACGAACCAGCAGCCCGTCAGCGGCTTGCGGCGGTCCGCCTCGATCGGGCCAGGCGCCCCTGGCCAGATCAGGCGCCCCCCCGTGATGCGCGCGATCTCGGCGTCGTCGAACACGTGCATGGCGGATGGCACTATCATCCCCGAACCGTGCGCACCGCTCACCACCTCGAGATCGAGCCGCAGGACCTGTCCGGAAACGGCGAGCTCGGCTGGTACACGCTGCTGCCCGGCTCCCGCTCCCGCGCCGAGCGAATCGCAGGCCGCCTCGGCCAAGTGACGCGCCACGACAACAGGCGCGGGCACACCGTGTTCGTGGGCCAGCTGCCCTCGGGGGTACGCGTCGCTGCCGTGCCCACCGGCATGGGCTGCCCCAGCGTGGACGTCGTGGTGAGCGAGCTATTGGCCCTGGGCTGCCGCCGCTTCCTGCGAGTGGGGACCGCCGGCGCGCTGCAGCCCCACATCCGCATCGGCGACCTCGTGATCGCCTCGGGTGCGGTGCGCGACGAGGCCGCCTCGGACGCCTACAGCCCCCGCGAGCACCCCGCCGTGGCCGATCCCTGGATGCTGCAGGCACTGTGCACCGCGTCCAGCCGACTGGGTCGCACAGACCACACCCACATAGGCTTGCTGCACACCAAGGACTCCCTGTACGGACGAGAGTTCGCGCAGGGCCCCGACGCCGAGGCCAATCGCGCCTACATGGAGCGCCTCACGCGCATGGGCGTGCTCGCCTCCGAGATGGAGGCAGCCCACCTGTTCGTGCTCGCCTCGGTCCTCGCCGGGCCTCCCACCGACCTCGGCTCACTCATGACGACGGCAGCTCCGCTGCGCGCCGGCGCGGTCTGTGCCGTGATCGGCACACCGGAGGAGGGCATCGCCTCCGCCGAGCACGAGGAGCATGCCGAGGATCGGCTCATCGAGGTGGCCCTCGCCGGCCTCGACGCGTTGTGGGCCCTGGAGTCGGCACCGCCGTAGCCACGGGGCGCGCACGAAACGGAGCGCACGCAGCAGTTGCCTTGCGCCAAACCGATGGGAGACGACAGCATGTGGATCGTGTGGGCAGTTCCGACGTTCGCGGGCATTCCTCCGCTCCCTCCCAGCCCCCTCGACTTCCGGCCCCCCACCGTCGAGACCAAGGAGCTCTGCTTTCCCTCGGGTCTCCGGCTACAGCTCGCCCGCCTCGACACCGGCGGAGCCATCGCCCTCACCTCGGTCCTGGAGACCGAACGCCCCAGCGCAGACCCACCGGGCACACAGCGCCTGGTGCAGCACCTGTCCCTCTTCGGGGCCCGTGCCCCCGAGGGCGGCTCCTGGCTCGACCGCCTCGCGGGCGTCCAGCTCGACGGCTTCACCCATCCCGACGCCACCGTCACCGTGACCATCGGCGGCGCCGACGATCTCGACCGCCTTCTGGCCGTGGAGGCCTCTCGCCTGGCCTCGCCGCTTCGGGGCGTGACCCCCGCCGACGTCCAGCACGAGTGGAGCGCCATCGCGAGCGAGGGTGCGCTGTCGGATCATGGAGACGGCTCGGTCCTGCGCGCCCTCAGACAGCAGCTGTACGCTCCCTCCCACCCCTACCTCCAGTCGGAGGACAGCGTAGACGTGCCCCCGAGCCTGGAAGACCTCCAGCAGTGGACCGCACGGCAATACCGCACCGAGCAGCTCACGCTGCGAATCGAAGGCGATCTGGCCACCCTCGACGGCACGTTCTGGTCCGAGCGCATGACGTCGGCCTTCGGCCCCGACATCCTGACGGGAACCAGCACACACTGCGACGTGTCGCCCCCCGCGACCCAGCTCGGCCCTCCCCGCTCCACCGATCCGGTGGAGCTGCACGCCCGCGTCCCCCACCGCACGCTGGTGGTGGGATGGAGCCTGCCACCCGCGCACGCCGAGAACCTGGACTGGATGCAGCAGGTCACCGACCTCCTCAACGCCTACGACGACCGATGCTCCCTGAGACCTGGCCGGCACACCACCGAGCTCGTCTGTCGCACGCAGGTCCACGCCGATGACGACGAGCACCTCGTGAGGTCGCTCATGGGCCTACGAAACGGCCCTGCGGGGACCCTGAACGCCGCCGGACCCGTGTTCTTCGGCAGCTTCGTCAGGGACGCTTCGGCGTTCACGAACTCCCTGTTCGCCACGGACCCATTCGGACCCCGCAGCCTGGCTCAGCGGGCGCTGTGGGGCCACTTCACCGGGCAGCTCGACCTGGTGGGGCGGGTGACCGTGCTGGGCCGCTCTCCTCTCGAGGATGACCGAGCCCAGGTGGAGCGCTGGCTGGGCCCCGAGCGGGCTGCGGTCGTGCTCGTGATCCCGGAGATGGCCCGTGGAAGCACGCCCCACCCCCTGCCCAGCCATCCGTCCTTCGATACCCCTGCTCCGGAGCATCGCTGGGCCCCCGGCACCTTGGAGCCTTCTCGGCTGTCCAAGAGCGTACTCGACAACGGGATCGAGACCTGGGTCCTCGGCACCACCACCTCCCCAGGAGCCACGACCAGCCTGGTCTTCCCGCGGGGAGCCAACCGAGAGGCCACGCCCGCCGCCCACGAGGTCCTCCGTCGACTGGCAAGCCTCGCGCTACCCCGCGGAGGCGGCGTCGCCATGATCGAGATGGGCGTGCGCGCGGACAAGACCTTGGGGCGCCGCACCACCCGCGTCGAGAGCAGGGGTGCCGCGAACGCCTTGGCCCACATGCTCTGGAGGAGCCGCGCAGGCCTCGAGGGCCTCGAGATGGATTTCTCGGGCCGCCAGAACGCCCTCGACTTCAGCGCCAGCTCCATGCACCGCGACTTCGAGGGCATCGTGGGCAGCGTCCGCCGACGACACCTGCTCGGAAGCCATCCTTGGGGCCGTCCGTGGTGGGAGACGTCCATCGCGGCACGGCAAGCACCCTCCGGGAAGGTGTGGCGCTGGGCCCGGAGTGTGTTCCACCCGCAGGACGCCCGACTCGTCATCGTCGGCAACGTGACCCCCGACGTGGTGTCGAAGCAAACGGATCGCTACCTGTCGGGCTACCGCAGCAAGAAGCCCCCCGTGGTTCCCCAGGCGCCCCCCCTTTTCTCGCCACCAGCCCGCCAGATCCTGGCCATCGACCGCCCCGGGCCCCTCACCGACGTGCACGTGGAGTGTCGGCTCCCGGGTCGCACCTCCGCCACCGACGCCGCCCTCGACGTCCTCGAGGACCTGCTACAGCGAGGAGCCTGGCGCACCTTCCGGGCGTCGGCCGCCGCTCGGGAGGTCGTCCGACTCGAGGACGAGGACGATGCACTGTCCCTGCTGTCCTTGTCCATCTCGGTGCACCCCTCCCAGGCCGAGCAGACCGTGTCCCTGATGCTCGAGCTGCTGGCAGCAGTGCGAGAAGGCTTGCCCGACGACCTCGTGCAGACCGCTCGACAGCACACCGCAGGCGCCTGGGGACGTCAGTGGACGTCGGTGGGCTCCGCCACCGCAGCCCTGGTTCGCGCCGCCGAGTCCAGCCTCACCGCCGACGAGGTGCTCGCCTGGCCAGAGCGCCTCGCCACGGTCGACGCGACGGCCCTCGCGACCCTGCTCGAGGACTGCGTGGGCCACGAGTCGGTCACCGTCGTGGGGCCCGATCCCTCTGGTGCCGGATGGACCCCCTTCGACGCACAGGCGCTGGCCGACGACGTGGAGAACCGGCTGCAGTGAGCCTGATGCGACGAGCCAGCACGAACGGCTCCAGAAATTCTGGCTCGCAGACGATTTCGTAACATACGGTTTCTTTGCACGAACCCGCCCTCCGGTCAGCTAGTCGTGCAGCCCCCACCTAGCATTTGCTCTGCTCACCTGTGCGCGAGTTGCACATGTGGTGCGACATTTGCCTGTATGGGATTTTGTCCAGATATTGGAGGACACAGTGACTCGATGGATCGGTTTGTTGGCCGTTGCCGCATGCTCCGGCGACGCCGCCACCGACATGGGTGGAGACCCCACCGATGGTCAGACACCAAGCGGCGAGGAGGATTGCGTTCAGGACACGTGGTTCGTGGATGCGGATCAAGATGGATTCGGCGCGGGCGACGCGGTCACCGACTGCGCAGATCTCAGGCCGCCGATCTCGTCGAACGTCGACGGTGACTGTGACGACTCGGATCCGGCACGGAACCCCGATGCGACGGAGGTCTGCAACGAGATCGACGATGACTGCGACGACGCGATCGACGATGCCGACGACGACGTGGACGTGACCGGAGAGGACGTGTTCTACCGAGACGCCGACGAGGACGGATTCGGAGACGCCGCGGTGACGCGAATGGCCTGCATGCTCCCCGACGGGTTCGTACTGAACGCCGACGACTGCGACGACAGCGCCCCTGGCACCAACCCCGACGCCGTGGAGACGTGCTTCGACGAGACGGACGTGAACTGCGACGGCGAGGACCCAGCCGACGACGCAGACGCAGACGGCGTGCTGGCCTGTGAGGACTGCGACGAGTCCGACAAGACCGTGGGTCTGCCCTCGCTTCGCTGGTTCGACGAGGACGGGGACGGCTACGGAGACGTGACGATCCAGGTGCTGTCTTGCATCGATCTGAAGGGCTGGGTGAGCAACCCCGACGACTGCGTGCCCACCAACAAGGCCATCAACCCAGGCGCCACCGAGGTCTGCAACGAGATCGACGACGACTGCGACAACGACATCGACGATGCGGACGACAGCATCGATCCGAAGACCCAGGTGGTCTACTACCGCGACCGCGACGGAGACGGCTTCGGCAATGCCAACTCCTCGGTCTCCCGCTGCGTTCAGCCCTCCGACCACGTGCTCGACGACACCGACTGCGACGATACCTCGTCCAAGATCGGAGACCCCACGCCGTGGTGGCCCGACACCGACGGCGACGGATACGGCGACGGCGACGTGGATGCCGTGAACGCCTGCGACGCCCCCATCGACACGGTGGGCAACGACAGCGACTGCAACGACGGTGACGGCGGCATCAACCCCGACACCGAGTGGTTCCAGGACGACGACGGCGACGGGTACGGCGACCCCGAGTTCAGCCGCATCCAGTGTGAGCAGCCGCCCTCCTACGTGCTCGACGACACCGACTGCGACGACACCGACGAGCTGGTGAACCCAGACACGGAGTGGTTCGAGGACGCCGACGACGACGGCTTCGGCAACGCCAGCGTGTCCGTGGTGCAGTGCGCCGATCCCGGCGCGAGCGTGCTCGACGACACCGACTGCGACGACACCACGCACCTGGTGTACCCCACCCGCTTCGACTTCGACGACGACATCGACAACAACTGCGACGGCTCCGTCGACGAGGACGTGGGCTCGGAGACGGTCACCTGGGACGGAGACGTCCAGGCGATCATGGACACCCACTGCATCTCCTGTCACGGCGACAAGGTGGCGGATGCGGGACTCGACCTCGAAGCCGGCTACGTCAACGTGTTCTCGGTGGTCTCGAGCCAGCTGGCCACCATGGATCTGGTGACCCCGGGCGACGCAGGCAACAGCTACCTGTGGCGCAAGGTGGAGGGCACCCACCTCGACGTGAGCGGCTCCGGCGACATCATGCCGCCCAAGGGCGGGCTGTCCGATCAAGAGCTGCTGGACCTCGAGCAGTGGATCTTCGAGGGCGCTGCCCAGAACTGATCGAGCGAGGCGTGACGTCGTGTGCCACGAAGCTCACCCCACGGCTCTCATGGGGTGAACCGTGCCCGGAGTCACGCGTGCACCCGTCTCGCCTCGCCATGGCCCTCTTGCTCTGTGGCTGCGCCTCGGAGCGAAACGTCCGCGGTCAGCTGACCGATCCCGCCACCGGGGGAGCCCCCGAGCTGCCCAACCCCGTCCAGGTGGACACCCTGCTGCAGGCCTCTCCGCCCGTGGTGGACGTGCAGTGGGTCATCGACAACAGCTGCTCCATGTCCTGCATCGTGGGCTGCCACGGCACCGTCGCCGACAACGTCACCGGCAACTTCCATCGCTTCGTGAGGCACTTCGAGGACTCGGGAATCGACTACCACATCGGGGTGCTCACCACCGACATGGCCGCCGGCACGGAGCAGGGCATGCTGCAGCCCGGCCTCGACGGCGCCCGCTGGATCGACTCGGAGACCTTCGATCCCGTGGGCTCCTTCACCCGCATGGCCTCCCGGGGAACCAGTGGCTCGGGTCACGAGCAAGGGCTCGACGCCGTGCACGCCGCCCACGAAGTCCACGGCGACGCACTCAACGCAGGCTTCCATCGGTCCGGATCCGCGCTGCACACCATCGTGCTGTCCGACGAGGACGACCGCTCCACCTCCTCCGTACCCGAGTTCGCGCAGTGGTACGCCCAGCTCCGAAGTCCCGAGCTGCGAAGCTTCAACGCCATCATCTGCGATCAGTCCACCGGTGAGGTGTGCCAGACCCACGCCATCGGCCACCGCTATCGGCAGGTGGTCCACGAGGTGGGTGGGCAGGTCTTCCACATCCTGGACGGGCGCTGGGATCAGCTGCTGGACGCCCTAGGGGCCGAGTGGGCCGGCGTGAGCACCGAGTACTTCCTAAGCCAGCTGCCCGTGCTACCCACGCTGACCGTGGAGGTCACCGACGGCCAGACCGGCGAGACGCAGCAGCTGCTTCCCGTGCCCCCGTTCGGCGTCGAGGCTGGCTACGTCTACGTCGAAGAGCGCAACAGCGTGCAGCTCGTGCACCTCGTGCCCTCGCCCCGATCCGTCGTGCGCCTGAGCTACGAGCCGAGATCCGCCGCCGTTTCCGAGAACTGAAGCCGACGATGCCACGGCGTCACCGAGCCGTTGACGAAAACCGACATCAGTGTCGCATCGATTCCATACCCCTGGCCTGTGCCAACGGGAGGACCCTTGCACACGCTCATGACAATCGGAATCGCAGCGATCACCACCCCCGCGTTCGCCCAGGATGGCGACATCGTCGCTGTGGCTTCCGCCAACGAAGACTTCGAGACCCTGGTGGCAGCCGTGCAGGCTGCCGAGCTGGTGGAGACCCTACAGGGCGAAGGCCCCTTCACGGTGTTCGCCCCCAACGACGCCGCCTTCGAGGCGCTCGACGAAGGTGTGGTGGAGGGGCTGCTGAAGCCCGAGGCCAAGGCGGATCTCACCGCCGTGCTGACCTACCACGTCGTGTCGGGCAAGATCCTGGCCGCTGACGTCGCGGCCGGCTCCGTCGAGACCGTCCAAGGCGACACCCTCGACATCACCGTCGGGGAGGACGGCACCGTGATGGTGGACGGCGCGAAGGTGGTGGCCACCGACGTGATGGCCACCAATGGCGTGATCCACGTCATCGACGCAGTCGTCATGCCCACCGTCGAGGAGCCCCCGCCCCCCGAGCCCGATCCCACGCTGGTGTCGGTGGCAGCCGGCAACCCCGACTTCTCCACCCTGGTCTCGGCCATCGAGGCCGCTGGCCTGGTGGACACCCTGTCGGGCGAGGGCCCCTTCACCGTGTTCGCGCCCACCAACGACGCCTTCGCCAAGGTGGATCCGGACGCGCTCGCCGACCTGCTGAAGCCGGAGAACAAGGACCAGCTCGTGGCCGTGCTGACCTACCACGTGCTCCCGGGCAAGGTCATGGCCGCAGACGTCTCCTCGGGCAAGGTGGCCACCGCCCAGGGCGACACGGTGAAGATCAAGGCCAAGAAGGGCACCGTTCGCGTGAACAAGGCCACCGTCACCGCGACCGACATCGAGGCGCCCAACGGTGTGATCCACGTGATCGACACCGTGCTCATGCCCTAGAGCGGGGCGCTAGCGTGGCGGGGCGCGCTCACCAGGGGATGTCCGATCCGTCCCAGGCGATGAAGCGCCCCGTGTCCGCGCCCGTCAGCGCGTCCACGATGGACAGCAGCTGCTCGGCGGCGCGCTCCACCGGAAACACATTGGGAGCACGCCGCCGAAACGGCGCCGACAGATCGGTGGCGACCGTGCCCGGGTGCAGCGCCACCACCGCGATGCCAGGGGAGCGACGTGCCAGCTCCACCGACAGGCACTTCACGAACATGTTCAGCGCTGCCTTCGAGGCCCGGTAGCCGTACCAGCCCCCCAGGCCGTTGTCGCCGATGCTGCCCACCCGAGCAGACAGGCAGGCCAGCACCCCGCTCGGCGCCAGCCGAGGCGCCAGGTGCTTGGCCACCAGGGCCGGTCCCGTGGCGTTGACCGCGAACAGCCGCGCCAGGTGGTCGGGATCGAGGTGGCCCAGTCGTTTCTCCGGCTGCAGCGCTCCGTCGTGCAGCAGGCCCGATGCGTTCACCACCAGGTCCAGCGGAGCGTCGACGGCAGCCGCCGCCGCCTCGATGGATCCTTCGTCCTCCACGTCCAGCACCAGCCGGCGCACACCCAGCAGGTCGATGTGGTCCACATGACGCGCCGTGGCCCACACCTCGTCGCCCCGCGCATGACACTGCTCGGCGAGGGCACGACCGATGCCGCGGCTCGCTCCTTGGATCAGCACCCGCCCCATTCGCTCACTCCCGCGGCCACGGGGTCCTCGCAGATGCATCGGCCGTATCGATCTGGTCGCGGTAGTGTCGCCCTTCTCGGAGGTGCCGTGCTTCGACCATCGACCACGTTCCTCGCGGTGCTGGGCTCGTTCCTGCTGGCCTGCGCTGGCCTCGGTGCCACGCCGGCGCACGGAGAGCCCTTCGTGCTGGAGGTGCCCAAGGGAGCGACGCCGAGCTCCATCGCGCCACGCGTGGCCGAGGCGGGCTTCGTGTCGTGGCCCTGGCAGTGGAAGCTGTACGTGCGCACCACCGATGCCTCCTGCCTGAAGGCAGGTCGGTTCCAGGTGGAGCCCGACATGTCCCTGTCGGAGCTGCTCACCACCCTGTGCGGGCCACCCCTGGCCAACGATGTGCCCTTCACCGTGCTCGAGGGGTGGCGCATCGCCGACACCGACGCCGCCCTGGCCAAGGAGGGCTGGATCACCGCTGGCGGGTATGCCGCCGTGGCCCGAGGCAAGACCGTCGAGGCCCCCTTCCCCGTCGAGGGAGCCACCTACGAGGGCTACCTGTGGCCCGAGACCTACCTGATCAACCCCGACGCCTTCGACGCACAGGCCTTCGTCTCCCGACAGCTCACCACCTTCCAGGAGCGCTTCCAGCAGCCCCACGGCGGGCAACTCGGCGGGCGCAGCCTGCACGAGATCGTGGTGATGGGGTCCATGATCGAGCAGGAGGAGCGAGACCCCGACAACCGGCCGCTGATCTCCGGCATCCTGTGGAACCGAATCGACCAGGGGATCCCGCTCGGCGTGGACGCCACCAGCCGCTACACCCTCGAGGACTGGGACGACGACGTGATGCCGAAGATCCGCGATCGCTCCGATCCGTACAACAGCCGTGTGCACCGAGGCTTGCCTCCCACGGCCATCGGCGCCCCCTCCCTCAGCGCCCTGCAGGCCGCCATGCAGCCGAAGAAGACGCCGTACCTGTTCTACCTGCACGACCGCACCTGCACCCTGCGCACCGCCACCACCAACGCGGGCCACGAGCAGAACAAGCGTCGCCACGGAATCTGCGAGTAGCCGCGAACCCACCGGTCAGGTCTTCCGCGGACTGCCGAAAGTCGATGATGAGACCCACAGGAGCTTTGCATGACCCGTCTTCCCATCCTCGCCGTCGCCCTCGTCGCCTGTGATCCCGAGGAGGGCACCGGCGCAGACCCCGACGGACCCGTCGTCTACGAAACCGCCCCATGCGGCTCGGTCGACGTCGTCGACACCGAGCCCAGCACCGACGTCGACGCACCCGCCACCTTTGCCGTGGGCGAGATCGTCGAGGGCCGGCTGGATCCAGAGGCCACCACCAACTTCCGCCACTTCTGGGACGTGGATCTGGGCCGCGGCACCTACCACCTGGTGCTCGACGAGTCGACCCCTGACGGGGGCACGACCAACATGGGCCTGGCGATCGAGCGCCTCGACGCCGCTGGTGTAGAGATCGAGACCCTGATCCGCGGCAATGAGATCGACCATCGGATTCGCCTGCACACCGTCGTCGTCATCGACAGCCCCACCACGCTGCGAATGGAGATCTCGAACGTCTTCCGCATGGAGGACTACCAGCTCGGCATCTTCACGAACGGTGTGGGTGTGCCCTCTCCGTTCTTCGAAGACTGCGCCCCCACCACGCCCATCGAGCTCGGCGTACCCCTGGACATGTCTCTGCCAGCCGCTGTCGCCGAGGACGACGACGAGATCTGGCTCACCTTCGACGCAGCTCCCGGTGACTACGGCCTGACCGTGGACGCCACGCAGGCCAGTGGTAGCTCCACCAACATCCAATACGGCATTGCAGCGCTGGATCGGTTTGGGCAGCGCGACCGCTACGTGGACGTCCTGCGAGCCAACGAGATCGACGTCACCACACGGCTCGTGGGTGGCTTCAACGTAGGCGAGCCAGCAAGCTACTGGGTGCGCGTCGTCAACGACTTCCAAGCCCTGGAGCTGACGCTCACCCTCGAGGAGGAGTAGTCACCACAGCCGCGCCGTGGCCAGCTCGAAGGCCACGAGCACGTCTCCCCCCGACAGCGTCGTCGGAGCCTCGTGTCGCTCCACGACGCCACCGGGTCGATAGACCCAGACCAAGCGATCCGCAGGATCGATGAGCCACCCCAACCGCAAGCCGTTGGCGATGTACTCACGCATCTTGTCGTGGAGCGCCTCGAGTCGATCCGACGGAGATCGCAGCTCGATCACGAAGTCGGGGCACAGCGGAACGAACCGGCGACGCTGGGCCTCCGTCAGTGCTCCCCACCTGGCCTCGAGCACCCAGGCGACGTCGGGCGAGCGCTCGGCACCGTTCGGCAGCACGAACCCGGTGGACGAGTCGAAGACACGGCCCGTTCCATCCGTTCGTGCCCACAGGTTCACGTCCGTAATGAGATCCGCGTTGCGCCGACCCGTCTCTCCGCCAGTGGGTGGCATGATGAGCAAGTCTCCATCGGCCGAGCGTTCGATGCGCAACGTGGGATTCCTGGCGCACAGCTCGAAGAGCCCGTCGTCCGACAGGGGCACGAGGGGCGTGAGGCGAACGGGCAGCTCGGGCAGCTCGAACGTCAGTGTGGGTTGGGTGTTCTGCATGGGTGGCGTTCAGATCCTATCTCGTGAGCAACGGAAGCGACCGCCATGCGACGTGACCGGTTTTCGAAAGCCCAGCGCCGATGGCCAGCCTAGATCCCTACATCGCGAGGGAGAACCCCATGGAGATCTGGACTCGGCTGGCGTGGGCGGCACTCGCGCTACTGCACGTTCCACCTGCCGCCGTCGCGGTCGCCCCATCGCTGACAGAGCGCCTGTACGGCGCCGATCCCCACGGTGAGATCGGCATCCTCGTGGTGCATCGCGGCGTGCTGTTCGCCGCCGTCGCCGTCCTCGCTGCCTGGGCCGTGCTCGACCCCGGCGTGCGCCGCAGCGCGGCGGTGATGATGGCGCTGTCCGTCTGTGGCTTCCTGGCCGTCTATGCGCGCGCCGGCTTCCCCCCGGGTCCGCTGCGCACCATCGCCCTGGCCGACACAGCAGCCCTGCTTCCGCTGGCTGTCGTCGTCGTGGCGGCGTTCCGCTAGGCTGCTCGGATGAGGCCTCAGGTCACCCTCGCTGGTGGACGCGCCCTGTACGTGGGGCCTGGACTGCAGCTGAGTCCTCACCGCAACGCAGCGGCCACCGTCGTCATCGCGCTACAGCAGTCGTTCTCGCTGTCGCTGGGCGACGGCGCGGCCCCCACCCAGCGTCGCATCGCCCAGATCCCACCTGGCACCTGGCACCACCTGCAGGCCGCAGGCCCCATGGCGTTCCTGTACCTCGACCCCCTCGGCGACCCGATCCCCGACCTGCCCCAGCGAGTGACGCTGCCCGCGGATCTGCACGCACCCGGCGTCATCGACGAGCTGCTGCGGGCCGTCGGGCTGCAAGCCCCCGCCACGCCCGCGCGGCTCGCGGCCACCGTCCGAGCCATGGATGCCGATCCCCGCTGCTTTGCCCGCATCGACGACGCAGCACGGCACGCGGGCCTGTCCATCTCCCGGTTCGGCCACCTCTTCCGCGAGGAGACCGGGCTGCCCTTCCGGCGGTACCGGCTCTGGCGCCGCATGGCCACCGTCGCCCGCGTGGTGAGCACCGGACGCTCACTCACCGACGCTGCCTTCGAGGCCGGCTTCGCGAGCTCCGCCCACCTCTCCGCGAGCTTCCGACAGCTGTTCGGCCTCGCTCCCTCCACCCTCCTGCGGCTGCATACGCGCTTCGTCATCCACTGAGGGTCCGAGCCGCCGGCCTCACGGGCATCCCACCGGAGCAAGGTTCTTCGCGTCCGCGGCCTGTGCCGGATCTGCCAAGAAGTCGCACGACACCAACAGCTGGTCTCGCCGCGGCGCGACCACCGGCGGCACGTTCACCACGTACGTGTCGTTGCAGAAGGAGATCGCCCAGATCGAGCCGCGCTGATCGCCACAGGCGGGGTTCGCATCGATCACGCGGTATCCCGGCGCCCCCGTTCCCAGCTCGATGTCAGGGCACCCGTCTCGCTTGAGCTTGCACTGCCGCCCGTCGTTCCACAGCGCCACCTCGTCGACGCTCTCGGGCACGTAGAAGAACCGGTTCCAATTGCTCATCACCGGCCGTCGCTCCTCGAAGGGACCCACGGGGGACTCCCATCGACTCACCCCCAGGTCCGCTCCGACCAGCTGGTCGTAGTCCAAGCCGGACCGATGGTTGTGGGTTCGCAGGTCGTAGATGCCCTCCTCGACGAACAGCGCGGGATCGCAACCCGCCTGCAGCCCCGTGTCTACGATCCCCGTGTCCAGCGGCAACACGTTCGGATCCACACGACACGCCGAGGCGACCACATCGTCGTCGCTGACCACCGCACCCAGCGAGGTCCAGTCCACGTCCTTGCCCTCCCGCGTGGGATTCAGGTCGATGAAGCAGACCTCCTCGCCGGTCGCCGGGTCGGTCAGGGTGACGCGGCTGGTCCCGAGCATGCGGGTCGTGGTGTGGAACCCCTCGGGGTTGTTGGGCAGATCGTCGTCGATCCCGTAGCAGACGTCCTCCACCAACAAGCCGTCGGCTGGATCCACCCACACCTTCCACAATAGGCTGTCCCGCGGAAGGCCCCTCAGGTTGGCCTCGTAGGCCGCTCCGCCCGGATTCCCGGGGTGAACGGTGGCCCGCCCGTAAGGCCCCTCGCCACCGTCGAACCAGTCGATGGACACACCTGCAGCGTCCACGAGCTCGTCGGCGGGACCCGACCACCCGTTCTTCGGGATGTCGCAGGTGAATCCCTTGGCGCTGTAGACATCGGAAGGCGCCTGGCCCTTGTGATCGGCCAGGTAGGCGGTACGCCCTACCCCGTCGTCGCCAGATCGGATGGCCCACAGCCGCGAGTAGTCGAGCATCCGTCGCTCGTCGGCACAGACGGCGTGCTCGATGTAGGCCGCATAGTCCGCCGTCTGACCGCCACCCGCCTTCCAACGCCACAGCAGATCGACATGACGAACGTACGTCATCAGATCCTCGACCCGTGACAGCGCGGCTGGATCCCCCGCACTGGCCGTGCGCGCCTGGTTCAGCGACGCGTACAGGTCGGCGATCACGTCGGGCGACAGCAGGAACCGCTGGTCGCTCACGTCGAGCAACGACAGATAGTCCACGATGTGCGGTGTCGCGGCTGCCGGGAAGGCATGGGCACCTACGTCCGCGAACAGGTCGTCCACGGCCTGCCGCGGATCGGTGGCCTGAGCCGACGACGGGTCCCGGGCGATGTCGAGCAGGATGTACTTGAACAGACCCTGGGCGCCCCAGCCTCCGCCCGTCTCGATCCACAAGCCGGCGAAGCCGAGATCGAGCTTCTCGAGGAGCTGCGAAGCCGCCGACACAGGCGCCTGGGACCAGGCGTCGTTGTCTGGGAGTTCACGCTTCTCGGCGTTCCAGTACACATAGTGTCCGAACTCCGTGGGCTCTCGTCCCTCCGCCGTGCACTGCCGGGTGAACTTCCAGTTCACGAAGGCCGCGTGATCGTCGATCCCTTTCCAGCCATTGCCCACCATCCACACGAACAAGTTCGTCCCGATGTCCTCGAACAAGGGACCGGGGTAGGTCTCGCGGTAGGCCAGCACATTGATGTACTTGTCGCCCATCCCCAGCTGATCCCCCACCCCATTGGCCAACCGCACCAGGCGGTCCGCGGGCGACAACCCATCGTCGCATCCTGCCCAGTAGGCACCGTCACCCGGACTGAAGGCCACCGTGTCCCGAAGGGTGTCCAGTGTGCTGAACGCCGTGGGATCGGTCTGTGCGAGCTTGTCGTCCGCCCAGTCGTCGCGAATGTACTGCCCCAGCGTCACTCCACCGATCATGGTGTTGGGGCAGAACTTCTCGAGGGTCGTCCCCACGCTCGACGTGGAGATCACCGGCGTGTAGGTGGCTGGGTCCTCGGCGAAGATCCGTCCCCACTGGTTCTGCACGCCAGTCGCCTGGAACGCACCCTGGAATCCATTCATGGAGACCCAGGTCTGGAAGTCGTAGCGCGCGTCGTTCCCCACGGCGTTGAAGGCCAACCGACGCGACAGGAAGCCAGGCGCCCCGCCTCGCGCCGGCCCACCCGACACATCGTAGGAGCCCGGCGTCTCCATGTCGGAGGCGCCGAAGTCGGGCACCACCTCCCAGGTGTCGGTGGGCAGATAGTACCGGTAGCCCAAGGTACGGAGCAGCGAGACGACGGCTTGCTGAACACCGGCCCCCTCGTTGCCCAGCAGGTACAGCGAGTCGGTGCTGTCCGTGGCCACGTTTCGGAAGGCCTCGCGGTTGAAGCGGGTGAGCGCACCGAACGGACTCTGAAAGTCGAAGTCCGAGGGACGCCCCACCAGGATGGCGCCGTCGTCGGCGCTCGGATCCGTGTCGTCCCAGGCCTGAAGCTCGAAGCCCGTACATCCCACGAGACCGTCGTAGGAGTACCCCACCCCATGGGTCAGGTCCGCATCTGCGCCGCACACCATACGCGTCAGGACGTCGCGCAGAGCGCCCGCTGCAGCCGCCGTCTGCTCCACATCGGTCCAGAACCACGGCTCGTTCTGCTGGTTGTATGGGATCCCCGGGTCGTCGGGTCTCCAGCGCACGTCGTAGGCGGCGAGCACATCGGGATGCACCTTCACCACCAGGCTGGGCACACCTCCCGCGGCCACCGTCACCACGCCCGAGGCAGAAGGAAGCGTGCGAAGGCCTCGCTCAGGCTCCTGCTGCTCCGATGTCGCGGTGTTCGACCCACGACAGCCCACCGCCATCGCAAGCACCACCAGGAGCTGGACGGATGGATGGAATCCGAGTGCGTTCATGTCAGTCCTCCCCATGCGGAGGATGACCAGTCAGAAAGCCCGTTGTGTCGCAGCTATGTCGTAGACACCCGTCACGGGAACCGCGCCTCGGAGATCGTGATGATCGGCAGGTCCGCGCTGCTCCCGGACACCACCGTCAGCGAGAAGTCCCCACTCGCCGACAGGTCGGCCCCGTCCAGCACCAAGCCGAGCGTCAGGGTGTTCGTGCCCGAGGCCAGCGGCAGCTCCGCGAACCCCGACAGGAAGAACTCGTCGTCGGTGTCCAGATCGGGCGACAGCGTCACCTCCCCCGCCAGGTTTGCTGCATCCGGCGAGTCCTCCGCTCCGTCGAGCACGTGCATGGCCAGCGACCCACCGAAGTACGTGCCCGTGCCGAACAGCCGGAAGCTCCCCCGCCCCTCCACGTCGCCGTCGCCCCCCGACACCTCGTAGTCGAGCTCGTAGATCACCGTCTGCCCGTCCACCATGGACAGCGACCAGTCCACGGTGTCGCTCGTCTCGAACACGTCGCCCGTGCACCCGGCGACCACCCACACCGCACCTACGCCCACGATCCGCACGATCCCTCCTGTTCAACGTCCGCGCTGTACGATGCCATGCGCCACCTGCGTGGCGACGGCCATGGTGGTGAGCTGGGGATTGACTCCCAACGACGTGGGGAACACCGAGCTGTCCGCCACGTACAGTCCCGCCAGGGCGTGGGCCTCTCCCGTGGGCCCCACCACCGAGGTCTCGCGCTCGAGGCCCATGCGGCAGCTCGCCATCGGGTGCGAGGCATACAGCGTGAATTCGTCGAGCCCGCGCTGCGCCAAGGCAGCCTGCAGCGACTCCGCGCTGGTGTGGGCGCCCAGCCCGTGCACGGGACCCAGGACTCGCGTGGCCCCGCCCGCGAGCAGCACCCGCGCCGTCTCCACCATGCCCGCCTTCATCCGCTCCACGTCCTGTGGATCGAAGCGGTACCGCACCGAGGCACGCCCCTCCGGCGTGGCCCCCACCGTGCCCTCACCCCGATCGCTCACCATCACCACGCATCCCGCGTAGTGGTGCAGCGTGTGCATGGCGCGCTTGGCCTCGAGCCCCACCTGACCGAGCAGGAGCAACAGCGCCGCCGGAGGTGCGGAGAAGGTGTGGGGCAGCACGCCGGGCAGCTCGGGCACCTCGAACCACGCCCCCTGCGTGGCGCCCGTCCACATGCGCACCTCGAAGTCACACCACCCGACCAGGGCGCTGCCGGGATGGATGTGCAGTCCC
The DNA here is from genome assembly GCA_019634415.1 of Myxococcales bacterium. Taxonomy (GTDB): domain Bacteria; phylum Myxococcota_A; class UBA796; order UBA796; genus DRPG01. The sequence goes on from JAHQVJ010000117.1 coordinate 17,278, forward strand.
CGCCCCACCGCAGGCCCCAGCCGCTCCGCCAGCCCTGCGTGATGCAGCAGCCGCGGTGTGCCCACACCTCCGCAGCAGACCACCACCACGGGGGCCTTCACCACCAGACGCCCCACGGTCTGCCCCGTGTCGGGGTCGCGGACGGATCCCCCCACCCCCGTGACCTGACCAGCGGCCACCTCGATCTCGTCCACGAACACGTCCGCCTGCACCACCGCCGACGACTGGCGCGCCATGGGGATCAGGTTGCGGTCGACGCTGCCCTTGCCTCCCGACGGGCAGCCCATGTTGCACAGCCCACACCCCACGCATCCCGGCGCGTTGCGACGCAGCAAGCCACCCGGCAGCCCGAGCGCCTGCGCACCACGCACGATCAGCTTGTTGTTCTCTCCCGCGATGGCCTCGGCGGTCTCGCCGACCCCGATCAGCGCCTCGATCTCCTCGAAGATGGGGCGCAGCCGAGCCGCCGAGAAGCGATCGTCACCTCCGAGACGATCCGTCCAGTCGTCGAGCACGCTCGGAGGCGTGCGAAAGCAGATGGCCGAGTTCACGAGGGATCCGCCGCCCACCCCCCGTCCGGCCGCGATGGGCAGCGCTCCGTGGCGCGTGAGCGCGATCATCGCGCCGCCTTCCTGCATGTGGTAGCGGTTGGTGTGGGCCACGTTGGGCCGAAAGCGTGGCTGTGCGGGGCCTTCCTCGAGCACCACCACCGTGCGACCGGAGGCCGCGAGCACCCGGGCGACGGACGCCCCCCCGGGACCCGAGCCCACCACGACCACATCGGCGTCGAGCCGCTGCTCCCCCTGGGCGTGGGTGTGGTCGCGCAGGGTCATCGGCCGTAGCCGCAGCCGAAGTGGGGCTGGAAGATGGAGGCCACCTCCGGATGGGTGGTCCAACCCAGCCCGATGAGCATCATCAGCGCCGTGGCACCGGTGCGCAGCGGCCACAGCGACGACTGCAGCCACCCCTGGAGCACCTCTGCCCGGCTGTGGAGCGGGAGCCGCCGATAGGGCCGCAGCCTCGTGACAACGGGCAGATCGTCCAGCGCCTGCAGCAGCAGCTTCGTCTCGCGCGCCGCGGAGGGCGCCATGCCCTCGAGCACCCCGTCCACGAAGGACCCGAGCTGCGCGTCGGCCCCCGACAGCGAGGGTGTTCCGCCGCGCGGCATCCAGGCCTCGGCCACCGCCTGCACGAAGTCGTGCTCGTCGGCGGACAGCCACACCAGCGCCTCGCCCGGCGCGCGATCCCACCAGCGCAGTGCGGTCACCGCACCCACGCCACCCGCGACCCCTGCGCAGGCCACCGCAGCGAGAGCCGCCCGTCGGGTGATGGTCGAGCCGCGAGAGGAGTCCATGCCCGATGATAGTCTCACGCCCACAGGAGACCGTCCATGGTCACGATCCCCCTCGTGCCGTGGCTCGCCGGGTGCCTAAGCGGTAGCGCGATCTCGCCCACCGCCACCGACCCCACCATCGAGCCGGTGATCTGCACACTGCACCCCGACGCGGACGGGGACGGCTTCGGAGACGCCACGCAGACCACCTGCGACGCGTCGGGCGTGGTCGATGGCTCCGACTGCGACGACACCGACGCCGACGTGTACCCCGGAGCACCCGAGATCTGCGGCGAGGGCCCCCCTCGCGACGACGACTGCGATCCCGAGTCCTTCGATCCGGCGGTGAGCATCGGCACCGACCGGTTCGACGACCTGGCCAGCGCCGTGGGGAGCTCGGAGCCAGGCGACGTGCTGTGGCTGTGCAGCGGCAAGCACCGCGTGGAGAACGTGGATCTGAACCACTCCCTCACGGTGCGCTCCGCCAGCGGAGACCCCGAGGACGTGATCCTGATCGGCGACGAGGGCCCCCTGTTCACCCTGTACTTGTCGGCGAAGTCCCTCACCCTGGTGGGCCTGACCCTGACCCAGGGCGACGGCCTGTTCGGGGGTGCGGTGAGCGCCAACATCGCTGGAGGAGCCGCTCCCCCGACCTCGGTGAACCTCTTCGGCACAGTGGAACTCGACAACGTGGTGGCGGACGGCAACCGCGCCTACATGGGCGGCGTGGTGGCCGCTGACACCGTGGTGGTGCGCAACAGCGACGTGCGAGGCAACACGGCCACGGGCTCCCCACCCATCTCCTCGGCCTGGGGCGGTGCCCTGTTCGCGAACCACGTCGTGGTCGAGGACTCCACCTTCGAGGGGAACAGCGCCGACGAGGGAGGGGCCGTGTTCAGTCGGATGACCGCCAGCTCCAGCCGCTCCACCTACCGCAAGAACACGGGCACCACGCTGGGCGGAGCCCTCTCCGCATACGGGACCCTGGCCAGCGACGACGACACCTTCGACCACAACCACGTGGGCTTCGGGAGCGGCGGAGCCGTGCACGTGCTCGGCACCGCCACCGTCATCGACGGCGAGCTCGTCGCCAACGAGGCGAGCTTCGGGGGCGGACTGTTCGCCCACAATCCCGACGGCGACCGGCTCGTGGACCTGATCCTCTCGGACACGCGCTTCACCGAGAACGTGGGGGGGATCGAAGGCGGTGGGCTGCTCGCCAAGGGCTACTCCACGGTGGACGCCAGCAAGGCCGTGTTCGCCGACAACCTCGCAGGAGGCGGCGCAACGCGGATCGGACTCGGGGGTGGCGTCGCGGTCCACGTCCTCGAGGAGCTGAACACCAACTGGGTGGGTGGCACCTTCCAGGGCAACGACGCCGACTGGGCCGGCGGAGGCATGGCCATGATCGGATGCGTGTCCCGGGACGCCATCCACAGCCTGCTGAACCCCAGCTTCTTGGCGAACGATGCAACGCGAGGTGCGGGACTCTTCGTGGACCGCGACTGCCAGGTGATCGTGGATAGCGCGCTGGTCGAGGGCAACACGGCCAGCATGGAGGGGGGCGGCGTGTTCAGCCAGGTCGGCTCCAGGCTGAGCCTCGAGCAGAGCGAGCTGCGGCTCAACGAAGCTCTCCTCGGAGCCGCGGCGTTCGGGCTGGGGACCCACCTGGAGCTGCACAGCTCCGCGGTGACGTCGAACGTCGCCACGAGCAAGGAGGAGGCCACCGCAGCGCTGCACATCAGCGACTTCGATGGCGTAGACGCCAGTGCCATCGTGGTCAACACCGATCTCGGCCACGCCTCGTCCGACAACACGCCGGGGGACTTCCTCTACGGCGCCATCCACTGGAACGCGGGTGCCGACGCGACCTTCGAGTGCCGAGATCAGGATTGCTCCTGACGTTTCCGCCCGATGTGCGCTGGGACCACCTCAGGGGCCGCCCGATGGCGCACCGCGGAACCGCCAGCACGGCCCACTCGGACACCGTTCGAGACTCTCCGGCAACCCCGGCATAGCCGAGTCCTCCCCCGCACAATCTCAGCCCATCTGGACACTCTTTCGAACCTCGCGTGTCGAAAGGGCGATGGATCTTCGCTTTTGCGAGTAAGCTGCCGTTTGGCGGACACCTCGGTGTTGGGGACCCTCCTCGGATGAACAGTCTCAACGACCCCCAAGAGGTGACGCCCGAGCAGTGGGAAGCGGTGTCGGATCTGCCCGCTCAGGAGACCGTGTGGCGGGGACTGTACGACCTGCTGCGCATTGGTCTGCCCACCACCTTCGTGAACTTCTCCCTCACGATGATGCAGATCACCGACACCTGGATGGTGGCGAGCCTCGGCACCGACGAGCTGGCAGCGATCACGCCTCCGGGGCTCGTGATCTTCGTGCTCCAGAGCTTCGGCTACGGGCTGCTGTCGTCGTCCACCGCCTTCGTGGCGCAGTCCCTGGGGCGCAACAAGCCGCACGACTGCGGCAGCTATGCCTGGCAAGGCATCCACATCGGTGTGGTGGTGGGCTTCGCCATGCTGAGCCTGTGGTGGGTCGCAGGACCGCTCTTCGGCTTCTTCCACGAGCCGGGCACGCGGGTGTGGCGCCTCGAGGTCGGCTACTTCCAAGCCGCCATCTTCTCGCTGCTGCCCGCCATGATCAGCGTGGCGCTGTCGAGCTTCTACGTGGGTGTGCAGCGGAACCGCATCGTGGTGGTGAGCAGCACCTGCGCGCTGCTGGCCAACGTAGTGCTGAACTACGGCCTCATCTTCGGCGAGCTGGGCATGCCCAAGCTCGGTCTGGCGGGTGCCGGTTGGGGCACCGTGGCAGCTGCCAGCATGGAGCTGGTGGTGCTCATGGCCCTGTTCGTGGCTCCGGCCACCGCGAGGGCCTTCGGCACCTGGCGCGTGATGCCAAGGCTCCAGCGACAGCTGCAGATCTTCAAGGTGGGAATCCCCGCCGGGATCCAGGGCGTGCTGGAGACGGCGGGCTGGGGCCTGGTGCTGAGCTGGTTCGTGGCCTTCTTCGGCACCGCCCACCAGGCGGCCACCACCGTGTTGATCCGCTGCATGCAGATCAGCTTCATGCCAGCGGAGGGCTTCGCGATGGCCTCCCTCACCCTCGTGGGCAACGCGGTGGGGGGCGGCCACATCCGACTGGCCGAGCAGCGAGCCCGCCTCGGCTTCCGGCTCGTGGCCACCTACATGACCACCATGGGGATCCTGTTCTACGTGTTCCGAGACCCCATCCTGCGCTTCTTCACCGAAGATCCCGAGGTGATCGCCATCGGCTCGGGGGCCATGGTGATCCTGGCGCTGTTCCAGGTGTTCGACGCCATGAGCGTGACCTACGTGCACGTGCTGCAGGGGGTGGGCGACAACCTGTGGCCCCTGACGGTCAGCGTGGTGCTGTCGGCTGGGGTGCTGATCGGCGGCGGATTGGTGGTGGTGTACCTGCTGCCGGAGCTGGGCTCCCTCGGCCTGTGGGCGCTCATCGGCCTGTTCGCCTTGGCTCAAGGCGTGGCGTTCCGCACCCGCTGGCAGCGCGGACGCTGGGCCGAGTTCGACCTACTCGACGAAGCCGTCTAGCCCGCTGCTGGCTGGCGAAGATGCGTCGGCGGATCGATGCCGGTGAGCTGTACCGACAGGTCCCACAGCCGCCTGGCCAGCTCTGGGTCCCGACTGCGCGCGTTGGATCCCACCTGCTTCGCAGGGCCCGACAGCTCGAGCCGACCTGGTCCGAAGTACTGGCCTCCCTGCACCTGGGGATGGGTGGCCGCGAGCAGCGTGGGCCACGCTCCGGCCGCAGGCTGGTTCAACAGCGGCCACGCCAGGGGCCGCAGCATCCACACCAGCGCACCCGGCAGGTGGCGGAACAGGTCCGTGTCGGTGCCCCCCGGATGCACCGCCACCGCGATGGTGGAGGATCCGGCGGCCGACAGCCGACGATGGAGCTCGTACATGTGCAGCAGATTCGCGAGCTTGCTCATGGAGTACCGGCCGAGGGGCGAGTAGGAGCGCTCCGCCTGGGGGTCCTCGAAGTCGATGCCGCCCATGCGGTGCCCGTTGCTGCTCGTGATCACCACGCGTGACCCCTCGGTCTGCTCCAGGGTGGGCAGCAGCAAGCACGTCAGCGCGAAGTGCCCCAGGTGGTTCACCCCGAACTGCAGCTCGAAGCCATCGGGTGTGAGCTGCTTGGGCGGCATCATCACGCCCGCGTTGTTGATCAGCACGTCCAGACGAGGCTCCCGGGCCACCTCCTCGGCGGCCCGGCGCACGCTGGACAGATCCCCCAGATCGAGGTCCACGAGGTGCAGCTCGGCATCCGGAGTGGCCTCGAGGATGCGCTGCCGGGCAGCCTCGGCACGCTCCCGCGACCGACAGCCGAGGATGACCCGTGCCTGCTGACTCGCCAGCACCTTGGCCGCCTCGAAGCCGATTCCGGTGTTGGCACCCGTCACGAGTACCGTCTTTCCACGCTGAGACGCCACGTCCCGCGCCGTGAACCCGCGGATCACGCTGCCACCACCCGCCGGCGCAGCACCGAGGCTCCTGGCAGCGCCGCCGCCCCGTCCGCCACGGCACGAGCCACCGCCTCTGGCGCGTGCACCGCTCCGTCGTAGACCGTCACCACCACCTCGTCGCCCGGAGCCACGTAGGTGGACTGGCCGAAGTCGGTGTAGCGCGTGGCGCCGATCAGCAGAACCGCCTCGCGCGGGCGCTCGATCCGCCCGAGCCACGCGGACAGATGGTCCAGGGGCCCCTCGTCCACCTGGTGCCGCAGGCGATCCACCATCCAGTCCACCAGGGGACCGTAGTGGGTGCCGTAGTCGCGCACCGCGCTGTCCTCGCCGTAGGCGTGGCACACACCGTCACGCACGAGCCAGCAGGCGAGCCGGAACCGCTCGAGGATCCCCGAGGCATCGAAGCGATCGATGTCGATCCAGTGCTCGGCGAGCCCCTTGGCGTGCGCCCCCCAGTTCTTCTTGTGCTGGATCTTGTCGGCCGGCTTGCGCAGGCTGGTGTCGTCGGCGGCTGCGAACGCCAGGGGCTGCAGACCACACACGCCCTGCGCGTCCCACTGCAGCGCCACGCGCAGGGCCACCTCGGGCTCCGGCTGCACGTGGGTGGTGGCGTCGGGCAGTCGAAGGGTGGTGGCGCTGAACGGCCAGCTCCCTAGTCGATGGTCGAGCCCTGGCAGGTAGATGGGGAACATCCCCTTGGGGCGATCCGCGGCCGCTGACACGCCCACGAAGTCGCCTGCCTCTCCTGCCTGCTCGAGGTGACCGGTCATGTTGCCGGCCACCCCGAACGCCACCGCACTCCTCAAATCGGTCATCGCTACCTGTCGTCGCGGTTGAAGATCTTCGCTCCGGGGACCCTACCCCGAACGATGACGAACTCCACCCGACGGTTCTCACGATCCACCTTCGACACCGGCCGTTCCTCGCCGTAGCCCTCCGTCTCCAGGCGCGCCGGGTCCACCTCGCCCGACTCCACCAGGTAGTTCATGACGGACCGCGCACGCCGGCGAGACAGATCGAGGTTGTACTCGTCGGTGCCCCACTTGTCGGCGTGGCCCTCCACCCGGATGAGCCGGATCCGCTTGTAGGCGTTGATGACCAGCGCCACCTCGTCGAGGATGTCGTGGCTCTCGCGCAGCAGCCGATCGCTGTCGAAGGCGAAGTACACGGTGCCGGTGAACTCGATACGGTCGTCGGTGACGGTGACCTCGATGGGCGCCATCTTCACGACCTTCTCGAGCTCCCCGCCCTTCGGCACGCGGATGTCGATGCGCTGCGGCACGTAGCCCCGCGCACGCACCCAGAGCACGTGCTCGCCGGGCTCCACCTCGACCTCGTGCACTCCGGGCTCACCCGTGGGTTCGGCACGGTCGTCGTCGACCCGCGCGGACGACCGCCGGATGGGCTGATCGTCCTGATCGACCACGATCACCCGCACCAGACCCAGGTTGGGATCCTGATCCGGACACCCGTCGTCGTCCTCGATGCCGTTGAAGTTCTCGGCCTCGTCCGGACACTTGTCGTCCTTGTCCTTGATGCCGTCGCCGTCGGCGTCTCGCGACTGGGGAGCCCAGCGCAGACCCGCGAACAGACGGAAGGTGGGCGTGCCGAAGCCGGGGTTCAGACCCATCGCGGGACCGAACTGCACCTGCAGATCCGGCGTGGCCTGAACCTGGCCGTACAGCTGGCCCTCCAGCGGCACCTCCTCCCGATTGAGGGCACGCAGCCCGGCGGCACCGTGCAGATCCACACCCACCACGACGTCGCCGTCGTAGCCACCGAAGTGGTAGGCCGCGGCAGCGCTGTAGGTGATCTCGCTGCCCGCCTCGATGTTCTGGAACTGGGTGGCCTGCCGCAGCGCGAGCCCGAGGTTCGCTCCGATGCGTAGACCCATGCCGAACCGATGGTCCATGGCCAGGCGAGGCGCGAACACCGGCGTGCGAGCCCCTCCCGAGAACTCCTCGTCGGTGTGGGTCGGCAAGCGGAGCTCGGGAATCACAGCCAGTCCCGCCCCTCCCTTGCCGTCCTTGGCGATGCGCCACTTCGGCACCAGGCGCAGGTCACCCACCCCGGTGGTGTTGGTGACGATGTCGCCCGACTGAGCCAGGAACAAGGGCAAGCCCACGCCCAGCTCGAAGGAGTTCGCCAACGCATAGGAGCCGACGATGTCGACGCCCACCCGTCGCGCGACGAACTGACGGACGAGGTTCCCGTCGACCACCACGCCGAGGGGGTTCCAGGAGCCGTTGACGATCACGCCCAGGTTGAGCGGATCCTCCCCACCGTAGGAGGTGACCCGAGTACCCTCCGTGATCACGAAGGGGTCGTGGGTGACCGCAGGCTTGAACCGCTCCAGGTCCACTGGCTCGCGGACGGGCTGGGCCCACGCGGCGGAGCCTCCGACGAGCGCGGCGAAGGCCAGGGTCATTGCGACGATGCGCTGCATGATCAACTCCGCCTGCGGCCGATCAGGGCCACACCGAGCAACACCACGACCCAGCCCGTTCCGGCGGGTCCGAGGGTGCTGCAGTTCCACGCACCGCCCTGCACGTTGCGCGAGCCATCGCCGCCACCCCCCAGGTTGGTGTCGGCCCCTGGGCAGTCGTCGCCCTCGCAGGGCACGCACGCGTTATCCTCGCACACGTGGTCGTCGGGGCAGTCCTCGTCGACCTCGCACTCGCAGCCGATGGCGATCTCCACCGAGACGTCTTGCACCGCCTGCAGACGCTCACAGCTTTCGTCGCACAGCGTGATGCGGTCTTTGTCGGAAAGGAACCATCCCCACCCGTCCACATCGCACTCGGCCTCGCCGAACAGGCGCGGGAGCAGCTCGACAGCTCCCTGCACCACCGCGTCCACCCGGATCAGATCGGGGTTGAGGGTGTCCCCATCGGGAAATGCATAGGTGCAACCCAACACGTCGCCCTGGATGTCCAGCAGCGCCTCGAGCAGGTCGGCTTCGACGTCGTCGGAGCCCACGAAGTAGCCGGCACCCGTGCCTCCGCCCGACGCGATGTCGTCGACGTCGGACTCGGCCGAGCCGTCGATTCCCACCACGTAGACGGGCGTGTCGTCAGCAAAGGTGTCGTACGCGATGGAAGAAATGTTGGCGATGGACTCGTCGCATCCGTTGGGCAGACCGTCGGTCACCAGCAGCACGGCGGTCTGCTCGTCGGGAGCGTTCACCTGCATGTCCGACGCCCACCCGCGCGCCCCCTCGAGCACCGCCGACAGGGGCGTGTTGCCGTCGGGCTTGCCAGCTTGCAGTGCATCCACCACCGCGAGGCGATGGTCCTCGTCCGACAAAGGAGCTGCCGGCACCTGCGGCTGACTGCACACCAAGTCGTTGCACTCGTCGCCGTTGCAGCCATCGTCATCTGGCCACATGCGCAACGCCACCTGCAGCCGCCCCGCGTCGGGGGCCTCCAGGAACGCGGTCACCGCACGCGTGGTGGCCTCCCACTTCGACATGGGCTTGCCGTCTGCCATGGAGCCGGAGCGGTCCACGGTGAGCAGCAGGTTCACAGGAACCAGCGTGGCTTCCTCGCGCACCTCCGCACAGACCTCGAACTGCGTCTCCCAGCCAGTCGGGTCCGTCGGGGTCACGGAGTTCACGTTTGTTGAATCGATCTCGCCGCAGCCACAGACACCTGTGGTCAGGAGCGCGGTGCCCAAGGCCCAGCGCATACGTCCTCCATCGCGTCGAGAGCTGCCCTCGACGACGGGCGCCACTGTAACGCATGGGAATGGGTTTCCCACCGGGTACCAAGGGCTAAACTCCTCCGAGGCACCCCACATGGTCTGCAACTCGCACCCATTCACGGCAAAGAAAGCAGATCAACTCGTTTCGATGCAGAACGACCAGGGCGAAGGGCCGACGGGTTTCGCCAGGGTGACAGGCTCCTGCAGAGCGGCGCATGACGGAAACTTGCGGCGCTGTCCACGGAATCTCAGCCTACTTCCAACCCACCCGGCGTACTCCCGAAACGAGAAGTGATCATGCGGACGAGATCTGTCCGCCACACCAGCTAGTGGATTGGACCGGTTGGGGGATCGGATTGAGAATGCGTGCGCAGCTGCGCGTCGCTCGCCTGGTTTCGGGCGTGCGAACGGACGTCGTCGGCTCGAGATTGTCACATACGTTGTTGATGCTCGACGACCGCAGCGGGAGTTGGATGGACATCGCCGACATCCTCACGTCCATCGGGCGTGATCGAGGTCTGGTGATCGCTGGGCGAGAGCCCTTCGAGCAAGCGCGGGCCCTGGTGGCCCTCGTGGGCGCCTGCCGCGCTGCTCGACTTCGCACGGTGGTGGTCACCCATCGCCGACTGGAGGTGCTGCAGAGGAGTCGCTGCTCCATGGTGCGGGCGGTGCTCGTGGGAATCGACGCCTTGGTGCACCACGATCAGGTGTCGAGTCTGGGAACCGCGCGCACCCGCGCGCCCCTGAATAAGGGACCCTCCCGCGCACGCGCACGAAGGGGTGGAGCATGGTGACCATCTCCCAACCTGAAGGCTCCCTGGTGAACCTGGCCATCGCCCTGGTGGACGGGAGCGATCCGCGGATGCACGCCCCACGCGTGGCCCGACCGGGGGAGCCCACCGGTCTGTCGCGGCCCGCGATGGAGGCCGTCCGGCGCGTGATCGGTCGAGGGACGGCCAGGTTGGCGCTGGGGCGACTGGGCACTCCGTGGCGCGACGCTCAGTGCCTCACCTTCGGCTCCGCCACGCTCGACCTGCTGTCGTGGCTGCACATGGCCGCCGTGCGAGACCCGAACCGAGTGCCGCTGGTGCTCCGCAGCACACCCACCACCGCCGAGCAGCTGCTGCTGTGCCGCGCGGTGGCCCTGCTCGACGCTGCCGGAGCCGAGCCTCCTGCCATCGTCGCCCGCAGCGTGTGGCCCTGGCTGCTGCACGGCGAGCAGCTGTCCCGCGCGGGCCTCGAGCCCGACGTGCAGGACATCGACCGCCTGGCCGACGAGGCCTGGCTCCTCGACTCCCTGCAGCCCCAGCTCCTGTCTGCCTGGATCCGTTGGTGTCGCGCAGCCCGCACCGCCGAGCTGCCGACCACGGTGCGGCACGGCACGGCGCAGCACAGCGTCGGCATGGCCCTCGCCCAGGCCCACGCCCACGACCCCGAGCGGGTGGCCTTCCTGGGGCAGCTCGCGGTGGTGGTGGGAAGGCTACCCGTGGCGGCCTGGGTGGCCGTGCGCGGTGAGCACTTGATCACCACGTGGACGCGAGCGAGTCGGGCGCGGGCCGCCGTTCCTCGACTGCTGCTCGATACACTGGGCGTCTGGGGCGACGGCTGGCGGTCCACGGGCTTCGTGGACGACGGTTACGACGAGGCCCAACGTTGGCTGTCGCGCTTCGACGAACCACTTCGTGCCATGGCTCGCCTGCGAGACGTGGTGAACCAGGCCGAGCGCCTAAGGGAGATCGGATGAGCCGCGCGTACCAGATTCGAGTGGCCACCTCCATCACGCACCACAGCCGGGTGGACGAGGGGATCGAAGCCAAGCTCGAGCTCCTCGACATCCTGGGCGGCAACCGCAACGCCGAGCTGCTGGCCGAGGAGCTCGAGCGACGAGGATGGGAGGTGGATCAGGGAGTCGGCCGAAAGGAGGTCGACGGGGTGCTCATCGAGGTGGAGACCACCACGGGGACCGTGCGCCTGAAGGTCGGCAGCGAAGACGAGGTGGAGCTCACCACGGAGGTCTCCGGGCGCAGCTACACGGAGACCAACCAGGAGATGAAGGAGCGCCTCACCGAAGAGGCCGAGGCGATCCTGAAGGCGCGGGCCGAGAGCCACGACCAGACCGTCCGCGTGGAGCTGGCCGAGAAGCTCGAGCGCGCGCTGGCGGAAGCACACAAGGAGCTGGAGCAGATCACCAACGCAGTGACCCGCGCGGCCCTCAAGGAGCGCGCCGCTCAGATGGGCGAGATCCTCGACGTCGCCGAGAACGTGGAGTCCGGCGAGCTGACCATCCGGGTGAAGGTGTGAGCCAGGTCCACATTCCCGAGAACGAGCTGCCCACGTCGCTCGATCCCATCAGCGCCACCCAGGCAGCCTATGCCTCGGAGCTCACGGACTGCCGTGACTCCCTGGTGCGCGGTCTGCCGGTGCTCGTGTCCTGCGACAAGCAGCTGGTCCCCTACTTCTACCGATGCCTGCGGGATCGGCTGAAGGCAGAGGACATCAAGACGCAGTACCTCGACGGGCGCCCTCGTCCCGACGACCCGCCCGGCCTGTCCCTGATGGGACGCATGCTCTACCACCTCAGCGAGGCGGTGCGGGGTGCCGTGGAGGAGCGGGTGTTGGTGCTCCCCCACCTCGACCTGCTCATGGGCGGGGTGCGCGGCGGAGGCCTGTCGTCGGAGGCGCGCGAGGTGGTGGCGCTGCTCTACGAGAACCCCACCATCGTGTGGCTCGGCTTCCAGGACCTCACCTTGGGGGTGCCAGAGGTCATCGAGAACCTCTTCCCCCGCAAGGTCCACATCCTCGGCGTGCCGCGCCAACGCCTGGGCCAGCTGGTGACCCAGTCCGAGGCGCGCAAGTTCGGCCAGGGCCTGCGGGTGTTCGAGCTGTACCGCTACGTGTCCGGCGTGAACGCCGTGCAGCTGCGACGGGCGCTGTCGGCGGTGGATGGCGAGGACTACCCCGCCGATCCGCAGCCCGCCTGGGACCAGCTGCGCAACGCCACGCTCACGTCGGACGTCACCATCCCCAACCTCGATCTGCACGGCGACATCGGCGGCTACGATCCCGTCAAGGAGCGCCTGCAGCTCGAGATCATCGACCTGGTCAAGTCGCACCAGGCAGCAGACAGCGCGGCCGCCGCCGAGCGCATCGAGGCGCTGGTGCCGCGCGGCATCATCTTCTGGGGTCCGCCGGGCACCGGCAAGACGCTGTTCGCCAAGGCGATGGCCCATGCGCTGGGCGCCGCCGTCATCGTGGTGAGCGGGCCGGAGCTGAAGTCCAAGTGGGTCGGGGAGTCCGAGTCGAACCTGCGCCGCGTGTTCGTGCAGGCGCGCCAGTCGGCTCCCTCGGTCATCATCTTCGACGAGCTGGATTCCTTCGCCTCTGCTCGCGGCACCTACGACGGTGCGGGCGTGCAGCACTCCATGGTGAACCAGCTCCTCACCGAGATGGACGGCTTCCGGCGCAACGAGATGGTGTTCGTGGTGGGCACCACCAACTTCGTGGAGTCCCTCGATCAGGCGCTGCTCCGGCCCGGTCGCTTCGAGTTCAAGATCGCCGTGCCCTTCCCCAACGAGGAAGACCGCGAGGCGATCCTGCGCATCTACGATCAGAAGTGGAAGCTGGGTCTGTCCGAGGAGGCGCTCCGCTACGCGGTGAAGCGCACGGGCGATCCCATCGAGGGCGGCAACCAGCCCTACTCGGGCGACCACCTCCAGGCGGCTTGCCGCGCCCTGGCCCGCCAGCGCATGCGCGACGCGAACACCGGCCCCAGCGAGCCCAGAGACGTGGAGGCGGCGCTCACCGCCCATGTGGAGCGCCCGCGCCTCACGCCCTTCGAGGAGCGGGTGGTGGCCGTGCACGAGTGCGGTCACGCCATCTGTGCGCTGTACTGCGACAACGTGCCGCCCATCCAGCGCATCACCATCCAGGGCGACCTCGGTGGGGCGCTGGGCTCCGTGCGCCTGGCCGATCCCGTGAACCGCGAGATCGTGACCCGCAAGGAGCTGCTCGACCGTCTGTGCGTGTTGTTCGGCGGCCGTGCCGCAGAGCAGGTCGTGCTCGGCGACATCTCCGCGGGTGCCGTCTCCGACATCCACCGCGCCACCCAGGTCGCGCGTGACTGTGTGGAGATCCTCGGCATGGGCACCATGGGAGCGGCGTCCTACCGTGTGGGCGAGCTGGCCGAGCCCACCCGCGCCCAGGTCGACACCGCCGTGCTCGAGCTGCTCCAGGAAGCCGAGGAGCGGGCCCGACGACTGGTGAGCGAGCACCGACCGGAGCTGGAAGCCCTTTGCTCGGCGCTGCTCACCCACAAGGTGCTCGACGCGAAGACCCTGTCCACCCACCTTCCCCAGAGGCCCAATGGCTGAGCTCACCATCCGGCTCCGGCGCGATCCGAAGACCGGCAAGAAGCACGTGGTGGTGCAGTACCACTCCGACGAGGACGCGCTGCCCATCGAGCACGAAGAGGACCACAAGCGACTGGTGGACCAGCTCATCGCCGGTGGCGCGCTGAAGGCCGCCGAGGTGGGCGACATCATCGTGGAGCGCCTCCCCGAGGAGGGTGCGCCCGCCGAGGCCCCCGCCGAGCAGGAAGGCGAGGTCGAGCCGCTGGCAGAGGGTGACCGAGGTTGATCTCGCTGCGTTTCGATGGCCCCGACGCCGTTCGCGCCGTGCTGCCCATGGTGCCTGCCGAGGTGCAGGCCCGCGGAGGCAGGGTGGCGCTCGAGCCCGATGGAGTCCTCTCCATCGAGGTTCCAAGCCTGCCCGAGTCCGTGCTGGAGACCCTGGTGGACGCGGGGGTGTCCCACGGGTCCTCCGCCGCCGAGGGGTCTCGACCCTTCGTGCACTGGGCCGAGCTCGTCCCCACGGAGCCCGTGGCCGAGCTCGATCTGCGCGAGATCCTGTTCGTGCTGCCGCCGGGCGCTGGTTGGGTGCCCTTGGCCGCCGAGCTGGTGCGGCTGGGCTGTGACGACCAACGGCTGGCGCGCATCCGCCCCTCGCCCGACGCACCGGTCCAGTGGGCCATCCGCGCCCAGCGCGCCCCGTTCTACACCGTGGCCAAGGCCACAGCCGAGGGCCCCTGGACGGCCTACGCCCAGCACTTCGGGCGGGACGTGTGGGTCTGTGTGGGCTTCGGCCACCCCCACGCCGCGAGCGTGGAGGTCCCCGAGGGCTCCCTGTTGCTGATCGACAACCACCGATGGTCGGTGGTGTCGGCCCCCACGTGGCACGAGCTCACCGACCACCTCGACCTCGTGGTGGAAGCCCCCGAGATCCTGGAGCCACAGCCGCCCACGGAGCGCCTCGAGGTGCAGCTGCGGCTGATCCCCACGCCACCGCGCGAGGCACCGTCGCTGTGGATCGTGCCCGAGCCCGTGGACGACGTGCTGCGCAAGCTGGTCCACCGGCTCCCCGATGCGGTGGTGGACCGGCTCGAGCTGGCCCGCTTCACCAGCCGCGGCGACCAGTCGGGCGCGGTGATCCGCGCTCGACCCGGCACGGCTCCCCCCACCTTGGTGGAGCTCGTGCCCATGGTGCCCCACCCGCACCTGCCCGCCATCTTCCTGCCCCAAGGCCAGACGGTGGACCCACCGCTGCAGCCCCACACGCTGCGACGGGTGCTGGATCCGGGACTGGGCCGCGTCGGCTGGCTGGATCCCGTCCAGCGCACCGACGGGTCGTCGGGCTTCGTGATGCGCATCCTCGAGGACGAGGCCTTCCGGCTGCTCTCGGATCTGGTGCTGTACCTGGCGGAGCAGGAAGCCGATCAGGTCGATGCCTGGCTCGCCTCCACCCGCTTCGAGTGGGAGCCTCTGGACCTCGAGGTGGCCCAGACCCCGGCCACCCAGACCCGTCCAGCACACTCCCCGCGGCGACGTCCGCAGCAGCCGCAGCTGGCACCCGCCCCAGCGCCAGCCCCGGATCCGGAGTGGACGCGACGGGTCCGGCGCCGCGCTGCGGTGGTCCCCGTACCCGAGGCAGCTCCTGCCCCACCCGACGTGGCGCAGATCGAGCTGCAGGAGCTCCAGGGCTTCTTCCTGGAGGACCCCACTCGTGACGATCTGTGGGCGCCGATGGGCGAGATGCACAACGCGCTGGGCCAGGGACGAGAGGCAGCGATCTGCTGGAGCCGCGCGCTGTGGGTGGCCGAAGGCACCCACCGCGGGGAGCTGGCCACGGCCTGGGCGGCTCGCTGTCCAGATCTCGACGAGCTCCCGCAACACCCCAGCGTGGACACCGTGGCCACCGTGGTGGCCCGAACCCTCGCCGAGGACGATCTGGCGGAGCCCCAGCAGCTGCAGGACTGGCTGACCAACCACGACAACCTGCTGGACGTGCGCAGCCGCTGGCTGGTGCGGCGGGCGGTCGCGCAGCGATGCGGCGACGACGAGCTCGCCCTGGCACGCGCCCGCGACGCCGTGCTGTCCTCCATCGGCTCGGGGCTCGTGCCCTCCCGAGACGTGCCCGCCTTCCTGCGCTCGTCGGCGAGTCCCGAGGACCGCTACGCGCTGGGCCAGAGCCTCGGCGCGCTGCAGGAAGCGCTGATCCCGCTGGCTCCCGAGGGCGAGGCCCGCCGCTACACCCAGGCCTACGCCCGACTGACCCTCGCGTGGGCACACGCGCTTCTGGGCCACGCCGAGCCGGTGCAGGAAGCCATCGCCATCGCCGAGGAGGATCTCCCCCACGACGACGAGCTGCACTCGGTGCTGCTCGGGCTGTACCGCGCGGGCCTGTCGAACGCCCTGTCGGGCCTGCCGGCCGAGGCCCCGCCCCCGCGCGAGGTCACCGAGGCCGTGGAAGCGCTCGACAGCTTCCCCAAGTTCAAGGTGGATCGCCTCCGCAGCCAGTCGGTGGCCGTCATCCGAGAACCCGGCGCCAGCGACCCCTTCATCGCGTACGTGCAAGCGGAAGACGAGGAGCTCACCGCACTGCCCGCCGATCAGCTCCTGAGCGGGCTGCAGCAGGCGCTGCAGGACGTGGACGAGGCCGAGCCCGCGGGAGCGCTGCTGCGGGTCATCCGGGGCATGGTGGGGCTGTCCCCCGCCGATGCGCACGGCATCCTGCGAGCCGTCATCGAGCGCGCGCTGCCGCTGGACCGCGCGCAGCGGGTCCAAGTGCTGGTTCCCGCCGTGAGCGTGGCCGCCGCACTGCACCGCCCCGACCAGGCCGAGCGCACGCTGCCGGCACTGGAGGACGGCATGCGCGGCCTGCTGCTGACCAACCCCATGCAGGCCGCGGCGGCCGCCCGCGACCTCGGTCGCAGCCTCGCCCGGTGCCGGCTGGGGGCAGCCTCCACCATGATGTTCGGCACGCTCCGCGCCGCCTGTCCGACGGACCAGCCCGATCTGCGCCTGTCGCTGGCCGCCACCCATGCCATGCTCGGTGGAGACGTCAGCGGAGAAGCACAGGCAGCCCTGGAGCTGCTCGAGGGCGAGCTGACCGACCTCGAGCGGGTGGGCGTGGTGGCTGCTGCCGCCGACCTCGCCACCTCGATGTCGCTGTCGGACGCCGTCGGCTTCTGGCGGCAGCTCGCCCCACAGGCGGGGCGCCTGCCCGACAAGCTGTCCACCAACAGCCACTTCGCGTTGCTCTATCTGCGGGTCGTGGAGGTGCTCGCCGCCGCCCACGTCCACCCGGATCGCCTGATCAGCGAGGACCGGCGCGCCTGGCTCGATGCCGACGAGCAGCGGGTTCGGATGCGCATTCACCAGGAGGATCGGTTCTGACCACCCACGACCCCCAGTCCCAGGCGGGCACCACCACCGCGGCTGCTCTCGCCTCCCTCGACTACGACACCCTGGCCTCGGAAGCCCAGGCACTGCGAGAGCGGATCAACCGCTTCCGCACGTCCCTGGCCCGCTTCTTCGTGGGCAAGGATGGCGTCATCGACCTGATGACCCTGTGTGCCATCGCCCAGGAGCCCCTGCTGCTGGTGGGCCCGCCGGGTACGGCCAAGTCCGCCCTCGTCCTGAAGTTCCGTGAGGCGCTGGCCATCTCCGACCAGGCCTACTTCGAGTACATGCTCACCCGCTTCACCGAGCCGTCGGAGGTGATGGGCCCCATCGACATCGAGCAGCTCCGCTCGGGGGCCTACATCCGCCGGGTCCAGGGCAAGCTGCCTACCGCCGAGCTCGTCTTCCTCGACGAGATCTTCAAGTCCAACTCGGCCATCCTGAACTCGCTGCTCACGGTGATCAACGAGCGCAAGTACTACCAGGACGGGCGCGCCGTACCGGTGCCCCTGCGCGTGCTGTTCGCCGCCACCAACGACATCCCCGAGCAAGCCGAGCTGGCGGCCCTCAAGGACCGGTTCTGTCTGAAGGTGGCGTGCCGCTCGGTGGCGGAGGACCACTTCATCGAGCTGGTGGACGCCGGGCTCGAGGACGCCACCCAGCGGGATCTGGGCCAGAAGCCCTGGGCCGAGGGCCACGCCACGCTGATGGACCTGTACAAGGCGCACCGCTACCTGTCGCTGCAGATGGCGCAGCAGTCCTCGGATGCCGACGGTCAGGTGCTGCGCGACCGCCACACCTACTTTCCGGAGGAGCTGCTGGTGGAGCTCCGGCGCCTGCTGAAGACGCTGGTAGTGGAGGACAGCGTGTTCATCTCCGATCGCAAGATCGTGAAGCTGTACCGCCTGCTGCGCACGCGTGCCTGGCTGCACCGCGGGGGCCGCGTGGAGCGAGAAGATCTCGTGCTGCTCTCCTACCTGGGCGAGACGCTGACCGAGGTGGATCTGCTCGAGGAGAAGGTCCCCCGTCTGTTGGGCCTGGCTTGAGCGAGGCCGTCTTCGCAGCTGGCCTGTGCGCGACGCGGGTGCAGGAGCCATCGGAGGCCTTGGTCGCGCTCGTGCGCGACGCCGTGGTCGCCGCCCGCGACGCGGCGCTGCGGCTCCCGCCGCTGGGGTTGCTCGCAGACGTGGCGCTGATCATGAGCGATGCCCGCTGCGGGCTGACCGGCGTCAAGCTGCCCGGCCTGGACCTGCGCCGCTACGACGACCGGGTGGTGGGTCCCCTGGTGGTGGATCGACGCCGAACCGCCCTGAGCGACGCGCTGGCGAGCCAGCCCGCGTCGATGCGTGGGCTCGCTGTGGCGCTGGTGACGGAGCGGCTGCTCGAGGAGCTCGAGCCCGACGGACCCTGGTGGGAGCCCGGCGCCCTACGCTCCTGGCTCACCAAGTCTCCGACGGAGGCCTGGGCGATGGCCACCCAGTCGCTGGGCCAGCCCGAGGCCCACAGCGCGCTGCAGGCCCGCCTGAGCCACATGGCCAAGCGCGGCCCCGTTTCCTTCGGCCGGTCCGACGTGCACCTCGTGGAGCACCTCTCCACCCTGGCGACCCGCGCCCAGCGCGTGGCCGTGCGGCAGGTGCTCGAGGCCAGCGAGTCCGTCGGCGAGGGCCTGCCGCGCACCGTTCGCCCCAGGCGCCGCAGCGGTCTCGCCACCAGCCACCTCAAGGAAGAGGATCGCTACCCCGCGGGCGGGTTCAGCGCGCTGACCACCGCCGGGAGCCCCGAGAACCTGGTGGCGAGCGAGCTCGTCTACATGGAGGACGGCGACGAGATCGATCTGTTCGACGTGCGCTTCGCCGAGGGGGAGCTGCTCTACTACACCCGTGACGAGTCCGCGCACCTGCGGCAGCGGCGCAACGTGCACGTGGCCCTGGCCGCCGATCTGGTGCACAGCCGCGTCAAGGACCCGGACGTGCCATGGCAGCGCCTGGTGATCGTGCTGGGGATCCTGCAAGCCACCGTGCAGCGCCTGGTGGAGTGGCTCGCCCGCGCCGAGCTGGTGGTGTGGATGCATCCCATCGGAGCCGGGCTGTCCGAGGAGGCCGATCTCCTCGAGCTGGTGCTCAAGACCTGGGTCGACATCGGGGTGGTGAAGATCCACCCGCTGCCGTCGGCCGAGGCATTGCCCGAGGCCATGGAGGCCACCCTCGGCGTGGGGGAGACCGACGTGGTCTGGATGTCCGCGGGTCAGGAGCCCCCGGAGCTGCCCATCGAGGCCTTCCAGCACGTGGTGGAGGCCACGCCCCTGAGTGGCTGGACCCAGGTGGCCGACGCGCTCGTGCGCCACGTGGCCTGACAGTGCGGTGGATCCTGGTCGGCAACCCAGAGAACCGGCGCGTGACCGGATTCGTCGAGGCGCTGCACCGCGCCGGCCACGAGGTGATCACCGTGGTGTCCTGGGAACAGCTCCTGGCGAAGCCAGATGCACTGCTGCGCCTGCCGGCGGAGCCCGCGATGTTGCGGATCGAGTCCAGCGGGGAGAACGATCGGGTGCAGCGAGCGCTGCTCGCCCTGGGCGGGGGACCGGACCGCCCGGTGCGCCACGGCGAGCTGGTGGCTCCCATGGCCGCCCACCGAGGCTTCGAGCGGGCCCTCGGCTGGATCGCCGAAGCCCTGGAGCAGCGACCGCAGTGGGTGCCCCTGGCCACCCCAGCCGCCATCCTCGGCGTGTTCGACAAGGTGGACTTCCACCGGAGGTCCCGGGCAGCTGGGATCCGAGTGGCGCAGTCCGTGCCCGCAACCACCGCCCGGCAGCTGCTCACCTGGCTCGACGACCACGGCGGCAGCGTGTTCGTGAAGCTGCGGGTGGGATCGTCCGCGAGCGGCCTCGCCCTGGTGCGCACCCAACCCCGCCCTCGCGCCATGACCACCGTCCGCACCACACCACAAGGCCGCTTCAACAGCCTGCGCGTGGCGCGCATCGACGACCGCACCCGCATCGAGCAGCTGCTCACCTGGCTCATCGAGGAGGAGTCCGCCCACGTGGAGTTGGCCGTGCCCAAGGCGCGGCTCGACGGGGCCTTCTTCGACTGCCGCGTGCTCACCATCGCGGGGGAGCCCCGATTCACCGTGGTGCGGCAGTCGTCGCATCCCATCACCAACCTGCACCTCGGCGGGCGGCGCGGGGACCTGTCGTCGCTGCGCGCGGCGTGTCCCGAAGACGTCTGGGAGGCCGCCATGGCCGACTGCCGTCAGGTCACCCGAGCGTATGGGGGGCTGCACCTGGGCATCGACGTGCTCTTCGAGCGCGGGTACCAGGGCCACCGGATCTTGGAGGCCAACGCCTTCGGCGACCTGATCCCGCGCCTCACCCACGCAGGCCGGTCCGTCTACGAGACCGAGATCCACGAGGCTCCACGGTGGGCCTCCCACACCACCGCGACGGTGGGCTAGGCAAACCACACGAACAACTGGCGAGGGGTCGATGGCACGGTACGAGTTCCAAGACGGAAAGTCGCACAAGTTCTGGGAGATCGAGCAGCAAGGCAACACGTTCACCGTGCGCTACGGCCGCGTGGGGACCGATGGCCAGAGCAACACCAAGGTGTTCGACTCCGAGGCGCAGGCCCGCGCCGAGGCCGACAAGATGATCCGGTCGAAGACCAAGAAGGGCTACCAGCCCGTGGCCGCCGTAGCCGCCGCCCCCGACCCCTCGGAGAACCCCGAGCTCGAGGCGGCCGTGGCCGCCAACCCCGACGACGCCGACACCTGGCTCGTCTACGCCGACTGGCTTCAGGGGGTGGGCGAGCCCCGCGGCGAGCTCATCGCCGCCCAGGCGCGCGGCGAGAGCTACAGCGCCCTGCTCGACACCCACAGCAAGGCGTTCCTCGGCCGATTCGCCACGGATCTGAAGCCTTACGTGCAGCTCACCTGGGCCTTCGGCTTCTGGCGAACGGCTCGGGCGTTCTGCGACTACGAGTCCGCCGAGGCGATGCCCGACGGCGTGGCGGGCATCGCCTCGGTCGTGGGGCACCTGCTGCGCCATCCGTCGGCGCAGTTCCTGCGGGAGCTGCGCATCGGGCTCACCGAGGGCTTCATGGATGGAGAGGCCGACTGGCAGGACGCCATCGACGCCGTGGTGAAGAACGGGATCCGGAACTCCATCCGCCGTCTGTTCGTGGGCGACTTCGAGCGCGTCGACGACACCGAGATCTCCTGGACCCACATCGGGTCCCTGAAGGGGATCTGGACGGTGCTGCCCAACCTCGAGCACCTCACCGTGCAGGGAGGCGGGATCAAGCTCGGCGCCATCGACGCACCCCACCTGAAGCGGCTGGAGCTGTGGACCGGTGGCCTGCCCACCGAGCCCGTGCTGCAGCTCGGCAAGGCCCAGCTGCCTGCGCTGGAGGACCTGGAGATCTGGCTGGGTACCGAGAACTACGGCGGAGAGTGCAGCGCCGACGATCTGGAGGGGATCCTCACCGGGAGTGGCCTGCCCGCGGTGAAGCGCCTGGGCCTGATGAACGGCGACTTCGCCAACGACCTGCCCCGTGCACTGGTGAACGCACCCATCTTGAAGCAGCTCGAGGTGCTGGACCTGTCCATGGGTACCATGACCGACGAAGGCGCCGCCGTGATCGCCGACAACGCGGCTGCCTTCGCCCACCTGAGGCAGCTGAACCTCGGTGACAACTTCATCGGCAACGCGGTGCGCGATCGGATCCGCGGAGCCCTGCCCAACGCTCACGTCGGTGGCCAGGAAGACGCCAACGACTGGGTCTACGTGAGCGTCGGCGAGTAGTGAGCCAGCGCACCGCCATCGACGCACGGGGGCGCGTGGGCAGCCACGACGTGGTGTGGGTCACCCTCGACACCCTGCGCCTCGACGTGGCTCGGACGTGCTTCGCCGAGGGGCGGCTGCCCACCCTCGCCCAGCACATGCCCGCCACCGGCTTCGAGGCGTGCCACACCCCAGGCTCCTTCACCTACGCCGCCCACGCGGCCTTCTTCGCTGGGTTCCTGCCCACGCCCGCACAGCCCGGACGCCACGAGCGCCTGTTCGCTTTGGCCTTCGAGGGCAGCGAGACCACCGGTCCGCACACCGCCGTGCTCGACGGCGCCAGCGTGCCCCAGGGGCTCGCGGCCCTGGGCTACCGCACCGTCTGCATCGGCGGCGTGGGGTTCTTCAACCAGCGCACGCCCCTGGGCCGCGCCCTGCCCGCCCTGTTCGACGTCGCCCTGTGGGAGCCCGCCTTCGGCGTGACCGATCCGCGCAGCACCGAGCATCAGGTGGCCGCCGCCCTGCAGGAGCTGCCCGCCGATCCGAGCCAGCGCGTGTTCCTGTTCCTCAACGTCTCCGCCCTGCACCAGCCCAACTGCACCTACGTCGACGGAGCCACCGCCGACTCGCCGAAGACCATGGCCGCCGCCCTGCACTACGTCGATCGCAGCCTGCAGCCCTTGCTGAGCGCCATGGCCGCGCGGGGGCCCTCGCTGTGGGTCGTGTGCTCCGATCACGGCACCGCCTACGGCGAAGACGGCTACACCGGCCACCGGATCGGCCATCCCAGCGTGTACACCGTGCCCTTCACCGCCTTCGTGGTGCCATCGTGACGCCTCTGCGCGAGCAGCCTCCCTACCAGGGCTACGCCTACGCCTACCCCCACAAGACCGCCTACCGGCCCCTCGATCCCGCGCCGTCGCTGTCGGAGGTGTGGGCTCACGAAGACCGCAGCGCCCTGTTCCTCTACCTGCACGTGCCCTACTGCGAGATGCGGTGTGGGTTCTGCAACCTCTTCACCACCACGGGCACCCCCGCCGAGGCCCACAGCGGCTACCTCGACGCCTTGGAGCGCCACGCCGAGGCCACGGCCCGTGCGCTCGGTCCCGCCACCTTCGCGCAGGGGGCCGTGGGCGGCGGCACCCCCACCCTGCTCTCGCCCGCCGATCTGGAGCGATTGTTCCGGATCGCCCAGAGCGCCTTCGGCGTGGACCTGCGCACCCTCGGGCTGTCCGTGGAGACCTCCCCCGCCACCGTCGATCCCGAGCGGCTGGCGGTGCTCCATCGCTTCGGCGTGTCGCGACTGTCCATGGGCGTGCAGAGCTTCGTCGAGGCCGAGGTGCGGGCCTCCGGCCGGCCACAGCGCACCGCCGAGGTGCTGCGAGCCCTGGGCCACATCGCCGAGCAGCCCTTCGACGTGCTCAACCTCGATCTGATGTACGGCCTGCCCGGCCAGACCCCAGAGACCTGGTGCGACAGCCTGCGTCGAGCGCTCGAGTACGGGCCGCGAGAGCTGTTTCTGTATCCGCTGTACGTGCGGCCCCTGACAGGTCTCGACGGACGCGCCACCGCCCACGACGCCCACCGGCTGCAGCTGTACCGGCTCGGCCGCGATCTGCTGCGGGACGCAGGCTACACCCAGCACTCCATGCGCCTGTTCCGGCGCGACGTGCCCGCCACCACGTCGCGCACCTACCGCTGCCAGTCCGACGGCATGGTGGGGCTCGGAGCCGGGGCACGCTCCTACACCACCGATCTGCACTATGCGTCGGAGTGGGGAGTGGGTCGCCGCCGCGTGCGCGACATCTTGAGCGACTACATCGGGCGCTCCACCGCGCAGCACGGCGTGGCCGACCAGGGGATCGTGCTGTCGCGCGACGAGCAGCAGCGCCGGCACATCCAGCAGTCCCTGCTCTGCGCCGAGGGCCTACAACGCCCATTCTATCGGGAGCGCTTCGGCTCCGATCCCCTTCAGGATCACCCGCAGCTGAAGCAGCTGGTGCGCGAAGATCTGGCCCACGACGACGGCGACACCCTGCGGCTCACCGACGAGGGCATGGAGCGCAGCGACGCCATCGGTCCGTGGCTGCAGTCACCGGCCGTGCAGCAGCGAATGGCGGGGTTCGACCTTCGGTGACCGCTGCCGCGGCGTGCGGTGTCCCAGCGGTGGAGGCGCCATGTTCCCCCTCGTCGGATGGGCCGCCACCGCTGCGGCCGCCCCCGTCATCGACGCCCTCGACGTCGAGATCGGCGACCACTCGGTCTCGGTTCCCCCTCACAACCTCGTGCCGCAGTGGCCGCTGCGCCCCGCACTCACCCTCGGTGCGCAACACGTCTGGGCCGGACAGCGCGTACAGCTGGTGCAGACCGCACGGCTCGGCGGCCACGCCCACCCTACGCTGGGCAACGCGGTGCGGCTCGTCACCGAGCTCGACCTGCGCTGGGCCCACCGCAGCGGCCTCGTGGCCGAAGCGGGGCTCGGCGGTGGCGCGCACCTCGTCTTCCGGCAACGCCCCGTGCTCACCCGGGACCCGGAGTCCGGCACCTACCAGGCCGCGCGCGACGGCGGGCGCCCCACGGGCGTGCTCGGGGCCGGCATCGCGCTGGGCTTCGACGTGGCGAAGGTCTCCGACGTGCCGCTGACCGTGCTGCTGGACGCACACCTCTGGGCGCAGACCGGTTTCCTGCCCGCGCTGTCCGTCGTCCCCACGTCCACCCTGTCGCTGGGTCTGCGCGTGCCCCTGGGGAGGTCGTCGTGACCCGTGTGCTCGCGCTGTGGACCCTCGCAGCCTGCGTGGACGTGCCCGTGCCCGACTCCGAGATCGACTGTCCCGCACAGACGTCCACCCATCCTCGTGGCGCCGCGTTGCAGACCGTGATCGACGAGGCCGTGTCGCAGGGCGTGCCTGGCGTGGCCGTGGCCGTGCAGACACCCGACGGGATCTGGCAAGGCGCCGCCGGCTTCGCCGATCTCGAAGGAGGCGTGGCCATGACCCGGTGCCACGTGCACCCCTGGGCCAGCGTGGGCAAGACCTGGCATGCAGCGCTTGCGCTGCGGCTGGTGCAGGCAGGCACGCTGTCGCTGGACGACCCCGTCACCCAGCACCTGCCCACCGAGCTCACCCGACGTCTCGCCAATGCCGAGCAGATCACCGTGGGCCAGCTCCTGCAGCACGCCTCCGGACTGCGCGACTTCAACGAGGACTTCGGCTACCTGGGCCGCGAGTTCGACGACCCCGACGGCACCGACGCACCCGAGCGGCTGCTGGACTTCGTGCGGGGCGACCGCGCCATGCATCCGCCGGGCGAGGGCTACCACTACTCCGACACGGGCTACGTGCTGCTCGCCTTGCTCCTCCACGAGGTCACGGGCGATCTGGTCGCAGCCATGCAGACCGAGGTGCTCACACCGCTCGACCTCGAGCACACCGAGCTGCCTCGGGGCGGGCCCGATCCGGAAGGCCGAGTCAACAGCTACTGGGAGCTGCCCGGGGCGCGCCTGGAGAACGTCAGCGAGCTGCAGGCTTCCTACGACGTGCAGATCTGGGGCGCAGGCAACCTCCGGTCCACGCCCGCCGACAGCCTGCGCTTCGTGGGCGCGCTGGCACGCGGAGAGCTGCTCGGCGACGCCACCCAGGCCGCGCTCACGGAGTGGAACCCAGCGTCGGAGCGAGACACCCCGCTGCAGTACGCCTACGGCAGAGGCGTGCAGCGCCGGATCGTGGAGATCGACGGCGAGGACGTGACCTTCGTGGGTCACTACGGCGGCGACATCGGGGCCTCGGCCGTGATCTTGGCAGCCCCCGACCGGCCCGTCGGCCTCGCAGCAGGCGTGAACCTGGGCGGCTTCCTGGGTGGACCCCTCAACGAGCATGTGGGCGACGCCTTCATCGACGAGCTGCTACAGCTCGCCAGCGATTAGGCGCGACGGCGTGTCGTGAGGGCGAGTGCCAACAAGAGCACCGCTCCCGAGGCCGGAAGCGGGCCAGCGCCGGTACGACACGCCGTCGAGCCCGGATCGAAGATGCTCACCACCACCGGCTCTCCGGCGTCGCCGGCCTCGTCGAAGGGGGTGAGACGAAGGGCGAAGTCCAACGGCTCCTGCTCGTCCACAGCGCCGTCCACCCAGTGCAGCAAGACGCTGGGACCCGACACGATCTCCTCGGGCAGCAGCAGGTCGACGGGCAGCTCGCCCGCCACCCAGTCGAGCGCGAGGCCGACGGCAGCCTCCTCGGTGGCCGACCGCACCGTGAGCTCGACGAGCCCCAGATCGTTGCAGCTGGACACTTGCCAGCCCCTGGGCGTGTCGTGGCCCGCGGTGCCACGCACGATTTCCACCTCAACATCGGGAGCGGATGGACCGAGACCGTCTGTGCGGGTGGCATCCACCATCAGGGGTGCGAGCGGCGGGAAGCTACAGGCGTGCGCAACGGCGCTGGCTGCGGCGAGCAGGATCATGGGACCTCGAGGAGGTCCCGATCGTACCGGAGAGACTCCCCACACCGGTTGCGCAGCGGTATCGGCCCACCGGGTAGGTGCCCCGTACGCCGACACGGCCGAGCGCGGCTGGTCCGTGCTGTCGTAGGTCACGACAGCCACACCGCAGGCTATACGCGGGTATGCGGCTCACGCTGAACTACCGAGGACCCCTGAGCAGCTGCAACTACACCTGCAGCTACTGTCCGTTCGCCAAGGAGTGGGAGCCCGAACAGGTGCTGCGCGCCGATCGCGAGGGCCTCGCTCGCTTCGTGGACTGGGCGCTGGCCTTCGACGGCCCGCCCCTGCACGTCCTGTTCACCCCCTGGGGCGAGGCACTGGTGCGGTCCTGGTACCGCGACGCCTTCGTGACCCTGGCCAACGCGCCATCCGTGGCCCAGATCGCTGCCCAGACCAACCTGTCCATGCCGCTGTCCTGGCTCGACGCGACCGACCGCACCTCGGCCGCCCTGTGGTGCACCTGGCACCCGTCGCAGACGCCCATGGCGCGCTTCCTTCAGCAGTGCGACAAGCTCGACGCCCTGGGCCTGCGCTACTCCGTGGGCGTGGTGGGGCTGCACGAGCACCTCGACGCCATCGAGCAGCTACGCGCCCAGCTGCCCTTGGGTGTGTACCTGTGGGTCAACGCGTTTCAGCGCGTCACCGACTACTACACCCCCGCCCAGCGCGACCGGATCCGCGCCGTGGATCCGCACTTCGACGACAACCGTCGCCACGACAGCCTGGGCCTGCCCTGCCACGCGGGCCACACCCACGTGACCGTGGACGGCGAGGGCACGGTGCGCCGCTGCCACTTCGTGGACACGCCCCTGGGCAACCTCTACGACGGCGCCCTGAACGCACTGCTGAAGCCCAGGACCTGCCCCAACGCCCAGTGCCGCTGCCACATCGGCTACACCCACCTGCCCCACCTCGGCCTGTACGAGACCTACGGCGACGGGCTGATGGCCCGGATCCCCGCCCACTGGCCGAGGTCGTCGACGGAGAGCCCCAGCAGCTGAAGGGCCCGACCCAGAGCGCCCACGGGATCTTCCGAGGCAGCGATGCGCTGGGTGATGGCGGTGAGCGTGTGCACGTCCACGTCGGTGGGGGTGCCGCTCCAGGGCTCGGGGTGATCGGGAGGAAGCGTCCGCACCAGCGCGCGCTTCAGCGCCTCGCGCAGCACGTAGGCGTGCAGGAAGCTCACCGGCGTCAACGAGGCAGCGGGAATGGTGGTGACCACGTGATCGTGGCACACCTGGAGCGCCGGACGGGCCCGCACCAGCTCGCCGTCCTTCAGGGGACGGCCCGTCAGCTCCTGGGCGCGCAGCAGCTCCGCCAACGCCGCCAGCTCCTCGCTCCGCGCCTCCTCGTCGAGGCCCACCCGCGCCGTCGCGACCCACGCCGCCACCCGCGCACCCTGAAGCCGACTGTCCAGCACGAGCTGGGTGGTGGCCATGACCGCCTGGATCGCCGCCGCTGTGTGGGGGGATGCATGCACGACCTGCCTCCAGCTCCGCGCCTGACTCCGGGCATACGACAGGTCCTGGGCAGCGTCCCACGCCAGCCGCCAATCGCCTGCCAGCTCCGCCTGCGCCCAGGTGCGGACCCCATCGAGCAGCACGCGCGGATCGGGGTCCAGCTCGTCGGTGACGGCAAGCACACGCTCGGCACACAGCACCAGCAGCCGCGCCGCATCCCCGCGCTCGCACAAGGGGACCAGCAGGCCGAGCAACCAGTCCCCGCGAGGCCAGCGGCGAAACGCCGTGACGGGATCAGCCACCCGCAGGGCCGCGTTCACGAGGTCCTTGGTGGGACGGGTGGGCTCGAGGGTCGTCGACCAGTGCATGGGTCACCGTTAGGGGTGGGCGTGGTCTGGTGGCTGCTCGCCTGCGTCTGCTCCGAACCGCCGCGACATCTCACGGTGCGGCAGGGCTCGGTACGGGTCTCCCTAAGCGACGAGGCGGCCGCCCTGCAAACGCCGGTGATCACGCTGCACGGGCCCACGGGCGGTCAGCTGGCGCTGGTGGGCACAGTGCACGTGGGCGACCCCGGCTACTACGACGCGCTGTCTGTGCACCTGGCCGACGCCACCGTGGTGCTCCACGAGGGGCTGCTCGCCGAAGACGACGGCAGCCCCGTGGTGGACGAAGACCTCGCGGCGGACGCCGCCTATCTCGAGGCCCTCGACGCCAACGGTCTGGCCACCCAGGGAGAGACGCTGCTCCGCGACGACCGCTGGGTGCGCGCCGACATGACGGTGGGTGCGCTCGAGCAGGCGCTGCGAGGCGCGGGCGCCACCGACCAAGACGTACACGACATCGTGCATGCCCGCGATCGCAACACCCTCACCGAGCTGTTCGCCTCCACCGCCGGCGACCCGAGGCGTGCGGCCGTGGCCCGCTTGGCCCTGATCGAGAGCATCTCCGAGACGGCCGCCACCGAGGGCCGAGACGCCGACCTGTTCTGGGAGGTGGTGATCGGGGCGCGCAACGCGCTCGCCGTGGCGGGGGTGGCGGAGCAGGAAGCCCCCGAGCTGGCGCTGATCTACGGCGCCGACCACACCGCGGATCTGGCGATTCGCCTCGAGACCCTCGGCTTCCATGCCGCCCACGAGGAGTGGGTCACGGCCATCGAGGTGCCCTACGCCACCGCCCAGCTGGGCCGGATCCAGGTGCAGCAGCTGCTCGGCGCCACGCACGGCGGCGTGCGTCAGCGCAGGCTCTCCAGGTAGGCGACGACGTCGGGGTGTCCGTGATGCTGCGCCCATCCCAGGGCGTCGGCGCCGATCCCCTCCATGCCGTCACGAGCGGACGGGTCGGCCCCCTGCGCGACGAGCCACTGCACCAACGACACGTCACCTCGCCAGCAGGCCGCATGCAGCGCCGTACCCCGCCAGTGGAACCCGATGGGCGCCGCGTTCACCGCCGCTCCGCGCTGCAGCAGCTCCTCGGCGGCGTGCCGCTGCCCGTTGTTCACCGCCATCACGAGGGCATGGTCCAGCACCTGCTGTGGATCGCTGGCCAGCTCGGCGGGCACGGTGTCGGGGAAGGGCGAGGCCACCGGGCCCGCTTCGGGCCGTAGCGCCCCGTCGGCGAAGAAGGCGTCGAGGGCGTCGAGCAACCCGAGGCCAGCTGCCACACGCAGCGTGCCCATGGCGCTGCCCCGCTGAAGCAGCTCCTGCGCGAGCGCCAGGTGATTCCAGTACAGCGCCTCGTCGACGGGCCGCCAGGGCCCGTGCCCGTCGAGGGCTGCCCCACGGCTCAGCAAAAAGCGCAGCACCTCTCGAGCGTCCACACTCGCAGCCGCCATCAGGGGCTCCGCCAGAGGGGCGCCAGCGTCCACCAAGATGCGCGCCGCCGCCTCCGCGTTCGGAAGCCGACCCGCCTCGCAGGCCACCATCTGCAGGAGCGTGGGGTGGCTACACGACGAGCGGCGCGACACCAGGCTCGGATCGTCGTCCAGCAACGCCGACAGACCGTCGAGATCGTCGGTGAGGATCGCCGCGACGGCGGGGTGGAACACGGCGTCCATCATGGCTGCCATCCCGGCGGAAGCCACGTGGGCAGCGCCCAGCTGCGGATCCGGTCGCGGGCCTCCGCACTCATCGGGTACTCCCAGCGCTCCAGGAAGTCCGTGAGGTCGCGGCCCGTGATCGCCGACATGCGCAGGGCGTAGCCGTCCATGAAGCTGCCGTAGGTGCCCCGCGGGTAGGCCTCGTCGTAGTAGCTGGCCATCACCTGCTGCTGCGTGGGCCACCCGAAGGCGTCCACGAGCTGCCGGTACAGCTGAAGCTTGCCGAACAGATCCGCGTCGGACCAGGTGGAGCCCTCGAGGGCGGCATGATCCACCGGTCCATCGGGGTGCCCCAGCATCTGGGTGTCGGTGCCCCCGAAGATCACGCCGTTGAGGGTGTGCATGGTCCACAGGTTCACGCACACCTCGGTGACGTCGCCGCCCGTCCAGTCCGCCGTCTGGAACTGGTGCCCCATCTCGTGGCCGAACAGCCACCAGTCCTCGTCGCCCGTCTGGGTGCGCAGGGCCCAGCCCATGGCCAGCTGTGGGTAGTCGATGCGGTCGGAGGTGGCGTTGGCGTAGCCCCAGCCCACCTGTGGATCGAAGAGCCAGTGCGACGCGTGCACGCGCGGCGTGGGCTCCGACGCCAGTGCTGCGTGGCTGTCGTAGAACGGACCCCAGAACGCCGTGACGGCCTCGGGATCGGCCGCGCGCGCAGCATCGGCGGCCACCACCAGCTGGATCCCGTCGGCGCGACCCACGATGGCCTGGGGCGCCCCGGAATCGAGCTCGGCGGCGAAGGTCGCAGCACTCGACACGCCCTCGGTGTACACCGCCATGGGCACCACCCCGTCGAGCTGCACGGTCACGCTGTCGGCGGGAAAGCCGTGGGGCACCACCAGATACAGCGCCCCCCCGAGACCCGTGCCCACGGTGAGGGTGGCCCGGTCCGCGGGGTGCACCCCGAACAGGCGCGGCGCACGGTTCCAGGTGTCGATCCCGTCGATGGTGATCAGATCGTCGTACAGGTCGCCCACGCGCACCGACAGGCCGCTGCCCACGTGCTCGGCAGGTAGCGTCACGGTGACGGCATCGCCGGGCGCGGCGTAGGCGCCCAGGGGTCGCGACTGCGTGAAGCGAGTGTCCACGTCGACGGTCAGCGAGGTGCGGGCAGCGTCGTCGGCCACCGCCCCGGGGAAGGTGGCCGCCCAGGGATGAGGGGCCGGCCAGTCCACGCCGTGCAGGTGCGCGCCCACGTGGGCTGCCAGCACGGCGGCTCCCCGATCGGCGGAGACCGGGAGCGCAGGCGTGTCGCCCACGAGCCTCGTGAGCGCTTGCTGCAGCTCGGCACCCCGCCCCTGCCGATGGGCGTCCACGAACAGCGGGCCCAGTCGCGCGAGCCGGGCGCTGCCCAGGTCCTCACCCTCCACGTAGGCGCACCACAGCTCCGTCGGCGCGCTGTAGGCGTCGAAGGACAGCCGCGCCTCGGTCATGTCGTCCACCGAGGTCAGCGCCCAGGTGATCCCCACGTCCTGCAGGAGCTGGTCGCCGGGGTAGGCCGGGCCTTGGTCCGCGAGCCACCACGACCAGTGCAGCGCCGCTCCCGCGACCAGCAGCCCACCGCCCTCGGCCACGAAGTCGCGCAGCGCAGGCAGGTCGGCGTCGTCCACCTTCAGGGTGCCCCACTCGTTGATCTGGACCACCAGCACGTCGTGGTCCGCGATGCGCGCGGCACTCCAGTCCTTGATCTCGCGCAGACCCAGGCGCTGCACGACGTCGGGCACCTCCACCTCGTGGTCGGTCCCGCTGGCGATCACGGAAGCCACGGCGTCGTTGTCGGCGAGCACCGAGACCCCACCCGATCGACCCGCGGCCCAGGCCACGGCGTTGCGCACCAGCCCGTCCACCTCGGGCTGTCCGAGCAGCGTGGATCGCGTGCCCGACGACAGGAACTCCTGACCGCTGAAGGCCACCACGCGGCCCTTCCCCAGAGTGGAGGCCGCCACGTGTACGCCGCTGGGGCCGAACAAGACCGGCAACACGTCGGCGTGCAGCCCCAGCTGCAGCGAGCCGTTGCCTTCGTCGTCGAGCACCACCTCCACGGGTGCGGCGTCCACCCCCGTCGTCAGCGCATCGAAGGCCGCCTGCGGATCCGAGGGCACCTCCGTGCCACACGACGAAGGCGGCGTCGGCTCGTCGGTGGGCACTTCGGGCACGGCAGGCTTGCCGCACCCGACGACCGCGATCCAGATCCAGCGCAGCACAGCACCTCCATCGGTGCATCCTACCTGCTGAACAGCTCGATCTTCAGCGCGAGGGGTCGAACTCCAGCTCACCCATCCACAGGGAGGACGACTCCCCAGACGCGTCCAGCACCCACAAGCTCGCGGAGCTGAAGCCCCCGTACCGCAGATGCACCGAGCCGAGACCGACATCGCTGGCGTCCTCCCACTCCTGGACGACCGATCCGATCCCTCCGGAGACCGTCAGCTCGGGGCCCGCTCCGCCCACGGAGTGGATCTGGTCAGGCTGTGGACCGCTGGCCTGCACGTCGTGCACGCCCACCCCCACCGCCTGGCCACTCCCCAGATCGATCCTCATCTGAACGGGCACCACGAGGTGGATCTCCCCCCGACGCGAACATCCGAAACCTTCCGCGGTGTAGTCCGCTGTCCGAACGGGTCCAGAGAGCTGCAGGTCCGACCAACGAAGCGAGTGGCGCTCTTGGCGCAGCGGCGCAGCGAGCGCCCATTCCCAAGCTACGGCCGTCGGCCGTGGCAACGCGTCGATCACGTCCTGGGCCGTGAAGCCGAGCGAGTCGTCATCGTCGGCCACCTCCGTCCGCACGACGTCTGGGCAGTCGATCGGGATCGGCTCTGCTTCTCCCGTCTGCCCCACACACCCCTGCCCGAACAGCACGCCGACAACACCCCACCGCATCCAGCCTCCTCGCCCTCGTCCAGTGTCACTCCGCTCGTCGACGTTGGCTATGTCAGCTCATCACTCTTCGTAGGGCCATCGAGTGCACGCATGTGCTAGATGGCATGATGAACTACGAGAACATCGCATCGGAACTGGTTCGTGCGCTGAGGGGATCTCGGTCCCAGGTCGCCCTGAGCCGGCGCCTCGGCTACCGCACCAACGCCGTGTACACCTGGGAGAGTGGTCGGCGGTGGCCCTCGGCCTCCACCTTCCTGCGCGTGGCGCAGCGCGTGGGCGTGGACGTGGGGGCAGCGCTGGCCCGCTTCTACCGCACCCCTCCGCCGTGGCTTCACGAGGCTGAGGTCGGGCCCGAGCTGGTGGCTCTGCTGCTGCGAGATCTGCGAGGCCGCACGCCCATCGGCACCCTGTCCGAGCGCGCGGAGGTGAACCGCTACACGGTCTCGCGCTGGCTGTCGGGTCGGACCGAGCCCAAGCTGCCAGCGTTCCTGAGCATGGTGGAGGCCACGACCCTGCGGCTCACGGACTTCGTGGCGGCCTTCGTGGACCCGGAGCAGATCCCGTCGATCCGAGGGGCCTTCGCCATGCGCGAAGCACAGCGCACGCTGGCGCTGGAGGAGCCATGGGCACCGGCCGTGCTGCGGTGCCTGGAGATCGACCTGCACACCCAGGAGGAGGTGGCGAACGCCCTGCAGCTGCCCGAGGCACAAGTGGAGCGCTGCCTACGGGGCCTGCGCCGTGCGGGGCAGATCCGGCCGCACCCTGCAGGGGGCTGGCGGCCAGCCCACGTGCTGGTGGTGGACACGCGGCGCTCTCCGGAGTCGGCCCGGCTGCTGAAGTCCCACTGGGCGAGGGCGGGCACCGAGCGGCTGGCCGCCGGGGCAGAGGGCGCCTGGGCCTACAACGTGTTCGCGGTGTCGCGCGGGCAGCTGCAGCGCATCCAGGAGCTCCAGACGGCGTACTTCCAGGAGCTGCGCTCGCTCATCGCGGAGCCGGAGCCCGCCGGTGTGGTGGCGCTGGTCAACCTGCAGGTGGTCGAGCTGACGCAGTCGTGAGGCCCATGTTCCGAATCGCTGGCGGGGTTGCGAGCCAGAGTCCGTAGGACCGGGGGAGCAACGAACCTCGGAGGTCACCATGACCCGCTCCCTCGTCCTCGTCCTCGGTCTCGTCGGCTGCGCCGGCGACGACGACGACACCACCTCCTCGACCTCGTCCGAGACGACCCTCACGGGCCCCGTGATGGACGCCGACGGCGACGGCATCGACTCCAACTCGGACTGCGACGACGCCGACGCCAGCCGCTACCCCGGCGCCACCGAGATCTGCGACGGCATCGACAACGACTGCAACGGCCTCGTCGACGACACCCCCGCCGACGGTGTCGTGCTCTACGCCGACGCCGACGGCGACGGCTTCGGCGACCCTGCCCTTCCGCTGCTCACCTGCAGCGAGGTGGACGGCTTCGTGTCCGACGCCACCGACTGTGACGACACCAGCGACCTCGCACTCCCGGGGGGCACCGAGGTCTGCGACGGGCTCGACAACGACTGCGACGGCACCACCGACGCCAACACGGTGCCCGGCGACTTCGTCACCATCCAGGACGCCATCGACGGCCTGGCCGACGGCGACGAGATCTGCGTGGGTGCGGGCACCTGGTCCGAGCCCTTCGATCTGAGCGGCCGCGCGCTGACGCTGGTGGGGGCCGGCGGGGCCGACGCCACCTCCCTGCAGCTGTCGAGTGCCGAGCTGCCCTTCGTCACCGCCTCGGACACCCCGAAGGGCGGCCAGGTGGCCCTGCGCGGCTTCACCGTCACCGGCATGGACGCGGTGGCGGGCAACGCGCTGGCGGGCGGCTTCCTGTACGCCTCCGACGGCGTGGTCGCCCTCACCGACGTCGTGCTCGACGGCAACCGCTACACGGTGCTCGACGACGCCTACGTGTTCGGCGGCCTCGTGCACACCCGGGGCGGCAGCCTCACCCTCACCGACGTCGCCATGTCGGATCTGGAGATCGAGCTGCTGGGGACCCACGAGGACAGCTTCCCCTCCCTGGAGGGGGGTGCCCTGTACACCCTCGCCACCACCCTCGAGGTGGACGGTCTCGACGTGTCCGACGTGCGCCTGACCACCGACGGCGTGGCCGGATGCTGGATGCGCGGCGTGGTCCTGGCCGTCGATGGCGGCGCTCCCGCCACGATGCACGACGTGACCGCCTCGGAGGTCATCCTGGAGGCGACGTGTGACTACGGTGCCGGCGTACAGGGAGCCGTCGCCGCGCTCCGCGGCCAGGTGGCCCTGTCGGACTGGTATCTGCACGACGTGAGCGCCACACTGACCGCTGAGAGCGCAGGGGTGCAGGGCGTGCTCTTCGCCGACGATCTGGCGGGCACCATCGACGGCATGGAGCTGCGCGACAACACGCTGACGGCCACCTCCCTCGGGGACTACAGCGGGTTCGTGACGGGATCCGCGACCCTGGAGGCGTCGACGTCGGAGCCCCTCGCCGTCTCGCACCTCACCGTGATCGGCAACACCACCTCGTCCGTCGGCCCGAGCTGGAGCTTCGTGATGGGCGGCGGCCTGTACGCCGACGGCGGCACCTACCAATGGCTCGACGTGCGCGACAACACGGCGCTGGCCAGCGACACCGCCGTGGGTGGCGGCGCGTATCTGTCGGCCTGGATCGCCCCCCTGGCGGTCACGCAGGCCATCGTGGCCGGCAACACCTCCGGCGGCACCGACACGGCCTACGCCTTGGCCGGCGGCCTGGCGCTGGACGGAAGTCGCATCATGGAGGTGCAGCACGTCGACATCGTGGGCAACGACGCCGTCGCCACGGAGTGGGCGTCGGCCGGCGGCTTGTTCGTCGTGGCGGAGGGCGAACTGCACGTGCAGCACTCCAACATCAGCCACAACACCGTGTCGGCGCCCGAGACCTCGGCAGCGGCGGTGTCGAACCAAGCCGATCAGCCCACCAGCTGGGCCACCACCAACGTCTGGGGCAACACCGGCGCGTCTGCCCTCGCGGGCTTCGACACCGATCCGAGCACGGTGAGCGGCAACCTCGTCCAGGATCCGCTGCACACCGACCTGTCGCCCGCGGATCCAGAGCAGTGGGACCTCACGCTGCAGGCCAGCTCCCCGCTGCTCGAGGCGGATGTCGGCGCCTATGGCGGCAAGGACGGCGCCAGCTGGTAGGCGTTCCCTCTGGTTGTCACGCAGCCGGACCGTCGCTACGGCGCCGCCCATGGAGCTCACCCAGCTCGAGACCTTCGTGGCCGTGGCTCGGCACGGCAGCATCACCCGGGCCGCCGAGGTGGTGCACCTGTCTCAGCCCGCTGTGAGCGCGCAGATCAAGACCCTGGAGGAGCGCCTGGGGTTGGCGCTGTTCGAGCGCACCTCGCGCGGCATGCGCCTGACGGCGGACGGCGAGCGCCTGCTGCCCCAGGCCGAGCACACGCTCGGCGCCCACCGGGCGCTGCTCGACCAGGCCGCCCACCTCCGCCAGCGGCCCAGCGGCCCCGTGCGCCTCGGCGTGGACGCCAACACCCCCACCGCAGCCCTGGGGCCGTGGCTGTCCCGCTTGGCGGATCGCCACCCGGAGGTGGAGGTCTCGGTTCAGCAGGCCATCTCCCGCGACGTGGTGCAGGGGATCCTGGCCGGCGAGCTGGACGCCGGCGTGTTCAACGCCCATGGCGAGCCAGACGCGCGCCTCGCCACCACCGAGGTGACGCGCTTCGGCCTCGTGCTGGTGGCCCCCACACACCTCGAGACGGAGCGACCACCACGGTGGGAAGCCCTCGCGCAGCTTCCCTGGATCTGCCCCGACGCCGACACCTGCTGCGGACGCGCCATCGCCGAGCTGCTGCTGCAGCACGGCATTCGCCCCGCGCGCGTCATTCGCGTGGACCGCGAGCACGTCACCCGAAGCCTGGTGGCGAGCGGCGTGGGGGTGGGCCTGCTGCACAGCTACACCGCCGCCGACGCCGTGGCGGCAGGCGAGGTTCGAGTGCTGTGCGAGGTGCCGCACTCCGTGGGCGTGTTGCTCGGCCACCTCGCCAGCCGCAGCGGCGATCCGTTGCTGCAGGCCACCGTGGGCGCCTTCGACGTGGCCGAGGGCTGACCTCGGCACGTTCGATTGGACCGGCCGCCCGAACGACGGCACAAGGTGGGCATGAGCAACCACACTCCCTACGAATGGGACGGAGCCCGCGGCGAGCGGTGGCGACAGCACGTCGACCCCCTCGAAGCCATGCTGGCCACCGTCAACGCCCCCCTGATCGACGCCCTGCAGCTCGGGGGTGCCGCGCGCATCGCCGACATCGGCTGTGGAGGCGGCGGTGCCACCCGCGCCATCCATGCGGCTGCTCCCTCGGGAAGCACGGTGGTGGGCCTGGACCTGTCGCACACCCTCGTGCAGGCGGCCCAGCAGCGGGCAGGCGCCGACGGGCCCCGCTTCCGGCAGGCCGACGCAGGCACCGCCCCTCCCCCGTCCGAGCCCTACGACCGGCTGGCCTCGCGCTTCGGCGTGATGTTCTTCGACGACGCGCCCACAGCCTTCGCCAACCTGCGGCAGTGGCTCGCTGCAGGCGGCCAGGTGGCCTTCGCCGTGTGGGCGGACCGCGCCGACAACCCCTGGGCCACCACGGTGATGGCCGCGGTGGCGGAGGTGATGGAGCTCCCGCAGCCCGAGCCCGACGCCCCGGGCCCCTTTCGCTACGGCGATCCCGCAGCCCTGCCCGCCCTGCTCCGCCAGGCCGGGTTCGCGGACGTGGCGTGCCGCAGCTGGCGAGGCCAGCTGGCCGTCGGTGGCGGGCTGACCGCCGAGGAGGCCGCCCAGTTCACGCTGTCGGCCTTCGGCGTCGGCGAGATGCTGCAGAAGCAGGGATCGGACCACGAGATCCAGCAGGCGACGCGCTCCCTCACCGAGCGCTTCCGCCCCCACGTGGTGGACGGGGTGGTGCGCATGGACGCCCACGCCCACCTCGTGACGGCTACGCGCCCCTGATCACGACCACGCCGCCTCCCAGCCCTCCGGCAGCGGAGGCGGATCGGGCATCTCGAAGTCGTCCAGGGCCTGCCACGCGCTCGGGTTGAGGCGCCGCATCCAGCGCTGCGCCACCCGCCCCGAGGCCGAGCCCCCGCGCGAGGCCCAGGCAAGCCCCAGGCCCACACCCACGCTGTGCAGGCACAGCGGCAGATCCGCCAGCCACCTGCTCCCCACCGCCACCCACCCCGGCTCCCGCACCAGCGCCTTCGTCGGTAGCGCCTGCTCCGACAGCGCGCTGCGGGTCATGGCCTCGAGCCAGCGGATCTGGACCGGATCCGGCTCGGTGCGCGCCTGACTGCGCGGCGCGGTGCGTGCGGAGTCGAACCACGGCATGGGCGGCACGTCGTCGGGGTAGTGCTCGGGCTGCAGCACCTGGGTGTGGTAAGGCTCGCCCACGTGGTCCAGCACGCGCTCCATGGTGGGTCCCGGCGCCCCGACCAGCTCAGACAGCTGCACCTCGAGCAGGCGGTGCCGGTGGCGGCGCACCTGCAGGCGCTCCAGCTCCACCAGGGCCGCGCACGCCGTGGGGCTCGCCGGCGCCCAGGGCATGCGGGTCAGCGAGCGCACCACGTCGCGGGGATCCCGCAGCATGCGGATCACCTTGGCCTCGGGGTAGTCCGCGAAGATCCGGCCCAGGTTGCCGCTGTGCCCCGGCGTCTTGTCGCCGTGGCGCACCTTGCCCCGCTCGGCGGCTTGCTGCCGCATGACCGCGGTGTACAGCCGCTTGCGGTCGACGAACCCGAACGGTCGCGGCAACCCGCGCAGGATGGGTCGCGGATCGGTGCGCAGCCAGCGGAAGGAGAAGGAGCGCACGTAGTAGGGCGGGAAGCCGTCCTGGTCGCGCCACGGCGTGTAGCTGCCCCCCCACAGGTAGAACGACGCCTCCATGGTGAGGTGGATGCGCGGGTGCGCGCTCAGCATGTTGCGCATCAGCGTGGTGCCGCTGCGGCTGTTGCCCACCACGAAGATGGGCTGTTGGTCTGCGGGGTCGGTCATCGGGCGTCCTGACCCTAACGACACCGGAGCGTCTCCAGCGGGTCGCCTAGTAGCCGTGTAGCGTCACTGGCGGCAGATGGGCAGCACGTCTACGCTCACTTGTTCCAGTCCCACTGCAACCCCGGATCGGGCGCGCTCCGCTCGATCGCGACAATCAACGGAGTTGATTGTCGCGATCAGGGGAACACCGAGATCTCGTCGAAGTGTGTCGACGCATCCCACCAATTGTAGAGGTGGAGCTTGTGCAGCGCCGTGACGTCTTCGCGGAACGGGATGTTGGTCAGCCGCTCGATCCCGTTGATGTGCACATCGTACTCCTGTTCCGTCCAGTCGAGAACGAGGCCGACATGATACCAGACATCGGCACTGTAGGCAGACGCCACGTAAGACTGGACCCCCTCGCCAATGAGCTCGATCTCCCCTGTTGAGTTCAGCAACAGGAACACGGCGTTGTCAACGCCATTCGAGCCCGTCTTCGGCCCCCCCAACACGACGTAGCCAGCAAAGGACTTGGTGGATGCGGTACGAACCCAAAACGTGACCGCGCTGGGGGTCAGGCCCTCGAAGTCCATCGAGATCCCGTCGAAGTGACCCGTGCCCCCTCCGTCGAGCAACACCGAACGGCTGGTGCCCGCCGCACCGATACCATCGACCTCGAGGGTGTAGTTCTTCGATTCGACGGTCCAGCCGGTAAGGTCGCCGTCCTCGAAGTCGTCGAACCACACGCAGGCGTCTGCGGTGGCTACGTCACAGTCGTTGTCGAAGGTGTCGTCGCAGACCTCGAAGTTACCAGGGAACTCCGCCTCGTTGTCGTCGTTGCAGTCCCGCGTGCAGGGCACCCCATCAGCATCCCTATCGAAGACATCGGGGGTGAGGCTGGAGCAGTCGTTGTCGATGTCGTCATCGCACAGCTCGAGGGCTCCAGGCGTCCGCGACGGGTCTTCGTCGTCACAATCCACGTCGCAGGTGGCGCCATCACCATCGGCGTCGAACCGGTCGGGCGTGGTGGCATCGCAGTCGTTGTCGACTCCGTCGTCGCACACCTCCACGGCACCAGGAAAGGCGCTGGCATCGGTGTCGTCGCAGTCGACGTCGCAACTCACCGCATCGCCATCCCCGTCGCCCACGTCGGGCGTGGACGGGTTGCAATCGTTGTCGACACCATCGCACAGCACCTCGTCGGCACCTGGGTGAACTCCAGCGTCATTGTCGTCACAATCGTCGGCCGCAGCAAAACCATCTGCATCGACATCGGGGGGGCCACACGCCACGAAGGCAAGCCAAACCAGGGAGGAAAACCGGGACATTCGAACTCCAATTCAACAATGGCCGCAGGTATTCGGGAGCCTGAAGAAGTTCAACTTGTTGGTGCTAAAGCGTGTGGACACAAGCCACACCTCCCTTCTCGGGAGCCAAGCCTTCGAGAAGGCTATTCCTGCTTCAACGAGGGTAGTTCCACCCGGACGAGCCGTGACTCCTCCGGGCCAGCGCTTCCCTCTCGACAGGCGTTTACTGCCTCCGGAGGCTTTCCGGCGGCCTATGGGCCCTCACCATCGCAGGGTGTCGACAAGGGCGTGGAGCTCCACGATGGCGTTGTTCGGTTCCGTGACGTGCCTGGAGTAGCCCACGGGGATCTCGTCGCTGAGCTGTCCGGCTGGGGCCTGCGGCCCCCTGGCGCCGATCGCGAGCCGAGCGGCCTACTCCTCCTGCGCGGCTCGCAGCTGGTCTCGCACTCGCACCAGCACCTTGCCCAGCAGGTCGCGCCCGCGCGGGAAGTTCGGCCCCCCGCCCCACCACGGGTCGGGGCAGTTCTCGTGGATGGGGCGATCGCCGGTGGACAGGAGCAGCTCCGCCAGATCGTCGTGCTGGCGGAACTTCGCGAGGTTGGCCTTCAGCATCACCTCGAACTTCATGCCGTCCCAGCCGCGGCGGAGCTGCACGGCACGGCCCAGCTCCTTGGCACGACGCGGGGTGGGAGCGCGGCGGATCCGCTCGCGCGGACGCTTGGCGGTGGTCTTCTGGGCCATGAAGTAGTGCTCGGTGGTGGGCCAGCGCTGGCCGTCCAGCTCGAAGGGCGCAGGCCACCAGTTCGAGAACTCTCCGTAGGGATCACTGGTCGAGTAGAAGAAGACGGGATCGTACATGGCCGTAATCTGTCGCGGCGGGAGGGAGTTTGCATACATCCCTGCTCCAGGTCGCCGCCCGCCTGCGCGAGGCCATCGTCGTGCAAGAGGACACCGACGCCGACTGGCTGGTGTTCGCCGATGCCTTGACCGAGGTGGGCGACGCACGGGGCGAGCTGATCCGCCTGGAGCGGCGGCTGGCCAGCGGGCTGGAGCGACCAGAAGCAGCCGAGATCCGCAGGCGTGTGCACCATCTCCGGCAGGAGCTCTCCCTCGGCCCGGTGGATGGGACGTTCGTGAGTCGGTCGGGACTGGGCAACCACGCAGACCTGGTCGAGCGCCACGGTCTCGTCGTGCGCCGACACCCCGAGCCGAGCGTGGTGGCCGAGGTGTCGAGCCAGCGGGACACATCGCTGTGGGGCACGCTGCAGCTGCAGCTCTGGGACGACCTGCACGAGCTCGTGCAGGCCATCTCGCAGCTCCCTCCTGGCCAGATCTTCGGGCTGCGCCTCGTGGGGATCCGCCACGGCGACGATCTGGCGACGCTTGCCGAGATCGAGTCCCTCGGCCAGCTGCGCGCGCTGTCCTTCGCGTCACGCACGGGTGAAGACGGTGTCGGCGAGGACGTGCTGGAGGCGCTGGACCAGGCCCCGTGGCGGCTGCACACGCTGTCTTTCGACCACGAGGTGCTCCGGGCACCGA
Organism: Myxococcales bacterium; assembly: GCA_019634415.1. GTDB lineage: Bacteria > Myxococcota_A > UBA796 > UBA796 > DRPG01. The sequence goes on from JAHQVJ010000117.1 coordinate 59,145, forward strand.
GGCGCCTGACGAGCCTGGGCTGTGTGGCCTCTTTGCGACGACTGGCCCTCCCCGACTGCCCCTTGGGAGACGACGGGGCCGTGGCCCTCGCCGAGTCACCCCATCTGCAGCACCTCACCCGCTTGGATCTGTCGAACGCGGGGATCGGCCGTGAAGGTGCCTTGGCCCTGGCCGAGCGTGCCCGGCTCCCCGCTCTGCAGTCCCTCGTGCTCAGAGGGAACCTCATCGACGCCGAGGGCTCGCTGGCGATCCTGGGCTCTCCTCGGCTGGCCCACGTGCGCCACTTGGACATCGCGGTGCAACGGAAGCCTCCGAACGTGGTCGACGAGCCCTCGGCCGTGCCCCGACCTGGTCCGTCGGTCCAGCGCGACCAGCTGGTCCTGAGCCACAACCCCTGGGTGAGCCGACAGCTCCCAGCACTTCGTGCCCTACAGGCGCTCAGCGGAGTGCGCGAGCTGCACCTCGTCCGGTGCCAGCTGATGGACGCGAACTGGGCACTGCTCGTCCGGGACCTGGACTTCAGCCGCCTCGAGCGTCTCTGGATCGGTGGCCCGGGGCTGAGTGCCTCGGGCCTGGCCTCGATCCTCGAGGCCTGCGCAGACGCCCCGCTGAGGCTCCTGTCGCTGGCCGCCCACCCCATGGCGCCGGAGGGATTCGCAGCCCTTGCCGAGGCTCGCTGTCTGGCAGGCGTGCGCTCGCTGATCTTGCAACGAACGGGCCTGGGCCCCGAGGGAATGAGGTCGCTGGCAACGAGCCCCCATGCCGGCGAGATCCGGACCCTCGATCTACGCTGGAATCCGCTGGGGAACGCCGGGCTGGCCGCACTGGCCCACTCCCCCACGCTCCGACCCGAGGTGCTGCATCTTCAGAGGGTCGATGCCAACGACGCCGGGATGGCGGCGTTGATGCACAGCCCCGTGATGGAGTACGTGCACGAGCTCCTCGCAGAGGGAAATCCCTTGCGACGGGCCACCTCGGGTGCGATCCGCCGGTCGCCCTACACAACGGCGCTGCGTGTCCTCACCCCGAGCCACCTGCGCGTTGCACTCGACTGAGGACCGATGGACACGCCCCCATGAGCCGAGTCGTCGCCCGCCTGCGCGAGGCCATCGTCGTGCAAGAGGACGCCGACGCCGACTGGCTGGTCGCCTCGGCGACGCATCGTCGGAGGCACTCCGCCACTCCCCGCACCTCGAGGCGTTCAGCCCTGTCTCCCGCACCAGCCTGCGCAGGCTGGTCCTGCTGATCACGCCGTTCAGGACCCCGGCAGGTTGGCGGTGCCCTCCAGCACGAACAGCCGATCCACGGCCATCGCTCGATGCCAGCCGCTCTGCCGGAAGGCCGCCGAGTCGAACCAGCCCTGCTTCACCGAACGATCCGGCCACTCCATGAACCCGAACACGTCGGGCCGGAAGGTGGGATCCGACGAGCCGATCACCTGGAAGTCCCCGTGAAAGCGCACGTCGCGGCTGGCCAGGTACGGCCCCGCGGCGGCGAAGTAGTCCTGCAGATGGGCGCCGTGGTGGGCGTTGACCCAGCCACCGAACACCTCGTACAGCCGATCGTCGCGCAGCTCCACCGTGAGGTCCTCGGCCACCTGCAGGTACACGAGCTGCAGCGCGTCGAGGCGCGCGTCGCGCTGGGGCTTCAGCTTCTGGAAGCGCTTGTCCTGCTCGAAGCGCTCCTTGGCTGCCAGGCTCGGCCACTCGAAGAACCCCCACGTGGCCGCCGACGGCTGGCCGTGCTCCTGGTGGCTCACCGCGAAGGTGCCCATGGGCCGCATGCCGTACTCCCGGGCGATGGGCATCACCTTGGCGAAGTACTTCTTCGACAGCGCCTCCTGCTCGCCCGCCGCGACGGTGAAGAAGGCCACCTCGTACATCTTGGCGTCGTCGAAGGACAGCTCGGTGCCCCAGGCCGCACCTCCGACCAGGCCAATCGCTGCAACAATCATGTCGTTCTCCTGTGCAGCACTCCGTACCTGGCCCGTTTTCGCACCACCATGCGCAATAATGGGCCATGGTGGTGTGCTCGTGAACCAGGCCCTCTTCGACGCCGTGGATCTCAACGACCTGCGGGTGGCCCTGGCGGTGGCCGAGCACGGCACGCTGCGGGCCGCGGCAACCCAGCTCGGAACCAGCCACACCACGGTGTCTCGCCGGGTGACGTCGCTGGAGGTCCAGCTCGGCGCGCGCCTCTTCGACCGGGTGGCCTCGGGACTACAGCCCACCGAGGCGGGCCGCGCCGTGCTCGATGTGGCGCGGGTGCTGCGCAACGAGATCCAGGGCCTCGAGCGGGGCGTGCTGGGCCAGGATCTGCGGCTGTCGGGCCGGATCCGCGTGAGTCTGCCGGATCTGCTGGCGACGCACCTGCTGATGCCGGATCTGGCGCGCTTCGCGGACGAGTACACCGCGATCGACCTGGAGCTGCACCCGTCCTACGCCATCGCAGATCTGGCCAGGCGCGACGCGGACATCGCGCTGCGGCTGATGCCACACGGGCAGTCGCCCCAGGAGGATCTGGTGGGTCGCCGCCTGTGTGCGGTGCACCAGTGCGCCTACGCCTCGGCGGACTGGCTGGCTCGGCACCCCGATCCCACGCACTGGGTGGGCTGGGCGCCGGACAACGACTGGATCGACAGCTCTCCCAGGCCGGACCTGCCTGCTCGACACGCCCTGGACGGCGCCCTGCTGCAGCTGGCCGCAGCACGGAGCGGGCTCGGGCTGGCCGTGCTCCCCTGCCTGCTCGGCGACCCCGCTCCGGAGCTGGTCCGGCTGGGACGAGTCGAGCCCTGGCCCCGGTGGGACCTGTGGGTGCTGGTGCACCCGGACCTGCGCAACACCGCGCGCATGGTGGTGTTTCGACGCTTCCTGTTCGAGGCACTGGCCGGTTACGCACCGCTGCTGACCGGAGCAACTCCGTGACCACCCGCGACGACGTGCTGGACATCCTGGAGCGCGCGCTGACGGAGCGGAAGTTCCACCGCAGACCAGCCGACGGACCGGCGGGGTGCTGGGTTCGTCGTACGGCCATGACCAACCGGGCGCTCATCGCGCTGGACGTGCCCGACGACGTCGACGACCCTGCCCCCTGGGTGCGCACGCAGCGTCGTCTGTGTGCTCGCTCCGTAGGATTCAAGATCCCCTTCCTCTACCACCCCGGAATCCAGGTGGTCACGCTGGGCCCCGCCGCGAAGACCCACCCCGTGGACGCCGTGGACCGGATCGACAACCAGTGGTGCGTGATCCAAGCCATCCATGTGGTGGATCTACAGTCGGGCCGGTTCGTCTCGGCATCCACCTGGGGGCAGGTGATCAGCGGGCCGGATCAACAAGCCGTCGCCCGCGCGCTGGCGACGCTCCTGACCCCACAGCCGCCCGACGGGTAGCCCTCGAGGACCCCACGATCGGCGAATCACCTTCCTTACAAGCGGAGCTAAGGCTGAGTAAGGCCGACCCCCGACACACGCGTGGTAGCACCCGAGGCTCATCGAGACCTGATGGCCATGGGTGTCATGACGTGTTCCCGACTGATCCGTGGCCATCAGGTCTCTATTCCGAGGCGTCATGCCGTCTGCTCGCACCGTAGTGCTCGTGCTCTGCGGTCTCTTCTCAGCACAGGGCCTGTCCTGGGTGGTCCTCGGTAGCCTGGAGCCCACGGGGTTCTACGACGGGCTGCTGGCGTCGTCGCAGCTGGGAACAGAGGCGCTGTCGCCCGACGCGATCGCCACCATGCGCTTCCTGCTGGTGCCCTTCGGCGCCACGGATGCCGCCTACTTCGCCCTGGCAGGTCTGCTGGCCTACCACGCCTTCCACGAGCGCTGGGCCTGGCGGGCGGTGGCTGTCTCCTTCGCCTTGTGGTTCGTGGTAGACACCGCCGGCTGTGCCTGGCTGGGCGCCTGGTTCAACGTGGGCGTGGTGAACCTGCCCTGCCTGGCGTTGTTCGGACCCGCCCTGTGGGCATGGCACGCCACCCTCGCCTCTCCGACGTAGGGCCCCCGCCGCGCCCCACCCCTGGCCGTGCGTTCTTACGTCTCATGGGGATCTGCGTCCGCAAGTGGTAGAACGGTCCGTCGGGGAACGTGGAGATGCCTATGCGAACCTACCCAACGGGCAACCCGTGGCGCGCGCTGGTCTGGCTGACCCTGGCGGGGTGTGGCAACGGCCTGACGCCCCTGAACCGCGGAGTCGACCCCGTCGAGGACGACCTCGACAACGTGGGGAGCACCACGTCGTCGACGTCCACCTACCCCTACACCAGCACGCCCACCTACGACTCCGTCGACACCGGCACCCCACCCCCCGTCGACACCGGCTTCGGCACGGGCAAGCTCGGCGGCAACGTCGAGGGCACCTGGATCGCCAAGGGCGCGAGCTTCGGCACGGTGGTGCTGGAGTTCGGCCCCACCTCGAAGGACTGCTACATCAACTTCCTCGGCTCGGGCTACACCTGGGCGCCGTGCGCCTATGCCACGAAGGGTGCCGACCTGTTCTTTGCCGACTCGATCTGCCCCTCCACGGGGACCTATGCCTACACGGCTCAGACCAAGGCGACGATGACGATGTCGCTGATCAGCGACCCCAAGTGCAAGGGCCGCGACGTCGTGCTCGCGAACACCTGGGACTACATCGGGCCCTGGGGATCCTTCTCCTACTACTAGAGGCCCATGACCTCCGATCGCACGCGAGCGGCACTGGCCGACGGTCTCCGAGGAGCGCTTGCGGGCCGCCCCCTCCTGCTGGTGGGCGGCATGGCCCGAGCCCACGCCACGCGCGCCCGCACGCTGCGGGAGCTGGGCCTGGGGCCCATGTGGATCCTCGCCTCGGGCGCCGGGGGAGATCCGCCCGAGGACATTCCGTGGGACGTGCTGCCCGCGGGCCATGCCCCCGACGCGCTCCCTTGGGAGCGCTTCACGGAGCTGCCGCCGGAGCTCGGCCGCCAGCTCGAGGCCTGGGATCCCAAACGACGCGCGGCGGTGATCTGCCCCGAAGGCCCTCCCTACACCACGGTGCAGGGGCGGTCGGTGCTGGGAGTGATCCCGCCCGAGTGGGTGCAGCTCGAGTGCAAGGGCGACGTCGACGCCTGGTTCGATCGGGCCGAGGTGCCTCGACTGCCGAGCCAGGTCCTCCCGATCCACCACCCCGATCTGTGGGCGGCCAGCCAGTCGCTGGACCAAGGCGAGGGCGTGGTGTGGTCGGGGGTGGATCGCTCGGCGCGGCCCGCGGGCGGCGCCCGCTTGGTGCGGCGGGTGCGCACCCAACAGGAGGCGCACGCCACGCGCCACTTCCTGCGGGACCACGTGCAGGAGGTGCGCCTGGCGCGCTTCGTGGAGGGCATTCCCTGGGGTGTGAACGCCTTCGTGTTCCCCGATGGCGTGGCGGTGGGCCCCCTCGTGGAGATGGTGGTGCTGCGCGACGGCCCGCGCTTCGCCTTCGTGGGCATGGCCACCTTCTGGCGGCCCCCGGCCGAGGCGGAGCATGCGATCCGAGCGCTCGTGCGTGCCGTGGGCGAGGCCCTGTCGGCGAACCTCGGCTACCGCGGCGCCTTCACCGTGGATGGCGTGCTCGGGTCCGACGGCCCCTGGCCCACGGAGATCAACTCGCGCACGGGGGGTGCCCTGCCCGGCCTCGAGCTACAGGAGCCCGCCCTCGCCTGTGCCGTGGTGTCGCGGCTGCTGCGCGCTGGCGCAGATCTGGGGGTGTCGGCTGCGGCCTACGAGGCGTGGATGGCCCAGGTGGCGGAACGAGCGCCGCGGGGCTTCGGCCGCATGGTGGTGGAGCACCCCTTCGAGGGGGACCGCAGCTGGCCCGCACGCTGGGTGGAGGACCGATACGTCTGGGCCAGCGACGACGAGCCGGCAGAGCTAGTGATCTGGGCTCACGCCATGCAACCTGGCGGCTTCGTGCGCGTGGTGCCCGATCCGGAGCGCACCCCGGTGGGCCCGTCCATCGCCCCGCGGCTGCTCGCCGGTCTCCGCCTGGCCGCAGAGCGGCTGGACTTCGAGGTGCCCGGCAGCGAGGTCGCGCGCGACATCACGAGTGATGTTACTCGGACTGCATGAGTGCCTCGGGCCAGACGTGTAGCGAGCCTGCTCCGCAGTAGCGGGGCAGGCGGAAATGCGCGCGCCCCACGTCTCCGTTCCCAGGCAATCCCATGGCTCTCGCCCTCTACGACACTGCGCGTCGGCGCACGGTCCCGTTCGCGCCCCGAACCCCTGATCACGTCTCGCTGTACCACTGCGGGCCCACGGTCTACGCCACGCCCCACGTGGGCAACTTCCGCTCGTTCCTGACCGGGGACCTGCTCCGCCGCCAGCTCGAGGCGGAGGGCTACACCGTGCGGCAGGTCATGAACATCACCGACGTCGGCCACCTCACCGAGGACGACCGGGCCGACGCCAGCGGCGAAGACAAGCTGCATCGCGCCGCCCGCTCGCTGGGCTGGGATCCGTTCCGCGTGGCGCGGCACTTCGAGGAGCTGTTCCACCGCGACCGCCGCAGGCTCGGCATCGTGGACGCCCACCACTACCCGCGCGCCACCGAGCACGTGCCGCACATGCTGGACCTGATCCAGGAGCTGCTGGACGCAGGTCACGCCTACGTGGTCGACGGGGAGGTCTACTTCGACGTGGGCAGCTACCCCGCCTACGGCGCCATCTCGGGTCGCCACCTCGACGAGCAGCGCGCAGGGGCGCGGGTGCAGGTGCGCGACGGCAAGCGCCACCCGGCCGACTTCGCCCTGTGGAAGGTGGACGAGGCGCACCTGATGCAGTTCGACGTCGGCCCCCACATCGACGCGAGGATCCGGCGCGGCTTCCCTGGCTGGCACATCGAGTGCTCGGCGATGGCACGGGCGCTCCTGGGCGACACGGTGGACGTACACACGGGCGGAGAGGACAACCTCTTCCCCCACCACGAGTGCGAGGCGGCCCAGAGCACGGCGGCCACAGGCCACCCGCTGGCACGTTTCTGGATGCACACCCGGCACCTGCTGGTGGACGGCAAGAAGCTGTCGAAGCGCGACGGCACGGCGGTGGAGCTGGACGAGCTGCAAGCCCAGGGCTTCGCGCCGCGGGTGGTGCGCTTCGCGCTGCTGTCGCACCACTACCGAAAGCCCATGAACCTGACCACGGAGGGCCTGGTGGCCGCTCGCTCGGCGGTGGCCCACCTCGACGAGGTGCACGACACGCTGCGGGCCCAGGCGGGCGACGAAGCGAGCCACACCCCTCACCCGATGGCAGGCGCCTTCCACGACGCGCTGAACGACGACCTGGACGTACCGAACGCGCTGGCAGCGCTGTTCGACGCCGTGGGCCAATGGCGCCGCACGACGCCCTCGGGGAGCGAGGCCCGCGACGCGCTGGCCGCCCTGCGGCGGGTGGACGGGATCTTGGGGGTGCTGCAGCGCGAGGTGCGCTCGGGCACGGTGGCGCTGTCACGACTGCAGAGCGAGCCACGCGACGTCACCGAGGTGGTGGCGGCGCTGCAGCGCTCGAACGCCGCGAGCGTGGAGGCCGTGCTGATCGCACGCCATGCGGCCCGCCGGGACAAGCGCTGGCCCGACGCCGATGCGCTGCGGGACGCGCTGGGGCAGGCCGGCGTCGAGGTCCGCGACCTCGACGACGGAGTGGCCTGGTCGATCCGCGCCGACGTGCCGTCGGACGCCACGCCGTGAACGCGCTCGATGGGGAGCCCGTCCCGACGACGGACCCTACCAGGAAGCGACCGCTTGCTCGCCACCCTCGTCGAGTGCCACACTCAACGTTCCGGGCGACGGCCAGCTGGGCACGTCGGCCGGGCCGGCCTCGGCCATGCGTCCGTCCAGCACCATCACGAGCTCCCCGTCCGCGGAGCGCTTGTGCCGGAACAGGTCGGACGTGTCCCGGACGTCCACGGAGGCCACGGCATCCAGCACGCGCCACACCCCGTCGACTCGCACGTAGCGCAGGGAGCCCAGCAGCTGGTCGACCTCGCCCGGCCGGTCGGCCGAGGCCAACGACACCGCCAGATCGTAGATCGCCCAGGCATCACAGTCGTCCCCTACGCCCGCCTTGCCCCCTCCCCCGCGGCCAGGCCAGCGCAGCTCGATGCCGAGCTCCTGGTAGGGCTGGCTCACGCCGGTGAGAGCGACGTCGTACGCCCCGACCAGCCCATCCCCGAGCTCGTCGAAGGTGGGCCCCCCAGGCTCCACCTCCCCCCAGCCATCGGTGACGTTGGTGGGACAGGGATCGTCCACGAACTCCTCGGCTCCGATCTGGGTCGCCCGGCCGCGCGCGGCGTCTGGCTCCGCCTCGGCCTCGGTCTCGTCACACCCCACCGCCCCGATCAAGAGGATCGACATCCAGCATCTGTCGAGCATTCCCACCTCCGAATGCCACTCTAGCGGTGCGCTTCGAGTAAGGCTTCCCGAATTCGAACATATCGGCTACCGTTCACACACCCGAATGTTCGACTACGGGAGGGCAGGTGCGAGAAGCGAGTCGGGAGCTGTGTCGTGCGCTGCGTGGCGGGCGGTCCCAGGTGGCCTTCGCGCGGCGGCTGGGGCTGCGCGGCCCGGTGATCGCCAACTGGGAGGCTGGTCGCCGCAGCCCGACGATCACCCAGGTGCTGCAGGCGGCGCACCTGGTGGGGGTGGACGTGCCGGGCAGCTTCCGCGGCTTCGCCCCCCACGTGCCGCCCCCCGACGACGCCACGGACTACGCCGAGCTGGCTCGCTGGCTTCAGGGTCTGCGGGGACACACCCCTCAATGCGACGTGGCTCGGATCACGGGGGCCTCTCGGCATCGGGTGGGTCGATGGCTGCGCGGCGAGGCGGTGCCGCGACTGCACGAGTTCCTGGCGCTGGTGCACGCGCTGTCGGGGTGTCGGGTGCCAGACTGGGTCGCCCGCCTGGTGGGGGCACAGGCCGTGCCGAGCTTCGCTTCCTGGTACCGGCGCCGCGATGGCGTGCGGGAGCTGCTGCTCACGAACCCATGGGTGTCGGTGATCCGACCCCTGGTGCGGATCCGACAGCCGGTCTGCCGATCGGAGGCCGCGAGCATGCTGGCGGCCGAGCTGGGGCTCCCCGAGCCGGAGATGGCGGGGGTGCTGCAGCAGCTGGTGGACTGTGAGCTGCTCCAGGAGACGGAGGAGGGACTAGGCGTGGACGGGGGCTTCACCATGGATCTGGCCACGATGCAGGCGGTGCGCCGCACGCTGCAGGGGCACTGGGCCCAGGCGGCGGCGGACCGGGTGCAGGCACAGCGACCCGACGATCTCTTTTCCTTCAACGTGTTCACGGCGAGCAACGAGCTGGTGGAGCAGCTGCAGGAGCTGCAGCGCAAGTATTTCCGTCAGGTGCGGGCATTGGTGGGCGAGTCGGCGACGGCACCGGACAAGGTGGTGGTGATGAACCTACAGATGTTCGCCTTCGGAGCGGACAGCTCTTGACTCATGGGCCCAGATCCCAGGGCTGGCCGTGGCGCCTGGCGACGAGGGGCGTGGCATTCGCGTCACGCCATGCTCTCAAGGCTGGCCTCAGGTCGTGGTGGTTGAGCGCCTGCTCCTCCAACCAGGCCACCTCCACGGCGATCGTGCAGCTGGCTACGCTCGGTACGTCCAGGACGTCGGCGCACCTTGTCATCGCTGAAGTGAGTCGCCTGAGATCGAGCGAGCACACGTCGACCCACCCGCTCCCGAGCGTGGCCCAGTCGTAGGCGAGCAGCACACCTTCGACGTGGAGGTCGGACAGCAGCGGGGCCACCGTGACCCTACCCACGTACAGGTCCATCATGCCGCCCAGCTTCACTCCAACCCGCCGGATCCGAGGCCGCTCACGCGCGAACAGGAGTGTCGGGTCCAAAGCCGCGGGCCGAAGCTCGCGACGACCGAGTTCGACCTCGAACCCGGCGGCCTCCACCACCAAAGTCTCCAGACGAGGGCAACGTTCCCACATCGGGTCGGTGCTCGGCAGATTGGACCATGCCCTGAAGGGTCCCACCGAGCAGCGATGGAGGTTCGCCAGCCGCGCGTGGAAGAACCACGACAGCGCAGCCGCAGGAATGACACGGAGTCGCACGTCGAGCTCTCGGACCAAGGCACCGAACGGCTGAGCCACCAGGTGCCGCAGCACGCCTCCGAGCAACAATGCCATCTCGTCGTACTCCGACCCCATCGGATAGCGAGGCCTGATGGCCGTGCCCTTCACACCGCGCACGTGGCCCTGGTACAGCGCGAGCTCGAGCTCTACGGCCGCCTCACCCTCCTCGATGACACAGACAGGCGTCGCGCCTCGGAGCGTGACGCTCGCGGGACGACCGAACCACTCCCGACTGTGCGCCTCGAGGATCGACGGAACGGCCTCCGGCTCGGCGTCCGCCAGCTCAGCGAGCGGGCTTGCCTCGTCGCGTAGGTGGTCCAGATAGACCGACCACGCCTCAGGATTCGGCTCCCCGAGCAGCCGCTCCGTCAGCCCAGCTCGAATCGACATGCCGACCTCCTATTGTGTCTGATTGCTTCGTCAGCTGACGAAGTCAGGGCACGCCAAGCTCGACCACGACCTCGAAGGCCGCTTCGTGACCCGCCTCGTCGGGCACCTCGTTCCGCAGGCCGCCATCTGGGTCCAACACGATCGGCAGTCTCCCGTCGCCTACGACCGACACCCGCCCATCGGGGCGTAGCCGCACACTGGCGATGTCGTGCATCGTCTGGCGCTCGTAGTACCAGAAGTGGGGTCCCTGTGCGATCCGCTGCGCACAACGGGGATGGCCATCCGCGTCGACCAAGACCAGGAACGGGGTCGACTCGGTGTCCCCTGCAAGAGCCAACCCTGTGCCTGTCTGGCCGAACCCGGGCTGACCCGCCGCGGTGCCGCCCCACACCACGGTGTCGTCCGGGCCGGGGGCCAGCGCCTCGGTGTACGAAGGCCCATTGTCGGTGTTGCCCTGGATTTGCCATCGCACCTCGCCGCCGGGCGAAAGCCGCGCCACCCAGGCCTGGTCTGCAGCGGCTGCCTCCAGGGTGCCGAACGGCCCGGAGAAGTACCCCCCGACCGCCACGTCGCCGTCGGGCAGCACAGCCACCGCACTGGTGTAGGCAAGTCCGTCCAACGCGGAGGCCCACATTGGCGTGCCCTCGGTGGAGAGCGCCAGCACGATCGCCTGGACCGCCCCGGTGTCGAGCTCGAGCGCATCCGGCTGATCGATCCCCACCACGACGGGCTGGTAAGGCTGCCCCCGCGCGTGTCCCACCACAATCAATGCGTCGGCGATCGGGTCGTACGTGATCGCGTCGAGCACGGTCTGCCACGGGCCGCCGATGCTTCGCGTCCACAGGTGGTTGCCATCTGCGCTGAAGCGAGCCACGGCGCCCCATCGCCAGATCCCGTCAGGTCGTCGCTGTGTCGTGAAGGCGCATCTGGGATGCATCCAGTGTGGTGTGCCAGACGATCTCCCCTTCTGGTCGGCGTCGGAGCAGCAAGATCTGATCGTCAGGGGCAGGTACGGTCACCCCGCCGTGTAGGACGGCGTTGTTGTAGATGGTACCGGCGTACAACTCGTCTCCCTCGGCGAAGCCCCGCAGCGTGACGGTATTCCTGTACGAGGACACGACCTGATCGATCCGCTCCACGGTGCCGTCGGCGCCTTGGCGGACGAGGTTGCCGGCAGGCACTGGATCCTCGCCGAGGTGGACGGGGCGCGAGAGCGTCAGCACCTGGCCGCCATCGGGTCGATCGGCTTGCCCGATGACATCCTGAGGGACACCCACTGGCCAGAAACGGGTGGACACCGCATCGCCGCACCGGTCGTCGGGGGCATCGTCGACGCTGGGCGGCGCCGGTGACGACGTGGCCGTGGTGGGGACAGGCGGCTTGGCCGGTGGATCGGACGGAGGCACCGCGCAGCTAGCGAGGACGAGGGATAGCAACTGCATGAACAAGGTTTAGCCGTTGAAGTGCCCGACCCGCAGGCTCGCCCCACGTCACGATTCGGACCGCATCGGAGGAGCGTTGCGGGTGAGGGGTGGGCGTATCGGCATAGTGTCCAGCGTTCGGACGGACGGCCTCCTGTCTGTCTTCCATGCTGGTGTTCGAGTGGTGGTGGAGAGACGACTCGCATTGGAGGAGTACCTGGAGCTACCAGGGTACTACAGCAAAGTGTTCCCCGTTCCAGCCGTCGGGGACGAAGACCCCTTCCACGAGGCCGTGGCTGAGCTGAGTGTGATGAATCCCCAGCTGTCCTTGCTGGGGGCTCCGATCTCCACCGCGAATGTGGATCCGATCGAACTGACCGCCGACGGGTATGGGCTACCGCCTGACGAGCTGCGGCTCCTCGCCCAGCTCCCCACCGATCTAGAGCTTCACATGCTCGTGGGGGCTTCGGAGTTCTCCGCCGTGTGATTTCGACCATTCCACGAGGAGCGCGGCTACGTGGTCCTGCTCGAGAGCTGCACGCTCTTGGGAGCGTGGTAGCTGCTACCTCGTTGAAGCCAGCGTCCGACATCCCCGGACGAGCCCAGCTGCCCGACTCGCCAGATAGAAGCAACACCTCCAACCATACGACGGTCGTCGGAGGACCTGGGCGGTGATGGACGAGCTACTGGCCAGGGTCGCGGCAGATCCCGATGCGGACGAGCCGCGCCAGGTCCTCGCCGACTGGTGGATGGAGCGTGGCGATCCCCGCGGCGAGTTCGTGGCCCTGCAGCTGGAGCGCGCCCGGCGGTTCCCTCACACCGGCTGGAGACCGATCTCGCGGCTGCCCAGCCGAGAGCACGAGCTGCTCGACGGGCCCGCCTGGTTCGGCTCGGCCTTCATGGGACTGGGCCGCGTCTGGGTGGATCGCGGCTTCCCGAGGGGAGCGCGGATCAGACACCGTGATGGCATCGCACGTCAGCTTCGAGGCGAGCCAGGATTGTGCACGGTCCGAACACTGGTCTTGGACAGCCCAGCCACGGGCAGCCCTCCAGATTGGTCGGAGCTGGTGAAGACCCCAGGGCTGGCCAACGTGCGACGCCTGGTCCAGCTCCCTGCTGACACATTGCCCACGCTGGACGCGGCCCCGATGCAGCCCACGCAGGTCATCCTGCTGTGGCGGACGGATCTGGCGGCGGGGCCGGTTCGGGTGCCCAGCTCGGTCCGCGAGCTCGTCGTGCCCGTCGGCGCACCAGCGGATCTCCAACGACTCGCATCCATCGACGTCCCCACGCTGGGGATCTGGTCGTGGATACACCACGAGCAAAGACCAGCTCCGCAGGAGTTCCTCGCAGCCGCGCACCCCAGCGTTCGTCGCGTGCACCTGATCGGTGGCGTCTCGATGGCGCTGGTGTTCGACCGGACCCCCACGGGCTGGCAGGCTCGGCTCCAGCCAGCTCCAGATGCGGACTATCGGCCACTCCCACTCGACCTGGACATGCTCGGCCGCTGGACGGGGAACGTCGACCCCACGGTCACGCCGGATACGCGCTACGGTCTGCGGCCGAATGGTGATTCCCTCGCCACGCTCGCCCAGCTCCCCCCTGCTCCCGTCCTGCTGGTGCGCGGAACCTGGCGGCCCGAGCAGCAACTGGCAGAGCTGGTGGCCCCGTCCGTCGAGCTACCCGACGAGTTGAGCAACACCCGCCGCTCAGCGGTGTGGCTCGCCGCGTTGGAGAGCAACGAAGGCGTTCCAGAGTTCCGGATCGAGCACCCGAGCGGTGCCTTGGTGCTCCGGCGAAGCCTGGACGGGCGATTTCGCCATGCCGAGGTCAGCGGCAGGTTCGGTTTCGCCATCGAACACAACTGGCTCCCCCTCGTCGCGCGCCAGCTGCTCGACGTCACCTACACGCCCCACCTCTGGATCGACGAGGATGCCGAAAAGGTGGAAGGCTGGTGCGCTGCGCACGGCGTCGCCTTTCGCAATGCCGCGCGTGCCGTCGAGCGAGATAGCTGAGTTCGTGACCACGTCCGTCTTCGTGCAGCCCACGGGCCGGCGGGTGGCCCCCTTCGACGAGCCACCCACCGAGCTGCTGATCCTCGACCGCCGCCTCGGACAGTGGCAGGACGAGGCCATCGCCGAGGCCGGGCTGCAGCGCATCGACACCCTGACCCCACCCTGCCTGGTGATCCCCGACACGCTGTTCACCTGCGGACCCGTGCTCCGACAGCTCGTGGCGGGCGCCGCGGGCCGAGATGCATGGCTGGTGCTGGCAGACGGCGTATTCGCGCGCAACACCACACCCGTGCAGCCCGGCGTGGAGCCGGTGGAGGGCGGGTGGCGCTTCGAGGCCGTGCGCTTCGTCAGCGGCCGCGACGACGATCCCGTGGACGTGGTGGTGGACGTCGACGAGCACGTACACGAGCTCGAGCTGCCGGCGGTGTTCGGCGGCGACACCGAGATCGGGCTGCCGCGACACCCCGTGATGACGCTGCACCACTGGTGCCACCAAGTGTGGGCCAACCAGGCGGCGATGTCGATGGTGGTGCGGCGCACGCCCTGGTGGCGCGCGCTGCCGCGGCTGCTGTGGGCGGTGCTGCGCGCGCGCTCGCTGAACCCCTGGCGCGTGCAGCAGAAGCTCAACCGCATCGGCCGCGGCTGCGACATCCACCCCACCGCCGTGGTGGAGGCGAGCACCCTGGGCGACAACGTGACCGTGGGGCCCTTCGCGCGCGTGTGGCTGTCGCACGTGGGCGACGGGGCGCGGATCCTGTCGGGAGCCGAGGTGGAGGGCTCCACCGTGGGCGCGGGAGCGACGGTGGGGCAGCGCTGCGGGCTGCGCCTGTGCGTGATCTACCCCGAGGCCTTCGCGAGCCAGGTGCAGATGCAGGCCTGCGTGCTGGGCCGCAACTCCATCGCCGTGCCCGGCTCCTACAGCATCGACTTCAACTTCGACCGCGACATCCGCGTGCCCCTGGACGGCGAGCTGCACAGCACCGGCACCCGCTTCCTGGGCTCCGCCTTCGGCCACGACTGCCGGGTGGGCACGGGGATCTGGCTGGCCAGCGGGCGCAGCGTGCCCAACGGCACCTGGATGGTGCGGGATCCGCGCGAGGTGGTGCAGCGCATCGGTGAGGTCGACGCACAGACCCCGGTGGCCAACCGCGACGGCACCCTGGAGCCGCTGGACCCGTGACGTCGGGCGCCACGGACAAGGGCGATCTGTCGGTGACCGCGCTGTACACGTCGGCGGTGTGGTGGTGGGCGGAGCTGCCCCACGCCGAGCTGCTGATCACCCCGCAGGCACGAGCGGTGTTCCGAGTGACCAACGCCGTGCTCACGGTGGCGGGCTGCCTGGTGGGCCAGCGCCTGAGCCTGAGGCACGGGCTGCGCGGGCGCCATCGCACCCTCGACGCGCTGGCGGCGGCGTCGGGGGTCGAGTGCTTCCTGGAGCTGGCGAGCGGGCTGTCGCGCCGAGGCGTGTCACAGGTGCTGGTGGCGCAGTCGCAGGGGCGCGGTGTCGAGTACACCGAGGTGGACTTGCCCCACGTGGTGCGACACAAGCGCGAGCTGCTCGAGCGCACGAGTGAAGGCCGCGCAGCACTGCGACAGCTGAAGCTGGTAGCGGCGGACGTATCCGACGTGGACCTGACCACGCTGGTGCCCGCTGACCCCGATCCGGTCTGCGTGATCGCGGAGGGGCTGCTCATGTATCTGACACCCGATCAGCAGCAGGGGCTGTGGCGCCGAGTGGCCGCGCTGCTCGCGGACAGGCCAGGCAGCACGCTGCTGTTCGATCTCACTCCCGAGGCCGAGCGACCCCAGGTGGGCTGGGTGGGACGTGCCCTGGGCCGCGCCATGCAGTGGTTCACCCGCGGAAGAGGTTTCGAACCCGATCAGCGCAGCCGCACATCCCTCATCCAAGAGCTGCGGGACTGCGGATTCACGGAGGTGCAGGTGCACGACGCCCACAGCGAGTCAGGGGCGAGCCAGGCGATCGGGGTGCGTCCCGTGCCGATGGTGGTATTCGCATGCGGCGGAGCGGTGGTACCTTACCCAGGCACCATCGGGAGCTGATTTGCCTTCCGACGCGCCTCGCTTTATCGCGATCTGTCCTTTCTCTGTTTCTAACCCACATCTCGTCGACACCCTCTGCCGAGCAGGGGCGACGGGCGTGCTGGATCTGTCTGGTGATGGCGACGTGCACGCCGCACTCGACTGGCTCTCCACGCGACCCATCTCCTTCGGCGTGCGTCTCGACGACAGCTGTCGTGCGGTGGATCTGCCCGACAACGTGGGTCTGGTGGTGGTGGACGGTGACGTCCCCGAGGTGCACTGCGACGTGTGGGTGCAGGTGACCTCGGTGCAGGAAGCCCAGCGCGCCATCGAGCAAGGAGCGCAGGGGCTCGTGGCCAAGGGGCGAGAGGCCTCGGGCCGCGTGGGCACGGAGTCCACCTTCGTGCTGCTGCAGCGACTGCTGGCCCTCGACGCCCTTCCGGTGTGGGCGCAGGGCGGGATCGGCGAGCACACCGCCGCGGCCGCCATCGCGGGGGGCGCAGCTGGGGTGGTGCTGCAGGATCAGCTGGCACTACTGAAGGAAGCGGCGGACGTGCTGCGGCCAGAGCTTCGCCAGGCGCTGGCCTCCATGGACGGCTCCGAGACGGCGGTGGTGGACGACCGACGGGTGTACGTGCGCCCCGGTCCCCTACACGACGCCCAGCTCCCGTGCGGTCAAGACGCATCGTTTGCAGCCGATCTCGCCAAGCGGTACCGCACCGTGCGAGGCACGCTCACCGCCCTGCGCCGGGCCGTGGGTGGCCACCTGGGGCAGGCCAGCGCCGTGCGGCCCCACCTCGGCGGCTCCGCCTTCTGTGCGCAGCACGGCCTGCAGCGACCGGTGGTGCAGGGCCCCATGACCCGCGTGAGCGACACCGCCGCCTTCGCCGACGCCGTGGCAGGTGCGGGCGGCCTGCCCTTCGTGGCGCTGTCGCTGCTCACCGGGGAGCGCCTGGATCAGCTGCTGCAGAGCACCGCCGAGCGCCTGGATGGCCGCCCCTGGGGCGTGGGCATGCTGGGCTTCGCGCCACCGGAGCTGCGCGCCGAGCAGCTGGCCGCGGTGCGCGCGGTGCGGCCGCCGGTGGCCCTGCTCGCGGGAGGGCGTCCGGCCCAGGCCCGCGCGCTCGAAGACGACGGCATCCCCACCTACCTGCACGTGCCCAGCCCCGGCCTGCTGGACCTGTTCCTGCGCGAGGGCGCGCGGCGCTTCGTGTTCGAGGGCAGCGAGTGCGGGGGCCACGTGGGCCCGCGCAGCAGCTTCGTGCTCTGGGAGCAGGCGGTGCGCCGACTGCTGCAGCACGACGCCGTGCACGAGCTGTCGGTGATCTTCGCTGGCGGCATCCACGACGCGCGCTCGGCGGCCATGGTGAGCGCCCTGGCGGCACCGCTTGCGGCCCACGGCGCGCGCATCGGCTGGCTGATGGGCACGGCCTACCTGTTCACCGAGGAGGCGGTGCAGACCGGCGCCATCGGCGAGGTGTTCCAGGAGCAGGCGCTGGCCTGTGCCCGCACCCGCCTGCTGCACACGGCTCCCGGCCACGCCACGCGCTGCGCCGAGACGGCCTTCGTGCAGGCCTTCGACACGCGCCGGGAGCAGCTGCAGGCCGAGGGTGCGGAGCCCGAGCAGGTGTGGGAGGCGCTGGAGCGCCTGAACCTGGGGCGCCTGCGCATCGCCTCGAAGGGGCTGAAGCGCGAAGGCGACGAGCTGGTGGAGGTGGCCGCCGAGGGCCAGCGCAGCGACGGGCTGTTCATGATCGGGCAAGTGGCCGCCCTGCGCGGGCACACCGTCACGCTCGACGAGCTGCACCGCGACGTGACCGAGGGCGCCGATGCGGTGGTGCAGGCCGCAGCGGCGCGCGAGCAGGAGCGCGACGAGGCGGAACGACGCCGAAGGGAGCGTCCCGACGACGTCGCCATCGTGGGCATGGCCGCCATCTTTCCGGACGCACCCGATCTGGGCGCGTTCTGGAGCAGCGTGGTGCACGGCCACGACGCCGTCACCGAGGTGCCCGCCGAGCGCTGGAACGTGGGCCTGTACTACGGGGAGGGGCCGGGCAAGTCCACGTCGAAGTGGGGCGGCTTCCTGCCCGAGGTGGACTTCGATCCCCTGGAGTACGGCATCCCGCCCACGTCCGTGGCGGCGGTGGATCCGTCGCAGCTGCTGGCGCTGGAGGTGGCCGCGCGCGCGCTGCGCGACGCCGGTCTCGCCGACGGCGACTTCGACCGCGAGCGGGCCAGCGTGGTGTTCGGCGCCGAGGCGGGCACGGACCTGGCGAGCGCCTACGGCATGCGCGCCCTGCTGCCGCAGTACGTGGGCCAGGTGCCCGAGGCGCTGGACGCCGTGCTGCCCAGCCTCACCGAGGACAGCTTCCCCGGGGTGCTGGGCAACGTGATCGCGGGCCGCATCGCCAACCGCCTGGACCTGGGCGGCGTGAACTACACGGTGGACGCCGCCTGCGCCTCGTCGCTGGCGGCGCTCGACGTGGCCGTCAAGGAGCTGCGTGCCGGGAGCAGCGACCTGGTGATCGCGGGCGGCGTCGACACCCACAACGCCATCGGCGACTACCTGCTGTTCAGCAGCGTGCACGCCCTGTCCCCCACGGGTCGCTCTCGCCCCTTCGACGCCAGCGCCGACGGGATCGCGCTGGGTGAGGGCGTGGCCGCCGTGGTGTGCAAGCGCCTGGCGGACGCCGTGCGCGACGGCGACCGGATCTACGCCGTGATCCGCGGCGTGGCGGGCTCCAGCGACGGGCGCAGCCTGGGGCTCACCGCTCCTCGCCGCCAAGGGCAGGCGCGCGCCCTGGATCGCGCCTACGCCGCGGCCGGCACCGATCCGGGCACGCTGGGGCTGGTGGAAGCCCACGGCACGGGCACGGTGGTGGGCGACCGCACCGAGCTGCAGAGCCTCACCGACGTGTTCACCGAGGCGGGCACGCCACCGGGCAGCATCACCCTGGGCTCGGTGAAGTCGAACGTGGGGCACACCAAGTGCGCCGCTGGGCTGGCGGGCCTGATCAAGGTGGCGCTGGCCATCCACCACCGCGTGCTGCCGCCCACAGTGCACGTCAGCCAGCCGAACTCCGCGTGGCAGCCCACGAGCAGCCCCTTCACCTTCCGTGACCAGGCCGCGCCCTGGCTGGCGGAGGAGCGCGCTGCAGCGGTGAGCGCCTTCGGCTTCGGCGGCACCAACTTCCACGCGGTGCTCGCCCAGGCGCCGAGCGGCCCGGCACCCACCACGAGCCCGCTCCCGGACTGGCCGGCGGAGCTGTTCGTGCTGCCCTCGATGGCCCACGCCGAGCAGCTACTGGCCTGGCTGCAGCAGCCCGGCGCCACGGCGGTGCGGCTCGCGGACATCGCCGCCGCCGTGCACGCCTGGAGCCCCTCGGACGAGGGGGCCATCGCGCTGGTGGCCCGCCATGGAGAGGAGCTGCGCCAGGCGCTGCAGGCCGTGATCGACGGCAACCCCACCGCCGACACCTGGGTGGCGGATCCGGCGCACCCCGCCCACGGCGCAGCAGTGGCCTGGCTGTTCCCAGGTCAGGGCAGCCAGCGACCGGGCATGCTCGCGGAGCTGTTCGTGGCCTTCCCGCAGGTGCGCCCGCTGCTGCAGCAGGTGCCGTCGCTTCAGGCCGACTGGTTCGCGGGCCAGGCCTTCGATCCCGCTGCCCGGCAGCGGCAGCGCCACGCGCTCACCGTCACCCACCGGGCGCAACCCGCGCTCGGCATCGCGGGGCTCGCGGCAGCGCAGATCCTGTCGGCCGCGGGTCTGCGGCCGCAGCAGCTGGGCGGCCACAGCTACGGCGAGATCGTGGCGCTGACGGTGGCCGGCGCCCTGCCGGCGTCGGAGCTGGGAGCGCTGTCGGAGGCGCGAGGGCGCTGCATGCAGCGGGCGGCCACGGGCCCGGATCCGGGCGCCATGGCCGCAGTGGCCGCGGGCAGCGCCGACGTCTCCGAGCTGCTGGTCGCGCACCCCGACGTGGGGATCGCCAACGACAACGGGCCAGGCCAGACCGTGATCGCCGGGCCCACCCCCGCCGTGGCGGCCGCCACCGAGCAGCTGCAAGCGGCAGGCTTCGACGTACGCCCGGTGCCGGTGGCAGCGGCCTTCCATTCCCCCCTGGTGGCCGGGGCTGCGGAGGGCTTCGCCGAGGTGCTGGCGGACGTGGAGGTCTCCGAGCCCATCGTCCCCACCTACAGCAACGTCAGCGCCGAGCCCCACGAGCCCAGCGCGATCCGGGAGCGACTCGCGGAGCACCTCGCGCGTCCCGTGCGCTTCGGCGAGCAGGTGCGGGCGATGCACCGAGATGGTGCGCGCATCTTCCTCGAGGTGGGTCCAGGCCGCGTGCTCACGCGTCTCACGGGACAGATCCTCGCAGACGTCGGATACGTGGCGCTGTCGGTGGAGCCCGCCGACGGCTCGGGCCCCCTGATGGGACTGCTGCGCCTGCTGGGTCGCCTGGCCACGCTGGGCCACCCCGTCGACCTGACCTCGGTCCTCGCGGGCCGCACCGCCCGCCCCGTGGACCTGACCCAGCCACCGCCTGCACCCTCCCCCACCACCTGGCGGGTGAACGGCCATCGTGCCTGGCCCCTGACCGGCCCCCTGCCGCCCCACGCCATGCACCCCGTGCCGGAGCCCGTGGCGGGCGGCCTGGGGGGCGCAGAGCGCGATCGCGTGGTGATGGACTACCTGCGCACGCTGCGCGAGCAGGCCGAGGCCCAGCGCACCGTGATGATGTCGTACCTGGGGCAAGCCGACCCCGAGGTCGTGTCCGTCGCAGCCACGGCACCTGTCGTGGAGGCTCCCGCGCCCGACACGGGCCCCGAGCTGCCCCTGGCCGATCGACTCGTGGCGCTGGTGAGCGAGCGCACCGGCTACCCCGCGTCGATGCTCGATCTCGATCTCGATCTCGAGGCCGATCTGTCCATCGACTCCATCAAGCGCATCGAGATCCTGGGGGCGCTGTCGGAGCAGCTCCAGGGAGCCTCGGGGGGATCGCCCGACGAGGCCCTGGTGGAGGAGCTGGCGCGGGTGAAGACGCTGCGCGGCATCGTCACCTGGCTCGACAACCGCACGGACTCCGCCGACGGTCCGGAATCCCCCGCTGCCGACGCCGCCGCCGAGGCTCCCGAGCAGGCGCTGCGCTTCGTGCCGTCGCTGCAGCCGCTGCAGCCCCCGACGACGCAGGAGATCGCGGGCAGGACCGTGGGTCTGGCCCTGTCGGTGGCGCCCGAGAGCCCCGGAAGCGGCCTGCTGGGGGAGCTCACCCGCCGCCTGACGGAGGCCGGAGCACGGGTGGTGGCGGTGGGTCCGGGCTCACGGATGCCCGACGTCGACGTGCTGGTGGTGCTCACCGGTCCGCTCGGCGGAGCGCCGCCCGCCCACAACGGCACCCTCGGCACCGCCCTGTTCGATCTCGCCTGTCTGGCCAGGCGCGCACTGTCGGGCGGCGTCGAGCAGCTCGTGGTGGTCACGGGGCAGGGCGGCGAGCTGCAGGGCAGCGATCTGGCCGGTGTGTCGGGCCTCGTGAAGACGATGGCCAAGGAGTGGCCCGACGCCAGCGTGCGGCGCGTGGATCTCGATCCCACCGACGCGCTGGCCGAGCAGGTGGCGCTGCTGCTGCCCGAGATCGCGGCCTCGTCGGGGCCCGCCGAGGTGGGCTACCGCGACGGCACGCGGCTGGGTCGCACCTTCACGGCCCACGCGCTGCAGACGGTGGAGCGCACCACCGAGCTCGACGCCGACTCCGTGGTGCTGCTGACCGGTGGCGCTCGAGGGATCACCGCTCGCGTGGCCACCACACTCGCCGAGCGCTTCGGCTGCACGCTGGTGCTGGTGGGGCGCAGCCCGTTGCCGCCTGCCTCCGAGGACGAGCACACGGCCTCGGCCGAGGACCCGCCCCAGATCCTCGCGGCCCTCGCCGCGGCCCATCCCGAGCTCGATCCGGGCCAGCTGCAGGCGCGCGCCCGCCGGGTGCTCGCCGATCGACAGGTACGACAGACCCTGCAGGCCCTCGACGACACCGACGCCCGCTGGGCCTACCACTCGGTGGACGTGCGCGACGAGTCGGCCGTGGCGTCGTTGCTCCACGACGTCTACGACACCCACGGGCGCCTCGACGTGGTGCTCCACGGGGCCGGCGTCCTCGAGGACAAGCTGCTGCGCGACAAGACCCAGGAGTCCTTCCTGCGGGTGTTCGACACCAAGGTCACCGGCGCCCACAACCTGGTGGCCCACCTGCAGCCCGACGTGCGCGCGGTGGTGTTCTTCTCCAGCGTGGCCGGTGCCTTCGGCAACCGCGGCCAGGCCGACTACGCTGCCGCCAACGACGCCCTCGATCAGCTCGCCCACGAGCTGGATCGTCGTCTGGTGGGCCGGGCCTTGTCCATCGGCTGGGGTCCGTGGGGCGGCTCGGGCATGGTGAGCCCAGAGCTGGCGGATCTGTACCGGCGCCGTGGCATCGGACTCATCGCGCCCCAGGACGGCGCAGATCGCCTGATCGACGAGCTACAGCGGGGTCGGGAGCCCCAGGTGGTCTGGATGGCCGCCCATCCCCAGCAGATGGCGTGACCCACCGCAGCGACGTCGCCGTGGTGGGCCTGGGCGCCCTGTTCCCGGGGGCCCCGGACGCACGCCGGTTCTGGAGCCTGGTGGCGTCGGGGAGATCCGCCCTGGCCGAGGCGAGCGAGGCGCGGCTGGATCCGGCGCACGATCTTCCCACGCGTCGGGGCGGGTTCGTGCCCGACGCCCTGCCCTTCGACGCAGGCGCCTTCGGGGTGATGCCGGTGGCGGCGGCAGGCGCCGAGCCCGATCAGCTCCTGGTGCTGCAGGTGGCGGCGGACTGCCTACGAGACGCGCGACAGGTGGATCTGGACCGGAGCCGCGTGGGCGTGATCCTGGGCCGCGGGGGCTACCTCACGCCGGGCATGGTGCGGCTGTCGCGGCATGCGCGCGAGGCCGATCAGCTGGAGCAGATCCTGCGGCGCGTGCTGCCCGATGCACCTGCGACGGCCCTGCAGGAGGTGCGACAGGCCTTCCTGGCCCAGGCCGGTCCGTACGGGCCCGACACCGCCATCGGTCTCGTGCCCAACCTCGCGGCCTCGCGGGTGGCCAACCGACTGGATCTGCGAGGCCCCGCCTACACCGTGGACGCCGCCTGTGCCTCGGCCCTGGTGGCGGTGGACCACGCCTGCACCGAGATCGCGAGTGGCCGGTGCGATCTGGTGCTCGCCGGTGCGGTGCACCTGACCCACGACGTGTCGCTGTGGAGCGTGTTCACCCAGCTCGGCGCGCTGTCGCGCAGCGAGGCGGTGCGGCCCTTCGACGCGCGCGCGGACGGGCTGCTGATCGGCGAAGGCGTGGGCCTGCTGGCCCTGAAGTCGGCGGAGCGAGCGGCGGCGGACGGCGACCGGATCTACGCGGTGATCCGAGGCGTGGGCATCGCGAGCGACGGCCGGGCCACGTCGGTGATGGTGCCGCGCAGCGAGGGGCAGCTGCTGGCCATGCGGCGAGCCTGGGAGGGCTCGGGGCTCGATCCGAGCGCGGTGGGCTGGCTCGAGGCCCACGGCACGGGCACGCCGGTGGGGGACGCCGTGGAGGTGGCGTCGCTGGCGGAGATGTTCGGGCCCGCAGGCGACGCCCCGCGAGCGGGGCTGGGCTCCGTGAAGGCCCAGATCGGCCACGCGATGCCGGCGGCCGGTGCCGCGGGGCTGATCAAGGCGGTGCTGGCGGTGCACCACGGCGTGCTGCCTCCCACGGTGGGCTGCGACGAGCCGGTCGACGCCCTGGCGAGCACCCGGTTCGCGCCAAATCCCGAGGCGAGGGCGTGGGAGGGAGCGCGGGTCGCGGCGGTGAACGCCTTCGGGTTCGGGGGGATCAACGGCCACGTGGTGCTGCAGCAGCACGGACCGTCGCGGCGAGCGCCCCGGCTGGGCAACGCGGTGGCCGACCGCGACGAGGTCGAGGTGCTCACACTGGCGGCAGCGGATCCGGAGGCACTGCTGGCTGCGCTGGAGGCCGTCCGCCAGGGCCGGATGGCGCCGACGGGAGCAGGCCCGTGCCGGCTCGCGCTGCTCGATCCCACGCCCGAGCGCCTGGAGCGCGCCCGCGCGACGGTACAGCGCGGGGCCGACGCCCGTGGGCGAGGCGGGATCTGGTTCCGCCGCCGGGGACTGCTGTCGGGCGGGGGCAAGCTGGCCTTCGTGTTTCCCGGGATCGAGGCCACCTTCCTGCCCGATCTGCGCGGGCTCGACGCGACGGGCGCGCTGCGCCATGCCGACACCGTGGAGGGGGATCTGGAGGCGACGGGCCTGGCCGTGGTGGCGCTGGGACGTCGGCTGCTGGAGGCCCTGGGCACCCACGGGATCACCCCCGACGTGGTGGCGGGCCACAGCATCGGCGAGTGGACGGCGATGGTGGCGACGGGGATGGTGGCCCCGGCGGACGCGGACACCCTCATCGCCTCGCTGAGGCCCGGATCCCTCGAGGTGCCCGACGTGCTGTTCGCGGCGGTGGGAGCCGGTGCGGGGGTGGCCACCGAGGCCCTCGAGGGGCTTCGGCACATCTCCATCTCCCACGACAACTGCCCGCACCAGGTGATCCTGTGCGGTCGCGCCGACGCCATCGAGGTGGCGCGCACGCGCCTGGTGGAGCGGGGCGTGCTCTGCCAGGTGCTGCCCTTCCGCTCCGGGTTCCACTCCCCGCTGTTCGCCGAGCACCTACAGCTGCACCGCGAGCACATGCAGGCCCTGCCCCTGAGCGCGCCCCAGGTGCCGCTGTACTCGGCCACGCTGGCCGCCCCCTACCCCTCCGACCCTGGCCAGGTGCGGCGGCTGATGGTGGACCACCTCGTGCAGCCCGTGCGCTTCCGGGCCCTGGTGGAGCGCCTGTACGACGACGGGGTGCGCGTGTTCCTGCAGCTGGGCCAGGGCAGCGTGCCGGGGTTCGTGGGCGACACGTTGGCGGATCGGCCCCACCTGGCGCTGTCGGCGAGCGAGGAGCGGCGCAGCCACGCAGCCCAGCTGCGCACCCTGCGGCTCGCGCTGTTCGTGGAGGGACTCGGGCAGGCGCCCGCTGCCGAGGAGCGGCTGCAGATCTCGCTGTGCACGCCGTCCGTGGCGGTGGGCCGGCCCCTGGGCACGTCGGCGCCCGCCCTCGAGGGCGCCGATCCGATGGCTGCGGCGCTGCGCGCGACCACGGCTGCGCTCACGGCCGGGGCGGCGGACGTGGTGCAGGCCCTGCGGCAGACCGCACCTGCGCCGCGCGAGGTGCGGATCCGGCGCACCCTGTCGGTGGCGGAGATCGGGGCCCTTCGGGACCACAGCTTCTTTCCGCAGGCGCCGGGGTGGACCGCGCTGGCCGAGCTGGATCCGGTGGTGCCGCTGACCTTCATGGTGGAGATGTTGGCGGATGCTGCCCAGCAGCTGCATCCCGACCGGGCTGTCGTGGCCCTCACCGAGCTGCGGGCCACCCGCTGGCTGCGGGTGCATCCGCCCGCACAGGTACAGATCGTGGCTCGCGAGGCCGCAGACGGCTGGGTGGACGTGGCCCTCGAGGGGTACGCCTCGGCGCGGGTCCAGCTGGTCCCCGAGGAGCGAGCACGGCCCGCGTCGACGATGGCGCCTCTGGCGAGCCCCGCGGCCCCGCCCCACGACGCCGCCACCATCTACGCCGAGCGCTACATGTTCCACGGGCCCGCCTACCAGGGGATCACGGCGGTGCGCGCCCTGGACGACGGCGGCCTGGACGGCGATCTGGTGGCGCTGCCCGCCCCCGGCGCCCTGCTCGACGCCGCCGGTCAGCTCGCCGGCTACTGGCTCATGGCCACCCACGCCACCGACCAGCTCACGCTGCCCACGGGGGTTCGGGCGATCCGCTGGTTCGGTCCGGCACCTGCGGTCGGCGAGCAGGTGCCGTGCCGGGTGCGGGTGGTGGCGGTGGACGCCCAGCAGCTCGTGGCCGACATCGAGCTGGGGCCTCCCGAGGCCGTGTGGTGCACGTTGAGCGGCTGGGCCGACCACCGCTTCGCGTCGGACGCCCGGGTGCTGGACGCGATGCGGCTGCCGGAGCGGCACGTGCTTAGCGAAGACGTCGGCGGCTTCAGCGTGTTCTTGGAGGAGCGGCACCGGGCGCCGTCGCGCGACTGGCTGGCCCGCCGCACCCTCACCGAGGCCGAGCGCGCCCAGATGACGCAGACCCCACCCCGGCAGCAGCGCGCGTTCCTGAACCAGCGCATCGCTGCCAAGGACGCCGTGCGCCGGTGGCTGTGGCAGGCAGGCCACGGGCCGATCTTTCCGGCGCAGATCACGCTGTCGCCAGATCTTCGGGGGGCGACGGCCCCGGGTGGCGAGCGGGTCGCGGTGGCGACGGCGGCCGCCCCACGTGGCGCTGTGGCGCTGGCGGGGGATCGAGCGGAGGCTGCCCCCCTGTGGCTGCTCGAGCAGCGGCCCACCGAGCGCGATCTCCGTGGGTGGCTGGCTGCCGCGCGGGGGGTGGCGCTCGATCCGAGCTGGGTCGTGCGGTCCGAAGACGATGGTGCCGTGGTCGACGGTGCTGTGGTCGGTGTGCGATCTGTGTTCGACCACGTCGTGCTGTGGAGAGGCCCGTGAGCGATTCGTCCGACACCCTGACCGTGCTGATCTCGATGCTGGCCGACGTCATGGGACCCGACTTCGATCCCACCCTCGAGGTGGGGCTGGACACCTCCTTCTCCGACGATCTGGAGCTCGAGAGCATCGAGCTGGTCGCGCTCGCCGAGCGGGTGCAGGCCCACTACGGCAGCGACGCGGACTTCGTGGCGTGGCTGTCGACGCTGCAGCTCGATCAGATCATCGAGCTGACGGTGGGCGACGTGGTGCGGTTCGTGGACGGCGCACGGTGAGCGCACCCGCGCTGAACGTGGTGAGCTCGGGGCAGGGTCCGCCCGTGGTGCTGCTCCACGGCCTGCTGCTGGGCTCCGTGGCGCAGTGGTACTTCACCCTCGCGCCCGCGCTGGCGCTGCACCATCGGGTGGTGATGTTCGATCTGCGGGGCCATGGGCGCTCCGAGGTCGCGGCCAGCGGGTACGACCTGGCGACCCTGGCGGATGATCTGCAGCGGGTGCGTGCGGAGCAGGGGATCACCGAGCCGATGGATCTGGTGGGCCACAGCTACGGCGGGCTGGTGGCGCTCACGCTGGCGCTGCGGGAGCCTGGGTGGGTGCGGCGCCTGGTGCTGGTGGACGTGCCGCTGCCGCCTGGGGATCCGCAGTGGCGCCGCCCCATCGAGGAGGCAGGCGTGGACGGCCTGCTGGCGATGCTGCCGGAGGGGGTGCGGGAGCAGGTGCTCTCGGGAGGGCGCCGCAGCCGGAAGCTGCTGGCGCGCCTGGCGCAGCTCGCCCAGCGCACCACGCTGCTCGACGATGTGGCCGCGGAGCGGGATCTACAGGATGCGCAGCTCGCGCAGCTGCCGCATCGCACGCTGTGCCTGGTGGGTGAGGAGTCGGCGTGCCGAAGCGCGATGGCGCGCCTACAGCGCGTGATCCCCGAGGCGCGCCTGGAGGTGGTGCCGGGCGGCCACTTCGTGCCGGTGGAGGCACCGGACGCGCTGATTGCGCACGTGCAGGGGTTCCTCGATGCCTGAGATCTCCATCGGCGGCCTGCAGCTGCATCTCCAGCAGCTGGAGCCTTCCCCTGAGCTTCGCGGTCGACCTCCCGTGATCTTCGTGCACGGCCTGGTGATGGACAACCTCGCCAGCTGGTACTTCACCGTCGCGCACCCCGTCGCCACCTTCCGCGAGGTGTGGCTGTACGATCTGCGCGGCCACGGGCGCAGCCAGCGCCCCCCGTCCGGCTACGATCTCGACAGCCTCGTCGCCGAGCTCCTCGGAGTCGCCGCGCAGGCCGGCACCGGCCCCGCCGTGCTGGTCGGCCACAGCTTCGGCGGGCTCCTCGCCCTCGCCACCGCCGTCGCCGCCCCCGACCGCGTCGCTGGGCTCGTGCTCGTCGACGCGCTGCTGCCCGAGCCCGGCTGGGGCGAGACCATGGCTCGCACCCTGTCGCTCACCGGGCAGGAGCGCGACGCGCTGATCGGCGAGCGCTTCACCGCCTGGCTCGGTCGCCACAGCCGACGCAAGCGCACCCGCCTCGAGACCCAGGCGCGCGCACTCGTGGAGCAGACCACGCTGCTCTCCGATCTGCGCCGCTCGCGCAGCTACCCCGATGCCGCCTACGCCGCCGTGCAGGCCCCCACCCTCGCGCTGTACGGAGCCGAGTCCGACGTGCGCGGCCACGGCGAGCGGCTCGCCGCCCAGCTGCCGCAGTGCACGCTGCAGCTGGTGGACGGCTGCACCCACTCGCTGATGTGGGAGCGCACCGACGTGGTCCGCGAGCGCATCGTGACGTGGTTGAGGGGTCGCTGATGGCGCGCTTCGTGTTCGTGGTGCCGCCGCTCACCGGTCACGTGAACCCCACCCTCGGCGTGGCCGCCGCCCTGCAGGAGCGCGGGCACACCGTGGCCTGGGTCGGCCACCCGCAGCAGGTGCAGCCGCTGCTGCCCGCCGATGCCACCCTCTGGCCGCTCCCCCAGGACGGCGACGCCCACGCCTTCGCGCAGTCGCGGGAGAGGGGGGCCGAGCTGAAGGGGCTCGCCTCCATCAAGTTCTTCGTGGAGGAGTTCCAGATCCCGCTGGCGCGGCAGATGGCGCCTGGCGTGCGAGCCGCCATCGAGCAGCTGCAGCCCGACGTGCTCGTGGTGGACCAGCAGGCGCTCGCCGGAGCGGTGCTCGCCCGGCAGCTTCGGATCCCGTGGGCGACGTCGGCCACCACCACCGCCGAGATCGTGAAGCCCTGGGCAGCGTTTCCCCAGGTGGCACGGTGGCGCCAGGCGCAGCTCGCCGAGCTGCAGGAGACGCTGGGCGGGCCCGTGGTGGCCGAGCCCTCGGTGTCGGAGCGGTTGGTGCTGGTGTACTCCACGCGGGCGCTGGTGGGCGACCATCCCGTGGACGAGCAGGTGGCGTTCGTGGGGCCCATGACGCGGGGGGATCGGCCCCACGTGCCCTTTCCCTGGGATGCGCTGATGGATCGGCCGCGGGTGCTGGTGTCGCTGGGAACCGTGAGTGCGCGCCGCGGCCCTCGCTTCTACCAGGTGGTGGCCGAAGCCCTCGCCGGGGAGCCGGTGCAGGGGATCCTGGTGGCCCCGGAGTCGCTGATCCCGCCGCTGCCCGACAACATCCTGAGACGGGACTTCGTGCCCCAGCTGCAGCTGCTCCCCCATGTGCAGGCCGTGGTGAGCCACGGAGGCCACAACACCGTCTGCGAGACGCTCGCCCACGGGCTGCCCCTCGTCGTCACCCCCATCCGAGACGATCAGCCCGTGGTGGCCCAGCAGGTGGCGGATGCCGGCGCTGGGATCCGATTGCCATTCGGGCGGTTGCGCGCCCCTCGGCTGCGCCAGGCGATCCGAGAGGTGCTCACCGATCCAGAGTACCGGCGTTCGGCAGAGCGCATCCAGTCGAGCTTCACCGCCTCGAAAGGAGCGCCCGGTGCAGCCACTCTTCTCGAACAGCTCTTGCCCGGCTCCAGAGAACCGTCCATCGCCTGACCAAAAAGGGAAACAACGCCCCCCTCGACAACGGTAGACTGCAGCGGGTGAGCCCCCCCCTTCACCACGGCTGGCCCGAGCTACGGGACCGCGTCGACTCTTGGTTGGCGCTGGGGCTCGCAGACGACCAGCTCAGCCCCGCCCATCGCCGCCGGGTACAGGTGATCACCGCCGTCACCGCCACCATCGTGCTGGTGGCCATTCCCTTCGTCTTCCAGTACGCGTGGCTCGGCGTGCCCCGCATGTCGGTGGCCGTGCTGATCACCATCGCCATCGGCATCGGCAACGTCGCCTGGATGCACCGCTCCCACGACGTGGTGTTGGCCGGGTACGTCGGCGTGGGCGCCCTGATGTGTCTGCTGCTCGCGAGCAACGTGGTGTCCGGCGGCTTCTACGATCCGAACTTCGCCTGGCTGTACGTCATCCCCATGCTGGCCGCGCTGCTCGTGGATGCACGAGCGGGGTGGGTGTTCACGGCGGTGGTGCTGGTGACCACCGTGGCGTTCTGGCTCGTGCACCAACAGGCGCCTCTGCCCAGCTGGATCCCCGAGGAGGCGCACGCCGGTCAGAGCCTCGCCAACCGCGTGTCCGCCATCGCCGCCATCGCCATCGTGCTCGGCGCCTTGGCGAGCCGGGAGGCCTTCTCCAGCCGGCTGCTCCGTCGCGCCAACCAAGATCTACGCGACGAGATGGCGCAGCGCCTCGAGATGCAGACCCGGCTCGTGCAGACCGAGCGCATGGCCTCGATGGGCGAGCTCGCGGCCGGCATGGCCCACGAGGTGAACAACCCGCTCACCTACCTGATCGGCAACCTACACATGGTGCAGGAGATCTTGCCCGAGCTGCCCGCCGCAAAGCGCGAGGAGATCGCACCCATGCTCGAGGACGCCCTCGACGGCGCCGACCGGGTGCGCCTCATCGTGCGCGATCTGAAGACCTTCACCCGACCCAACGACGAGATCACCCGCGTGGACGTGGCGAGCGCCTTCGAGCGCGCCAGCAAGCTGGTGTCCGCCGAGCTCAAGCACCGGGCGCACCTCGTCACCGAGTTCAGCGGAGTGGCTCAGATCTACGCCAACGAGGCGCGCATCGTGCAGGTGGCCATCAACCTGCTCACCAATGCGTCGCAGGCCATCGAGGAGGGGCACCGCGACGGCAACGAGGTGCGCGTGCGCGTGCAGAACCAGGGCGACATGGTGATCGTCGAGGTGTCCGACACCGGCCGGGGCATGGATCCCACCGTGCAGCGGCGGGCCTTCGAGCCTCTCTTCACCACGAAGCAGCCCGGCATCGGCACAGGCCTCGGTCTGTCCATCTGCCGCAGCATCCTGAGCTCCGTGGGCGGCACCATCCAGCTGCACAGCACGCCCGGCCTCGGCACCACCGTGTGTCTGCGAATCCCCGCCGCACCGGCCCCAGGGCACACGCCCCAGGCCCCTCCCCTGGTGCCCGTGCCCCACCGCACCCTGAAGATCCTCGCGGTGGACGACGAGGAGCAGATCCTGTCGTGGCTCGGGCGGGAGCTGGCAGAGCACGACGTCACCACCGAGACGGACGGCGCGCGTGCGGTGAGCCTGTTCTGCACGGGCCGCTTCGACGTGATGCTGTGCGATCTGATGATGCCCAACCTCACGGGTCAGGGCATCCACATCGCCCTGCAGGAGCGGGCGCCCGACCTGGCGGGCCGCATCGTGTTCATGACGGGCGGCACCTTCACGCCCACGGGCGAGGCCTTTGCGCGCTCCGACGGGCTCAAGGTGCTGCAGAAGCCGATGGAGGCGCAGGCCCTGAGGCGCGCGCTGGCCGAGGTCGCCGCCCCCTGGTAGGCGCCCAGCCGAACAGACCCGACACAATCGGCGAGCTGGTGGTACCAGCCGCAGAGCCTGCACGTCACGGAGTGCACTGAAACACCCGCGTGCAGGTGTCTCGATCCTTCTCGATGCAAACACGGAGCGTCCGGTGCCCTCGCTCGTGGTGACGGGCGAGATCCGCAGGATAGAGGGCGCGACCCGTAGGAGTTGCGATGACGTTCGCCCTCGCCATGCTCGCATGGCCCAGCTCTGCTGCCGCTGCGCCCGGATACCTGCGAACCCCCGACGTGCACGGCCAGCGCGTCGTCTTCTCCGCCGAAGGCGACCTGTGGACCGCCAGCCTCGACGGAGGAACGGCCACCCGCCTCACACGATCTCCGGGCGTGGAGACCCTCCCGAAGTTCTCCCCCGACGGCACGAAGGTCGCCTTCAGCGGTGCGTACGACGGCAACACCGAGGTGTACGTGGTGAGCGCCGAGGGCGGAGAGCCCATGCGGATCACCTGGCATCCCGGCACCGACCAACCCGTCGCCTGGCTCGACGACGACACCTTGGCCTTCCGCAGCAACCGCATGGAGCCCCACGGACGCTTCGAGCTGTTCGAGGTGCCCGCCAGCGGTGGCGATCCCGATCGGCTGCCGCTCGGCTGGTCGGCCTTGCTCTCCGCCGACCCCGACAGCGGCATGTGGGCCTTCAACCGGATCTCGCGCGAGTTCCGCACCTGGAAGCGGTACCGGGGCGGCACCGCCCAGGATCTGTGGGTCGGTGACCCCGAGAAGGCCGACTACAAGAAGGTCACGGACTTCGACGGCACCGACGCGTTCCCCATGTGGCACGGCGGGCGCGTCTACTTCGTGAGCGACAAGGGCGGCACCTACAACCTGTGGTCCATCGCGCCGGACGGCTCGGATCGGCAGCAGCACACCGTGCACACCGAGTGGGACGTGCGCTGGCCCGAGATGGGCGACGACGGCCGCATCGTCTACATGCTCGGCGGCGACGTGTGGCTGTACGACATCGGCGCCGAGAGCGACACCAAGCTCGAGATCGACGTGCCCAGCGACCGGGTGCGCACCCGCACGCGCTTCCCCAACGCCACCGGCGCCTTCAGCTGGGGCCACATCTCCCCCGACGGCGAGCGCGTGCTCTACACCACCCGGGGCGAGATCTTCAGCGTGCCCGTGGAGGAGGGCGTCACCCTACCCATCACCTCGGGCAGCGGCAGCCGCGAGAGCTGGGGCGAGTTCTCCCCCGACGGCAAGCGCGTGGTCTACGTGACCGACAAGAGCGGCGAAGAGGCCATCGTCACCGCGGACGCCTGGGGCCGCGGCAACGAGAAGGTGGTGGTGCGCGCCGGCGAGAACGGCTGGCACTTCCCCCCCACCTACTCCCCCAACGGCCGGCGCCTCGCCTTCGCCGATCACACCCGGTCGCTGTTCGTGGTGCCCGCCGACGGCTCCACCTCCCCGCGCAAGGTCGACAGCTCCGAGCAGTGGGAGATCCGCGAGTACCGCTGGAGCCCCGACAGCCGCTGGCTCGCCTACACCAAGGTGGACGAGCTGCAGATGCAGTCCATCTGGATCTGGGACAGCCGCACGGGCGTCACCCGCCGCGTGACCGGTCCCTCCACCGACGACCACTCCCCCGCCTGGGATCCGGAGGGCCGCTACCTGTACTTCCTGGGCGAGCGCCACGTGAGCCCGATGCTCGGCCGCCGGGACTTCAGCTACGTGCTGTCCACCACCACCCGGCCCTACGCGCTGATGCTGCGCCCCGACGTCGACGTGCCCTTCCTGCAGGACGCCGGCGCCCCGCCCCCCACCTCAGCACCCGAGGAAGGGCGCAAGGCCAAGAAGCGCAAGCAGCGCAAGAAGAAGCTCGGGATCGACGACGACGAGCCCAAGATCAAGCCCATCGCCATCAACTTCACGGGCATCGAAGACCGGGCCGTGCGCTTCCCCATCGACCACGGCCTGTACTCCGACCTCGCCGCCGGCAAGGGCAAGGTCTACTTCATGAAGTGGCGGCACGGGGGCATGAACGACCAGCTGAAGAAGGCGCCGAAGGGCGGCCAGCTCGTCGCCTTCGATCTGGAGGAGAAGGAGAGCAAGGTCGTGCACGCCGACGTGAGCGGCTACGAGCTGTCGCGCGACCTCGAGACCCTGGCCATGCTGCACCAGGGCGGCAAGATCAGCGTGACGGACGGCAAGGAAGAGCCCGAGCAGGTGGACCTGTCGGGCATCGTCATCGAGCTCGATCCGCAGGAGGAGTGGGCGCAGATGTTCCACGAGGGCTGGCGCCTGATGCGGGACTTCTACTGGGACGAGAGCATGGGCGGCGTGGACTGGCAGGCGGAGCGCGACAAGTACGCCGCCCTGCTGCCACGCCTGTCGGTGCGCAGCGACCTGCGCGACGTGATGGGCGAGCTCATCGGCGAGCTGGCCACCTCCCACACCTACGTGTGGGGCGGCGACGTCGAACGCGGGCCGCAGGTGGCCATCGGGCTGCTGGGCGCCGATCTACAGCGCCAGGGCTCGGCTTACCGGGTGCAGCGGATCTACCGCGGCGATCCCGTGGACGAGATCACCTCCCCGCTGGCCGCACCGGGCGTGAACGTGAAGGAGGGCGACTACATCCTGCGGGTCAACAACCGCCCCTTCCCCGACGGCGCCCCCTACACCGAGCTGCTGCACGGCCTGGCGGGCAAGTCGGTGCTGCTCACCGTCAACAGCCAGCCCTCGATGCGGGGCGCACGCACGGTGGTGGTCACCCCCATGAGCAACGAGCGGCAGATCCGCTACGTCGACTGGGTGCGGAAGAACCGCGAGTACGTGGCCGAGAAGAGCGGCGGCAAGTTCGGCTACCTGCACATCCCCGACATGGGCACCCGCGGCCTGGTGCAGTTCGAGCGCTGGTTCTACAACCAGCTCGACAAGGAAGGCATGGTGGTCGACGTGCGCTGGAACGGCGGCGGCTTCGTGAGCCAGCTGATCCTCGAGCGCTTCCGTCGCAAGGTGGACGCCTTCGATCGCGCCCGCAACGGCGGCGTGTGGACCTACCCCTCCTCGGTGCTCAACGGCCCCTTCGTGGTGCTGCTCAACGAGCACGCCGGCTCCGACGGCGACATCTTCCCGGCCAACGTGCAGGCCGAGGGGCTCGCGCCGGTGATCGGCGTGCGCTCCTGGGGCGGCGTGGTGGGGATCCGCGGCGACAAGCCGCTCACCGACGGCGGCATGCTCACCCAGCCCGAGTTCGCCTTCTGGTGGCCCAAGGATGGCTGGGGCATCGAGAACTACGGCGTGGACCCCGACATCGTGGTGCAGAACCTGCCCCAGGAGCTGGCACGCGGCGAGGACAGCCAGCTGGACCGAGGGCTCACCGAGCTGACGACGCTGCACGCCGACAACCCGCCCATCGTGCCGGACTTCGAGGCCGCCCCGGACCGATCCCGGGACGCCTACGAGGACGAGTAGCCCCTACAGCGTGAGGCTGTCGTTGGTGCCGTCGTTGGCCAACAGGTCGACGGTGTCGCCTGCGGCCCCCACCAGGTCGAGGGCGAAGGAGCCGTCGCTGGCGGCCACGCCCTCCACCGTGGCCGACGTGGCCTGGTTGGTGGCCGACACCTCCGCGAAGGGCGCCACCGCGCCCGCCTCGCCCGTGATCGTGAAGGTGGGCGTCTGCAGGCCGCTGATGTTGGCGTCCACCTGGGCCTGGGTCATCCCCTCGAACAGACCGCTCCGCGACCCTGCATCGTCGAGCACGTCGGAGAGCGAGGCATCGGCCGGATCGTCGAAGATCGCCATGAGATGCACCAGGGTGACGGTGTCGCCAGCCGGCACCAAGACGGCGGAGTAGGTCACCGTCCATTGCTCCGTCGTCACCGCCGGGTCGGGGTTCCACACGGCCGCGTCGGCGTCGCCCGTCCAGATCCCCACCACCGGCTTGCCACCCTTGGGATCCGCGTCGTCGAGCAGGACCCAGCGGTCCTTGGCCGTGGGTGCCTTGCCGCCCGTGTCGGTGTCCACCACCGTCGCGTCAGCGTCGGCGCCCAGATCGTAGGCCAGCGACACGTCCACCTCGATGTCGGTCTTGCCGGGGTTCCGCAGGATCTCCGTGTAGCGGAGGAAGGGCCCGTCCGGATCGGCCTGCACCTTGCGGCCCACGCGCAGTCCCGAGAGGTTCTGGGGCTCCAGCGCCACCTCGCTGCCGTCCTCGAGCAACCCACCCCCGGGCGCGAAGGTCACCCCGTCGATCGCCAGGCGCGCACAGTCGTCGCAGGCGTCGAGCTGGCCCGAGGGACTGCGCCCGTCGTCGAGCTCGCCGTCGGGCTGAATGTCGTACACCGCACCGTCGCCGGCCACGAGGTTCACCTGGAACGCCACGGGCACCCCCACGTCAGCGGGCGGATCCACCGTCCAGGGTCCCGTGACGACCCCTCCACCGGAGTAGTCCGCCGCCAGGCCACCGATGGCGAGCAGGGTGTCGCGGAACACCTCGCCCGGGCTCGACAGATCCGTGCCGTTCAGCGTGAGCGCCGCGTCGGCCTGCGTGTACAGATCCGCCATCTGTGTGGCGGAGAAGTCGTCCAGCGTGCGGCCTCCCTCCGTCTCGGTGATCAGCTGCACCACCGCCAGCACTCCGGTGGAGACCGGATCGACGCCCAGACCCGAGCCCGCCGAGACCGAGGCGCGCAGCGTCACCCCCTCGGCCTCCGTCTGCACCACCACACGCGCGGTGGGAATCACCCCGTCGTCCACGCTGATGCTGAAGTCCCCCGACGCGTCGGTGAGGGTGCCTCCGAACTGGCCGATCGTGGCTCCAGCGTCGTCGACGCCAATCAGGAAGACGGGCACGTTGGCCCCCACCGCACCCGAGGCCGTGGACACCGTCCCGCTCACCTCGTTGACGAGTGCATCCGCCCCATTCTCACCGTCTTCGCCAGGCGGTCCACCCATCCCGTCGAGGCCATCCACTCCGTCGTCCCCGGTCGGGCCTCGCGGTCCCACCGGTCCCTCCGGGCCTTCACAACCCATCACCAACGCCAGGGCGACAGCCCATGCTCTGTTCGTCATCACGTGTTCCCTCCATGGAGGCGGTGCCATCATGGGCGATGACACGCCCGGAGTCGATGGCGCGTGGTAAGAGTGGTGCGTCTGGGGGAAATCGATGCGCGTGTGGTGGCTGCCCGCAATGGCCTGCATGGTGGCGGCATGCTCCGGTCGGCGAGCCGGACTGCTGACCACCCCCGAGGAGACCACCCCTCAGTTCGTGGACATCGACCTCACCCTCGAGTACGACCTGCTCAACTCGGGCCTGCTCTCGGAACTCACCCCCGAGGAGCGGCGCACCGAGTGCGGTGACCTCGCGATGTTCGAGCCCGCCGCCAAGATGGGCTCCCTCGACGACCCCACCATCGACTGCCTGCTCACCCTGCTCGACGACACTCAGCGGCTCACCGGGAAAGACAAGATCAGCCGCGTGTTGCTGGTGGATGCGTGGGAGAAGAACGACCGGCACCGCTGGGAGTCGCTGGCCGCTCGCCACCTGCAAGACATCGATCAGTCCGACGCCGATCTGGCCTACCAGCTCTCCTACTACCTGGTGAGCACGGGCAATCCCGACCGCATGGGCGAGGCCATGTACTGGGCCGAGGTGGGCCTGGAGCGCCGCGACTACTGGGAGGGGCAGACCCACGTGGACCGCACCTTCCACCTCCACAAGTTCCGCACTTTCTCCGCCCTGAAGCGGTGGGCCTTCGTGGAGAGCGAGGTCAAGGCGAACCCCACGCGGGAGCGCCAGGAGCGGGCCGAAGCCGCTCGCCTCGACGTGCGCGTTGCAGCCGGCGAGTGGCAAGCCTATGCTCGCGCGTCTCGGATGCCCATCGTGGAGCCTCAGCGGGTCTGCGAGATGGCCACCGGACTTCCTGGCCCGTGCGCCGAAGACCTCTCGTCGAGGCGACTGGGGTCCATCGACGAATAGACTCACGCCTCCTTTGGGGACATCATGCTCAGACTCGTTCTTTTTGCAGCCTTCGCCGGATGCTCCGGCGGCGACACCGACACCGACACCACCGCACCCAACGACACCACCCAGGACACGGGCGACGAGACCACCGATCCGTTCGGCGTGGGCGAGACGTACCGCCAGCCTGGCTCCTTCGACGTCGAGGCCGAGTTCGGCACGGCCAACGATCCGTCCTGCCCCATGGCGTACACCCTGTACACCCCCACGGGCGGGCCGAGCGACGTGCTGGTGGTGCTGGCCCACGGCGTGACGGGCAACCAGTCCCAGCTCACGGGCTGGGCCCAGCACTGGGCGAGCTGGGGGCTGCCCACCGTGGTGCCCTCGCTGTGCCACTCCATGCCCGCCACCGCCGACCACGTGCTGAACGCCCAAGACATGGTGGCCTTGGCAGGCGAGATCGCGCCCGGAGCCTCCGTGGCCTACACGGGGCTCGCGCAGGGCGGCCTGTCGGCAGCGCTGGCCACGGTGGGCGACACCGACGCCGTGGGGCACCTCGCCTTCGACAGCGCCGAGATCATGAAGCTGCTCGCCGACAACCTCGGCAACACCAGCGGTGCCTCGGGCCTCGTGGTGAGCGAGGCTGGGATCTGCAACGCTCAGGGCAACGCGGTGGATCTCTACGTGGCCGAGTCGGCACCTGTGATCCGCATCACCGGAGCCAACACCTGCGACTTCACCCGCCCGCGCGACAACAACTGCGATCGCGTCTGCAACCTGTCGGCCGACGTGGACCGGATCGGCTGGGCCATCACCACGCTGGGCACGTCCTGGTTGCTGTGGCAGACGGGGGTCGACACCGACGCCGATCGCTGGTGGACGCCGGGCGAGGCCTCCTACGAGGCGTTGCTCACCCAAGGGTGGGTCTCGGCGCTGTAGCCGAGTGTGATCGGGCGCAGCATCGGTGGTGCATTAAACCCTGATCCGCTCGCACAGGACATGCCGTGAACAGCTTGATCGTGACGTTGGTCTCCGTGGCGCACGGAGGCAGCCTGGATCTGCTCGAGGTGGGAGGCGTCTGGGGTAGCCCCGGTGCCACGAACCCCACCGCCGTCTGGTTCAACCCCGCGTCGCTAGCCGCAGGAGACGGCCACCGGGCGCTGGTGGAGGTGGCCCCCACCTTCGGCGCGGTCACCGCCGCCCGCACCAACCCCGAATACGGACCCGTGGATCCCTCGCTGTTCGACGAGGCTGGCGCCCCCGACACCTACGACTACTCGGGCACCGACCGCCTGGCGTTCACGGGCGTGGTCCCCTTCGTGGGGATCGCGTCGGACCTGGGGATCGACGGGCTGGGTGTGGGGGCGGCGCTGTACGTGCCCATCGCCAAGGGGGGCAAGCTCGACGACTTCGACGGCGCCAACCGCTTCGCGCTGCGAGACGGCTCCATCCAGCACATCTACACCACGCTGGCCGCCAGCTACCAGCTGGCCGATCGCCTATCGCTGGGTGCGTCGGGCTCCCTGATCACCAGCCGCTACTACGCCGACACCGACGCCACCATCTACGCCGACATCGCTGCGGGCCAGGCCGACGCGAACGGAGGCGTGATCCCCGACACCTACCAGGACGGCTACGCCGAGGACCCTGCCTACACCACGGGCTCCGTCTTCGATCTGTCGGACACCGCCTTCACCTTCGGGGTGGGGGCACACCTGGTGGCCGTCGAGGACCTTCTGTCCCTGTCGCTGTCGTACAACCACGGCGCGCGCCTGGCCAACACGGGCGACCTCACGCTGTCGTTCGCCTGCCCGCCCACCTACGACACGCTGTCGCGCGCAGCCGCCGAGGAGATCGGCACCTGCAACCCCGCCAACGACGAGGGCACCGTCGTCACCGGCGACGGGGGTATCGCCTACCGCCTGCCTGGGCGCATCCACCTGGGCGCCGTGATCACGCCGATGGAGCGCCTGCGGCTCGAGGCCATGGGTGGCTACGTCTTCTGGTCGGTGTTCGACAACTACGACGTCACCACGCTGGTGGCCCCCACGGAGTTCCAGGATCTGGCACGTAGCCCGGGCACGGCAGCCGAGGCGGCCCGCCTGGCGACCCAGGATCGACAGTGGGCACGCGACAACCGCGACACCTTCTGGCTGGCGCTGGACGGCAAGGTGCAGGTGCTCGATCCGCTCATCGTGGGCGCCCGCGTCACCTACGATCGGGCTGCGGTGCCCGACGCGATGGTGTCGGCCAACAACTACGACGCGAACAACGTGATCCTGGCGGGCATGGTGGACGTGACCCCGGTGGCCCCGATCAGCGTCAGCCTGTCGTTCTCGCATCACTTCCTGGCGCAGCGCACGGTCACCGACAGCCCCTTCGGTGTGGGCGCGGACCTGAGCGCTGCCGAGACGCGCTTGTTCTACCCGTCGGCGAACGGCACCTACACAGGCGCCATCAGCCGCATCGGGATCGCCCTTCGCGGCCGCCTGGGCTCGGGTGACTGAGCAGCAGCGCTAGCCCGCGACCTCGCTGATGGCCTGCACGCGCGGCAGGAACTTGGGCGCCTTGGGCGCCTCGGCCTCGTTGGTGATCTGCACCCCTTCGGGGGGCGCCGATCCGTGCTGCCACCACGCGTCCACGCGCTTGCCCGAGCTGTCGAACACCTGCACGAGGTTCGACGCCCCCGTCGGGAAGATGGCCACGTCGAGCCATCGACCGTTCAGGAACACCGAGCCCCGCCTGTGGAGGAACACCTGGCCATCGGGCCAACCTGCCCAGGGTGTAGGCACCACCTGGTCGATCAGATCCCGCGAGGGGTGGAAGCCCATGGCCCAGTCGGGCCAGGCCGTGGAGGGCTCGGTGGCGATGGCCGTGAGCGCCCACTGCTCCATCTGGTCGGTGTCTTGCTCGTAGAACGCGGAGATGGCCTGCACTCGAGCCAGCCGCGTCACGTCGGCGGGCGTGGCCACCTCGGCGATGCACAGCGCCCGCTCGGCGGCCAGCTTGGCGGTGGCCTGCCCGCGCCGCACGTTGGCGCCCGACAGCAGCTCCTCCGCCTGGCGGATCTGCCAGCGCCAGGCGTCCATGGGGATCTCCCGCTCACACGGAGCGGCGAGGGCGGGCAGGGCGGCGAGGAACCACATGGCGGCTCCCCTACCCCGCAGGAGGCCTAGCGGCCACGCCGCCGTAGACCGAGGACCGCCAGCACCGCGAGCCCCCACCCCAGCGACGCTGGGCCAGAGGGGTGGCTACAGCTGCAGCCAGAGCCGCTGTAGGCGCCGTCCGTGCTCGTGCCACGATCCGTGCCGTCGGTGGGCGTACCATCGGTGGGACCGGTGGGCTCACCCGTGTCGTCGGGCTCGCACGAGTCTGGATCGCAGCCATCGGGCGTGCCGTCCTTGTCGCAGTCCAGACGATCGTCGAAGCCGGGGCAGACGTCGTCGGTGTTGGACGACTCTCCCTCGTCGTCGCAGTCCAGATCGTCGCTGGCCACCGTGGCGCCGATGCTCTCGCCGAAGCCGTCGCCGTCCGCGTCGGTCCAGCAGCGCTCCGTGCCGTCGCAGTCCTCGTCCACGCCGTCGGCGATCTGCTCGGCGCGGTTGCAGGCGTTGGGGCCACCGGTGCTGCCGATGTCCGACAGCGAGCCATCGGGATCCGAGATGGCGGGATCACCCGCGTCCAGCAGGCTCGACGTGGCCGAGGGTCGCACGTCGGTGGCCAGGCAGTCGCCTGCCACGTAGCGGATCCCCACCGTGGCCTTCCCGTGGGCCTGGACGCCGGCCCCGAGGGTGCCGTCGAACTCCGCCATCTTGTCGTTGCGATCGAAGGCGCTGTAGCTCACGGTGACGGTGCCGCTGCCCTGCACGATGGTCTCGGTGGCGGCCCCGGTGGACACACCCACCACGACGTTGCGCACGTCGGCCACGGCCCCAGCTCCGGTGTAGATGGCCGCGCCATCCTCCCAGGCGCCGTTGCCCAGGAAGTCGGAGTTGTGCAGGGCCACCGTGCCCGACTCCACGTACACCGCCCCGCCGCGCTCCCGCGCTCGGTTGTCCTGGAACACGCTGTTCTCGTGGGCCACGTCCACCGACGACCACACCGCGCCTCCCTCACCAGGCACGATCCCCGAGCCACCGAGGGCGTCGTTGCCGCAGAAGACGTTGCGGTGCCAGTCGCCGGGCGTGCCCTCCAGCCAGACCGCGCCACCGTCTCCTGCGGTGTTGCCCTGGAAGACGCTGTCGGTCACGCTGCAGCGACTGGTGGGGCTGCAGTACAGCGCCCCCGCCTGCCGCAGTGTGGCGCCCCCCGCGAACGTGGTCCCGGTGGCGATCAGCTCTCCGTCCACGGCCACCAACCCACCGCGACCCGACGCCGCATCCCCGTTCTCGATGCGCACGTCCGCGAGCGTCAGCGACGACTTCGCATCCACGGACACGACGGCCCCGTTTCCGCTGAAGGCGCCATCCACCAGGTCCACGCCCGTCATCTCCACGGTCGCCCCTTGCAGTCGGATCGCGCGGTGGATGGAGTTGCCGGTGATCGTCAGGTCCTGCACCGTGATGGACACACCATCCACCAGCAGGAACCCGCTCTCGGGGCTGAAGATGTTGTCCGCCCGCAGCACCACGCCCGCGCGATCCGTGCCGACCAAGGTGAGGTCGGCCACGGTCACGGTCACGGCATCGTCGTAGGTACCAGGCTGGATCTCGATCACGTCCTTGGGAGCAGCCACGGCCACGGCCTCCCCCACGGTGAAGAACGGGCCGTTCTTCGCATCCACAACCAGGGTCTTGCCCTGGGCCGGCGCGATGGCCAGGGCAGCAAGAATGGTCACCATTCATTCCTTCTTGGCAAAAGAGGAGCAGGGAAAGCCAGAGCGGCAAGCCTCGACAGAGCGGTAACCGCAAACATGCACAGGGGGGCTCACGTTGAGCGGCGGATGCAGGCGAGGCCAGTGGGCCGAGGAGATCGCCGCTCGTCGTGACGTGCGGGCAGGATCCGTAGACGTTACCCAGAGCGCAATGTGGGGCGGAGCGGCCGGCGATGTGGACGTCAACACAGCCTTGACCTGGCTGTGGCGGACGTACGCTCCCCAGCGCTTGCTCAACTACTCGTTTTTGCCATTTCCCCTGACCTTCGTGGACATCGAGACCACGCGGGATCGGATCGTGGAGGTGGCCACCGTGCGTTTCACACGCAACCAGGTGCCCAGCGTGTTCCACACCTACGTGAACCCCGGCGCCTCGGGCTGGCGGCGCTCCACCGACTACTGGAACACCGAGATCCATGGGCTCACTCCGCAGCAGCTCATGGGTCGACCCACGCTGCAGCAGCTCTTGCCCTTGCTCCATCAGCAGCTGGGGGACGCCACGGCAGTGGGCCACAACGTGGCGTTCGAGCGTCGGTTCCTGCACCAGGAGATCTCGGCCCTCGGCGGGGCCTTCGTGCGGCCCGAGCTGTGCACCCTGAAGCTCGCCCGGCGGCTGTATCCGGAGCGCAAGGCCGAGGGCTCCAGCCACAAGCTCGACGACCTGGCAGCGAGCTTCGACATCCGCAACCCAGCGCCGCACCGGGCCATCGGCGACACCTTCACCACGATCTGGGTGATGCTGGCGATGCTCGAGCGCAACGCCGACAACCCCCAGCTCGCGGCGCACGTCGCGGAGTCCCAGCGAGCGCCGGACGGCCGCCGCCGCAACCCCTGGGTGGGCTAGCGGCCTTCGGGGCGACGCCCCAAAGGGCTTCGTGCGAACTGCGATCCCCTCGGACGTGCGCCGATCAGGGTTCGAAGAACCCCGGTGCGCGTTCGGGGGGTTCGCGGTGCGCAACTACGAAGCCCGGCAACAGGAACGGCTTCGCGACCACTGCGGTACTGTCGGCAAGGGACTGACCAGCGCACGCAGTGCGCCAGTTCCTTGTTGGCAGTATCGCGGGGGCGATCGAGAAGCCCGTTCGATGGGAAGGGGCTACGCCAACGCCAGCGCCAACGACGCTGCGGCCGCGAAGAAGCAGTAGCCCGCGAAGGCCCACATCCGGCCCGCGCGCACCAAGCGAACCAGCAACACCAGCGCCAGGTAGCCCGTGATCAGGGCCGCGGTCCCACCCACCGCCATCTGGCCCAGGTCGAGTGCGGCTGTGTCTGCGTCGCGGAGCTTCAGGAGCAGCCCCCCCGTGATCGCAGGCACACTCATCAGGAACGAGAACCGCGCCGCCTGCTCCCGCTGAAGCCCCAGCATCAGCGCGATGGCGATCGTCGTACCCGAGCGGCTGATCCCCGGCGTGATCGCGAATCCCTGGGCGATACCCAGCACCACGGCGATCGGCCAGGAGAGGCTGCGATCCATGTGGCTGCGATCGAAGGGTCGCGTGAGCAGCAGCAGGATCGCCGTGATCGAGAACGTGACCGCCAGCGCCGCAGGTGTGGCGAAGAGCGCATCGAAGAGGTCCTCGAAGGCCAGGCCGATGATCGCCGTGGGAATGGACGCCGCGACGAGCAGCCCGATCCAGCGCACTCCCGTGCGCTCGAGCCAGGGCCCCTCCCCCACGAACGGATCCATGATCAGCTTGCCCACCCAGTCCCGGTAGAACCACAGCACCGGAATCAGCGTGCCGACGTGGAGCACGAGGTCGAACAGCACCTCGTCGCTGCCCACGTCCACGAACTGCTGGAACAACACCAGGTGACCCGAGGACGACACGGGGAGGAACTCGGTGAGCCCCTGTGTGACGCCCAGGAACAAGGCGCCCCCCAAGCTCCAGGCGGTATCGCTGTCGGCCATGCACCTTCCTCCGGCCGCGGCAGCACGGCCTGTGGTTCCTCACCTCGGATCTGGACGGGCCCCACGCCTGACCTTTCTCACGCTCCCCGGCCGCTGCGGCAACCTCGTAAACTTGCTCGCGGCTGGCGCACCGTTTATCCAGCGGGGGCGGAGGATGGAACCATGCGTCCGGTAGGGGCGCTCAGCACGCTGTTGGTGGCATTGATGGGAGGCGGCTTGCTCGCCTGGGGTCTCACCCCCCCGAGCCCGCTCGACGGACCCTCCAGGGGTCTGGGTTCCCTACGCCCCTCCAAGGCGCTGACGCACTGTTCGAAGGAGCCACGAGGGCTCTCCCATGCCCAGATCGCGCAGGCCATGCGCGACTTCGTGCCGGGAGTGCTGCCCTGCGTGTCCGCCTCGGCCGAGTCCCCTCAGGCCACCCTTCAGCTCGAGCTGAACGTGGCCTGTACCGGTGGCATCGATCAGGTGGAGATCGTCGCCGCGGGCGACTGGCCCGATCCCGTCGTGGCGTGTGTCGTACAGCGGCTGGATCATGCTGCGTTCCCGGCCCATGGCCTGGTGGACGGCCACGTGGTGGGCTTCCCCATTCGCTTTCGGCCCGACACGGCACGGCCCGAGGGCGGCGCCGTCGAGCAGGTATCGAGCGACCTTCGCCTGGAGCCTTGACGGCCCTGTCGCCCCTCGCTACTTAGGAGGGGTCATGGCGGCCCGTCAGGGCGGATAGCTCAACGGGAGAGCTTCGGCTTTACACGCCGACGGTTGCAGGTTCGAATCCTGTTCCGCCCAATTCGAGTTCCCTTCATGGGGTGGTAGTTAAGTTGGTTATAACGCCGGCCTGTCACGCCGGAGGCCGCGGGTTCGAGTCCCGTCCATCCCGCC
The DNA here is from genome assembly GCA_019634415.1 of Myxococcales bacterium. Classification (GTDB taxonomy): domain Bacteria; phylum Myxococcota_A; class UBA796; order UBA796; genus DRPG01. Next base: position 104,100 of record JAHQVJ010000117.1, read on the forward strand.
ACTTCAGAGCCCGCTCACCTCGGTGAGCGGGCTCTTTGCTGTTGGGCTACCCTGCTCGGGTGGCCCTGCCCGGGAGGCGCTGATGATCGCATGGCTGGCCCTAGGTGCGACGGTAGCCCACGCCAACGGCGTGAAGCGCCCCACGGACATGGAGCGAGGCAAGGAGCTGTACGAGCGTCACTGCACGTCCTGCCATGGCCCGACGGCCGCCGGGGACGGCCCGGCCGCCACGGCCTTGGTCCACCCCGTGCCCGATCTGTCGGGCACCGTGAAGGCCTCCGACACCATGGTGAACATCGTGCTGTACGGAGCCGGCTTCATGCCAGGCTTCGAGGCTTCCTTCGAGCGTCCCGACGCCCGCCGGGTCCTCAAGTACATGGCGGCAGCCCACAAGAAGGGCAGCCCCAAGACACCAGAGCCCGAGCCCGAGCCCGAGCCCGAGCCCGAGTGAGCATCAGCGGAGCGTCACGGCTGTGATCCCTGGTGGCCCTCGGTGACCTCGTCCACCGCCGCCCGTCCCGCTCCGAACAGATCCTCGGCCACGGGGCCGCACAAGGCCTCCATCAGCACGCGATCCATGTGGGACACGGGCAAGATCTCCACGGTCTGGGTGACGTTGGCCGGGATGTCCTCGATGTCCTTGCGGTTCTCTTCGGGGATCAACACACGGGTGATTCCCCCGCGATGGGCCGCGAGCACCTTCTCCTTGACCCCACCAATGGGCAGGACCCGCCCTCGTAGCGTGATCTCCCCCGTCATGGCGGTGTCGGCGCGGATGGGGATCCCGGTGAGCGCACTGACCATGGCGCACGCCATGGCGATCCCAGCGCTCGGGCCATCCGTGCGCAGCGCGTTGCCTGGGTAGTGGATGTGCAGGTCGGTGGTCTCGTGGAAGTCCAGCTCGAGGCGCAGCGCCTCCGCTCGAGAGCGGATGTAGGTGAACGCCGCATTGCCCGACTCCTTCAGCCAGTCCCCCAGGCGACCCGTGAGGATGAGCTTGCCCTTCCCAGGAACGGTCGCGACCTCGATGTTGAGAAGCTCACCTCCCCAGGGAGACACCGCGAGCCCCTTCACCAGGCCCACCTGATCCTCCTGCTCGCGATGGGCCACGCGAAACCGCGGTGGGCCGAGCAGCTTGTTCAGGTTCGCCGTGACCACCTTGATGTGCGTGTCGGAGCCGTAGCGCACCACCCGACGCGCGACCTTCCTGCAGATCCGAGCCATCTGCCGCTCGAGATCCCGAACCCCCGACTCCTTCGTGTAGTCGCGGATCGTCTCGGTGAGCGCCTGGTTGGACAGCGCCAGGTTGTCGTCGGTGAGCCCGTTGAGCTCCATCTGTCGCGGCAGCAGATACCGGCGGGCGATGGCCACCTTCTCTTGCTCCGTGTAGCCAGTGAGCTCGATGATCTCGAGCCGATCCTGCAGGGGCAGTGGGACGCCCTGCAGCGAGTTGGCCGTGCAGATGAACGTGACCTTGGACAGGTCGTAGTCGAGGTCGAGGTAGTGATCGTTGAACTGGTAGTTCTGCTCCGGATCGAGCACCTCGAGCAGCGCCGCAGAGGGATCGCCGCGGAAGTCGGCGCTCATCTTGTCGACCTCGTCGAGCAGCAACACCGGATCGACGCTCTCGGCGCGCTTCATCGCGTGGAGCAGCTTGCCGGGCATCGCCCCGATGTAGGTGCGCCGATGCCCGCGGATCTCGGCCTCGTCGCGCACCCCCCCGAGGCTGATCTTCACGAAGGGCCGCTGAGTGGCGTTCGCGATGGAGCGCGCCAAGCTGGTCTTACCGACCCCCGGCGGCCCCACCAGACACAAGATGGGTCCGCGCATCTTCTCCACCAAGGTGGAGACGGCCAGGTACTCGAGGATCCGTTCCTTGATCTTCCTCAGACCGAAGTGATCGGCATCCAACACGGCAGCCGCATCCGACAGCGACACCTGCTCCGCACTCTGCTCGGCCCACGGAAGATCCACGATCCAGTCGAGGTAGTTGCGGACCACGGTGGCTTCGGCGCTCATCATGTTCATCTGCGACAGCTTGCGCAGCTCCTTCTCCGCCCGCTCCTGCACGGGGGTGGGCAGCGACTTGGCTGCGAGCGCCTGAGCGAGCTCCTCCAGATCGGACCGACCTTCCTTGTCGCCGAGCTCCTTCTGGATGGCCTTCATCTGCTCGTTGAGCCAGTACTCGCGTTGCGTGTTGTCGCGCTCGCGCTTGACCCGGCTCTTGAGCTTCTTCTCCACCTGCAGGAACTCGATCTCGGTGAGCAACGCCTTGTAGAGCCGCTCGAGGCGCGAGGCCACGTCGACCATCTCGAGCAGCTCCTGCCGCTCCTCGAGCTTGAACTGCAGGGGCGCCACCAAGGTGTCGGCCAAGCGATCGGCATCCTCGAGGGCGTTGACGGTCAGCAACATCTCTGGAGGTACGGCCCGGTTGAGCTTGACGTAGCGCTCGAAGGTGGCCTTGACGGTGCGGACCAGTGCCTGCACCTCCATGTCCACCACCCCGCGCGCGGGAAACTCCTCGAGCTCCACCTCGAACATCGACGCGTTGTCGACGAAGCGACGGACCCGGGCTCGACGCCTCCCCTCCACCAGGATCTTGGTGTTGCCGTCGGGTAGCTTGAGCACCTGCTCGATGGTGGCGATGGTGCCGAAGGCGTAGATGTCGTCCGTAGACGGGTCCACGTTGTCGCCCGCACGCTGAGCCGCGAGGAACACCTCACGCCCCTCCGACGCAGACGCTGCCTCCACCGCAGCCAGCGAGCGAGGCCGCCCGATGATGAGCGACATGGGCGTGTAGGGAAACACCACTACCTCTCGCAGAGGCAGCATCGGCCAGGTGTGCCCGCCCGTGGCTGGAGGCGGACGACTATCTCGGAACAAGGGCATGGAACGGCTCGATGGCGCGAGGACTTTGCGAGTGCGGCACAGGAGGAGGGATCACGCCCACCCTGCTTCTTCGTTCTCGTATACCAGAATCGGCGGACGCTTCCGCTCCACCACGTCTTCGCTGATGATGCACTCTCGCACGTTCGACTTGCTGGGCAGGTCGTACATCGCATCCAACATGATGTCCTCGAGGATTCCCCGCAGCCCACGGGCGCCTGCCTTTCGCTTCAGCGCCTCGCGAGCCACCAGCCGGAGGCTGCCCTCGGTGAACTTGAGCTGCACGCCGTCCATCTCGAACAGCTTCTGGTACTGCTTGGTGAGGGCGTTCTTGGGCTCCGTCAGGATCTGCACCAGGGCATCTTCGTCGAGCTGATCGAGGGTTGCCGTGACGGGAACGCGACCGATGAACTCCGGGATGAGACCGAACTTCATCAGATCCTCGGCTTCCACCTGAGCGAGCAGCTCGTCGCTCGTCCAACGCCGCTTGCCCTGCATCTCCGTGCCAAAGCCCACCTGCTGCTGCCCGAGCCGCGCCTCGACGATCTTGTCGAGCCCCACGAAGGCACCGCCACAGATGAACAGGATGTTGGAGGTGTCGATCTGCAGGAAGTCCTGCTGCGGATGCTTGCGCCCGCCCTTGGGGGGGACGTTGGCGACGGTCCCCTCGATGATCTTCAGCAGCGCCTGCTGAACCCCCTCCCCCGAGACGTCTCGGGTGATGGACGGGTTCTCGCCCTTGCGGGAGATCTTGTCGATCTCGTCGACGTAGATGATCCCCTTGGTGGTCCGCTCGACGTTGTACTCAGCGGCCTGGAACAGGCTCAAGATGATGTTCTCGACGTCCTCGCCGACGTAGCCAGCCTCGGTCAGGCTGGTGGCATCCGCGATGGTGAAGGGCACGTTGAGGAACTTGGCGAGGGTCTGCGCGAGCAGGGTCTTGCCGGTCCCCGTGGGCCCCACCAACAGCACGTTCGACTTCTGCAGCTCGACGTCGTCCATGCCGGCCCGAGAGTCGATCCGCTTGTAGTGGTTGTGCACGGCCACCGACATGATGCGCTTGGCGCGATCCTGACCCACCACGTACTCGTCGAGAAACGCGTAGATCTCCTTGGGCTTCGGCACCAACCCCTTGGTGGAGTAGAAGTCCTCGCGCTCGTACTCCTCGGTGATGATGTCGTTGCACAGCTCGACGCACTCGTCGCAGATGTAGACGGAGGGGCCGGCGATCAGCTTGCGAACCTCCTTCTGACTCTTGCCGCAGAAGCTGCAGCAGAGGTCCTTGCCGTTGCCCGTCTTGCGCCTCACTCGTCCTCCGCTGGGGCGTCTGCCCGATGGAATGTCGGACTGTAGCGTCCCCGATCAGTCGTCGTCGGAACCACGCTCGCCGGGGCGGATGACCTCGTCGATCAGCCCGTACTCCAACGCCTGATCCGCCGTCATGATGTTGTCGCGGTCGGTGTCGGCGGCGATGCGGTCGAGGGGCTGACCGGTGTGCAGCGCTAGGGTGTCGTTGAGCACCTCACGCCAGCGCAGGATCTCGTTGGCGTGGATCTCGATGTCGGTGGCCTGCCCGTACGGAATGCCCGCCAGCGGCTGGTGGATCATGACGCGAGAGTTCTGCAGCGCCCGCCGCTTGCCCTTCGCGCCAGCGGCCAGGAGCACAGCTCCCATCGACGCAGCCAGCCCCACGGCGATCGTGGCGACGTTGGCGTTGATGTGCTGCATGGTGTCGTAGATGGCCATGCCCGAGTGGATGGAGCCACCTGGGCTGTTGATGTACAGGAAGATGTCTTTGTCGGGATCCTGGCTGTCCAAGTAGAGCAGCTGTGCGATCACGAGGTTCGCCACGTAGTCGTTGACCTGCGTGCCCATGAAGACGATGCGGTCCACGAGAAGACGGGACCAGATGTCGTTCCGCGTCTCACCTCGGTGGGTCATCTCGGTGACCGACGGGGGAGCCGGGAGATAGAGCTGTGGCTGGGGCTTGTCCATGCCGTTCCTCACGATGTTTCCGCACCGTAACCACAGGGATCCTCTGGTGCGACCTACCAGGACAGGCAGGCAATACACGCTCGAGGGCTGGAGCTGCGGATCTGGACTCGCCCACCGCTCCGGTGCCCTACGTCGGCTCCACTGTGGGGGCCATCAGCAGGGGCAGATCGGTGTCGAGAACGCGTGACCACAGATCGCGGCCGACATCGTCGAACGTCGTCATGGTCTCCACGAATGCCTCGCGTAGCGCGGGATCCACCAGCGGAGGGGGCAACAACGGATCGGTCACGATGTCGCGAACGGCCTCTCCGCCGGCCACGAACGCCTGCCGAGCGGCTTCCTCCACCGGCATGGTGCGCACCTGCAGCGTGAGCCGAGTGAGGCGATCGATGTGTCGACGATACCGGTCGTCGAGATGCAGCCCGTCCCACAGGGTTCGAGCGACATCGTCGTGGGGCCCCAGGCTTCCGATGTCGAACACGGGAGCGGTGGCCTCGAGGCCCAGATCCACCAATCGCTCCCGGAAGCCGTCGATCCCGCCAGCGAGGTTGTGGGGACGCACCAACAGCCCAGACTGCAGCTCCCGCAGGCCCACCAGCTGGGTGGCCCGATCTCGTCGGCGGGCGATGGTCTTGTCGGCACGCGGAAGAGGTGCGGTGTGTACCGCGATCCACCGTCCATCCCAGGGCAGCAGCCGCTCGAGCACGTGCTGCCACGTTCCGCGCCCGGGGGCCCGCAGGGTGGGCTCTCCTCCGTCGTCGACCTCCTCCTCCACCTCGGGATCCGACATCGGGGCGCCGGGCGCGATGTGGTAGGAGCCCCGCTCTCGCGAGAGCACGAGCCCCTTCGAGCGCAGCCGGTGGAGCGCCACCCGCGTTCGGTTCTCGTCGATCTCGAACAGGCTGGCCGCTCGGATCAGTACCTGCACCGGCACGTCGCAGTCGAACGCCTGCAGCAGAGCGAGCAGCAAGGCGCGAGGGTTGGTGAGTCGACTCGGCGCGCCCGGTGTCACGCTTGGACCGTGCTCAACCGGGCCTTGATCGCGGCCACCGCACCCTTGCGATTGCGGCCGCCCTCTTCGGCGGCGAGCATCTCGTCGAGCTGACCGTCGTGCTCACCGGTGGCGAGGGCATCCTTGAGGGCCCCGATGGCACCATCCAGCACGGCGAAGGCCCCACCGGCGGTGCTCGCAGCTGACTCCCCGGCGGTGTCGGCGGGAGACTCCGTCTCGGCAGACGCCTCCTGCTCCACGAGGGTGGAGCGCTCGAGCATCCAGTCCAGCGTCTTCTCTTCGAGAATGCGGTCCTTGAGCTCGTCGACCGCGCCCTCCTTGGAGAACCAGCCCTTCACGGCTTCCACCGTCTGGCCTCGCGTGTTGGCGAGCTCCTCGTAGCGAGCGTCCACGTCGGCGTCGGTGACCTCGAGGGACTCCTTTTCGGCCACCCACTCGAGGATCAGAGCCGAGCGAGCAGCGAAGCCGGCCCGAGTGCGCAGATCGGCGACCTCGGCGTCGGTGAAGCCCACGGTGTTCGGATCCCGGCCCATGGCGTAGGCCCGCTGGAAGCGCAGCTCCTGCATGAGCATCTGCAGGCTCTGGTCCACCATGCCGTCCGGCACGTCGAAGGTGTTGTGCTCGATGACGACCTCGAGCAGGTTGGCGCGCGCCTGGTTGCGAGCAGCCTCCTCGCGCTGGTCACGCATCTGCTGCTGGATGGAGCTCCGCATGCCCGCAGCACCCCCCTCGAAGCCGAGCTCCTCGGCGATCTCGTCGGTCAGCTCGGGCACCTGGTACGACTGGAGCGTCAGCAGCTTGGCCTTCACGTCGAGGGTGCGGCCAGCGATGGCCTCCTCGCGGGCGTCCTCACCGAACTCCACGCGCCCCTCGCGCTCCTCCTCCAGCGCCATCCCCACGAGGATCTCCTCGATGCCGGGGTAGTAGGGGTCGCCCTCCGTACGGATCATGGTGCCCGGCTCGGTGGCCACCTCGTCGTCGCCGTCGAACACGTGCAGCTCCACGAGCGCCATGTCGCCCTTCTCGCAGGCACGACCCTCGATGGGCTCGAGCCTCGCGTGGCCCTCGAGTCGAGCCCGCACGGCCGCGTCCACGGCGTCGTCGGCGATCTCCACCTTGGGGTAGGGCACCTCGAGCCCCGTCCACTTCTGCAGCTCGATGCTGGGCTTGACGTCGACGGTGATGATGAACTTGAAGCCATCGGCGTCGCCCACCTCGCCCGACTCGTCGACGCTCGGCTGGCTCACGGGCTGCAGCTCGCCTTCCTGGAGGATGTCGGTCCAGGAGGCTTGGATCAGGTCGTTGGCCACGTCCGCCCGGACGCGCTCGCCGAACCGAGCCTCCAGCACGCGACGGGGGGCCTTGCCAGGGCGAAAGCCCGGCATCCGGACCTGGTGGGACAGCGTCTTGTAGGCCCGATCGAGGGACTGCTTGACCTGACCGGGGGGAACCACGACCGTCAGCTTGCGCTGAAAGGAGTTCACTGAGGTGACGTCGACCTTCATCGTTCGGGCCTCACGGGCGACCACACTTCCCATGTTGGCCGCCGAGCGGATGTCTGCATTGAAATATGGGCCCACCAGGAATCGAACCTGGAACCAACGGATTAAGAGTCCGGTGCTCTGCCAATTGAGCTATAGGCCCGAGAATCGAGTGAGGGTGGGAGATGGGACTTGAACCCACGACCCCTGGAACCACAATCCAGTGCTCTAACCAACTGAGCTACACCCACCGTGCCCGGCACAAATAACGAGTCCACCCGTGATGACAAGGCGACCGCCGAGGTCAACCGCTCCCGTAGTCGGGCGGGACGTCGATGGGCCGTCTGCATCATGGCTGTAGCATGGATTGCGACGGGCTGCCGAAGGACCGGCACGGTCCTTCCCCTAGGCGCCCAACAGAGCGTCGCGGATCGGATCGAGGCCTATCGGCGTGCGGACCTGGAGCCGGCTCGCCTCCCCCCACCCACGATCGATTTCGTGGCGAAGGAGACGACGGCGGGCGCGGTGACGGCCACCGCGCGCCCCCTTCGTCCCGAGGACGCGCCGTGGAACCGCTGGCCCACGGGAGGGCACCGCCTGTTCAACAACCGAGCCGCCCTGCTCTTCGAGGTGTCGATCCGCTCCGACGAGCCGCTGGTCTGGCTGCCAGCGGGGACCACACTTGAGCTCAACGACGAGCACACCGTGGTTCCAGCGGCAGAGACGACGGAGGCCCTGCTCGCGGATCTGCTGAGCCACGCGTTCCTCGAGGAGCAGTGGAGCATCCCCGGCGATCTGGTGGATCGCGCGAGGGGGGCTGGCCCGTTCCGAGCCGCCTACCTACCCTTGCACGCGCAGGATGGAGCCATGGAGGGAATCATGGCGTTCCCGCTCTGGGCTGGACCGGGCCGGAGCCTCGCCGAGCTGCACGTCGTCGCCGTTCGCCTCACGGTGAAGGTCGGCATGGGGAGCGAGGAGGAAGCCGATCTGGTCTGGGTCTTCGACTGACCGTCAGAGCGCCATCACGTAGAAGCCGAGGCCAAACGCCACCACCGCCAGGAGCAGCGTCAACAGGAGCAGCAAGCCAGGTCTGAACCACGCGCTCCCGGGCGCCGTGGGATCCAGCCGCCCGCCACCGAACAGCCCACTCGGGAGACGGGCGCCCGAGGGCACGGCCTCGGGCGGTGGGCCCACGTCCACCGGGATCGCTCCATGCTCCGCCGGGAGCGTCCACCGGGCGGTGCTGGGCTCGGACAGCGCCGTGATCTCCTCGGTGCCCTCCACCACCACCAGATCGGACTCTTCGGTGGGCTCCAGCACCTCGTCGTCGTCCACCTCGGTGGGATCGGGCGGCTCCGGAAGCTCGTGTGGCGCCTCGAATCGCCGGAGCAGCGCCGGCACGAAGCGGGCGCTCCACACCTGGAGATCCGGAGGCGGCAGCTCGGTGGCCACCCCCGACAGCCGCTCGCCGAGGCCGCGCAGACCTGGTCGCGCCGCCGCTTCCCACCCGAGCATCTGGGCGATCAGGTCTCGCAGCTCCTCGGACACCCCGGGGCCCGGACGAGCCATCGCCGCGATCAGCAGCCGCCGCACGGATGCATCGTGGACCTTTCGCGTGGTCCCTCCGGGACGCCCACCAGACATCAGCTCGAGCAGCAGCGCGCCGACGCGCCACACCTGAGAGGCGCGGGGGTCCTCCGCACCGGCTGGTCCTGCAGCGGGCTCCTCGGGGCCCACGAGCCCGGCGACCACCACGTCACCACCGCCGGAGACGAAGAGGTCATCGCAGCAAGGCCCGGGATGTCGCACGTCCAGAGAGGCCAGGACGCGACACACCGCGGCGACGATCTGGACGGCAGCGGCGGGTGGAGGCAGGTCGGTCTGGTGTGCGGTGAACAGCGAGGCCGCGACCCCCTTGGGCAGCTCGTACAGCCATGCCTCGCGGCCTCCCAGTCGCGCCACACCGAGCAGCGCGAGGATGCCGTCGGCGCTCCGCTCCACCCAGGGGGCTGCACGCTCGCGTGCCAGCGCCAGGGCCGCTGGGTCGACCACGGGAGGGCCGAGCTTGACGGCCACCCGCCGCCGTCCCCAAGACGCCTCGAGGGCGTCTGGCCCCCAGGAGGGCAACGCGCGCAGTGGAACCAGTTCCGGACCGTGGTGGGCCACCCACCCTCCCATGCTCACCCTACATCGCAGCACCGACGAGACTGAGCTAAGCCACGTCATGGGTAGTGAGCTTCAGGACGTCCTCGAGCAGCTCCTCCGCGATGCAGGCGCCACGGCGTTGGAGCACTTCGGACGATGCGAGGCTCGCCGAAAGCCCGACGGAACGGTGGTGACCGATGCCGATCAGGCAGCGGAGTCCGTGATCGTCGAGGCGCTGTCACGGACCTTTCCCGGCGACGGGATCCAGGCCGAGGAGGGGTCCGAGGCCAAAGCCCGCTCGGGGCACGGTACCTGGTTCGTCGATCCCATCGACGGAACCAGCGCCTTCCTCGGCCAGCTCGCGTACTGGGGCCCCACGGTGTGTCGCGTCGACGTGGATGGCGCGCTCGACGTCGGCGCCTTCTTCGTTCCTCGCCTGGCCGAGTCCTGGTTCGCGCAGCGCGGGGGTGGCGCCTTCCGGGATGGACGCCGGCTGGGGCCCCCCAGCGACGACGTGGCCGTCGACGATCCCACGTTGTTCGTGCCGTCTCGCTTCCACCGGGCCGGACGTGCACCTTGGTCCGGCAAGGTCCGAGCACTGGGCTCGGGCGCGGCTCACATGGCGCTGGTGGCGGCGGGCTCGGGCGCCGGCACCGTGGTCCCCAAGTGGAAGCTGTGGGATGTGGGGTGTGGCGCATTGCTCATCCGCGAAACGGGTCGCATGATATGGGACGTGTCCGGTGAACCCTTCACTCCGGAAACCGCCTCCCAGGGCCATCCCTTCATCGCGGGAGTGCCCAGGGCCCTGCGGGAGCTGACGGCGGAGGGATGGCTCGCGGGCGTGCTCGGTCGTGGGTCCCGGGGGGAGAAGGATGTCGGAAGAGATCAACGAGACCGGAGATGATGCTCCAAAGCGGAAGCTCCCGGCGGGCCTGCCTGGCCTGAAGCGCCCCCCCTCGGGGATGCGCTCCAAGGATCTGCTGAACTTCTACCTCTCGGAGGTCCGTCGGTACCCCCTGCTGTCTCCCGAAGAGGAGAAGGAGTACGCGCTCCGGTTCGTGGACACCGGCGATCGAGAGGCTGCCGAGCGCCTCGTGACGGCGAACCTCCGCCTCGTGATCAAGATCGCCTTCCAGTACCACCGGCAGTGGGCCAACGTGCTGGACCTGATCCAGGAAGGCAACGTGGGGCTGGTGGAGGCCCTGTCCCGGTACGATCCGTCCAGGGAGATCCGCTTCTCCAGCTACGCCCAGTACTGGATTCGGGCGATGATCTTGCGGTTCTTGCTCGACAACTTCCGCTTGGTCCGCCTCGGATCCACCCGCGCAGGTCGCAAGCTGTTCTTCCAGCTCCAGAAGGAGCGCGATCGGCTCATGAAGGAGGGCATCGAGCCCACCAGCCGCTTGATCGCGGAGAACCTGGGGGTCGCGGAGCACGAGGTGGACGCCGTCGACCGCCACATGCGGGCGCCTGCGCTGTCGCTGCACGCCCCCGCCGGCGACGATCCGGAGGGCCGCACGCTGTCGGAGGTGGTGCCCGAGGGCGAGCCCAACGACCCCGAGGACAACGCTGCCCGCCGCGAGGTGACGGAGCTGTACCGATCCAAGCTCGACGCCTTCGCCAAGGCCCACCTCCGCGACGACCGCGAGCGGATGATCTGGGAGCAGCGAATGGTGGCCACGGACCCCGTGAGCCTGTCGTCGCTGGGGGAGCACTTCGGCGTGAGCAAGGAGCGCATCCGGCAGGTGGAGGCCCGGCTCAAGAAGCGCCTCAAGACCTTCCTGGAAGGGGAGCTCGGCGACGGGTTCGAGTTCGAGTTCGAGTAGCCCGCCACTCGATCACGAAGGCGTTGACTAGGTGAGGTCCGCGAAGACGGGCGCGCGGAGCTGCGTCGTGGTGCGGTGAGCCTGCCGACCCACCTGGTGGATCAGACCCGCCTTCAGCAGCCGTGCATCGCGCCTGCTGTCGGGCGGGAGGGGGCCGTGGCTGGCGAGGTCCTGGAGGCGTGCGGACAGAGATGGGTCGGCAGCCACGATATCGAATGCTCGTCTGATCTCTTGGCCGAGGGGCCCCAACGTGCGCCAGAAGGACCGCCGATCCGCCACCACGTCGCTGATTCGACCTGCCGCCTCGGTGCCCAGCGCATCGATCACCGCAGGAATGCCTCCCACCGTCGCCACGAGGGAGCGAAGCCGAGGCAGGTTGTCCGGCCCCAGGTGCTCCACGAGCGCCTCGAGGGCCTCGGTCTCGTTGAAGTCGGGCAGCAGCAGCCGACGCGCGCCCTGGAACTCCAGATGAGGCGCATCCACCGCACCTGCCAGCAGCAGGTTGAAGCCAGGGTTCGTGGTGCGATGGTGAAGGTGGTCCTCGAACACCGAGATGAAGTCCTGGAGGGCCTCGACGTGGATGTGCTCGGCCGAGTGGATCATCAGGCAGCGACGAGGTTCCTGCTCCGCACGACGGAACAGCTCCTTCATCACCACGCGGAAGCCATGCCGGCTGACGGCCTGCCACGCCTCCCCGTTCACCGACAGTCCACAGAACTCGACGATGGCCTGCACCAGCCAAGACCACGCCTGGTGGGGCGTGCGCCCGTCGAGCGGCCGGAACGACAGCGTGCGGCAGTGCACGCTGGGCTCGCCCACAGCCAGGTCCACCGCTACGTCGTCGAGGAAGCGGCGCGGCTGACTCCAGCGTGGCGTGATCAGCACCACGGGCTGCATGTTGCGCAGGTAGCATCGGGTCTTGCGGGCGACTCGGGCGCGGATGGCCTCTTCCAGGTAGTACTGGTCGGGGTCGAACGCACCTTGGCGTTTTCCGCGGAGAATCGTCAGCCGTCGGTCGAGACGGGGGATGGTCATGGCGTTGGAACCCACAGGGCCACAGCGTATCCCAACCCGGGGATCGGACCATGACGGCGCGCTCGGTCATCGTGCCCGGCGCGAACAGCCCGCAGCTGCTCACGCGCATCTTGGAGGCCGTGGCGCAGGGGGTGCGCACCACGCGCGGGCTGCAGCGGTCCTGTGGCGTGCAGGGCCAGACGGTGCGCTCCTACCTTCAAGCGGGAGAGTGGTTGGGCCTGCTCGAGACCACCGATCCCATCGTCCTGTCCCCGCTGGGCCTCGAGTTCGTCTACGCGGGAGCACGCAGGGCGCAGCTGTATGTGCGGGCCGTGTGGTCCAACGCCTTTGCAGCCGACCTGCTGGTGGCGGGAGACGGGCGACTCCCCGACCTCACACACATCGAGCGAGCCATCCTGGCGCTCGAGCCCGACCTCGCCGCCGCCACCGTGCGGCGACGAGCCAGTGCGGTGCGCAGCCTCGTCGCCCCTGCCGTGGGGCGGCCCCGGCCTCGACCGAGGGAGCAGGAAGAGCTGCAGCTCGCGCTCCCGCTCGGGCACGCCGCCAGCGCCGCTTCGCCACCCTCGACTCGACTCGACGAGGCCATCTCCCACGATCCCGACGCCTACCGACTGGCCTACGCTCACCTGCTGGACCACGGAGAGCTGTCCCTGCGCCAGATCCGGGGCCTGCTTCAGCGCGCAGGAGCCCCTGGGATCGCCCTCGGGGAGCTGGTCGACATGGCCCTCCGTCGCGGAGATGCCAGGCGCCACGGAGATCACCTGGTGGTCACCGGCGGAGGCCTCGCTCGCCGCGACCTCGCGGACACCACTCTCTCGATCCTGCTCTCGGATCCCGACTATCGGCGCTTCCTGTCGAGCGGAGACCACCCCGACCCACGTATCCGCACCTGGGACGAGCGCCTGTTCGGCGGTCCCGTGCGCCAGGAGTCGCGGCACCAGCACCTCTCGGCGCTGCTGATGGACCGAAGCCTCGACCTGTTCCCGGAGGCCGGAGACGCCGAGCAGGTGCCTCCCACCGTCACGCAGCGCTTCTTGGATGTGTGGGAACACCCTGGGCTACCCATCTCCTTTCCCCCCACCCTCTCGCAGCTACAGGGTGGCGTCGCCGCGATCAACCGCCTGCTGGCCAGCGAGGCGAGCCCCGACGCCTCGGGTGAGCGCAGCATCGTGTCGCCCTGTGTGGCCGTACATGGGGGCCTCCTGTTCCCCTCCGAGGCAGCCCCACGATCCATCCCGGACCTGCGAACGCTCCGCCAGCGCCTGCTGCTGCGGGCCCCAGGTCCCGCGCTCCTCGCAGCACTCCTGCTCCTCCATCGACAGCAGCCGGATCGGATCTCGCTGCTGAGCGCACGAGGCGGCTGGGGCGTGCAGGTCGGCCTGGAGTCCCCCACTCCACTGATGACGTTCCTGGAGCGCCTGGCCCAGCGTCGCAGGTGGATGCTGGTGCGACGCACCGCCGGTGGGATCGATGCCAACGCCATGGTGCGCGTCGGCGAAGCTTTGGGCGTGGTCACGGTGGTGGGCAGGCGCGCCGTGTTGGCGGAGGACCTCGCCGTTCGCCTCTCGCTGGATCCGCAGGAGATGGAGATCCGGCAGCGGCTACAGTCGCTGACCGATGCGTTGGCGGCCTCCCTCGATGCAGAGCCGGGCCCCGGGCCCGAGCTCCTCGACCCACAGCTCAGGTACGGGCCCTCCACTCCCGTCGGTGCGCCTCAGCGGCACACCGTCCGTCCTACCGGCCGCCCTCAAGATGCCTTCGAGGTCCTGTGAGCACGCGGCTGTTCGTGTACGGCACCTTGATGCACGGAGGCTCCCAGGCGGGGCTCCTGGGTCGCGCACTGCGAACCCCTGCCACGACCGTCGGCTCTCTGTGGCACCTGCCTGCCGGATACCCAGCGCTGTCGGATGGCGACGACGTGGTCCACGGCGAGCTGGTGGTCCTGCCCGATGCACGGATGCTCGACGTGCTCGATGCCTACGAGGGCATCGACGAGGGCCTGTACGTGCGGGTGAAGGTGGACGTCCGCGTGGGTCTGCGCAGCGAGCGAGCGTGGGCGTATCGAATGGCCAATCCTCGGCTACGGGGGGGGCGTCGCACCCGGGACGGCCGCTACAAGCCGCTCCGGTCACGGTGACACGTCGCGATACCATGGGGCCATGCAACAGCAGCTGCTAGGCGAGAGTGAGGCGATGGAGGTCCTGCGCAAGCGGATCTCCCAGGTGGCCCACACGCCCCTGCCGGTGTTGCTCTCGGGGGAGACGGGAACGGGCAAGGAGGTGGCGGCTCGCACGGTGCACGACAAGTCCGGCCGGTCCGGACCCTTCGTGCCGGTGGACTGCGCGGCGCTCTCACAGTCGCTGGTGGAGACCGAGCTGTTCGGCCACGAGCGTGGCGCCTTCACCGGTGCCCACCAGCGTCGCGAGGGCCTGGTCTATGCCGCCCGAGGGGGAACCTTCTTCCTCGACGAGGTGGGAGAGCTGCCCATGGAGACGCAGACCCGGCTGCTTCGCCTACTGGAGCAGGGCACCTACCGGCCCGTGGGCGACCGAACCGAGCGAAGCTCCGACATTCGCGTCGTGGCCGCGAGCTGGCGTGATCTGCGACAGCGGGTGGCCGAGGGCGCCTTTCGGGAAGACCTGTACCATCGGCTCACCATCGTGGAGCTGCGCCTGCCCGCCCTGCGGGAGCGTGTGGGCGACATCGAGCTGTTGTTCGAGCACTTCCTCGAGGAGTCCTGCCGGGGCTCTCGGCACCCCCCGGAGCTGGAGCCCGACGTGCGCGTGCATCTGCGGCGCTGGCCCTGGCCCGGGAACGTCCGGGAGCTGCGCAACGTGGCGAGCTTCGTGGCAGCCATGACTCCGGGCGGTCGTGTCCGCATGGAGGATCTCCCCCCTGCCCTGTTGCGCCGACCGCCCGAGGTGGCCGACACCGCCATTCCGGTCGGATTGTCCTCCACCGAGGTCCGCATCGATCTGCCCTACATCGAAGCTCGACGCTTATTCCTCGACGACTTCCAGCAGCGATACGTGGAGGCGATCCTCGAGGCACACGATGGCAACGTCAGCGCCGCTGCCCGCTCGGCAGGCATGGATCGTCGGTCGATCCAACGAATCATGAAGCGCGCCCGCATGTCTGCACACAACGGCTCCCGTCCACCTTCCTGACCGACCGACACTGACGGCAAGGCGCGCAGTGTTAGGCTGACCCGTCCGATTGGGGGGCAGACAGCGCCCATGCCAGAGATCACGTCCGTCATCCCAGACACCGATCCGAATCGCAAGCAACAGCTCCACCTTCGGCGGATCGGGTTGAAGGTGCTTCAGGGTCAGGATTCGGGGCAGAACGCTCAGTTCGATCACGACGTGATCCGAATCGGCGCGCAGGAAGGAAACCACTTCGTGCTCACCGACGACACGGTGAGTCGCCGCCACGCCGAGATCGCTCGCACGGCGGAAGGCATCGTCCTGCGAGACCTGGGATCCACGAACGGCACCTTCGTGGGCAACATCCAGATCAAGGAAGTGTTCCTCGGGGAGACGCGGACGTTCCGCGTCGGGAAGACCGAGATGGCCTTCGAGATGCTCGACGAGTTCGTCGACATCGTGCCCGCTCCCGAGACCCACTTCGAAGACATCGTGGGGCAGGCCGTCGAGATCCGCGCCATGTTCTCGATCGTGGAGCGAGTGGCCCGCACGGAGCTCACGGTGCTGGTGACCGGGGCCACGGGAACGGGCAAGGAGCTCGTCAGCCGAGCGATCCATGCGCGCTCACCGCGCAAGGATGGACCATTCGTGGTCTTCGACTGCGGCGCCGTGGCGCGCAACCTGATCGAGAGCGAGCTGTTCGGACACGAGCGTGGGGCCTTCACGGGCGCCGTCTCGAGCCGAGCAGGCGTGTTCGAGCAGGCGAACGGCGGCACGATCTTCCTCGACGAGCTCGGTGAGCTACCGCTCGAGCTCCAGCCGGCCCTGCTGCGCGTGCTCGAGCAGCGGGAGGTCAAGCGCATCGGGGATCGGCGCGTTCGCAGCGTGGACGTGCGGGTGGTGGCCGCCACCAACCGCGACCTCCAGAAGCTGGTCGAGGAGCAGAAGTTCCGCGAGGATCTCTTCTACCGGCTAGCCGTCGTGGAGATAGCCCTCCCCCCACTGCGAGAGCGACTCGAGGACCTGCCGCTGCTCATCGAGCATCTCTTGAGCACCGCCTCCTTCGACCACAGCGTGCGGGGCATCACGCCCGACGTGCTGGATCTGTTCCGCGAGTACCCGTGGCCGGGCAACGTGCGCGAGCTACGCAACACGCTGCTTCGCGCGATCCCCTTCTGCGAGGGCGATCTCATCGACATGCAGGCGCTGCCAGAGGCGCTTCGGGCGGATGCGGGAGCCGCATCGCAGTCCGCGGACGGAGAGGGTGTGGAGGGGCTGCCCCTGCCTCGCTCGGGGCTATCGCTCCGCGAAGCTCGAGAGGAGCTGATCACAGCCTTCGAGCGCCGATACCTGCAGGACCTCCTGCAGCGCTGCGAGGGCAACCTGTCGAAGGCAGCCCGAGACGCCGGCGTCGATCGGAAGACGATCTCCAGGATGCTCAAGCGCCACGACATTCGCAGCTAGCGCAACTGCCAGTATCCCGATTGGCAGCATTGAAGCCTCCTCAAGAGCGTGCAACCTACACGGATTATTCATCATCTTCCGTGCAATGGCTGCATTCGACCTACCTCATCGTCGAAGCTGGCCTCTGGTCAGGGAGCGGTCGATTCCAGGTCGCTTCCTCTTCGAAGCTTTGCCACGTGGTTAGGGGGTCTGATACCGTCCACGACTCCTCCACAGCTTCGGAGATACCCCGATGACGAAGGCGAGCAGCGATCGGCTGCAAGCGATCCAGACCGAGCTCAACGGCCTGTTGGAAGCCAAGATGGGTGAGTTGCTGGGAGTCGTTCAGGCCGCCGAAGAGGTCACACGCCAGCTCGTGAGTACCGAGCAGGAGATCAAGCGGCAGACGTCCCTCCGGGAGACCCTCGAGGCTCGGATCCCGGCCCTCCAGACGGAGAGCAAGGGGCTGACCGGCGAGACCAAGGAGCTGCAGACGCGGGTGGATGGGCTGAAGCACAAGGTGGAGCATCTGCAGTCGCTGCGCGAGGAGCTCATGAACAACCTGTCGCACCTCAAGGGCGAGCTGGATGACTGACACGCTGCGGTCGGCCCGTCAGCTGTTGGCGGAGCTGCAAGCCACCCAGGCCTACCTCCGCGTGGCCGCATCCAAGGTCCTGCCCTACGCATCGGTGCTGGCTGTGGAGAGACACGCCGCGGAGCAGTGCGACACGCTGCTCACCAAGCTGGGTGTCGATCTGGGCTTCGTCCCCTTCGACACCGACGCTGCCATCGTCGACGCAGGTATGCAGATGGCGCGGACCCCCGTGATGGCGACTCGGACCGTCGAGCGGCCCGCCGCTCCTCCGACGAGCAGTCCGGCCACGCGCTCTTCCGTCACGCCGATGAGCACGGCGCGGCGCCGCACGATGGACACGCAGCTCAGTCCCGAGGAAGAGGACATCGCCGATGCTGCCACCGCCGTGGGGCCACCGTCGATGCGTGCTCGGAGCCGGACTCCGGCACGCCGCGAGCGAGTGAGCGCGAGTACCCTGGATCAGCCGACGGCACCGCCGCTCCCCATTCCGGAGGCCTCATCGGCCCCGACGGTGGTGGAGCCCGATCTGGAAGAGTCGGTGGCAACCAGCGACGCGACCCAGGTGTCGGCCCTGGTCCAGTTCGACGAGACACCCGCGGGCACCGAGCGCAGCCACCACGATGCCGAGACGTCCGAGGATCTGTCCGACGCAGACACCGGTGCCGCCGCCAGCGTGCGCGCAGCTGCGGTCGCTGGAGGGGGCGCCGCCGTGCGGGTGGCCACCCTGTCCGACGTCGGCTCCGATGCCTTGTCGAACCTCGACGGCAGCGCACCGGACATCGGCGGGGCACTGGAGGATGCCGACATCGAGGAGATGTCGGAGGAGCTGTCCGAAGAGCTCACCCCCTACGCGGAGCCCGACGACGGCTCGGGCGGGCCCATTCGGTACGGCAACCTGACGGGCCGACAGGGCGCCCAGTCGAATCATCCCTCCCCCGAGCTGGGCGCCGCCCGCGTGGCCACCGCTCGAGCTGCGACGAGCGGTCTGTACGGTGGCGCCACCGTGCCGCACATTCGCCCCTCCACGGACGAGCGGCCTCGTGCGGCGGCCATCCAGCTGAATCCCTCGGGTACAGGCGGGCGGGTGCTCGGCTTGGAGGACGAGGAGGAGCCCATCGCCGTGGGCGAGGCCGACGAGGAGGATCTGGAGGGAGCCGAGGGTGGCTTCTCGGTGTCGCTGCAGGAGGAGTACTCCGAGGATGGAGCCTACTCGGAGGAGGGTGAGGTGGAGCCCGTCTCCGACGAGCATCCACCTATGGCTCAGGCCGCCGTCGCCGTGCCCCCCGAGCCCGCTCGGCCCTCTCCCGACGAGGTGGCCGCCGTGTTCTCACGGGCGCAGTCTGCCGCAGCCGCAGGCGATCTCCAAGCGGGAGCCGATCTGTACTCCGACGTGATCGACGCCGATCCAGATCACGTGCCAGCCCACGTGGCTCGCGGGCGGCTCTACCTCGACCTGGGCGACTACAGCCGCGCCATGAGCGACTTCATGGTGGCCGAGGAGATCGCCTCGGATTCACCGGAGCCTCAGGTGGCCATCGGCGACCTGTACTTCGCCCGGAAGGACTACCGGAAGGCCATCGAGTACTTCAACGCAGCACTCGAGATGGCCCCCAACCACGCCATGGCCTTCTGCCGTCGTGGGATCAGTCACTACTACCGCAAGAACTACCCAGACGCGCTCGAGGACTTGCTCCGCGCCCAGCGGATCCAGCCCGACATCCCCAACATCATGACGTACGTGTCCATGGCCAAGAAGAAGGCCCGCCGCTAGGTCGCGAAGACGCGACCCAGTCGGACGTACGGAAGCCAGATGGGGCCCTCAGGTGCGAAGGCCACTTCGCACTGCGAACCCAGAATGCGTATCCAGCGACGCAGTGGCCGATCTCGCCGTAGGGCGAAGCCCGACAATCGGGCCCAAAAAGTTGGCAAGGTGCTTGCTCAGCCAGGCTTGTCTGATTCGAGGGCCAATCAATGATCACCCCAGCACCTGCCAACGCGACCCCCTCTCTGCTGAAGAGCCGCAACAAGACGGTCGCGAAGAGCTTCTTCCGCCATCTGCGGAGCGAGGGATTCAGCCACGAGCAGATCATCGAGCTGTCGGCCACGCTGCTCGATCTCGTGAACGACGACATGCGAAGCCAGCCACGCCGCTAGCTGCCACGCCCTGTTGGGCGATACGGGGGCGGCTGGAGGACACGTGACCTCGCGCCGGCCCCATCGCGGTACTGCCCTGTTGGTCGCTCAGCGGCGACCCGGGGACCTGATGCTCGAGCACGAGGCAGCGGTGTTCGCTGCACGTGCGGGCCTGCAGCGCCACCAGCTCCATGTGCACCCCATCATGCAAGGGCGCCTCGCGCGATCCGAGCTGGCCCGACACGATGCGGTCTTCTTCGGCGGCTCCGGTGACTTCAGCGTGCTCGAGCAGCACGCATGGCTCGACGATGCCATGGCCGTCATCGACCAGGTGTTGGAGCTCGGGATTCCTGGCTGGGCGAGCTGCTTTGGCTTCCAGGGACTGGCGCAGGCCCTGGGGGGCACCGTCATCCACGACGACGACCTCACGGAGATGGGCTCCACCTGGCTCACCCTGACGGAGCAGGGGCGCAGCGATCCCGTCACGGGAGTCTTGCCCGCAGCTGGATTCTGGGCGCAGGAAGGTCATCACGATCACGTCGTGGAGCTTCCGGCGGGGGTCACCCTCCTCGCACGAGGAGAGCGCGTGCCGCTCCAAGCCTTCAAGGTCGACGGCGCTCCGTTCTACGCCAGCCAGTTCCACCCGGAGCTCCGGGTGGAGGACACCGTCACTCGGTTCCGGCACTACCAGGACAACTACCTGGGAGATCGGGATGCCTCCCTACTCGACGCACTCATGAACGGACAGGACACCGCCGAGATGGCCGATGTGCTCCCGAGGCTGTTGTCCCTCCGAAAGTAGAGGGACCGCCGTAGAATGTGAGCAACTGGGGTAAACCGACGGAAGCGGAGCACCGAAGGGAGCTGCAGGAGAGCCCCCCATGGAACCACCCCTGACCTTCGAGGAGGCGCTTGGGTCCGACGAGCCGACCGTGGCATCGTTTCCACCCTTCGTGCCCATCCCAGCGCCGCTGCCCCTCGAGACACCCGACGACGAGTTGTCGGACCTGTTCGTCGTAGAGCCAGGCAGCTTCACCCTGTCCACCATGGCAGTGACGAGCGCCCTGTGCTTGCTCGCGTTCACCTTCGTGGCGTTCCTCGCCGCAGGGCTGCTCATGGGCGTCGGCATCGGGCTAGCGCTGGTGGCGCTGCTCCTCGGCGCATGACCCGAGACTACAGGTAGTAGTTGAACTGACCCGCGATGGACCCGAAGTGGTACTGCCACCACTGCTGGGTGTAGGGCACCGTCGCGCCGAGGTTGGCCTCGATGTCGCGCTTGTCCGGTTGATCTGCGCGACCCGGGAAGAACTTCATCCCGACGGTGACCACGTTGAAGCGGAAGAGCCCACCATCGAAGGCGCCCTGCTCTGACGCAGGCTTCATGAAGAGCCCCGTCTCACCGAACACCCCCACCCGGTCACCCGCCAGGTAGAACACGGACAGACCGCCCACGATCCGGCTCGACACCGTGGGATCTCCGCCCTGGGTCTGACGGAACTCGATGTCGGCCCCACCCTGGATCTGGATGTCGGTCTTGCCGAGCCGCGTGCCGGCGGCCAGCTGCGGCCGGATGGCCGGATAGCTCGGGTTGGTGTTGAAGCGGAAGTCACCGATGAAGGACACGATCGTGTTGGTACGGGCGGACTTGATCAGCGCGATACGTGGCCCGAGCTCCAGGTTCCAACCCTGATACCGACGGCGAAAGCCCCCGTGCACCGAGAACGAGCGGGAGAGCTGGTGCTCGTAGTCCAAGATCAGGTTGATGTAGGTCGGGATCCCCCACTCGAACCCGGCCTGGAAGCGAGTCCGCGGGTTCAGGTTCTCGAGCAACATCGCCTGGGCGAAGTCGATCTCCTGCCGCATGGCATCAGCGTCGGTCACGATGGGCCGCTTGACCTGGGAGTCGTACAGCTCGTCCATCAGCGACTCCATCCGGGTCTCGATGCGAGAGCGGAACACCGAGTCGGGATGCTTGGCGAGGTACTCTTCCCAGCCAGCCATCTCCTCGTCGGGCTCCAGACGCCCCAAGCGCGTAGCGGCGGACCGGTAGTCCGACTCGGTGTCGGAGCCCATCGGCGGGGAATCGTCCTCGCCCTCGAGCAGGTCGATGGACTCCCCCTCCAGGTCCTCGAACAACTCCTCGGGCTCCTCCTCCTCCTCTTCTTCTTCGTCGGTAGGACGCTCGTCCTCGTCGGAGTCGTCCTTCTCGGGAGGCTCCTCGAACTCGATGTCGTCATCGAGGTCGTCCAGATCGAGCTCGTCAGAGTCTTGCGCCCACGAGGTGGGCACGAGAATGGACAGTAGGAGGGTGACGAGGGTCACGGGCACCTCAGGCCGGTCGGCGTTAGGGGCGGCAATCCTATCAAGGTGGGAGCGTGTCGGTCCCCGACTCACATCCATGGGGCGTGCCCACTGCGTTGCAAGACGCGGCAGAGGAAGTCCGCGCCCACCTGTGCGCTCTTCGAGGCGGAGCCTTGTTCCTCTCTTCCGCCGATTCCCTGCTGCTGGTGGACTGGCTCGAGGCGGGGATCTCCGTGACGGACATTTTGCGCGCGATGGAGCGAGCCCGGGAGGCCAGGCGGAAGCAACGGAGCAAGTTCCCCCTCACCTTGACCCACGTGAAGCGACACCTGGGCCGACCCACACGCGGGGTGTTCGCCAAGCAACCCCCGACCCGAGGCCACGAGCCCCCCTTCGCCCCCGTGGTCCGCACGCTCCAGGCGAGCCCCACCAGCTCCACGCCGGAGCACCACGAGTTGGTGGAGCGTCTGACGGCCATCGAGCTAGGAGACGGACCCCAGGCGGTTCGCAAGGCCCTCACCCACGTCCGCACGTTCCTCGACGCCCGATGGGCCTCCTTGGGAGAAGCTGGACGACAACAGCGTCGCGTGCTGGCCGAACAGGAGCTGGGCGACCTGCTCCATCTGGTGGACGAAGGCACGGCCAAGGCGTTGGTGGAGGAGACGGCGAGGGACCTCCTCCATAAAGAGCACCCGTGCTTGTCTGCAGCCTCCCTCTGGGAGCTGGTGGGAGACGATGGCTAGCCGACACCCTCCGGAGCTCGCTCACCCAGGCGCCGAACCCGAATGCCCCGACTGCCGGGGGTCGGGAACCCTGATCCGTCGCGCCGGGGAGCGCGCGGCCGCCCAGGACTGCCACTGCGTCGTGGTCTGCCCCGACTGTCGTGGCACCGGGTTGGTGCCGCAGTCCGAGGCCTTCCGAGCCCGAGTGAAGCGATGCCGCTGCCAGACGCTGCTCGCTCGGCGCCGCATCTTCGATGCCGCCAACATCCCGGCGCGCCACTCCGACAGCACACGGGCCAGCTTCGTGCCCAAGGGGCGCCATCAGACCGCCGTACTGGCCGCCGTGAGCAAGTACCTGGCATCGTACGACCCACGTGCCGACAACCGAGGACTGATCCTGTACGGCCAGGTGGGCCGAGGCAAGACGCACCTGTTGGTCGGCTTGCTGCGCGATCTGGTGTTCCACCACGGGGCGCGCGTGAAGTTCGTGGAGTTCTCCCACCTCCTCGCCGATCTGAAGTCGGGGTTCGACGTCGGGCGAGGCATGGCAGCACTGATCGATCCCCTCGTGGAGGTCGACGTGCTGGCGATCGACGAGCTCGGGAAGGGCCGGAACACCGAGTTCGAGGGCACCGTGCTCGACGAGCTGGTGAGCCGCAGGTACAACGCCGTGCGCCCGATCCTGGCGACGACCAACTTCGCCCCCGGATCGAGCGGCGCCTCGGTGGCCAACGCGGCGTCGGTGCAGCTCGGAACCGGGCCGTCTCCCATGCTCTCGGACCGCGTTGGAGAGCGCGTATACAGCCGTTTGCGGGAGACGAGCGACTTCATCGAAGTCCAGGGAGAGGACCACCGCGAGCTCAGGGGTCGAGGCTGAGGACTTGGCGACGCGCTCTGATAGGATCTCCGCCTGCACGGACCCTTCCCCGAGGGTCCGACCCCGTCCGTCGCACCGCCGTCGGGCCACGCCCCCCATTCCTCGGTATCGACCCGGTGGAGGCTTCATGGCGTTCACGGTGACCTTCCCGGCCTCCAGCCCGACCTGCGACGTGTCCACACTCGGAGAGTGGCTCAAGGAGCGAGGAGAGCCCTTCGTGGACGAGGGAGAAGACACCCTCGTCCTCCGGGCACTGCCGGTCCGCTTCGTGGCCTCGCCCGACAACGCCTCGCTGCGCGCCCACCTCGACATCACCGCGAACGTGGCGCTTCAGCGCATGGTGGACGTCATCTTCGAGGTGTCCGTACGCGCCGGGGCGGACGTCCGGTTGGCTGGTCACGGCGAGATGACGCGACCAGCGATGTGGATGCTGCTCGCCGACGAGCAGGATCGACTCCGGATCGCCGAGTCCCTGCGGCGCGCCGAGGAGCTGGGCAGCCGCGACGAGATCTATCAGCGCATGTGGGGTGTGCTGGCCACCCTGCGCGACGGGCGGGACGACCGCTGGGATGCGCAAGCCGAGCGCATCGTGGAGCGGGTGGAGGTCGGCGCCGACATCTCGGTGGAGCGCGCGGCCTGGCACTCGGAGGGAGTCCAGGTCGGTGACGAGGTGTCCGTGCCCGTGGTGGGCTACCTACACTCCCTCGTATGGCGCTGGTTGTCCGAGGCCTATCCGGGCATCGCCGAGGCGGAACACACCCTGCACTAGGACCTTGTCATGATCCTGTCCCTCGACCACGTGGCCATCGCTGTCGGCGACCTCGACGAGGCGATCCGCCGCTTCGCCGAAGACCTGGGAATCGCCTTGGATCGAGTGGAGGACGTGGCGTCACAGAAGACGCGCACGGCCTTCCATCCCGTGTCGGGCCCCACCACGGTGGAGCTGGTGGCCCCCATGGATGGCGAGGGACCGATCGCGACCTCCCTCGAGAAGCGAGGACCGGGGCTGCACCACCTGTGCTTTCGCACCGACGACCTCGACACAGACGTGGCCCGCCTGCGCGACCGCGGCTGGCGCTTCACCACCGACGCACCCACGCCCGGCGCCCACGGCACGCGGGTGATGTTCGTGCATCCGAGATCGACGGGCGGGGTGTTGATCGAGCTGGCGGAGTACCCAGAGGACCGCGCAACGGGGTCGGCATGAACACAGCCACGGGCGAAGCCACCTCGCTGGCGGATCGAAAGCGCCGAGCGGGTCAGCGATTGTTGCTCGGCTTCGACGGACTCGCCGTGGACGAAGATCTCCGTCGCTTGGTCGCCGAGATCCGCCCAGCCGGCTTCTTGCTCTTCGGGCGCAACCTCGACGGGCTCGAGCAGGTCTCGCAGCTCACCGAAGAGCTCGCCTCCCTCGTGAATCCACACCATCCCGCACTGCTGGCCGTGGACCAGGAAGGAGGACGGGTCAGCCACCTCCCCGCGCCGGCGACCGCGTTTCCCTCCATGCGCACGGTGGCCAAGGCGCACGGTACCACCGCCAGGGTGGCCGCAGCCATCGCGCGCGAGGTGCGCGCCTGCGGCTTCAACCTGAACTTCGCTCCCGTGGCCGACGTCGACAGCAATCCCGACAACCCGGTCATCGGCGATCGCTCCTTCGGCTCGCGCCCGGAGGCGGTGGCGGAGCACGTGGCGACGTTCGTGCACGCTCACCAAGCCGAGCACGTGATCGCCTGCGCCAAGCACTTCCCCGGCCACGGCGACACCGACGTCGACAGTCACCTCGCGCTGCCGCTGGTGGCGCGAAGCGAGTCCAGCCTCCGCGCGGTGGAGCTGGTGCCGTTCCGGGCTGCCGTCGACGCCGGAGTCGGGGCCGTGATGACCGCCCACGTGGTGCTCACCGCGTTCGATCCGGAGCTACCGGCCACGCTCTCGCCCCGGGTACTGCCCCGCGTGCTGCGCCAAGAGCTGTCCTACGACGGCGTCGTCTTCTCCGACGATCTCACCATGCGCGCCATCGCCGACCACTGGAGCATCGAAGAGCAGGCCGCACGCACCACGGAGGCCACGGTGGACGTGCTGGTCATGGGCTCCGATCCAGACCGCCAGATCGAGCTGTTCCAGTCCCTGGTTCGCACTCAGGAGAGGCTGCCCTCGGCCGATCACTCCAGCACCCTCAGCGCCAAGCGCGTGCATGCGCTGCGGGAGCGATTCTTCCTGACTCGCACTCCCCCACCGACCCTGGCGGAGGTGGGTGCAGACACCCATCGCCGACTCGCCGACGACGTCGCGGAGCGATCCACATGGTCCTGATCGCCACAGCCTGGGCTGCCTTGGCCGCTCCACCCGAGGTGACCTGCTCCCACGACCAGCTCCCCCCCATCGGCGACAGCTTGTCGGTGGCGTGGGTGTCACCCATGGGCAAGCGCGTGGGCGGAGCCACCTGGGTGAGCGTGGTGGCCACGTCCGATCTGACCACCTTCGCCCGCGGCGAAGACGCCTCCATCAAGCGCCTCCTGGAGGTGCTGGGCTTGCGAGCGGCGGGACGCAAGCGACCCGCCCGCAAGTACAAGGTGGTGGTGTTCGACGTGGCGCGGGACACGCTGTGCAGACCAGTGGCCGATGCTGCATTCGGCTCGACGCTCGCTGGGGTCGGCGTCTGTGACGACGGACGCCCCCACCCGCGCAAGGGCACGGACGACTGCGGCTTCACCCTCGACACCGCCACGGCAGGCGCGGGGCTGCCCGTGTTCCGAGCCCGATGGTCGGATCTGGCCCAGCACGGGTTCTGCGTGCTGCCCGCCGACCGCTACCTGCTGCGTCAACTCCGACGGTCGGGAAGGCCCGCCGCCGAAGGCCCGCGCTGACATCTCGTGACGTCACACACCGTGGCGGACGCGCCCATCCATGCGACCGACCCGGAGGTCGGTCCTGGAGGTTGCACATGCAACGACGCGTCTCTCGCTGGGCCCTGGTGTCGGCCCTCGCTCTGATCCCCACGGCCGCCCTGGCCGCCACCGTCGGGCCCGATCTGTCCGGGATGTGTGGCTCGATCTGCTCGCTGCTCTTCGGCTGCGGCTGACCGTTGTCGAGCGATCTTCCCGTCGACGATGCGCTGTCGTATGCGCTCGTGCGCCTCGCCGACGGGGATCGCTCGGCCTTCGATCACGTCTACGCCACCATCGCACCCAAGGTCGATCGAGTGTGTGCTCGCATCCTCGGCCCGGGTGCCGACGCCGAGGACGCGGCACAGCAAGCGCTGATGAAGATCCTGGTGCAGTGCGAAAACTATGATCCAGCACGCGGAACGGCGCTCGGGTGGGCCATGTCCGTGGCGATCTGGGAGGCCCGCACGATCAAGCGGAAGCGTGGGCGCCGGCGCGAAGATCCGCTGCCCACACACCCCGTGGCCGTGGCCTCCCCGACGCCAGAGGAGCACGCCCTACAGGCCGATCTACTCTGCTTGATCGAAGAGGGAATGGCGCAGCTACAGCCGCTGGATCGCCAGACCCTGCAGGCGCAGCTGACCGAGCACAGGCCGGACATCCCGGCCGCCACCTTCCGAAAACGCCTTCAGCGCGCGATGCTGCGGCTGAAGACCGTCCTGTGGAACTCCCCATGAGCCCCGATGATCCTCGCCTGGCCCAGCTTCGCCGTGCCTACGAGACCCGCCGCTGGCTGCAGGCGCTGCCATGGATGTTGCCCGTGCTGGGGCTGGCAGCGCTCGCGTGGAGCTGGGGCTCGAGCGTAGCCTTGGCCCTCGGGCCCGTGGGAGCAACCACGATGGTGTGGAGCCAGTGGCGCGGGGGAGAGGTGGCTCGAAGTGCCGCAGAGGGACTCCTGGGCAGCGGGGCGGCGTTCGTGCTCCTCGGTGTGTGGTGCCAGACCAGCACCTGCGCTGGGCTGCACTGCATCGGCGTCTGCGCCCTCGCCGGCACCCTCGCCGGCGTCGTCGTGAGCCGACGAACCGACGTGCGAACCTGGCGGACCGCTTGGCCTGCCCTCATGATGGCCACCCTCGTCGTCGCCCTGCCAGCTGGCGTGTTCGGCCTGATCGGATTCGTGGCCCCCATCGCGTTCTGGGGCTTCGGAGTACCGATCGCATGGGTACTACCCAGAACCGTGTAGCACATTGTCGGCGGCGAGCCTGGCCCATCCGAGGCCGCCGTTGCCCCCGAACGACACAGCGCGTACCGTGCTGTTGAATGGCCACCTCCTACTGTGCTCGGTGTTTGACGTCCTTCGACCACGCGTCGGATGCCTGCCCGAACCTCAGCTGTGGCGCGCCACAGCCCACCAACGGATGGGGGGTGCTGCTAGGACCTGGCGACTTGCTCGACCGCCACTACGTGATCGAGCGATGCTTGGCCGTCGGCGGCGCGGGCTTGACCTATCTCGCCCGCGAGACCGATCCCGAAGGGGCCGCCACCGGACCGCGCTTGGCGATCAAGGTGCTCTACAGCGCGCGCGCTGCCGGGCCGTTCCTACGCCGCCTGTCCAACGAGGCTCAGATCCTGCAGGAGCTCGCCCACGACCACATCGTGCAGCTACGGGGCTTCGTCCATCGAGCGGGGCACGAGCCCTACCTGGTCACGCTGTTCGAGGAGGGCGGAAGCCTGTCGGACCACGTGAAGCGGGTCGGCCCCCTCGATCCTGGTGCCGCCGCAGCGATCCTCAAGCAGATCTTGCTGGCGCTGGACGTGGCGCATCAGTCCGGGGTGGTCCACCGCGATCTGAAGCCCGACAACGTGTTGCTGTCGAGCAGCGTTCCCGCCGACGCCATCCCCCACTGCCGGGTGGCCGACTTCGGGATCGCCAAGGTCAGTGGTCACGTGGGCACCCAGCTGACCAGCATGGGAGCCTTCGTGGGCACGCCCGAGTATGCCGCCCCGGAGCAGTTCGAGGGGGGTTCCCCGGGACCTCCCACGGACGTCTTCGCGGCGGCGGGGGTGCTGATCTTCCTGCTCACGGGCCATCCACCGTTCCGCTTCGCGCACCGAGCCGACCCCTCGGTCTGCCATCGAGAGATGCTGTCCCAGCTACCCATCACCCTCGACGACGAGCAGGTTCGCGGCACACCAGAGCAGCTCGCACAGCTCCAAGCCGTGGTCCACCACCTGATGGCGACCCGACCCGAGCAGCGCTGGACCATTCAGCAGACCCTGCACGCGCTGCAGCCGCTCCTGGGCGCTCCTCGCGCCAAGCCGCTGGGAACCCTCGACGCAGACGAGATCACCGTCACCAAGCCGCCACGGGGTGCACCGACCCCGGTTCATCCCTCCGTCGCAGACGACCCTCCGGCCCCTCCGCCATCCATCGTCTCCTCGCTGGTGGCCACCTCTGCACCCCCGTCGATGGCCTCGCTGAACCGGCCGCCCCCGTCGATGGATGCACCCCATCGGGCGCCGACGGGAGCTGCACACGCCAACACCCCCGCGGAGCCGCCCGAGCCCGTCTTCCAGCCCATCGAGCGGGCCGCGAGCCCGAGCCCGCTGGAGTCCATCAGCGACGCACCTCCGCCCCCGTTCCTACGACGGCGAGGCGCTACGGCTCCCACGATGCCGCCGATGCCCGACGGGCCCCCGGGCACCTTCACCCCACCGCCCGCGCCGCCTCCGTTTCATCCTCCCACCGCGCCCGCGGACTCGAGCACACCGAGCCTGGACGTTCCTTCTCCATCGTCGTCGGTGGCCCCGATGGGCCGACGCCAGACGCGACCCGACGGCCCACGCTCCTCGGGGTCCAGAGCGCTGGGCTGTGTGCGGGCGTCCCTCGTGGGAATCGTGGTGGTCGCCCTGGCCGGCAGCGCTGCCGCCACCCTCGTGCTGGCGGTGGCCGCGTGGAGTCTGGGCTGGTTCGGCGGATCCATCGTCACCGAGCCCGTCGTCGTGGAGGACACGCTCGAGCAGCGCTACCGCGAGGCACCCGATCTCCCGGCAGACCAGCGCTCCTCCTTGTTCGCGGCCGTCCAGGCACGCGCCCCATCCCTTCGAGAGAAGTGCGGAAGCGGGGCCGAAGTTCGCGCGGACGTCCTGGTGGATCCGCGAGGCAAGATCGTGTACGCGAAGGTAGCCGCGGAGGGACTGGGCCCCGTGGCGGGGGACTGCGTGCAGCGCGGGCTGGAGCGAACGACCGCAGCGGGCATCCGCCAGGAGGGAAGAGCCAAGGTCAGCTTTCGCTTCTAGCGTCAGTCGCTACTGCGAAAGTAGTGAACCGTGGACGACCGGCCGGAGCCAGCGGAGGCGGTGTGGTGAGCAACGGCATCCACGCGCACCACCACTGCCGTGATGTTGTCTCGGCTTCCGCGCTCCATCGCGACCCGCCGGAGCTGCTCCGCCGCCTGCTGGGGATCAGCCACGTCGTGGAGCACCCGACACACCTCGTCTCGGCTCAGGGCGTTGGTGACACCGTCGGTGCACAGCAGCAGTCGATCGTGAGCGTGCAAGATCTCTGCCCCAGAGTCCAGGCCGTGATCGAGACGGATTGCGGGATCGTCTCCCAGCCCTCGAGAGCCGTAGATGAAGTTCTGAACGAGGTGGTCGCCGTCATCCGTGGTCGGTCGCCCATCCCGTCGTGCGAACTCGTTGCGCGTCTGATCGGACGACAACTGCACCAGATCGCCCGCTCGAAACAGGTACAGCCGCGAGTCCCCCACGTTGGCCCAGGCCACCGTGCCGTGAACGAGCCACGCCACGGTCAGGGTGGTGCCCATGGCCACGGCGCCATCCTTGTTCGCCGCCTGGTGGAGCTGATCGTGACTATCGAGGATGTACTTCAACAACACCCGAGCAGGACGCCTGGGCGCGTCGGGCTGGTAGAGCTTTCGCAGCACCCGAACGGCGGTGGCTGCAGCGACGTCCCCATCGTCGTGTCCACCCATCCCGTCGCAGACGGCCACCAGAACCCCTTCCCCCGACTGACCATCGTGGCGTTCGACCCCTTCCTCCGAGAGGAATCGGGCTCCGCCATTTTGGCAAACCAGGAAGTTGTCCTCGTTGCGAGACCGTCCGCCGGCGTTCGCCCCGACGCCGATGTCGCAGACGACTCCGATGGTGTAGGCCATGGCGTCAGACTAGCACGATGTGGTGCGTCACTCTTCCCGAAGGAGGTAAACACAGTGTCCGACGATGAGGCGATCTCCGGGTCGTAGCTCGAAGCTCGCGCCATCCTCGGGAGCCGTCTTGAAGCGCTCGCCCTGACGCTGCACGAAGAAGGAACGGAATGTGGAGCCTCGACGGTAGGTGTCGAGGTAATCCGACACGGTCACGACCTCGCGGTCGTAGAACAGCGAGACTCGGATCCCCTCCAGGTCGAGGGTGCGCGACTGTGCTCGCGGCAACCCGCGTGTAACCAGCGCCTTGGAGAGCGGGTCGCTGTGATCGAACGCCACGAAGCGCGCGCGCGGATCGGGTAGCGCCGGATCCTGCTCGATGCGCAGCCGCACGGAGAAGTCCTCCTCCCCCGCTTCGTCGCGCCGAATCACTTCGATCACGTGCTCGTCGGGGTCGGTGTAGTCGGCCTCGGCGGGCGCCTCCTCGTTGATCAACACCTCGCGCGGCGCGAGCACCGACAGATGCCCTCGACGCCCGCGGATCCGCAACCGGAAGTAGTCCACCGCATTGAAGGTCTGCGTGGCGACGATCCGGTTCTCCGGGATCACGAGATCGGCGGCCTGGTGGTTGCCACACAGCACCTCACCGTTGACCGTCCATCCCGCGAGCACGAGGTGCAGCGGTCGGCCGAGCTCGAACTGCGCCTCGGCGTCGTCGATGGAGACCACGTTCCGAGGCAGCGCTCGCCTCGCTGCACGCACCTCGTCGGTGCGCTCGAACTGGTAGTCGGTGCCCACCAGCGGCAGCCCCCCTGGCTCCACGTCCGGGAAGGGGGTGGGAACACCGGCAGCCCCCTGAGCCGGTGGACTCGGCGGCACGTCGGTGACGTCGGGTCGAGCGGTCCTGGGGGCGGTGCGGTCCTCCGACCAGTCGTCTCCGTCCCAGCCACCCACGTCCGAGGTGCTGCTGTACTCGCCGTCGACGGACACGTCGTTGTGGTCACGCGCCGCAGCACCCGAGGGGGTGCCCTCCACGTACTGCGCAGTGCCTCCGTCGTCCCAGCCCGAGGGATCCCGCGGCATGACCATGCCGGGCACGGTGGGGTCGTCGGCGTCGTCCATCGGAACCGGCCGGTCCGTGCCCAGAGGGTGGGGCACTGCGTCGAACGGCCGCTCGACGGGAGGTGGCACGACGGGCTCGGGTTTCAGATAGTCGGGCACGTCCTCGGCGGCGGGCCGGTTGCCAGTGGGCAGCGGTGGCGCGTGAGTGGTCGGCGGCGGCTCCGCGATGTCGTGCTCGAGGGAAGACAGATCAGGCCGATGCACCACGCCCGCGAGGGAATCGGACGACAGCTCGACACGCGGTGCCGGTCCAGGTGCCACGCCTTCCTCGGAGGGCGTGTAGCCCACGTGGAACAGGCAGTTCCCCACGAGGACCTCGTCTCCTGGCTCGAGGTCCATCTCCTTGGGCTCTTGGGGAGAGGTGGCCGGGTACAGCGGCTGCACCTCCCCGTTGCGGCGCACGTAGATGTAGCAGTGCCGCGCGTTGCACACGACGTGCGGCGCCTCGTTGCGGAGGTCCACGGTGGCATGCTCCGACGCCACCATGATGGAGTCGGTGTAGAAGCGCGACTTCGGGATCTCACCGGTGCGCGCCCGAATGGTGGCGCCATCCCCCACCGAGGGCTTCCAGTGGATGTTGTCGTTGCGTGGCTCGTCGGGCAGGACCACACGACACTCGCGTGAGCGCCCCACGTGGTAGTCCTCGCCCCAGATCATGTAGGTCGACGAGGCGGGTCGCCGGATCTCGCCGACGTAGGGCCACCCATCGACGGACAGACCACGCAGGTCGCGGTACTCGAGGCGCTGCCCCGCCACCTCGATCTTCACGTCGCCATCCACGGGCACCTCGACCCCGGCAGGCACTGGTCGCCCGCCCACCATGACACCGTCCACGTGGGCCACGAGCGACACGGAGCGCTTGCGGACCTGGAAGGTGGCTGCAGGGTCCTCGACGTGGGTGCCGAGCTCGCCGCGGGGTCCGAGGTACACGTCGTAGCCGAGCATGAAGGCCGAGAAGTGCACCTTCTGCAGCAGCGCGCCTCGCTCCTGGAGCGTGAAGATCCGCTCAGAGGGCGCGTCGGGGATGATGGTCTTGCCGCCCAGGGTGTGCCCCGTGGGGGCGCCCACCCCGTTGCTCACGGGCTCCTCGTCGTCCATCATCATGGGAGGCGCGATGGAGGGCACGGCCTCGGCCTCGGTCCGCTCGAAGACTCCCGCCGCCACGGAGGTCTGCCGTGCGGGTGGCTGCGGCATGTGGATGTCGGGCCGACCTGCGCCACCCATGGCCGGTCGCGAGGGCCGAGTGGAAGGCGGATCGATCACGGCCAGCACCAGGTAGGC
The DNA here is from genome assembly GCA_019634415.1 of Myxococcales bacterium. Taxonomy (GTDB): domain Bacteria; phylum Myxococcota_A; class UBA796; order UBA796; genus DRPG01. Next base: position 137,148 of record JAHQVJ010000117.1, read on the forward strand.
CAAGGGCTGGCCGAGCCGCGTGGCCAGCGTCAGCACGCTCGCACCACCCTGGTTGGTGCTGGTGACCTGGTACTGGTCCTGGAGGTCGGGGTTCACGATGTGGACGAACGACCCGTCTGGGTACTGCCGAAGCCGATACAGCGCGGCTTGCTGCAAGCTGGGATGGCAGAAGTTGTCGAGCCAGTGGCTGCCCAAGGTGAACAGGATCTGGTCGTTGTAGAGGCGACCGACCTCCTGGTAGCCCTCCCAGACGCCGGGCAGGTTCACGTGCACGCCGATCACGGGGTAGCTACCCCGCACGGGTCCCGTGTACAGGTTCGGCAGCAGGCCGGTGATGAACTCGCCGCGCGCCAGATCGAGGCTGTGCCCCCCGAGGGCGGGAGACCCGTCCTCGAGGATTCGGATGCCCAGCGGACGGTGGGCGTGCAGCCGACTGAAGTTCTCGCGCCGGCAGAAGTTCTCGAACTCCTGCTGCAGGGCGCGCACGGCCCCCTGCTGCCACTCCCCCGTGGCTCGCGCGAAGTCCTCCCGCCCGAGAATCAGCAGCACGTCCGTGTAGTTGGCCGTCCCGTCACCGATCTCGGCGCCGACGTGCGTACCGAGACCCGACCGTCGTTTGACGTAGGGGGACGTGTACCAGAGCAGCCCCGGATCCGCGACCAAGTCCCCTTCCGCCTTGTGCCGCCGTAGGCGGTAGTTGTAATAGGGATTCGAGTCGTCGAGGGCCACGGAGTGGGCGGAGTCCCCAGAGAGGCCCCGCGTCTGTTGATTGTCGGCCTGGAAGAGTCCAGCCACCCACTCGAACGCCATGGAGATAGCTCCGTATCCAACCCCAATGGGGGGCATCGATCGGGAGCATCGTAGCCCCCACTGTGGCGGCAGGCCAACTTCGGTGAGGATAGCCTGCGCCAATCGATGGGGGCTCGAGATGGCAGACGTCCTTCCCTTCCGCGCACTTCGGCCACGCGACGATCTGGCTAGTCGGGTGATTGCACCCCCTTACGACGTGCTGAGCGTGGACAATGCCCGACAGCTGGCATCGGACCCCTACTCCTTCGTCCACGTGACGAGGTCCGAGGTGGATCTCGAGGTGGGGGCCGACCCGCACAGCAGCGCGGCCTACCAGAAGGCCCGCGAGAACCTGGACCAGCTCGTGAGCTCCGGCGTGCTCGTCCACGACGAGCAGCCCACGTACTACCTGTACGGGCAGCGCATGGGGGAGCACGAGCAGGTGGGGGTGCTCGCCGCAGCATCGGTGGAGGAGTACGACCAGGGCGCCATCGCGAAGCACGAGTACACCCGGCCCGACAAGGAAGACGACCGCACCCACCACATGGACGTGCTGGATGCCCAGGTCGGACTCGTCTTCCTCGCCTATCGACCAACGGATCGGCTGGACCGCCTGCTGGCGGATCTGTCCAGCGCAGAGCCGGCCTGGTCCGTGACCACCGAAGACGACGTGGTCCATCGGCTGTGGCCAGTACCTCAAGGCGCCGTGAGCCAGCTGCGGGAGGCCCTGTCGGATCTGGGACGCCTCTACATCGCCGACGGCCATCACCGCTCCGCGGCGGCATCCCGCATCCACGCGAAGCGGAACTCGGCAGGCTCGGCCTACTTCTTGGCCGGCCTGTACCCAGCCGACAGGCTCGAGGTGATGTCGTACAACCGCGTGGTGAACGACCTCAACGGCCACACGCCGGAGTCCTTCCTGGATGCGGTGTCCCACGCCTACGAGGTGGAGCGCGACGGGCCCGACACGCCCACGGCACGCGGCGAGGTGGCGATGCACCTCGACGGACAGTGGTTCCGCCTGCGTGCACGGCCGCGCGTTCGCAGTACCGACCCCGTGAGCGGGCTCGATGTGGCCATCCTGCAGGACCACGTGCTGAATCCGATCCTGGGAATCGACGACCCGCGGCGCTCCACTCGACTCCGCTTCGTCGGCGGGATCCACGGCCCACAGGCACTGAAGACTGCAGTGGCCGAGGGCGCAGGCGTGGCCTTCCACCTGTTTCCGACGGGGCTGGATCAGCTCTTCGCCGTGGCAGACGCTGGCGAGGTGATGCCTCCGAAGTCCACCTGGTTCGAGCCCAAGCTGCGCGAGGGGGTCGTGGTGCGCCCGCTTTGAGCAGGTGGGCGGCCAGCTACGGCGTGGTCTCCGACGGACGTGCCCAGAAGTACCCTTGCATGAAGCGGATCCCACACTCCAGCAAGGCCTCCCGCTCCTCTGGCGTCTCCACGCCTTCGGCGACGACCTTGATGTCCGTCTGGTCTCCGAAGCGCTGGAGCGACTGCACGAGGCGCGTGCGGCGGGAGCTCCGATGGATGTTGCGGATGAGGCTCATGTCGAGCTTGACGTACTCTGGGCCAAGGTCCGCGACGATGGCCAGCGACGAGTAGCCCACACCCAGGTCGTCGACCGCAAACGAGAAGCCGCGCTCGCGAATCTGCGCCACCGTGCCGGCCAGGTCCTCGATCTCGTCGATGGGTCGCCGCTCGGTGATCTCCAGCACCACCCGGTCTGCGGCGTGGGACAGCCCCTCGAGGTCCGCCAGCAGCACCCGGGGCCGCCCGAGCTGGGCGGGATGGACGTTCACGAACAGCTGGGCGTCGCCGGGGATGCGGCGCAGCCGCTCGGTGGCGAGCCGCATCACGATGCCGCCCACGTCGTGGACCCGGCCGTGGCGCTCGGCAGCATCGAGCAAGCGGAGGGGGCTGCCGAACTCGGGGTGACGGGGGCGCAGCAGCGCCTCGTAGGCGACGATCCGCTCCGGGTCGCCTCCACCGACCGCTCGCACGATCGGCTGCAGCGCCATCCCCATGCGCGCGGGGTCGATGGCATCGTCGAGGCCGCGTCGTTCCTCGTGGTCGCTTGGAGAGTCCACCTCGGAGTGGCTGCGGAGCAGTGCATCGAAGAGCTGCTCTCGGGAGAAGGGCTTGCGGAGCACACCGTGCACGCCACCGTTGATGGCGTCCACGAAGACAGCACCGTCGGTCAGACCCGTCATCAGGATGCGGGTGCAGCCCGGGGCGAGGTGGCGCAAGGCTCCCAGCACCTCCATGCCCGACTCGCGGCGCAGCTGGTAGTCCACCAACGCCACGTCCAGGTCTTCCTGACGGGCAATGCCCAGCGCCGTGTCCACGTCGGTGGCCTCGAGGACCACGTGGCCGCCGCTTCCGAGCATCCGAGCGACGCTCCGCAGCAGCAGCGCGTCGTCTTCCACGACGAGTACGTGCGAGATCTTGCCCCCTCGGTGGATGCCGCTGGCCACACGCGGAATCACCATAGCGCAACAAGCACGAGGCTGTTTTCAAGGTTAGCGGGTGCCCTCTCGCGCCATGGAGGAGCCCGATGAGGGTGCTCTTCGCCGACAAGCTTCCCGATGCCACCCGAACACGCCTGGCCGCCGCCGGTTTCGAGGTGCGTGCAGAGCCTGCCCTCAGCGGCGACGCACTGGTGGCTCGCTTGGGAGAGTTCGACCCCGAGATCCTGGTGGTGCGCTCCACGCGCGTCACCGCCGACCACGTGCGCGCGGGGCACAGCCTGTCCCTGGTCGTGCGCGGGGGCGCCGGGGTGAACACCATCGACATCCCCGCCTGCTCGGCCCGCGGCGTCTTCGTGGCCAACTGTCCCGGGAAGAACGCCGTCGCCGTGGCCGAGCTCACGATCGGCCTGTTGCTCTCGCTGGACCGGTTCATCGCCGACAACGTGCAGGACCTGCGAAACGGTCAGTGGAACAAGGCGCGGTACGCCAAGGGGCGAGGCCTTCGGGGCAGGCGCCTGGCGTTGCTGGGGGCAGGTGCCATCGGCCGCGAGGTGGCGCGACGGGCGCAGGCGTTCGGCATGAGCGTGGTGGCCTGGTCGCGCTCGCTGACCCCCGAGGCCGCCGAGACCCTCGACATCGAGCACGCCTCGAGCCCGGACGAGGCGGTGGCCGGGGCGGATGCCGTGTCGGTGCACCTCGCCCTCACCCCCGAGACGAGAGGCCTCATCGGGGACTCCGTGTTCGAGGCCATGAAGCACGAGGCCGTGTTCCTCAACACCAGCCGCGCCGAGGTGGTGGACGAGGCCTCGCTACTGCGCGCCCTGGAGGCCAAGGGGATCCGAGCGGGTCTGGACGTGTTCAGCGACGAGCCCTCGACCAAGGAGGGGCCGTTCGACCATCCCCTCGCCCGCCATGCCTCGGTGTACGGCACCCACCACATCGGCGCCTCCACCGAGGAAGCCCAGCTGGCGGTGGGCGACGAGGTGGCTCGGATCAGCGAGGCATTCCGCGACCAGGGCACCGTGCTCAACGTGGTCAACAGCATCGACCAGACCGCTGCCACGCACCGGCTCGTGGTGCGGCACCTGGATCAGGTCGGCGTGCTGGCCCACGTGTTCGACGTGCTCAAGCAGGGTGGCATCAACGTCCAGGAGATGGAGAACATCGTGTTCCCCGGCGGGGCCGCCATCGCTCGGATCCAGGTCTCCTCGTCGCCCGCCCAGGCCGTGATCGACCACCTCGAAGCCAGTGATGCGGTGCTTCACGTCTCGGCGGTCGCCATCTGACGGCAATCGGATACCAGCAACCCCACTCGAGGTGTGGTGATGGAGCGCGCGCACAACTTCTCCGCAGGACCTGCCTTGCTGCCGCAGAAGGTGGTCCGGCAGGCCCAGCAGGATCTGTGGTCCTACGGCGACAGCGGCATCGGCATCGCGGAGTGCAGCCACCGCTCGGCGATGTTCGACGCGGTGATCCAGTCGGCCAAGCAGCGGATCGCCCGGCTGCTCCAGCTCGACGACGACCAGTCCATCCTGTTCCTGCAGGGCGGGGCGCGCACCCAGTTCTACATGTGGCCCATGAACGTGCTCGGGGGCGGCACGGCGGCCTACCTCGACACCGGACGCTGGGCCGATCTCGCGGTGAAGGACGCCCAGCGCTACGGCGAGGTCGCCGTGCCCTTCTCGAGCCAGCAGACGGGCTGGGATCGGGTGCCCGAGGCCGGTGCCGTGGAGGTTCCCGACGGCAGCATCTACCTCCACTACACCTCGAACAACACCGTGGCGGGCACGGAGTTCAGCCACGTTCCCGAGTCAGGAAGCGCCTGGCTCGCCTGCGACATGAGCTCCAACTTCCTGTCGCGGCCCGTCGATGGTTCCCGCTTCGACTTCATCTACGCGGGAGCCCAGAAGAACGTGGGGCCGTCCGGCGTCACCGTGGTGGTGGTGCGTAAGCGCGTCTTCGACCGCATCGACGCCTCCCTCCCCGGCATGCTGCGCTACGACACGCTGGCCGCCAAGGACTCGATGCTGAACACCCCGTGCACCTTCGGGATCTACGTGATCGAGTCCGTGTGCCGCTGGATCGAGGAAGACATGGGTGGGCTGGCCGGCATCGAGGCCCACAACATCGCTCAGTCAGGCCGCGTCTACGACCTGATCGACGGCTCCGACTTCTGGAAGGGCAAGGTCGAGGTGGGTAGCCGCTCGCGCATGAACATCACGTTCACCACCGGCGACGATGCCCTGGACACCACCTTCCACACGTCGGCGGCCGAGGCAGGGCTGTCGGGACTGAAGGGTCATCGATCCGTGGGCGGCCTCCGGGCCAGCCTCTACAACGCCCAGACCGACGCCTCCGTGGACGCGCTGGTCGACTTCATGGGCCACTTCGAACGCACCCACGGATAGGGGGGCAGGTCATGTCATTGGATCCCGAGAACGGCGAGGGCCACGTCGACGGCTTCGACGAGTCCGAAGACTTCAGCGAAGACGATCTGGTCACCTTCGAGGACGAGGACGGCAACACCTGGGAGTGCGTCATCGTGGCGGTCATCGAGCAAGATGGCGGCGAGTACGTGATGCTGCAGCCCAAGGCTCAGCTCGAGGACGAAGAGCAGGAGGAGATCGACACCTTCCTCTTCAGCTACAGCGTCAACGCCGATGGCCTCCCCGAGTTCTCCCCCATCGACGACGACGAGCTGTTCGCCGCTCTGATCGAGACCTTCTCGGAGATGTAGGGCGCGTCGCTCACGCGTGGTGGTACGGCGTGCCTTCGAGCAGACTCAGGCAGCGGTACAGCTGCTCGTAGAGCAACACCCGGGCCACCTCGTGGTTCAGCACCAGCTCCGACAGCCGGATGGTGCGCCAGGCTCGCTCGCGCAGCAGATCCGCGTGCCCATACGGTCCGCCCAACGCGAAGACGACGGGCCCCCGCTGGCGCGCGTCGTCGAGTAGCTCGGCCAGCTCGGGGGTTCCGTACCCTCGGCCACGCTCGTCGAGCACCACCAGCACGTCCCGCGCGCCCAGCGTGTCCGCGATCGCTCGGGACTCCGCCACCCTCACGGGCTCCGGATCCCCGCGGAACTTGGCCTGCTTGACCGCCACCTCGCTCACGCCGCCAAAGCGACGGAGCCGACGGGTGTAGTCGGCCACGGCCTCGTTGGCCCAGCCACAGCGAGACTTGCCCACCACGATCACACGGAAGCGACCCATGGACTACGCGCCGAAGGGCTCGGGGAACACGGGCTCGAGATCGTCGTCGTCGTCGTCTCCCGGACGCTCCGCGGGTGCATCGGGCACCGGTAGACGTGGTGCGTCGGCCCACAGACCGTCGAGGTTGTAGAACCCGCGCATGGGCTGATCGAACACGTGCACCACGACAGACGCGAAGTCCACCAGGACCCAGCGCGCAGCCGGAAGCCCTTCGACTCCTGCACACGCCAGCTCTAGCTCCTGCTTCGCGTGGCGACGCACCTCATCCGCGATGGCTTGGACGTGCCGGCGGTTGCGCGCGCTGCACAACACGAAGATGTCGGTGTAGTCGACCAGGTGGCGCAGGTCGAGGATGACGACGTCACCTGCCCTCAGCTCCAAGGCGGCGGCGGCAAGCGCCTCCGCAACGGACTCTGGCTCGATGGGAACCTCCTGTGAACCATTATAGTACCGGTCGGTCCGTCGGAGGTGAACCTGCAGTGACGGATCCGATCACGAGTTGCTGACGAATTCCGTGATCACGAAGTAGCGATGGCCTTCCACCTCGAGGATTTTTCCACGAAGATCGAGCCGAGTCCTCGCGTTGGCCAGCCGATCCAGTCGGCCCAACACCTCGTTGGCGATCACGTGGATCTCGGCGTTCGGGCCAATGGTGAATGGCGCCGCCACGCGCGTCTCGAGGTTGTTGGTGCTCTGGGTCAGGCGTCCCAAATAGGTGTAGGGCGCGCCTTCGTCGAGCACCTTCGAGGCCATCATGCTGGTGGAGTAGGAGCAGTTGCCCGCCCCCACCAACTCGGCTCGCTTGGCGCATCCAGACGGATCGGGGGCCATCTCGGTGCGCGCGTGGGCGGGCGAGTCGCAGGAAGCGGTGCCCTCCGTGCCCTTGTCGCACGCCCAGCTGGCTCCGATGGTGAAGGCGGAGGCGAGGAGGCCTTGAATCATGGGCAGATCTCTCCCGATGGATGCGAGCAACCTATACCTGGCGAATCGGCGCCTCAAGACGCACGACAAACGATGACGGGGGTCCCGTGGGCGCCTGCGACCTCCCTTAGGGAAGCGCACCGGAGGGGTCTGGATCGGCAGCCTCGGCCTCACGGCGCGCCTGCTGCAGCAGCCCCCACAGTCGATCCTTGAGGCGGGGCAGGCCCGTGCCAGCCACCGCAGAGATCGGATGCGCCACGATGCCCGCCTGCCGAAGTGCGTCGAGCATCTGCTGGAGAGCCTCGGGGGTGAGCACGTCGACCTTGGACAGCACCACCCACTGCTCGCGATCCGCCAGCTCGGAATCGAAGGCACGCAGCTCTTCACGCAACAGATGCACCCGCTCGGCGGGATCTGCCTCGTCGTCTGCCGCCACCAGATGCACGATCACCGAGCAGCGCTGGAGGTGGCGTAGGAACTGGTGCCCGAGCCCAGCACCGTCGCTGGCGCCCTCGATGAGCCCAGGTACGTCCGCCACCACGAAGGAGCGCCCCTCGCCGAGGTTCACGACCCCGAGGTTGGGCACCAAGGTGGTGAACGGGTAGGCCGCGACCTTGGGACGCGCAGCGCTGATGCGCGAGATCAGCGTGGACTTCCCTGCGTTGGGCAGACCGAGCAACCCGACGTCGGCGAGCAGGCGAAGCTCCAGACGCACCCGAACCTGCGTTCCCGGCTCTCCCTCCTGCGCCATCCGAGGAGTCCGGTGCGTTGCCGTGGCGAAGTGGGCGTTGCCCTTCCCGCCACGCCCGCCCGGCAGCTCCCAGCGCTTGTGGGGACGATCGAGGTCGGCGAGGAGCTCGCCGGTTGCCTCGTCGAAGATCAGCGTACCCACGGGGACCAACAGGACCTCGTCGGCCCCGGACCGCCCAGTGCAGTTGCGCTTGGCACCCTTCTGGCCGCTCCCCGCGCGGTAGACCTTGTTGAACCGAAAGTCCACCAAGGTGTTGCGCGCATGGGTGGCCTCGAACACCAGCGTGCCCCCACGACCACCGTCGCCGCCGTCGGGCCCTCCCCGCGTGACGAACTTCTCGCGCAAGAAGGACACATGGCCGGCTCCACCGTCACCAGAGGCGACGGTGAAGGTGATCTCGTCGACGAACTTCACGGTTCTGATCGACTCCGACCGCCGGAGCGGTCATGGTGCCCCCCGCTACCGGGAGGCTACCGCCTCAGCCCGCAGCCTCGATGGGCTCCACGGACACGAAGCGACGGTTGTTGCGGATGTGGAACCGCACACGCCCGTCCACAGTGGAGAACAGCGTGTAGTCACGCCCCTGCCCCACGTTGGTTCCGGGGTGGAAGTGCGAACCCACCTGACGAACGATGATGGAACCACCGCGCACGACCTCACCGTCGTACTTCTTCACTCCGCGGTACTGCGGATTGGAGTCGCGGCCGTTCCGGGTACTTCCCTGACCTTTCTTGTGTGCCATGGATTCCTTCCTACGCCTGGATGCCGAGGATCTCGAGTTGAGTGTGGCTGTGGCGAAAGCCCACACGCCGACGCATGCGACGAGTCGGGCGGTACTTGAAGGTGATGACCTTCGGGCCGCGAGTGTGGTCCACGACCTTGGCCTTCACCGAGGCGCCCTCCACACACGGGCAGCCGACCTGCACCTGATCTCCATGAACGAGGAGCACCCGGTCGAGGGTGATCTCGGCACCGACGTCGGCCTTCAGCCGATCCACCTCGATGACATCTCCCTCGGACACGCGGTACTGCTTGCCGCAGGTCTCGACGATTGCGTACATGTCTACTCCTGTTCCGGGCGCGCGGAGACGCGACTTGGGAGCCCGGCCGACGCCGCAGCGCCGGGTGCATCAATGCGACACGCCTGTGTAAGCAGTCTGCGACGCGGATGCCAACTCGGCGGATCAGGCCGCGTGACCGGGACCGTAGACCATCTGCCGTTTGCCCGACAGGAAGCGTCGCACCCAGTCGACGAGCCAGCGCGTGTTGTTCCCCACCAACACCGGCAGCGGCCACCAGATGTGGCTCACCGACACCGACGCCTGAAGCGAGATCACGTCGTGCCACCAGCTCTTCGGGATGTACAACACGTCTCCCGGCTGGAGCACCACCGACTCGGTCGTCACGTTCCGAAAGAGTGGAAAGCGCTCGTAGTCCGGAGCACTGGGATCCACCCGACTGTAGCCGTCGGCGTAGCTGATGTTCGTGGGGTACATGTTGTCGAGCCCAGGCGGAGCCAGGATGAACTCCTTGCGGCCATGGAGCTGCCAGAACAGGTTCTCCTCCACGTCGTAGTGGAGCTTGGACTGAGTTCCAGCTGGCCCGATCCACACGTTGGTGCGATTGAACCGCGTGGACAGCCCCTCGAGATGACGGATATCCACGAAGTCCGGAATAATCTGTAGCATCTGATACTGTGAGAGGTACTCCCCGCCATTTTCGTCGGCGCCCTGAATGCCCTCCAGAAACTCACCGAACGACGTGGTGCGGTACCGCTCGTCCACGGAACCGTACAGCTCGTCGGTGAGGACCTCGTGGTACTGCACAGGAACGCGCAGGTCGCCATACCTCTCCCGTAGAGAAGCAGGCGTGTACTGGCTCAGGCCGTCGGCCGCCGCTCCTCGAAACACCACGGGGCGTCGCAGGCGCTGCACCTCTCGACGAAACTCATGCCTTCCAGGCAATTTCCCTTCACGCTCGACCACATGGCTCATCGGTTGTGTCGTCCTGCCTCGGCACGCGGGCTGTCGTGCTGTCCCGTCAGGATACCGAAGATGGACGAGACAGTCGACGCCTAGTTCCGCCCACCCACACGGGAAGCACGGACCACCGATGTCGCTTGGGAACCAGGCAACTGGGTGTCGACATGGGTATGGACGACGAATGCGAGCACGGATCGCATCATGCGGGGGAACACATGATCGTCGGCACCGACTATCAACACGACATCGGCAGTGACCTTCTCCAGGAGATCATCCTCGATGACGTCTACGGCATCCGGGGGCTGGACCACGGACGTGTCCAGTACGTCTTGGATGTGGGCGCGAACATCGGATTCTTCGCCGTGATGGCGAGAATGCTCTACCCACGTGCCAAGATCATCGCGGTGGAACCCATTCCCGCCACCCTGGACATTCTGCGCCAGAACATCGCCGAGCTGGACATCGCGGTGGACACGTGCGCACTGGGCACGGGTCAGCCCATGTACATGAAGTCCATGGACGACACGGACCACACCCTGCATCGAGTCACCACCACTCCTGCATCTGGTGTGGTCGTCCCCACGAAGACGCTGAACAC
>JAHQVJ010000118.1 GCA_019634415.1 Myxococcales bacterium
CGACTTCGACCCGGCCGTGGCCCAGACGATGGGTCGACGCATCCGCCATTCCGAAACGCGAACGCGCCTCAACATCGCCCCGATTCGGACCGACGACGGAGATGTCCGGCGACTCGGCCGCGTGGAGGTGCAATGAGGAGAAGGGACCAGCTGACCGTGGGATTGGCGTTGCTCGGGGTGGCCTGGCTCCTGGGGCCCACGACCCTGCAGGTACCCCCGGAACCCCCACAGCCGAGCGGTCCCCACCCGGCCACCGTCGGGATGCTGTCCCCAGACGCCGCTGTGGTCGAGCACACCACGACCCTGAAGGTCGGCGTGGTCGCCTCCGCGGTGCACACCGCCCCCGTCTATCTCCCCACCCAGCGCCTCGTGCGCCTCACCGATCCCTCCGATCTGCTCGCCCTCACCGCCGATCACGACGTGCGTGTGCTGCGACCGGTGGGCCAGTCTGGCTACGCGCTGCTCGAGGGCGACCCCACGGTGCTGGATGCCCTGACCCACGACCCACGCGTCGCCGCCACCCACCGCAACGCCACCACCCACGGCGCCAGCGGGGCGTCCCGGCAGATGCAGTGGCACCTCGACGCCGCCCAGGTCGCCTACTGGGATGCGTCTGCCTACGTCATCGCCGTGCTCGACACCGGTGTGGCCTACGAGACCGCCCAGCGCGACGGCGTGGCCTACGTGCAGGCGCCCTCCCTGTCGTCGAGCGCCATCGCGGCGCCCTACGACTTCGTCAACGAGGATCCCCACGCCAACGACGACCATCAGCACGGCACGCACATCGCCTCGGTGATCGCAGCCGATGGCGTCATCCACGGCACCGCTCCCGGCGCCACCCTGATGCCGGTCAAGGTGCTCGACGAGCACAACCAGGGCACCGAGTTCGACCTGGTGGAGGGCCTGTGGCACGCCGTGGCGAACGGCGCCGACGTCATCAACCTGAGCCTGTCCTTCGGCGAGGGCTACGAGCCGTCCCAGGCGCTGCAGGAGGCGCTGCAGGCTGCCCACGACGCAGGCATCGTGATGGTGGGTGCGGCGGGCAACGACGGCTCGCACCACGTGACCTGGCCCGCGGCGAGCCCGCTGGTGATGGCGGTGGGCGCCAGTGTGTTCGACGACGGAGAGCACGAGGTCGCTGGCTACAGCAACGTCAGCAGCGCCATCGACCTGCTGGCGCCCGGCGGCAGCATCCTGCACGACTACACCGGAGACGGTCTCGTCGATGGCATCCTCGCCGAGACCATCGCGCCCGGTGATCCCACCAGCGTCGGGTACTGGCTCGTCGCAGGCACGAGCCAGGCGGCGGCCCAGGTCTCCGGCCTGGCGGCGCTGGCCCTCGACGGTGGCGCCCAGCCGAGTGCCGTGCCCACGGTCCTGCAGCGCGAGTCGGAGGAGCGCGACTTCGAGGGCGGGCTCGGGGCAGGCTTCATCGAGCTCGAGCACACCACCTACCTGTACCAGGCCACACCGGGGCCCGACATGCAGGTGGTGCTGCTGCCCTACGTGGCGCTGGAGAACGGCGGCACCGAGCTGCGGCCCAAGGCGCGACTGCGGGTGCTCGATCAGTGGGGCGGCCCGCCTCCCGGAGAGCGCGACGTGCTGGTGACGATGTCGAGCCAGGGCAACGGCATCCTCACCTGCCAGGTGGACGCCTCCGACGACACCTGTGTGGTCTCGGGCGAGGCCGTGCCACGCTTCGACGCGGCGGGCGAGGAGATCCCCTGGGCCTGGTCGGTCCAGGTGCACGGCGTCACCGACGGCTACGTGGTGACGCGACCCACCACCGCGCTGGCGGTGACCGACGCCTTGGTGCAGGCCGTCGAGGCCATCGACGCCGAGGGAGATCTGACCGACGCCGCACTGGGCTGGAGCTTCGGCGGCGGCAGCGTCACCGAGCTCGGCGACGTGGTGAGTGACAGCCTGAGCGTGGTGGACTCCGGCTCCGGGCTGGCCTCCATCCCCCTCGGACTGATGCTGACCCGACGCGCCGCGAACGCGCTGGCCAACAGCGAGTCACGCACGCTGTCGCTGAGCAACGGAGGGCAGCTCGAGACGTCGCTGCTCACCTTCGACGGCAGCGGTCTGGCCTCCATCCCCCTGGGGCTACAGCCGTTCCGCCTGCTCGCCATGAACGGCAGCGGCCTGGCCTCCATCCCCCTCGGGCACACCCCCCAGCATCCGGCCACTCCGATCTCCCTGCGGAACCCGTCGCTGCCTGGCGGCCTGCAGAACACGCCCCTCGGCAACCGCCTGCTGGATGGCGGCTGGCGGGTCGACGGCTACGGAGCCGCGAGCGCCATCGGGAGCAGCGCCACCTTGGGCATCGCGCCGAACGCCGTTCCGTGGCTCGACGGCGCAGGCATGGGGGAGACTCCGCTGCCCTGAGCCTTGCGGCCATCGGCTCCCGGTCCTAACGGGGACCATCCCCCCGGGAGCCTAGGATGGACCTGACAGACCACGCCAAACGCCTCGACGCCGCCGTCGAGGCGTTCGTCGATCGTGTGGCGGACGATCGCACCGTGCTCGCCGTGATCCGACTCGGCTCGGGCCGTCCGGAGACGCTGTGGAACACCGACTCGCTGCACCTGTGGGTGGTGGTGGCCGACGGCAGCCGACCGCGGCGCCGATCCGATGGCGAGGAGCCGCGGATCTGGCGCACCTTCGTGGAGCACGACCTCGATCTGCACGCCGAGCTCATCGAGCGCGCCAAGCTCAAGCGCATGGTGGAGGGCAACGACCGCAACACCGCCGGCTTCAGCTGGTTCTCCGAGCGCCGCCTGGTGCACTGCACCGACGTCTCCATCGAGCGGTGGTTCGCGGAGGCCAACACGCCCGCTGTGCGCGACCAGCGCCACGACCAGCTCGCCATCGCCTGCTGGGTGGCCGACGTGGTGCGCCGCACCCGCCGTCGCCTCGACGTGGAGCAGCAGCTGGACGCCGCACTGGGCGACACCATGGAGCTCGCCCACGCCCTGGCGGTCCTCGCCGTGGTGGACGCGGGGGAGGTCGTGGAGCACCGGCTGATGCGCCGCGCCCTGCAGCTGCAGCCGGAGCTGCTGGCGGCCGCGTGGACGGTGCCGCTGGCGAGCCGCGACGAGGCCAGCGTGCGAGCCGCCTGTGATGCCGCCGAAGCCCACCTGGACGGCCGCTTCGAGACCCTGATGGAGCCCATCCTGCGCTTCGTGGATCGCTTCGGCGGGCCCGTGCCCCTGTCGGAGCTGTGCGAGCACTTCGCCACCTCGTCGCTGCACCCCCACACCCTGTCGCGCGCCTGCGAGTGGATGGTGCACCTGGGCAAGCTCACCAAGCTGTCCGCCGATCTGCCCGTCACCAAGAAGAGCCGGGTGCGCGTGGACGAGCCCAGCTACACGCGGACCTAGAATGCGCACCACCATCGAGATCGTGGGCGCGCGGGTGAACAACCTGCGCAATGTGTCGGTCGAGCTGCCGCGCGACCAGCTCATCGCGCTCACCGGGGTGAGCGGCTCGGGCAAGACCAGCCTGGCCTTCGACACGCTCTATGCCGAGGGGCAGCGGCGCCTGATGAAGTCCATGTCGTCGTATGCGCGGCGCTTCGTGCAACAGCAGAAGAAGCCCGACGTGGACTTCGTCAACGGCCTGTCCCCCGTGGTGAGCATCGAGCAGAAGACGGTGAGTCGCTCGCCCCGGTCCACCGTGGGCACGGCCACCGACATCTGGGACCACCTACGGGTGCTGGCCGCCACCGTGGGCGTGCCCCACTGCCCCTGGTGCGCCGCCGAGCTGACCACCCACACCGCCCACCAGCTCGCCGAGCGTCTGATGGCGCTGCCCGCGGGCACCGAGGTGGAGCTGCGCGCGCCGGTGGTCGCCCACTGGGGCGAGACCCTGGAGGAGATCGCCGAGCGGGTGCGGCACCACGGCTACCGCCACGCCTGGCTCGACGGACAGCGGGTGGATCTCGGCGACGATCTCCCGGATGCCGATCGCGAACCGGGCCACCTCGAGGCCATCGTGGACACGGTGGTGGTGGACGGCCCGCTGCAGCGCCGCGTGGCGGCCTCGCTCGCCGACGCCGCCTCCCTGTCGGACGGGCTGTTCTCGCTGCACGCGCCGGTGCCCGTGGGCTTGGGCTGCGAGGCGCACGGCATCGTGAGCCTGCCGCTGCACCACGGCGGCTTCACCTTCAACGACCCAGCAGGCGCCTGTCCCACCTGCACGGGGCTCGGCACCGCCATGCGGGTGCACCCCGCCCTGCTGGTGCCCGATCCGTCGCGCACGCTGTCGGGGGGCGCGCTGATCAAAGAGGCCTTCAACTGCGACCCCAACACCTGGGGTGGTCGCATGCTGTGGACGCTGCATCGCAGCAAGGGACTCCCCCTCGACGTTCCCTACGAACAGCTGTCGGCCGAGCACGTGGACATGCTGCTGCAGGGCACCGGCGACGAGGTCCTCACCGTGGAGATCCCGCCCACCGCCAAGCGCGGCCAGCACTACGCCGGCCGCGACCGGCGCTTCGTGGGCGTGATCCCCGGCATCGAGCGCTCCTACCAGCACCACCGCAAGCGGGGGGAGTCCAACGCCTGGGTGGACGACTACCTCAAGAAGGTGATGGTGGAGTACGCCTGCCCGGACTGCGCGGGCACGCGTCTCAAGCGCGTGCGCAGCAGCGTGACCGTGGGGGGCGCCACCCTGCCACAGCTGGGAGCGCTGCACCTCGAGGACCTGCTGGCGTTCCTGCGCACCTTCACCGTGCCCGCCGAGCACCAGGCCGTCGCCGACATTCTGCTGCGGGAGATCACCGGTCGCCTGGAGCTGCTCGTGGGCATCGGCCTGGACTACCTCACCCTGGACCGACGCAGCGGCACGCTTTCGGGGGGCGAGTCCCAGCGGATCCGGCTCTCCACCCAGATCGGCAGCGGCCTCATGGGCATGCTCTACGTGCTCGACGAGCCCAGCATCGGCCTACACCCCAAGGACAACGCACGCATGGTGGCCACCCTGCGCAAGCTCGTGGACCTGGGCAACACCGTGGTGGTGGTGGAGCACGACCCCGACACCATCCGGGCCTCGGACTTCCTGGTGGAGATCGGACCAGGGCCTGGCGTGCACGGCGGCACCGTCACCGCCGCCGGTCCCACACCGCAGGTGCTCGCCGATCCATCGACGCTGTCGGGCCAGTGGTTCGGGGGAGCCAAGTCGATCGCCGTTCCCCCCGAGCGCCGCACGCCGAGCGCCTGGCTCGGCGTGCGCGGCGCGCGCCACAACAACCTCGCAGACCTGGACGTGGATCTGCCCCTGGGCGTGCTCTGCTGCGTGACCGGCGCCTCGGGCTCCGGCAAGTCCAGCCTGGTGCACGACATCGTCCACAAGAAGCTGATCAACCTGCTCCAGGACAGCCGCGTCCTGTCCGGGGAGCACGACGCCCTGGAGGGAGCCGAGCAGATCCACGGCGTCATCGACATCGACCAGACGCCCATCGGCGCCAGCTCCCGCAGCAACCCCGCCACCTACGTGGGCATCTACGACCACATCCGCAAGCTGTTCGCTGCCACCGAGGGGGCGAAGGCACGGGGCTACAAGCCAGCTCGCTTCAGCTTCAACGTGGCGGGAGGTCGCTGCGAGACCTGCCAGGGCGACGGTCAGATCACCACGAAGATGTCGTTCCTACCCGACGTACAGGTGGACTGTCCGGCCTGCAAGGGCGCGCGCTTCAACGCCGACACGCTACAGGTCACGTTCGCTGGGCTGTCCATCGCCGACGTGCTGGACCTGTCCATCGAGGACGCCACCACGGTGTTCGCCGAGCAGCGCCCCATCCACCGCAAGCTGGCGGTGCTCGCGGAGCTCGGGCTGGGCTACCTCACCCTCGGGCATCCAGCGCCGCTGCTGTCGGGAGGGGAGGCGCAGCGCGTGAAGCTCGCCACGGAGCTGTCGAAGCTCAAGCGCGGAAAGCACCTGCTGTACCTGCTCGACGAGCCCACCACCGGGCTACACCTGGCCGACGTGGACCGACTGCTGCACAGCCTGAGTCGCCTGGTGGCGGCGGGCCACTCGGTGCTGGTCATCGAGCACAACCTCGACGTGATCAAGACGGCGGACTGGGTGATCGACCTGGGGCCGGAGGGCGGACACCGCGGGGGGCAGCTGCTGGCCGCCGGGCCTCCGGAGGTGGTGGCGGCGACGGAGGCGTCCCACACGGGCCGGTTCCTGAAGCCGCTGCTGGAGTCCACCTCGTGAGGGCCTGGCTGCTGCTCCTGGCTGCGTGCGGCCCCAAGCGACTGCCCGAGGCCGCCGTGATCGGTCGCTGCGACGGGCTGATGGCCGGAGCCCCCGCCACCGCCGAGACGTGGGCCGAGCTGGTGACCCAGGTGCAGCGGGCCACGCTTCCCGAGCTCGACGACGCCGAGATCGAGCTTGTGCTGGCGCACAGCAGCTCCTCCTTCCTGTGGGCCAACGTTCGGCCGTCCACGCTGTTGCGCCGTCGCGACCAGCGAATCTACCGGATCCACTACACCGACGACGTCTTCGACGGGCTGTCGCGGGCAGGCCAGGTGGCGATCGTCGCCCACGAGCTGGAGCACGTCCGCCACTACACCCACATGCGCCCGCTGCGGCTGGTGGGCTTCGGGCTGTGGTACGTGCTCGCCCCCGTGGCCCGCTACGAGCGGCGCACCGACGAGCTGCCGCTGCAGGCCGGCTGCGGACCGGGCCTGGCCGACTATCGACGCTGGCAGCAGCCCCGCGTGAGCCCGCGGGTGGCGCGCAAGAAGCGGCGCAACTACCTCACCCCCGAACAGATCGAGGCCTGGCGACCCGGGCAGGGAGCCCCATGAACGCGCTGTGGACCGTGCTCCTGGCGTGCACACGCCCCGCTCCCCTCCCCGCGACCGATGGCGCCGACCCGCTGCAGGCCCTGCACACCGCCATCGAGGCGGGCCACTACCGCCGGATCGAGGCCGTGGTGGTGCAGCAGGGCGACGAGGTGCTGTTCGACCGCACCTACCGCCGCACCACTGCCCAGGCCCGCATCGACGCACGGTCCGCCGGCAAGTCCATCACCGCCATGGCCGTGGGCACCGCCGTAGACCGCGGGCTGCTGTCCGTCCAGGATCCGGCCTTCGCCCACCTTGCGGATCTAGAGCCCTTCGAGCACCCCGAGGGCAAGGACCAGATCCTCGTCCGCGACCTGCTGTCGATGTCGTCGAGCCTGGACTGCAGCGACTGGCGACCCAGCCCCGGCAACGAGGAGCGGATGTACCGCACCCGCAGCTGGAGTCGGTTCGCGGTGGACCTACCGCTCGATCCCGACTTCGCGCGCAACGCAGAGGGCCAGGGTCGCTTCTCCTACTGCACCGCCGGCGCGTTCCTGCTGGGGCGGATCCTGGAGCGGATCACGGGCGAGCCCTTCGACGCCTACGTGGATCGTGTGCTGTTCGAGCCCTTGGGCATCGAGGACCCCGTCTGGCGGCGCTCCCCCACCGGCGAGGTGCAGTCGGGCGGGCAGCTCTCGCTGCGAGCACACGACTTCCTGGCCTTGGCGAACCTGCTCCGCGACGTCGGTGTGCACGACGGCGAGCGGCTTCTCTCCGAGGACTGGATCCGCGAGATGGTGCAGCCGAAGATCCAGGCCACACCGAGCCAGGCCTATGGCTACCTGTGGTGGGTGCGCACCTTCCGAGCCGGACCGACGGAGGATCCCGTGGGGGGCTTCTACATGTCGGGGAACGGCGGCAACAAGGTGGTCTGGTTCCCCCACCTCGACGCCGTCGCCGTGGTGCTCGCCACCAACTACAACGACCGCGACATGCACGAGCTGACCACGGATCTGCTCGAGCGCTACGTGCTGGTGGCGCTCACCCGCTGACGCCGCAGCCCCAGGAGCAGCACGAGGACGGCCACGGCTCCCGGCAGGGGAGCGGCCGCCACTCGACAGCCCGAGCTGTCGCAATCATAGATCCTGGCTGGACTCACGGCGATGTCCACCGTGCCCGTCTCGTCGCCTACGGACCACGGCACCACGTCGACGTCTGGCAGCCGGGCGACGCCCTCCAGTCGCAACGTGGACTCCCCTGGTGCCACCGTCCCGAACCCCTCGAGCACGAACACGGCCAGGCAGTCGTTGAAGAAGGTGACGGTCGGCACCTCCTCGTCGTCGAACCTGGCGCCTCCGAGCTCGACACAGTCGGGCAGCTGCTCCCGGTCCATCGAGAGCAAGGCGAAGTTGGAGGGAGGACAGGCCTCGGCCGGCGTGCTCGACACGGCCAGGACAGCGAGCACCCACGGAAAGGACGACATCGGCAACCTCACCAAACAGGGACCATCAGGATAGCCCAGTTTTCTCCGCACCTGCCGCCATCCACCATCGTTCCAGCCCCCACGCCACCACCCCACCCACGCCGTAGGCCACCAGGTCCAACGGATCGGGCGTGGAGCCCACCGTGAGGTGCAGCAGCCAGTGACTGTCGGGACCCACCAGGTCCAGCGCCTGAAAACCCTCCGCCACGGTGCCCAGGGCCACCATGCCCAGCACCCGGACCCAGGCGGTCCACAGCCCCACCGCAGCCATCACGCTCACGCCGAGCACGATGATCAGCACGTCGCCGAACAACCCACGCACCGGGCCCGTCACGAACACGAAGAGCGACAACCCTGTCGCCAGCGTCACCGCCCCCACCGCCGCCGCACGCCAATTCATCGGGCCTCCGGGCCTCCTATCGCGCCCCTCCGGAAGGCCCTCATCGCGACAATCGACGGAGTTGATTGTCGCGATCAGTCGAAGGTCAGCCCTGGCGGCGCCACGGGCGGCACACCGGTCACGCCACCCAGCTGGACCGCACGTGGAGCCAGCGCCTCCCACAGCGGGCCCACCTCGGGGTGGTCCGCCGAGTACAGATCCACCGTCTCCTCGCGATCCGTCCCCCGATCGAACAAGCGAACGGATCCCAGTGCCGGCAGGTACATGAGCTTGAAGCCGCTCGGGGAAGTCACGGCCTGCACCGTCTCGATCCGGCCTCGGGAGGAGCTGTACCGGATCGATGCCGGGAGCGAGTCGTCCACCACCCGTCCGCTCAGGCTCGGATCGTCTGCATCGAACGGCACATCGAGGGCATCCAACACAGTGGGCAGCAGATCCACGGCGTGGGTGGGATGGTCGATCTCTCTGGGGATCAGGTTCTTGGCCCAGAACAACGCGATCGCGTCGTTCTCCTCGGCACCCAGGAAGTAGGCGTGGGTCTGCCTCCCCCGCTCCCAGAACTGCTCGCCATGATCGCTCCAGAACACCACCAGCGTGTCGTCGAGCAGGCCGTCTGCCTCGTAGTTGGCCCACCACTCGGCGATCTGATCGTCGAGCCACCGCACGTCTGCTCGATAGCGAAGCTTCAGATAGGCTTCCGCGAGCGCTCGATCCTTGGGACCGAGGTCGTCGATGCGTGAGTTGACGAAGAAGTAGTGATTGGCCTGCAGGCCTCCCGAGGCGTCGAAGAGGTCTGCGATCCACTCGGGCACCTTCGGCAGCCCCCCGAGCTCGTCGTAGTAGCTGTCGGGGGCGACGTAGGGCACGTGAGGCTCCATGAAGTGCAGGTGCAGGAACCAAGGTGCACCGGCCTTCGTCTTGACGTGGTCGAGCAGGTGGCTGCGACCCGCCTCGGCCAACGTGGCCGCACCGAGGGTCTCGAGGCCCGGGCTGAGCAGGGTCTGGTACCCCTGCGCGTTGTTGGCTCGGGGGCTCACGAAGCCATTCGCCCACGCGATCGCCGTTCCGTAGCCGTGCACAGCCAGCCGAACGGCGAAGGACTGCTGCTCGCCCTCGAGCTCCACCACCCCGTTCGCGATGGCCGGTACGTAGCCGAAGTCTTCCGAGTACTGCCCCTGCAGCGTGCACGACGTGGAGTGGAACGTCCAGTTGCTGCACTGCTGGAAGTCGTGGAGCGGAACGCCGGTGGCCATCAGGCCAGAGAGGAACGGCATGTCGCCCTCTCCCTCGGCGTAGGGCGCCACGTGGTCTCGCCGCAGCGTGTCGATGGAGATCATCAGGAGGTTCCTGGGAGGTGGCCCCTCGAACACGAGGGCAGGCCCTCGGGGATCGGGCGGCGTCGTCGGTGCCGTGTCCGCCGTCGGAACGGTCTGTGGGACGGAGGGCTCCTCGACGACATCGACAGGCTCCTCCAGATCCACCGGATCAGAGGAGCACGAGACCAAGGTCGCCATGGCCAACGCGACAGACAACACCCACCTCCGCATGTACGCATTGTTCCATGGAAGGAAGGACCGCCAACGATCGCCAACTCGTTGTCAACGGGGCTGGCTCCGATGCAACGGCTGTCTCAGTAGCGCCATGCCAGCTCGACGCCGGGGTGGAACGACGTTCCCGACGAGGACGGGCTGCCGAAGGGCGAGCGGAGCCTCCGCCACAGGACGGTATCCAGCCGCAGCCCCACCTGAAGACGGGGGCTCGGGTACACCAAGGCCGCGAGTCCTTGCAGCACCTCCAGCGTCATGCCGCTGTCCAGCTCGGTCGGCTCGCCGCTCGCGGCGATGCGGCGGGCGCGGCTGAGGTGCTGGGGCAGGATGCGATATGAAAGCCAGCTCACGTCCGACTCGACCCGAAGGGCGGCCCGTCGCCGCAGCAGCGGCTGCAAGTACACCCCCCCGAAGCCGCCGCGCACACCCACCGTCGCTGGGTCGGGGAAGAGGTCCTGCCGCGCGAGCTCCCGATAGGTCCGACCCGTCAGGGCGCTGGACATGATCCCCAGCTGCCCATGGACGAGGACCTCACGGCCATCGCCTCCCCACCGCGGCCCCACGGCGAGCGCCAGCGTCCCCGTGTCGGCCTCGAGCACCGACAGTCGGGATGTCTGACCGACCTCGGACGGCAGGCGGATGGGCAGGTAGGAACGAGCGGCCTCCGCTCGGACCCGCAAGCCGAGCCCGCCGAGGCCGGTGCGCCAGTCCACCTCCCCCACCCCGCCCACCAGAGGGCCGTTCAGGGTGGCGCGCCCGCTGACGCGAAGCACGCTCGCGGGCCCCGCATCCAGCTCCGACGCGCTCGGAGGACTGGGGTGCACGCTGGCGGCCGGTGGCGGCTCCGCCGCCGCGCCGACCATCCGCGTGGCGAGCCAGGCCACGACCCAGTCAGCAGGGGCCACCTCGGCTGCCGGCAGCAGCGAGCCCCAACGCTCGGCCGCCCCGGGCGACAGCAGCGACGCGTTGGCCGCGGCCTCGCGATCCAGCTGTCCCTCGAGGGCCGCCGCCACCGCTCGAACCGCGAATGCCTCGCCCAGCTCGTCGGGGGAGGCAGCACAAGCCGTGCTCGCCTGGCAGGCAGCGATGGTCGACTCGGCCTGCCGGGCCGACGCCATCAGCTCCTCCACGGTGAAGCCAGGAGACGCAGCCGCAGCCATCCAACCAATCATCAACGCAATCATGGGGTCTCCAGTGACAGATGTGCCAGGCGGAGCCGGGCCAGCAGCGCCACCACGTCGCGAGGGCGACAGAGGCAGCCATCGGGAAGCAGTGTCAACACCTGGTCGAGGGGCTGGCCCGTGGTGTCGAGGGCGACCACCCCGCCCACCGCATCGGGATCGAGCACGAACAACGCCTCGGCCCCAGGAGCGAGGAGCGACAGCGGGTCGCCGTCCACGTGCCGCGCAGCGACGCGCCCCTCGGAGACTCGCACCCCGCCCACGCCTCCGCGGCTGATCGCGTCGAAGGCCGTGCCCACCGGATGCAGCGACACCGGGACGTCGCGGAAGGCCACGCTGGAGACCCCCG
This sequence comes from Myxococcales bacterium, assembly GCA_019634415.1. GTDB lineage: Bacteria > Myxococcota_A > UBA796 > UBA796 > DRPG01. Next base: position 11,758 of record JAHQVJ010000118.1, read on the forward strand.
GCTCGTGCTCGGCGTCGTGCCGGTAGGTCAGCCACCCGTCCACCAGCTCCGCTCGCCCCCGCTCGATGTGCACCACGGCGTCGGGACCGGGCACCAGCCCAGGACGCGGCGGCGAGGCCACCTCCGCGGCTCCACCGCCCGCCGGAGCGAGCAGGGGCTCAGCGCGGACGACGGGTGCCCCGGGGGTCGACTGCTCGCCTCGAGCGACCTCCGGTCGCAGCGGCCTCGGGGTCGCAGCATCGGGGATCTGCAGCTGCGGAGAAGCACGGGTGGACGCCTGGCGACTCAGCTCCGGCGGCTCGCTCGCCATCGTCATCCAGGCCAAGGCCGCCGCGAGCCCCACGCCCGCCAGCAGCATCCACGCCCCTCGGGCCCCCTGGGCTGCCCGATCCGACGACGGAGTCGCACGGGACTCCGGAATCCCGCGCGACGCTGTCGCGCTACGATTCCCTTGGACCCTTGCCTTCGGCTGCGGGCCTTTCGGCCTCGCGAGCCTGTGCACCGCTACATCCAGCGCCGCCAGCTCGGGATCGTCGAAGTCCTCGGGCCGAAACGCATCCAGCCAGTCATCGGGCCGAGTCATGGCGCCTCCCGTGGCCCGAACAGGTCCGTCGCGTCGACGCCGAGCTCGTCGAGGATCGCCGCACATCGTCGTCGAAGGCGCTTCTTCGCAGCCTCGTAGGCGGCCACCTGCAGGCCCAGGCCGCGTGCGGCACCTCGCGCGTCCACCACGCGGGCTCGCTGCTGAGTCCACGCGCGGAACACCGCGCGCTCGTCCTCGGCGAGCAACGCCAGGAAGCGTCGCCGCAGTGCCTGGGCCTCCTGCTGCGCCACCGGACCCGCGGGCGAGGGAACCGGGTCGGCCACCAGCTGCAGCCGCGGCGCAGCGGCACGCTGCACCGACGACGCGCGGCGCAGGTTGACCCAGCGATGGTGCACGATCCCCTTCAGCGCCGCCAGCAGCGTGCCGCGCGCCGGGTCGTACCAGTCGGGGCGCGCCACGAGCACGCCCAGTGCCTCCTGCACCAAGTCCTCCGCCTCCTCCACGCTGCAGCCCAGGCCTCTGGCGTGCACCAGCAACCGCCGGACCAGCTCGGGCCAGGGCACGGCGTCTGCTGAAGCGGCCAGAGAAGGGTCATCTCGACGAGGGCTCGAAGGCACGTCCACCTCCACCACCGATACACCCGAGCCGACCCGATTTGCCACGGCCTCGTGCGATCCCCCACGTAGGATCTGCCGAGGGGGTAGCCATGTCGGAGGAACGAACCAGGACGACGGCCACCGTCGGTGTGGCGGAGCACGGCAACTCGGCCGAGCTGGTGACGGTGGGGGCAGCAGACGAGCTGCTGGATCGACGCCGCATCGACCTGACCCAGGGCCTACCCACGCACCCCCATCATCACGAGGGTTCCTGGGCCGTGGGCCGGTATCTCGACAGTCCCTGGGCCCGCCCCACCACCCTCCCCGAGGTCCTCGCCCTGGTGGAGCAGGTGCGCGAGGCGGCCGCCCTGGGAGCGCATGAGCACCTGGAAGCGCTGGCTACAGCCGTACCCCAGTCCATCGAGCAGATCGCGATCCGCCTGTGTCCCGAGCTTCCCCCCACGACCGCCGAGCAGATCGCCGACAACCGAGCTCAGACCGTGGCCGACTCCGTGATGTACCGACAGGCGCTGGCACGGGCCGCCCAGGCACGTGGCTGGTCGGTGCGTTGGTACGACCGCGACCAGGTGTTCCACGAGGCCGCAGCGGTGCTCGGCTGCGCCGACATCCACTCGTTCCTGAAGGAGCTGGGGCGTTCGGTGGGCGCCCCTTGGCAGGCCCGCCACAAGCTCGCGGCAGCGGCGGCCATCGCCTGTGCACACTCGAGGTGAGACGCCGGGGCGTTCGTGTGACAAGGAGGAATGCCCCTCCCCATCGTCTCCGCCACCACGCCGCTTCACGAGGCGGCTCGCGAGCTCGGCGGCATCAGCGTCGTCACCTTCAACGTGCTGATGCCCAACAGTCAGGACGGCTGGTGGGTGTTCAAGTACTACGACGCGGAGGTTCCCGCGGAGGCCCGAACGTGGGCCCATCGCCACGAGCTGTTCCGCGCGAAGCTCCTGTTCGCCTGCCCCGACGTGCTGTGTCTGCAGGAGGCGAGCGAGCCGTCCTTTGCCTCCGACTTCGCCTTCCTCTTCCAGGCTGGCTACGACGCCCGGCTCCACCGCAAGACCCGCTTTCGGCCCGCCACCTTCTTCCGCTCCGATCGCTTCGATCTGGTGGCGGACCGTCACACCGACCGCGCGCTCACCCTGCTCCTGCGCCCGACCACGGGCCCGATGGTGGCGGTGGTCAACGTGCACCTGTCGGCGACCCCCGATCCGAAGCGCCGCTTCCGCCAGGTCTTCGATGCGCTGGACGGGCTCCGCAAGGAGCTGTCGCGACGAGGCCTCGCTCCCGGCGACACCACGATCGTGGTGGCCGGAGACTTCAACGGTCACCCCGAGGGCACGGGCACCGACACCTTGTTGCGCGGCGGCACGGTGGGCCCCGACTTCCGCGAGCCAGGACACCCCGACACGTCGCTGTCCTCGGTGCCCAGGCGCCACGTGTTCACGCCGCTCCACGACGCCTACCGCGACGAGCTCGGCCAGCCGCCGATCACGCTGCTGGGCAGCCGCCTGATGGCCTACACCCCCGGTCCGGACGGCCTCCCCGACGCCTTGATCGAGGCCATCGACGCCATCTACGACCGGTTCCGCGGGGAGGCGCCGGTGCTGACCTGGCCCGGAGTGCAGGCCTGGGCTCGGGCCATCAACGGGGCTGAGCGCGGCTCGGAGCTCCGAAAGGCGGTGAGCCGAACGACGGAGCACCCCGAGCCGCACCTCACGCGCTCCGACTTCCAGGCCATCTACCGCAGCGAGGTGGCGGAGGGCCGGTTCTGGAGCGTGCAGCACGATCTGCAGGCGTGCGGTGTGGCCACCGAGCCCGAGCGCACGCTGTTCGCCGCCTCCCTGGACCGCATCTACCACTCCACCGCCCTTCCCCTGCTGGCGCTGTGGGATCCGCTGACACCCGAGCAGCAGCGAGATCTGGCAGAGCGCAAGCTGGGGCTGCCCAACGCCTGGCATCCGTCGGATCACCTGCCGCTGGGTGTCATCCTGGGCCTCGGCGACGGAGCCAGCGCGCCACTCGCGGATCCTCGGTGAGCTCCAGCGCACGCTGCAGCGCTGGCGCGGAGGCCTCGTGCTGCCCCACCTCGGCCAGCAAGGCCGTCCGGAGCGCCCAGTAGGGTTGGTGCTCGTCCAGTCGCGGATCGTCGAGCGCATCCAGCCGACGCAACCCCACCTCGGCCCCCTGCCAGGCTGCCTCCGCCGCCGCCAATCCCAGGTAGGCGCCCACGGCACCGGTCTGCTGCACCAGCGCGCCGTACAAGCGCACGATCTCACCCCAGTTGTCCGCGCCCTGCAGCAGGCGTGCCACGTGGCAGGACTGGATCGCAGCCTCCAGCTGATAGCGACCCAGGCTGGCGTGGCGGGCAGCCGCATGCAGGTGCCCCTCGGCCCCCTGGACCAGCCGCGCATCCCAGCGCTCCGGGTCCTGCTCGTCGAGCCCGATCAGCTCGCCCTTCGCATCGGAGCGCGCCGCACGCCGGGACTCCACGTAGAGCATCAGGGCGATCAGGCCGCGTGCCTCGGCTTCTTCGGGCAGCAGCCGCGCCACCACCTCGCCGAGGTGCAGCGCCTCCGCGGTGAGCCCCTTGGGGCCCGAAGGCTCCGAGGCCACGAAGTCGAGCTGCAAGCCGAAGGCGGCATAGATCGCATCGAGCACGGCAGACAACCGCTCGTGCCAGACCGCGGGCTCCGGCACCTCGAAGGGGACCCCGGCACGCTTGATCTTCTGCTTCGCACGGACGAGCCGCTTCGCCATGGCCGACTCGGACGCCCAGAAGGCCCGAGCAATCGTCGCCGCGTCCAAGCCCAAGACCACCTGCAGCATCAGCGGGGTGCGTGCACGCACGTCGATGGCGGGGTGCGTGCAGGCGAACAACAGCGGCAGCCGCTCGTCGCTGCTCGGCGGCTCGGTCAGGCGCATCAGGAGTGCATCCGCCGCTCGCGCTCGCACGCCGCGCCGCCTCGACACGTCCAACAGCCGGTTGCGAGCGGCCGTGAACAGCCAGCCCACGGGGTTGCGGGGTACCCCTCGCTCGGGCCACACGTCCAGCGCTGCAGCGAACGCGTCGGCCAGGGCGTCCTCGCAGGCCACCAGATCGCGGCTGCGAATGGCGAGGGTCGCGAGAAGCTGGCCGTAGGAATCGCGCGCCATACGGGCCACCTCCGAGCGCGCATCGATCACGGCCGGGCCAGGATCGGTCGGATCTCCACCCGGCCCGTGGCCGCCGCAGGGCACCTCCTGGCCCAATCCAGGGCCTCGTCCAGATGCTCCGCCTCGATCAGGTAGAAGCCAGCCAGCTGCTCCAAGGTGTCTGCGTAGGGGCCGTCGTGGATCACGGGCTCGGCCCCCGGCTTGGCCACCAGGGTGGTGGCGGTGTGGGGCAGATCGAGCACCTCCCCGCCTCGCAGTCGTCCCGCCGCCACCAGCGCCTCGGTGTAGGCCTGGTAGGCCGCACGCACCTCCCGCTGCTCCGACTGGTCTTCCTCGCGGATCCGCTGGTCGTCGGGCGACTCGTAGATCAGGATGGCGTACTGCACACTCACGGCGTCCCTCCGAGCCAGTCCAGCGCTGCTGCTTCGTCGTCGAACCAGCGCTCCGCCAGGGGCGTATCGATGGCAGCCACCCGACGTGGCAGACCACTCGAGACGTAGGCCAACCGCACGGCACCCGCCGACAGGTAGAGGGGCACGATGTGCTCGTCGCGCCACTCGGTGGGAGGAGGGCCGCCTTCGTAGCGAAGCTCCCGCACGTCCACCAGCAATCCCCGAGGGCGATAGGTGACCGCCGCATCCGCGAAGCTCGAGATGGCCTGTTGGAACTGCTCGACGGACAGATGCTGTGTGTCCGCGCTCCAGCGAAGTGTCAGCACAGAGCCATCGGCGCCAAGCTCGAAGTGGTGCGTGGAAGCCTCGTGGACGACTCGCCCCTCGGCATCGGGCCAGGGTCGCAGCACGATCTTCCCCGAGGATCGACGCTCTTCGAGGAGCGCATGGGCCTCGGCAGCACGAGACAGCGGCAGCACGTGGCCGATCCGTGGCGTCACCTGGCCCGAGCCGATCAGCTCCATGAGGGTGCCGATGGCTCTGCCCGCGCGCTCGGGGCGATGGGCAAACACCGCCCCCAGGTTGAACGACGACACCGTCTGACCAAGTGCGGGATCCGACAGCCAGCGGCCCAGGGCGCCCTGCGACAACGAGCGCGGCTCGGGGCTCGCCGATCCGTAGACCACGACCCGACCGAAGGGAGCCAGGCAGCCGAGGCTCTGCTCCAGGGACGCTCCTCCCACCATGTCCAGGATCACGTCCACGCCACCGGGCAGCTGCTGCGCGAGCTGCTGAGGCCAGTCGGGCCGCGTGTAGTCCAGCGTGTGGTCAGCGCCGAGCTGTAGCGCCAGACGACGCTTGGCCGGTGTGCTGGCCGCAGCCACCACCGTGCCTGCCCCCATGGCTTTCGCGATCTGCACCGCCAGTGACCCCACGCCCCCCGCCGCGGCTTGCACGAGCACCGACTCCTCGGCCTGAAGACGCGAGGCGTCGGTGAGCAGCAGCACCGCCGTGGCGCCCGCGACGAGCAGTCCGCACGCCACGTGGGGGTCCATTCCCGGCGGCAGCGGCGTGGTGCTCGCGGCACGGGCAAGGGCGAACTGCGCGTAGCCCGACTCTCCGCCCTCCCCCACCACCGCGAACACCGGCATGCCCTCATCGAGCCCGCTGACCCCTTCTCCCAGTGCCTCCACCGTGCCTGCCACCTCACCCCCAGGCGTGTAGGGAAGGCTGGTGGGAAACGGATAGGGCGACGCCCGGCGGCGCATCACGTCGGAGTAGTTCACCGCCGCGGCCTCCACTCGGATCAGCACCTGACCCGGCCCTGGCTCGGGCACAGCAACCCTCGCGGGGCGAAGCACCTCGGGAGCACCGAACGTCTCCGCTCGAACAGCCCACATCGTCGTCGTCATCGTGACCTCCACCCAGCAGACGCAGACGGGGAGGTCCGATGGACATCGATCCTCAGGAAGACGATGGAGGTGCGGTGAAGCCGCCCAGCACCCGCTCGATCTCCGCGGCCACCGCCAGGCAGCTCCGATCCGCGAAGCGGGGGCAGACCACCTGCAGCCCCACGGGCAAGCCCCCCTCCGTGCGTCCCACGGGCACCGAGGTCGCGGGCAACCCGAGCACCGTCGCAGGCCCCACCCACATCAGATGGTCCACGTAGGGTCGCGTGCCGCTCGGCACCTCGATGGAGCGGGTGATCACCTGGCCCTGTTGGGCGTGGGGCACCGCAGCCCAGGGCGCCACCGGCATGAGCAACACGTCCACGTCCTCGAACCACCTCGCCCAGCTCGCCATCAGGCGGTTGCGACGCTCGTTCACCCGCAGCCAGTCGGCGTGGGTCTGCAGCACCCCCTCCAGGTAGGAGCCGAGCAGTGGCGACGCCGGAAGTCCCGCAGCCGAAGGCGAGGGACCAAGGGAATTGTAGCGCGACGGAGTCGCGCGGGATTCCGGAGGACGCAGCCGCCAGGCGAGCCGCAGCAGCGGAAGGCTGCGTCGGATCCGGCGCACCACCGTGCGCGGCAACCCTGCGCCCACCACCGCCGCGAGCAGGCGCACGTAGGGCTCCATCACCTCGTCCAGGCGTCGGTCGGCGGGGCGCGCGCGCAGGCCTGCGTCCACCAGCCGACCGATGGCACCGTCCAGCACGGCGCGCACACAGGCCTCCAGGGGGGCCATCGGATCGTCGAGCCAGACGGCCACACGCAGCTCGGCCAGGTCCCCGGACACGGGCGGGGGCAGCTGAAGGCGCCAGCCCACCTCGTCGTCGCGAGCTCCCGCCAGCACGTCCATCAGCAGCTGCAGGTCTCGCGCCGAGCGCGCCAGCGGTCCCCCCACGGCCAGATCGGGCTCCGACTGGGTGCCCGGCGGACCTGGCAGGTGCCCGCGCATCGGCAGGATCCCGTGGGTGGGCTTGTGCCCGAACACCCCACAGAAGTGCGCGGGGATCCGGATCGAGCCGCCGATGTCGCTGCCCAGCTCCACGGGCGACAAGCCCGCCGCCACCGCCGCCGCCGCCCCCCCGGAGGAGCCCCCTGGCGTGCGGGTGAGGTCCCAGGGGTTGTTCGTGGTGCCGTGGACCTTGTTGAAGCTCTGCCACTCCCCCGCCAGCGCCGGCAGGTTCGTCTTGCCGAAGGGGATGGCGCCTGCGTCCACCAGGCGCTGCACGGCGTCGGCGTGGCGCTGTGGGCGATGGTGGCTCCAGGTGCGTACGCCGGAGGTCGCGGGCATGCCCACCACCTCCCAGCTGTCCTTGAGGGTCAGCGGCAGACCGTGCAGCGGTCCCCAAGACTCCCCGCGGGCACGGGCCGCATCCGCTTGCCGCGCGCGGCGGCTGGCCCCCTCGAGATCCGTGGCCACCACCGCGTTCAGTGCGCCGTCATGAACCTCGATGCGCTGTGCGAGCTGCTCCAGGAGACCTCGCTGGTCAGCTGTCCCTCCCGCAGGCGCTCGAGCAAGGCGGTGGCATCGTCCATGAGACCTCCCAGCGAGGCGTATCGAACCGGGTGGCGGTCCGCCGATGTGATGCATATACAACATGCATGACGCCCCAAGATGCTGCCGCTGCCATCACCAGCCGCTGTCTGGCGCTTCGCATTCGCCTGCTCGAGCGCGCCGTCACGTCGTGGTACGCCCAGGGGGCTGCAGCCCACGGGCTGTCGGTGCCACAGGTATCCCTGCTCGCGGCCATCACCGGTCATCCGGGAGCGCGAGCGTCCGATCTGTCCGCGGCACTGCTCTTCGACCGGTCCACCTTGAGTCGCACCCTGAAGGGGCTGACCGACAAGGGGCTGATCACCTCGAAGAGCGGCCATGGCCGGGCGCGCCACCTGTTTCCCACCCCCGAGGGCGAGCACACGCTGCTCGCGGCCTTCGAGGACTGGCAGACGTCGCAGGCCCACGCCGAGGAGGCGCTCGGCGCCGAGGCCCAGGCCATTCACGAGATCGCACGGCGGCTGAGTCCCGTCGTTTCCTGACACAGCGCACGCCCGAGGAGGCTCCATGACCAAGCTGCAGACCCTGATCGTCGTCCTCATGAGTTGTATATACACCTCTTGCGGAGGATCTGGCGCCGAGACCCTCGGGCCCCAGGATCCCTCCGAGCACGTGGACGTGGCCGCCTTCGAGCGCGCCGTGTCGTGGCCGAGCCCCACGGTGGATGTGGTGGTGAACCTGCTCAACCGCTACGACTCGCTGGGCCTGGCCCGCCGCGGTCACGCCTTCTTCGAGGAGCGCGCGCGGCGAGCCGCAGGCGAGCCCGAGGAAGCCTGGTTCCTCGCCGCCTGGGGCCTGTTCCACATCCAGGACAACCAGTCCGTGGGTCTGCTGCGACGTACCGGCTTCGTGCGCGAGGGGGTGGCGCTGCTCGACGACGCCGTGGCGCTGCAGCCGGGGCTGACCACCTACCTGCGCGGCGTGGCGCTGGTGAACCTGCCGCCGTCCTTCGGCGAGACCGAGCGCGGGATGGAGGATCTACGCTGGGTCCTCGACAACCGAAAGGACTTCCCGGGCGGTGTCTGGCGCGGTGCCCTACGGCACCTGGCGCTGGGCCACGAGGTCCTCGGGCAGACCATCGAGGCGCGCCAGGTCCTCGAGCTGTCGGGGCACGTGGGTGTGGAGCACGAGCCTCGCTTCGCCACCTCCTTCTCGGTCACCCCCGCGAACGGGTTCCGCTTCGCGACGCCACGGCTGCAGGTCCTCGGCGACGGTCTGTACCAGGCGGAGGCCTTCGACTTCGGCGACATGGGCTTCGTCGAGACCCCGGAAGGGCTGGTGATGATCGACGTGGGCACGCACCCCGACAACGCCGCTGCTGCGCTTGCCGCCGTGCGCGCCCACACCGCGGCCCCGCTGCACAGCATCGTCCTCACCCATGCCCACTGGGACCACATCGGCGGTCTGAAGGGGGTGGACGACGCCCAAGTGGTGACCCAGATCCGCTTCGAGGAGGAGCTGTCCTCCATCCGGCGCACGGAGCCGGTGCCCTTCGGCTGGTTCTTCGGCGAGCAACCCGTGGACCTCGACGTCACCCCCGACGTCCGCATCGACGCCGACACGCCCCTGGGCACGAGCCGGGAGATCCGTCTGATCCCCACGCACGGAGGAGAGACCCACGACGCGCTCCTCGTCCACGTGCCCGACGCAGACGCGGTGTGGGTGGGCGACGCCTTCATGCCGTACCTGGGAGCCCCCTTCACCGAGGAGGGCGATCCCGAGGAGCTGCTGACCACCATCGACCAGATCCTGGCGCTGCAGCCTCGCCAGCTGCTGCACGGCCACCCTCCCCTCACGGAGCTGTTCACCGTCGAGGCCCTGGACGGGCTCCATGATGCGCTGACGGTGCTCGTGGCCGAGACCAAGGCCTCGCTGTCCGCGGGCGTACCGCTACACGTCAGCCTCCGGCGGAACGTGCTCCCCGACGTGCTGCAGGCTCATCCCGACGCAGTGATGCCCTTCCTGGTGATGCGCACCGGCGTGATCAAGCGCCTGTACGACCTGCACACGGGCTACTGGCAGGCCGACCGAGAGGGCGTGGAGACCCTCGGTCCGACCGACTGGGCCCGCGCGGTGGACCTGCTGGCCAACGGAGAGCGCGGAACGGCCCGCGCCGTGGAGGCATTGCTCGACGCAGGGGAGGCGGCCCTTCCCCTGGAGATCGCGGAGCTGGGACTACAGCGCCACCCCGACTCCACGCGGCTGCGACAGCTCCACCAGCGCGCGCTGCAGCGCCTGCGCAAGCTGCACTCCGTCTCCGATCCGTTCCGCTTCATCGTGTACAGCGAGACCGCGGGCACGCCGCTTCAGCCCCTTCCCGATCCCCACTTCGAGACACCATGATCACGGGGAAGCCGGCGCCCCGGATCGGGGGGTGTCGGCATCGTCGTGGGAGGCCGCCGTTGCGAGGAACGGCAACAGCGCCTCGTGGAAGGCAGCCACGTCCTCGATGTGCGGCAGGTGGCCCACGCCGGTGAGCACCGTGAGCTGCGACCGCGGGAACAACCCGTTCAGCTCGGTGGCCTGGGAAAGCGGCGTCACGTCGTCGGCATCCCCCCAGACGAGGAAGGTAGGAGGCTCGAAGGCGCGCAGCTGATCCGGCTGCACGCTCAGGCTCCGGGGATCGGTGTACAGCACCGACGGCATCCAGTCCGCCACCGCACTCGTGGTGCCCTGGACCCCGAGGAACGCTTGATAGAGCGCCACCCGGTCGTCCGTCACCACAGCCGGATCCGCCACCATCCGATGCACCACGCTGCGCGTGACCCAGGGGTTGGTGGCGGTGGAGGCGGCGAGCAGCTCCGCCACGCCAGGCACCTCCACCACCGACGCCATCGCCGAGCGCTGACCCACCGAGTCCAACCCGATGGCCCCCGCCACGAGCACCAGGGCCCGGACCCGATCCGGTCGCTGCAGCGCGGCCTCGAGGGTGGGCCCTCCACCGAAGGAGTGCCCCACGAGCACGGCATCGCGAATGCCGAGGGCGTCCAGGGTGCCCCAGATGCGGGCCGCCTGATCTCCTCGACCGTAGGTGGCGGCCGCGGGAGGCTCGGAGAAGCCGAAGGGCGGCAGGTCGATGGCGATCGCGCGATGCCCCGCGTCGCCCACCGCCATCAGGGTGTCTCGCCACGTGCCGCTCCACGCGCCCACCCCGGAGATCAGCACGACCGGAAGGCGCCGGGCAAGGCGCCCGTCAACGTCGCCTGAGCCCGCGTGCTCCAGCAGGAACACCCCCTCTCCCTCGATGGTCAGGAAGTGCCCCCCTGCAGGCGCCTCCGATGCCGCCGTGCCCGACTCCCGCAGGACCGCCATCCCGCGAAGGCCCACGGGCGTCGCCACCAACGACAGCAGGGGCAGCAGCAAGGCACCCGCTACCCCGATGCAGCCCCACCGTCGGGTCGACCATCGCGCCATGGCGGCATCATACAGCCGCGCCTCAGAACGCGCTGCCGTCCGCCCGCGTGCC
>JAHQVJ010000119.1 GCA_019634415.1 Myxococcales bacterium
ACACAGAGGGGGACCGCGCAGGCTGGAGGATCCAGACCACCAGCGCGCACCTGGTGGAGGATCCCCATGTGTCCATCGCGGATCTTCACCTGCATGCCGGCGACGCACTGCAGCTCACCTACGTGGAAGACCGCGACGGGGACGGGCTGGGCGCTCGAGAGGAACGAGCCCACGGCACCAGCGACCTCGACCCCGACACGGACCAAGATGGCCTGCTGGACATCGAGGAGATCCGGCACGGGTGGATCGAAGGCTTCACGGGCCAACACGTGCTGCCCGATCCACTGTGGGTCGACACGGACGACGACGGGCTCGACGACGCCGCCGAGCGCGAGGCCGCGAGCCACCCGTGGCTCGCCGACACCGACGGGGACGGTCGACTCGACGGCGAGGACCCGGCCCCCACCGTGTTCGACTGGACCGAGGTGCCCATGGATCACCTCGCCTGGTGGCCCCTCGACGGAAGCCTCGCGGCGGCCGACGGAGGGCCACAGCTTCAGACGGTGGACGAGCAGTGGGCGCTGTCTGGCTGGGAGGCAGACCACACCGGTCGCGTGCCCGGAGCCATCGACTTCCACTGGGGAACCAGTCATCACGAGCACTACGCGACCGCGTCGCTGACCTGGGGGACCAAGGGCGCGTGGAGCCTCGCGGTGTGGGTCCGGCTGGACGAGCAAGCCAACCCCGCGGCACTGCTCCACAGCGACTGGGAGCGCCCAGGCCTGTTCGTGCAGGACGGCTCGGTGCAGATCGGGCTCGTGGACGACGCGCAGGGCCAGCAGACCACCACCGCCTTGGCGCAGGCCGCGTTGCCGAGTGGCACCTGGGCCCACGTCGTCGCCACCGCCGAGGTGGACGGTACCCACACCGTGTACCGCCTGTTCGTCGACGGCGTGCAGCGGGACCACAGCGAGGTGCTGGGTACCTTCGCTGCTGGCGATGCGCTCACCATCGGGAGCGGCTGGAGCGACGTGGACCTGAACGCCCTGCTGGGAGATGTCAGGGTGTACGATCGCGCCCTGGCTCCCGGCGAGGTGTTCCTGCTGGCCAGCGACCCAGGCTGACGGCTCAAGCCTCCGGATGAAGATCCACGAACTGCCGGATCAGATCCTCGACGAGCGCGTCGGTGATGGGCGCGCGGACCATCACGTGCTGCGCTAACAGCGGACCCGCCAGTCGAAGACACGCCGACGCCACGTCCAGATCGGCAGGGAGTCGCTGCTGTGCGACAGCACCCTCCAGCACCTCGCGCGTAGGCGCCAGGACCCCCTGTACGAGGCGTTGCTGTGCTTGTGCGAAGGCATCGTCGCTGTTCGCTTGAGTGAGCAGCGCGGCGAACACCACCCGGAACGGCCGACGGTTCATGCGAGCGCGCAGGCTCGTCAGCGCAGACCGGAGGTCACGCTGGAGCTCGCCCGTGATCTCGATGGTCCCGTCGGGCCGCACGATCCGCTCCACCACGTCGAGCAACAGCGCAGGCTGATCCGGCCAGTGTCGGTAGATGGTCGAGCGAGCCACGCCGGTGCGCTCGGAGATCCGCAGAGCGGTGACCGCGGCACCGCCATGGGAGCCCAGCAGCCGAACGCCTTCGGCGAGGACGATCTCTCGCACCCTCTGTGTACGCGGGCTCTCGCGGCCCTTGTCGCCCCGCTTGGTCATGCGCTCCGCCGCCGACACTCTATGACAGTCTCCCCGCTGGCGCCGTTCCGCTACAACATGTATCTTAAGAGACACAATGTTCTCGAACTGAGGAATCGCAACGTCCATGGCGCACTCGCGCCAGGGGGAACCATGAAGCCCACCGATCCACTCATCTCGATCCTGGCCCTCGTCGCTGCCGCCGGGTGCACGTCCGGCGGCACCGAAGAGGAGACGACCCCGCCGGATCCCGAGCCGTCTGCCCTGGAGCAGGCCGTCGCGGCCATCGGCGGCGAGGAGGCGCTGAACGGCCTGAGCCGACTGCGCATCGAGGCGTCCGGGAACCGGCGCATCGACTTCGAGGGGCTGGAGCCGACCGAGCTTGTCGACGCCAGCTCCTACACCAGCACCTACACGTACGATCTGGACACGGACGCCCTGCGGGTGGACATGACGAGGACCCCGCTCTTCGAGGCGTTCCAGTTCTTCCCCCCCGAGGTCTACAGCGTGGTGATCGAGGGCCGTGCGGGAGGTCTCACGGCTGGGGCCGGCTTCTACCCACCGGGCGCGATGCCGTCGCAGCACGTCGGCGCCCTGAAGCAGCAGCAGCGTCTGTTCAATCCACACGTCCTGCTTCGGGAGGCCCTCGCGAACCCCGGCTCCACGGCGGATGGCGGCGAAGAGGAGCACGATGGCCGTCCGCACCGGGTGCTCACCTCGAGCACGGCAGACGTGGAGCTCCGCTTGTTCGTGGACGAGGCCACGGGGCTGATCTCGAAGCTGCAGACCATGGAGAACAGTCCGCTGCTTCGGGATGTGCCCATCGAGGTCCACTACAGTGACTGGACCTCCCAGGGAGACCTGTGGTTCCCTGGCCTCGTCGAGCTGTTCGCAGGCGCTGCCCTGGTCCACGACGAGGTCCGATCCTCGGTGGAGCTCGAGCCCGCCGATGTCACCGAGGATGCCTTCGTGCTCCCCGCAGACGCCTCCGTGCAGGCGGAAGCCGTGCGCTGGGGAGCGGACAGCCACCAGGTCGTCGAGGCGTTCTTCCACATCTTGTTCGGCTACGCGGAGGTCGCACCGATCACGCTGTCGCAGCTCGCGCCTGGGGTGACCCTCCTCGGCAGCGGTCACAACTCGGTGGCGGTTGAGCACGATGGCGGCCTGGTCGTCCTCGAGGGCCCGAACAGCCCAGCGCAGGGCAGCCAGATCGTCGCGCTGCTGGAGGGTGAGCACCCGGGCGTCCCGATCACGCACGTGATCCAGAGTCACCACCACCAGGACCACTCCGCTGGCCTCCGTTCCCTGGCGGCGGCGGGGGCAACGGTGGTGGCCGGCCACGGCGCCGGTGCCTTTCTCGGGGACGTGCTGGCCGCGCCCTCGACCCTTCGCCCCGACGCGTTGAGCGAGTCGGGCGCCGCGACCTCCGTCGAGGAGATCGAGTCGGATGGCTCCTTCGTGGTCAGCGACGACGACGTCACCATCACGGCACACCACATCAGCGCCAATCCCCATGCCGACGACATGGTGATCACCGTCGTCGACACGGGGGACGCCAGGTTCGTCTACGAGGCGGACCTCTACAACGCCGGCTCGGGCTTCACCGTGGTCATCGGAGGGCCGGAGTCGCTGTTCGCGGCGCTGCGCGCGCTCGACATCATCGACGCCACCTGCACGTCCGCCGTGCCTCTCACCATCGTCCCGTCCCACGGAGCACCGCTGTCCCTCGCCGACTCGCTGGCCGAGCTCGCGGCCCTCAGCGTCGACGTGGGCTGCCCCTGACGCCTTCGTGAGTCACTTCGAGCTACAAGGGATGCGAGCCTCGCCCCCCCTCGGAGGACTCACGACGATGTTGGGCCCACACGCCCTGGTCGCCCTGCTCGGCTGTACGGAGCAGGGCAGCTGGGTAGACTCCCCCCTCGACGGGCTCGTCAACGCCCATGTCTTCGAGCTGCGACACGCGCGGCCCACGGAGGCCACCGTCACCTGCGCCCTGGTCGGGGACAGCTCCGAGGTGCACCGCGTGCGAGGCGAAGCCGGCGAGCCGATGGTCCTGTACGGCCTGCTCGCAGACGCGCGCTACACCTGCGCCCTCGCCACGTCCTTCGGCGGGACCACCCGCGCCATCCAGACGGGTGCGCTGCCCGAGGCCTTCCCCAGCTACACCCTCGTGCAGGGATCCACCTCGGGCTTCACGCTGCTGAACCACAACGTCGACACCGTCGCGGAGCGACTGCCGAAGCTGCTGGTGCTCGACGAGCTCGGACGGATCCGCTGGTACCACTGCGACCCGCGTGTGGACGGCTGTGTGACCTCCTGGCCCGCTCGCAAGGGCTACGACGTCGACACGCAGTACCTCGGAGGCGGTCGGATCCTGATGGGGGGCGGAGATGGCGTGCTGCCCACGATCCTCGGGCTGGACGGCACCATCGAGGCGCAGGCCGGACCCGCGAGCGGTGGCCGCGAGCACCACCATCACACCGAGCAGCTGGCGGATGGCACCGTGGTGGCGCTCGCCGAGCGCATCCACGAAGAAGACGGCCTGCGCTGGAAGGGCTTCTCCATCGACCTGTTGGACCCAACCCTCGGCGAGCAGCTCTGGTCGTGGGACAGCGCCCAGGGGATCGAGGAGGGATGGCTCGAGGACCAACCCGACGACGACGACCCCTACCACGCGAACGCGCTGACGGTGCTGGACGACGTGGTGCTGGTGAGCCTGTTCCGCACCTCGCAGCTCGCGGCCATCTCTCGCCGCACGGGCCAGCTCACCTGGTGGCTCGGTGCTGGTGGGGACTACCAGCTGCTCACCGCCCACGGCCTGCCCGCGGAGGACTCGGACTGGTTCTACGCCCAGCACGCCCCCAAGGTGAGCGGCGACCGGTTGCTGCTGCACGACAACGGGCTCGGCCGCCCTGGCGGCATCGAGGAGACCCGGGTGCTCGAGCTGCAGGTCGACCACGTCGCGAAGACGGTCCGGGAGCGCTGGCGGTTCACGGAGCCGGGCTGGTTCGAGCCAGCCTGGGGCGATGTGGACTGGCTGCCCGAGGGCAACGTGCTGATCACCCGCGGGCACTGTGATCGCTGCGACGCCGCCTCGCCGGGCGCCCACACCGAGATCCTGGAGGTGGACCCCGAGCGCGACGAGGTGACCTGGCGCCTGCGCGCCACGTCGCCGGCCGACACGGCGTACCGTGCCTCTCGCATCGGGCGCTGCGAGATCTTCTCACTGGTCGGGTGCTAGGCGAGCCGCCTTGGTACAGTGCCCCATGATCACCGTGTGGCTCGTCTTCGCTGCCCACGGCGGCCAGATGCCCTGCACGGAGGACTGTGTCGGGGCCGACGTCGCCCACGTCGATCTACGCGACGCCGAGCTATCCGGCTGGGACCTGCGCGGAGCGCGCCTCGTCGACGTGGACCTGCGCCACGCCGACCTCACCGACGCCGACCTGCGCGGCACGGACCTGTCGAACGCCCGCCTGCGCGGCGCCAGCTTCTCCGGGGCTCTCGCAGATGCGGCCACGCAGTGGCCCAAGCGAGGCGCGCGCACCGCAAAGGACGCCTGGTTCCTCCGACCCGGCGGCTGGCTCAACGGCGCCGTGCTCGCCGACCGGGACCTGCGTGGCGTGGACCTGACGGGCGCCAACCTCACGGATGCGGATCTGTCACGGGCCGATCTGCGCGGCGCCACCCTGACCGACGCCCTGCTGGACGGATCCCGCTTCGACGAGGCCATGGTGAGCCCCGACACCAGCTGGCCCGAGGACCGGCCCATCGAGACCCAGCTCGTCGCGCCCCACAGCGATCTGTCGGGGGCCATGCTGCGAGGCCGCGATCTGGTGGGCGAGGATCTGGCAGGGGCCGATCTGTCTCGCGCCACCTTGGCGAAGGCCGATCTGCGCGGCGCGAACCTCACGGGGACCGATCTGGCGGGCGCAGATCTGGCGGGCGCCGATCTGCGGGGGGCCGTGCTCGACGATGCGCGCATGAGCCGCGCCACCCTCGACGGTGCCGATCTGCGCGATGCCTCGCTCGACCGGCTCGATCTGTCGTTCGCCACGGCGCGGGGGGTGAACCTGGTGGGTGCAGAGTGCGCGGGCTGTGACTGGTCTCAAGCGGATCTGCGAGGCTCGCAGCTCGACGCCGCCGATCTGGGTACCACCGACCTGACGGGCGCCTACCTTTCGCGCACGTCGCTGGTGGGCACCAAGCTGCCGGCCGTGGTCTCGGCCCTGTTCGTGGCCGCCGATCTGCGACACGCCGATCTGTCGCGCACCAACCTGGGGGCGAGCAACCTCGACAAGGCCCGCCTGGACGGAGCCCTTGTCAGCCACCACACGCGCTGGCCAGCGCGCTTCCGCCCCCCCAGCACGGTGATCCGGGTGGGCAAGCGTGCCGATCTCCGCGGGATCGACCTGGCTGGCGCGCGGCTGGTGGGCCAGAGCTGGGCGGGCACCGATCTGACCAACGCGGATCTGTCGGGGGCCATCCTCGAGGATCTGGATCTGACGGGGGCCACGCTGGATCGCGTGAACCTCACGGGCGCCACGCTCCGCCGGGTCACGCTGGCGCGCACCTCCCTCCGCGACGCGCGGCTACACCAGGTCGAGCTCGTCGGCTGTCGCCTCGCCGCCACGGATCTGCGGGACGCCCAGATCCGGGGCATGCGGCTGGTGCGATCCCGGATCGACGACACCGCCCTGACCCACAGCGGACTGTCGCTGCTGGCCGGCACGGTGGTGCACGGGGGCTCCCTCGCCACCACCGCCGTGAAGCTCGGCGACGTCTACGTCACCGCCGACACCCAGCTCCTGGGTCCAGTGCCCGCCACGGTCACCCGGCTGGGTCCGGCCGCTGATCTGCGCGGCCACGACCTGTCGGGGGCGCTGCTGTACGACCTCGATCTCACGGGGGCCGATCTGCGCGAAGCCTCGCTGCAGGGGGCCGATCTCACCCGCACGAAGCTCACCCTGGCCCGCCTGGCGGGTGCGTCGCTGCAGGGAGCGAAGCTACGAGGAGCCGATCTCACGCGCGCCGACCTCACGAACGCCCGCATGGAGTAGACGGAACCGCCTGGGTTCATGACGGTCGGAACAACAGCGGAGGTGACGATGATCGCGTGGATGTGGGTGGCGTGTGCCCCAGCTAGCTCCCAACCCGAGGTGAGCGCTCCCGAGCCCGTGGCGGAAGCGCCGAAGACCGCGCCGCCCGCCGCCGTGGCCGAGCCCCAGCCACCCCTCCCTCCGGTACGCGCTCGTTCCGCGGGCAGGTCCCCTACCGACGGATGCCCCGCCACCAGCGACCAGCTCCCGGCGAGCCCCCTGTACGAGCCCGACGACCCACGCCTGAAGGGTGACGCCCTCATCGTGGTGCGCAAGGACCTGCGGCGCATCATGGTCTACGACGACGGCGCCCTCGCCACCACCGCCGATGGCGACCCTGCCTGCTGGTGGATGGGGCTCGCGTCGGGCTACGTGCCCGGCCACAAGCAGCGCCAGGGCGATCTGCGCACGCCCGAGGGCTGGTGGCGCACCTCCGACCGGCCGTGGTCCCGCTTCTACAGCGCCATCACCGTGCACTACCCCGGACCTGCGGACGCGGAGCGCGGGCTGCAGGCCGGGCTCATCACCTCCGATCAGCGCGACGCCATCGTGGACGCACACCGCTCCCGGCTGCTGCCACCCATGAACACCAGGCTCGGCGGCATGATCGTGATCCATGGGGGCGGCGGGCGGTCGGATTGGACGCTGGGCTGCGTGGCCATGGACGACGACGAGATCGACGGCATGCGCACCCTACTGCCCAAGAACATGGCCACGGATCTACTCGTGCTCCCGTAGCCAATCAGAAGATGACGCAGCCGCAGCCCTCGGTGCAGGCCGTGAACCGTGCACTGAACGCCCCCTCGTCCATCAACGCGAGGTGGTCGGAGTGGTTCGCCCGGAGGTTGGCACGCGCACCGGAGTCGGCCGTACTCGACGACGCTCCCCTGATGGGCCTCCCGGCCGCGGCATCTGCCTGAGCATTGAGGACCTTCTCCATGTCCAGGTGGATGTCCTCTTCGAACTGAGGCCCGGTGTTCTGAAGAGTCTTCAGCCTGGTCTTGGCTTCAGAGATGGTGTCCGCGTAGAGGTTGGGCCTGTCGTCATCTGGAGTAGCGCTGACAGACACGGGATTCTCCCGAGAGATCACCTGCAGCCGGATCTGCGATGCGTTCCCCGAGCCGCCCCCGTGCAGATGGGCCCAGTACTCGATGGGCATGTAGCCCCCCAAGGGGTCTGCAACATGCACGCTTCCACCCACGCCACCCTGTCGAATCACAGGAGCCACGTGAAAGTCCCAACCCGGGTCGACGCCTTCGAGGTTGTCGAGCCGAATGGCCACGTGACCGATGACCTCGACCCCCCGGACCTCGGAGGTGATGAGGGTCTTCGCGAAGGTGGACGCTCTGCAGAAGCACAGGTCCTCCTCGATGGCGGTAGGGACGATGCCATCGGGCCCCGCCATCGCGACCTTGCGGTAGACCTCCATGACGGTATTCAAGGCTTCGTTCGGGGACAGATCCAGATCTGGAAGAGCTGGATGGTCGGGGAACTCGGTGGGCATGCGCACGAACGAGCTCGCAGGCTGGTCGGCCACGGCTGGGGACACCCAGCTCACCAAGGCCGCACAGAGGATCAACAAGATCCTCCACGACGAGTAGAGGCGATGTACAGCGATTCGAACCGTGCACCCGTGGGTTACATTCATGACAGTGTGCTCCATCGACACAGGATGATCTTTGATAGGCATGCAAGTGAGTCGAGTGGCGCGCCTCTACTCTCGGTAGGGAGGCCGAATCGTGAGTGAACACCCGTCCCATCCCGTGCTGGGGTCTCGGCAGCCGGAGTCGTAGGCATCCCAGAGCTCACGCCCCAGCTCGGAGCCGCCCACGCCCCCCAAGATCCCACCGACCAACGCACACAGCGGGACGATCACCTCCACGCCCGTGAGCGCACATCCGTAGCCCGCCAGCTCCGCGCCCGCGTAGCTCCCCGCCCAGGCGCCGACCTCGCCCGAGATGGCCTCCCCCGTGTCCTCGGCCATGTAGACGTGAACCACGGAGTCCACGACCCCGAGCACCAATACCACCCGACCCCCATACTTGAACGCCACCGCCCCGATGGACTCCTCGCCACTGGCCTTGACGGCATCCCTCAAGAGCGGAGTGTTCTCGCCAGCGAAGTCGTCGACGTCGTCGAGCTGGGCGATGAAGTGTGCCGCATCGTGCTGAGCGGCTGTCCCGTAGTCCACGCCACGTCGTGCCAGGAAGGTGCGAACCGCCGTCCTGGCAGGATCGTTGCCAGACTGACGCGCAACGTTGATGGCCGCGGTGGTCTTCAGGGCAGCACTCTTGAAGGCCTCCAACATCTCGGGCGTGGGATGGGCGCTCGGATCCAGCGCGTCTAGTCGTGCGAGCCCTTCCTCGGCATCCCTGAGCACGTCGACCGCTTCCTCGCTCACGGGTGACTCGACGGGGCATGCAGGGAGGACTCGGCCCCAAGGATCTTCCCATCCCTTTTCGTTTCCGTCACCGTCGGCCTGCATTCCCGACGATCCACAACCACACAGCAGCCCGATGGACAGCACCAATACTCGGGGCAGGGGCAACGCGGTCATGACCTCTCCTCCATTTGTTCTCGGGAACTTACGGCAAGCTGGAGGTGCACATCCGGTACAGATTGGAACTCTACGCGGATGCAAATGTTGCAGAGTGCTACCGACGGCTGGCGATGCCCTCGCACGAGCGAGATATGTTGGCCCCGTGCCACGAATCCTCCTGGTCGAAGACGACACCCGCACCGCCGAGCTGGTGGCTGCGTTCCTGCGCCAAGAGGCCTTCGAGGTCGACGTCATCGGCGACGGATCCGTCGCCATCGCGCACATCCAGGCCGAGTCGCCCGATCTCGTGGTGCTCGACTGGATGCTCCCCGGCGCCGACGGCCTGACGGTCTGCCGCCAGGTGCGCGATCGCTTCGACGGGCCCATCCTCATGCTCACCGCTCGCACCGACGAGGTCGATCAGATCGTCGGCCTCGAGGTGGGTGTGGACGACTACATGATGAAGCCCGTGCGCCCTCGGCTGCTGCTCGCCCGGATCCGGGCCCTGCTCCGACGCGCCCGTCCCGCTGCAGCCGACGAGGGAGAGCCCGATCGCATCGTGAACGGCTGGCTGGTGGTGGACCGGTCCAAGCGCGAGGTGCGGGTGTCCGACCTGGTGGTGGATCTGACCACCGCCGAGTTCGATCTGCTGTGGCTGCTCGCCCGTCGTGCAGGCTCGCCCGTGGACCGGGATGCACTGTTCACCGAGCTGCGCGGCATCACCTACGACGGCTTCGACCGCAGCATGGACATGCGGGTGTCGCAGCTGCGCAAGCGGCTCTCCGATGCCGATCCGGAGGGCCGCGACCCCATCCGCACGGTGCGTGGCGTGGGGTACCAGCTGGTGAAGGTGTGAGGCGGCTGTTCGTCCGCACCTACGTGGTGTTGGTGGCGGTGGTGGTGGCGGGCCTCGCGGTGGCCAGTGCGTGGGAGCGCTCTCGCCGAGAGCGACCCGATCCCTCCGTGGTCGAGGCCCTGCTGGCAGCGCCCGACGACGTGCGGGCCGCCTTCGCCACGCTCCCCCCGGACGACGCCCGCGAGCAGCTGTCGGCGGAGCTGAAGGCACGGGTGGAGGTGCTGCCCTACGATCGGATGCCCACCCTGCCGCCCCCCGTACGCACACGGCTGCGGCGCGGCGTAGCCGCTGGCCCCATGCCCGGAGGCCCGCCAGGGCTCTGGGTGCCGCTGCCCGATCAGCAGCTGCTGGTGCACGTACGTCCCCAGCGGCCT
Organism: Myxococcales bacterium; assembly: GCA_019634415.1. Lineage (GTDB taxonomy): Bacteria > Myxococcota_A > UBA796 > UBA796 > DRPG01. The sequence continues at coordinate 10,507 of JAHQVJ010000119.1, forward strand.
CCGCGGCCGCCCATCCCCTGGATCGCCGCTGGCGTCGTGCTGCTCCTGGGGGTGGGCATCGCCACGCAGCTGCGCCCGCTGGACCGGCACCTCCGGGAGCTGGCCGACGCCGCCCATGCCTTTGGCGAGGGCGACCGCGACCGACGCGTGGACCTGCCCGAGGGAGTCGCCACCGCGGAGCTGGGCAGCCGCTTCAACGCCATGGCGGACCGCATCGCAGGGCTGCTTCATGGGCAGCGAGAGCTGTTGCTGGCGGTGTCCCACGAGCTGCGCACGCCTCTGAACCGCCTGCGCTTCGCCTCGGAGTTGCTCGCTGGCGAGCCCGATCCGGAGGCGCGCGCCCAGCAGCTGGAGGCGCTCCAGGGAGATCTGGACGAGCTCGACGCCCTCGTGGGGGAGCTGCTCATGTGGGCCCGGCTGGAGCACCAGCCTCCCGCTCGCACCGAGCCCGTCGAGCTCGCCCCCATGATCGCCGAGCTGCTGGAGGCTGCCAGGCGCCTGCAGCCCGAGGCGCACACCCAGCACACCGTGCCCAGCGACCTGTCCGTCAGCGGCGATCCGCAGCTGCTGCGGCGCGCTCTGGGCAACCTCGTGTCCAACGCCGCGCGCTACGGCAGCGGCCGCATCGAGGTGAGCGCCGACCGCGACGGGTCCCGCGTGCACATCCACGTCGACGATGACGGAGAGGGGATCCCAGCATCCGAGCGCTCCCGCGTGCTCGAGCCCTTCGTGCGGCTGGACGTGGCCCGCACCCGAGACGGAGGCGGCGCCGGCCTCGGCTTGGCGCTGGCTGCCCGCATCGCGTCCCAGCACGGCGGCGCGCTCACCGTGGGCGAGGCACCGCTGGGCGGGGCCCGCCTCACCCTCACGCTCCCAGTTGACGAACGCTGACGCGGCCTGACCCGATGCCCACGAGGAATCAGGGGGCTCGGACGTTTCAAGGATCGAGGGTCGGCACTGACGCCGCACCCGACATTCGGAGAAACGACATGCGCATCATCACCCTCGGTGCTTTCCTGCTTCCCCTCACCATTGGCCTGGCGAGCGCCGCTCCGGGCGGGGACGGCGAGCGGCACGAACGCCGCGGCCCCCCTCCCCTGGACCGCATCGTGGAGCAGCGCGCCGACGAGCTGGGGATCAGCGACGAGGCCGTGAGCAACATCCAGGAGCTGGCCCAGGCCGAGCGCACCACCATGCGTGAGCTGCGCGACGAGCTGCGCAACGCCCACGAGTCCCTGCGCGCCGCCATGCAGGCCGAGCCGGTGGACGAGGCCGCCGTCTTCGACGCCTCCAACGCCATCGGGAACGCCGAGAAGACGCTCCGCGACCACCGCGTCGCCATGGGGCTGGCGATCCGCGACCACCTGACGGCCGAGCAGTTCGCAGCGCTGGCGCCCGAGCGCCCGCCCCGCGGCCCCCATCGCGCCCGCGGCAACCGGGGCGAGTGTCGCGACAAGTAGCACCAGGGGATCCTGAAGCCAAGGAGGTCAGCGGGCGATAGGGCACATGCGATGAGTGCCCCCACCTACGCTGGCCTGCTCCGGAGCAACGTCGACTTCCGCAGGCTGTGGCTGGGGGTCGTCGTGAGCTTCTTCGGGGACTGGTTCACCACCATCGCGCTGTACGCCGTGGCGCAGGAGCTCTCCACCGCCACCCAGGCCATCTCCGCGGTGCTCATCGCCAAGACGCTTCCCATCTTCGCCGTCTCCCCCCTCGCCGGTCCGCTGGTGGACCGCTTCGATCGGCGCACCATCCTCCTCGTCACCGACGTGGCTCGCAGCGTGCTCACGCTGGGACTGGTGGTGGCCTACTGGGCCGGAAGCCTGCCCGCCGTGCTCGGCGTGCTGGTGCTGCGGGTGGCGTTCAGCGGCGTGTTCATTCCGGCGCGCACCGCCGTGATCCCGCAGATCACCAACACCCGGGAGCTGCCCGTCGCCATGGCGCTGTCGGGGGGCACCTGGTCCGTGATGCTCGCGCTCGGCGCAGCCACCGGCGGCGCCGTCACCGCCTGGGTGGGCATCACCGGTGCGCTCCTCATCGACTCCGTCACCTTCCTCGTCTCCGCCGCCTTCCTGTGGGGGTTGCCCAGCCTGCCACCCCAGTCCAGCGGCGACGAGAGCGCCCACGCCACCTTCGCGGACGGGCTTCGCTTCCTGCGCGGGCGCGTGTTGCTCCCCGTGCTGCTGCTGTGCAAGTCCGGCCTGGCGCTGGCGTCGGCCACGCTGGTCACCCTGCCGCTGTACGGCAACGGCCTGTACGTCGCCACAGCGTCGGCGGCCTGGGTGGGCGTGCTCTACGCCGCCCGCGGGCTCGGCGCGCTCGTGGGCAGCGTGGGCGTGCGCAAGGTCGTGGGAGACCAGTCCGCCGTGCTGGGGCTGTGCATGATCCCCGGCTTCCTGTGGACCGGCGCCTGGCTCGTCGGCAGCAGCATGGCTCCGACCATCGGGTGGGCGTCGCTGTGCTACGGAGCAGCCGCCGTGGGCAACGGCACCGTCTGGGTCTTCAGCGGCATCATCGCCCAGCGCACCATCCCCCAGGGGTTCCGCGGTCGCCTCTTCGCCCTCGAGTTCGGCGTCATGACGCTCGTGTCGGCCTCGTCGTCGTGGCTGGCAGGCCTCGCGATGGACGAAGCGGGCTTCACGCCCCAGCAGGTCAACCTCGCGGCCGGCGGCCTCATGGTGCTGCCCGCCCTGATCTGGAGCATCGCCTTGTGGTGGGAGCCCCTGACCCGGGCCGAGCCGCCCGTCCAGGCCGCTGCTTAGTGATCGTGGCCCGCGTGCTCGTGGGCCGCCGGTGCGGCCGCCGGATCCACTCCATCGGCAGGGATCAGCTCGAAGGTGTCGGCCAGGAACTGGTCGCGCTTCACGCGCCCCGCCACCACCGCCCGGCGATCCATCACGCACATCCCGTCTGGGCCGTGGTCCTCGTGGCCCGGCGTGTGCGCCCCCACCACCGGCATGCGCTTGCCGTCGAGCTCGATGGCCCAGTAGCAGCTCGCCGAGCCCGGGATCTGGAACCGGCACAGGCCGCAGCCCACCGTGGCCTCCTGCCGCGGCACGATCTGCCCCGTGTTGCAACCCAGCAGGCTCGACAGCACGGCCGCCATCAGGAATCGTCGGGTCATCTCGCCTCTGCCTCCGGATCCACGTCCGCCTCCTTCACATCGGGGAGGGGCCGAGCGCCACCCGATCCGTCCACGAAGGGGAAGAAGCCGGGCGCCTCCAGCCGCAGGCCATCCGCATCGCGGAAGTAGTGCTCCTCCTCCACGATGACTGCTGGGTCGTCGTCGCGGAAGCAGCGCACCTGCCGATCGTGGATGATCCAGCCGCCCCACCCCACCCGGTAGGTGGTGCGCCCCTCCAAGATCTCCTGGTTCCGCGTGCGCCGGATCTGTCGCACCAGGAGCGTGCCCCGATCCCGCAGCAGCACCACGTGGGCCGTGTGGTCGCTGTTGTGGGCCTGACGCACCCGACGGACCGCCAGCCCCTGCTCGCTGGTGTCCACGAAGGAGCCCAGCCCGGCCCGCTCCCAGCGACGCACCAGCACACGCAGCGCCCGATCGAGCCGTCCGGGCAGCGTGCGAGGCGGCGGCGGCAGCACGTCGGACGGCCCCTCCCCCACGCGGTGCCGGTAGAAGGGCACCCCGCCGATGTAGACCGTCTGCAGATCCCAGCTCTGCAGGTGCCGCAGCCGGGTCAGGGCGCGCTGGGCCGCCGCCAGCAACAGCGAGCCCGGCGCCGCCAGCAAGGGCAGCGGGCCCCAAGCCACCCGCACCGTCAGCGTGGTGGTCTGGAACGGATCTCCGCTCACCTGGGCCGGCACGAACCGCGGACGTCGATCGAGATCGAGGTAGTCGATGTGCACCGCCTCGCCCTCCATCAACGTGATCTGGTTCTCTGGAGTGGCGAAGGCGAAGCGCCCGCCCCCCGCCAGGCGGCCCGCACCGAGGCCCAGCAGGTGCAGCGCACGCCCGAGCACGCCCTTGGTGATCGACTCCACGAACGACATCAGGCCCGACAGATCGGCCACCAAGCGACCGTCCCCGTCGCGGTACCACAGCGGCGGTCCCAGCACGAGCGAGCTCGACCCTGCGAAGCTCGTGGGGTTGGTGGACGGCACGCTGCCCACCCCGGCGATGAAGGCCCGATTCGTGAACAGGCCCTCCACCAGCCGCCCCTCCGTCTCCAGGCGCGTCTCACCCTCCGGCCCCACCGCCCGCACCCGCACCACGGTGGAGCCGAACAGGCCCTCTCCCAGCACCACCGAGGGGATCCGCGCCAGGTAGCCCAGCAGCCCAGAGGTCTTCGACTCCAGATCCGCCGAGAAGAAGCGCCCCCCCGCCGGCCCCCCCACGGCGTGGCTCGACAGCACCTGCCAGTCGCCGTCGAAGGCCACCATGCTGAAGCGCGCCGGCACCACGATGCCCTGCAGGAACGCATCCAGGAAGCGCCGCACCGAGCGCTCCTCCCAGCGACGGCGCAGCCCCTCGAGCACCGGCGCCATGCCCAGCCATCCCGCCCACTGCGCATAGGTCCAGCCCGGGATGCCCGCATACAGCGCGTTGTCGGCCGCCGTTCCCGCTGGGTAGCACGCGATCGAGCGCACGAAGGGGTACAGCCCTTGGAACGCCTGCTCCCGCGACGCCGTCGCCAGCTCCGCCAGATCGAAGCCGTGGGCGCGCAGGTGCACCCGCGTGGGCAGCACCGCCGCCAGGATCGCCAAGCGAAGCACCGGATCCGACAGCGACATCTCCGTCTTCACCGCCACCCGCGCCAGACCCTTCCCGCGCCGGAGCAGCTTGTCGACCGTGGCCCGCAGCACCCACAGCCGATGGATGGTGGCCTCGTCGGGCTCGAGACCGGCCCCATCGGGGAGCGGCGACAGCACACTCCGTACCTCCGGATCCAGCCGCGCCCACTCCTCCTCGCTGGGCTCCGTCGCCGAGATCTCGCCCTCGCGCTGCGCCACCAGGTCCGGGTAGAACGCGGCGAAGGCCGCCACGAGCACGTGATGGTCCAGGCTTCCGTCGCCGCTGAACAGCAGGATGTCCAGCGGGCGGTCCTCGGCACCCAGCGTCTGCAGTGCGTCGCGGATGCGCTGAACCGAGGCCACACGATCGGGCAGGGTCTCCACCACGTGCACCGAGAAGCCCTCCGACTCCAGGGCCTCGAACAGCCCGCGCGGCACCTTGTGCATGCGCAGGGGATGGCACACCGCCAGCACCGCTCCCGGCGAGCGATCGCGATGCACCGCCGCCCGCACGTACGACTCCTGCATCGCCGGATCGCCCACGTCGTCGGGTGCAGGCGGAGGCACCACGGCCAGGCCTCCTGGCTGCGTCACATCTTCGTCGAAGTCGTCGTCGTCGTTGTCGTCAGAGTGCATCAGAACACGGGTGTGCGCCGCTCCGATGCCGTGGCCACCAGATCGAACCAGCCAGCCCAGTCACGGGTGCGTAGGAATCGACGTATCGCACTCACGTCACGGGGATCCAAAGCCACCCGATGCAGCATCGCCAGCTGCAGGAGCACCTCGGCGATGCAGGCCCCGTCGTGGTGGGCCTCGGCGGGCAGCACCACCCGATCCACGATGGTCTCGGCCCAGGACTGAAGGTCGTCGTCGGTCCAGTCGCCCGCCTTCCAGCGCAGCAACGCCGCGACGACCTCCTGCTCGGTGGGCAGCGTCGCCGGTGGCTCCGGCTTGGGCGGACGCACGCCGAGGGCCGCCACGTGGGCCGCCACGAAGCGCGCCACGGGATCGGACGCCCGCACGTGGGCGATCCGAGCCATCAGGCGCTCTCGGGCGCGGGCAGCGGCTTGGCGCTCCCCAGGGGTGGTGGCACCACGCTCCAACGCCACCACACGGGCAAGGCGTTTGCGAAGGCTGGACTCGGTCACGGTGGCCATGCCCGGATCGTAGCACCGGGTGGCTGGCCCGATGTTTGCTGGTCCGTGGACTCGCGGTATCGCCCTCTGCCGAGCGGTGGCAGCTTTGGCGGCGTGGAGCCGTACTTTCGGTACCCAGTCACCCCCCGACCTTGCACAGGGTTGGGGCATTGGCAAGGCGATCCCCTTGGGGCCATCGACCATCGAGGGGTCTGCACCAGGTGCGACCCAGAAGTTGCCACTGGCCTCGAGCCACGGCCTGTCCGAAGCTCGACGGCACAGGCTTCGCCAACGAGGCATCGCTCGATCCGTCAGGCGCCGCCGAAGGCCTGGAGCGCAGCGCGCGCCACCTGCTCCCCCTGCTCCTGCACGAAGTGCCCTGCCTCCGGCAGCACCAGCGGCTCCGGGCACCCTCGGATGGATCGACGCACCGCCTGCATCACCCGCTCCCCCAGCACCGGATCCTTCAGGCCCACCGCCATGAAGCTGGGCCCGTCGAACTCGCTGGCCCACCACTTCGCAGCGCGCACACCCAGCTCCGAGAACGGATCGTCGGGCGAGGTGGGCACGATGGCCGGGAAGCGGCGGGCGCCCGCTCGGTGGGTCGCGTCGGGGAACGGGGCCTCGTAGGCCGCCGCCTCCGCGTCCGTGAGCGTGTCTTCGGACCGTTGCATCAGGCGGGCGATGCTGAAGTCCGGGTTGTCGCGCACCCAGGCCTGCCAGGCCAGGAAACCCTCTCCCGGCGCCACCCCCACGGGGAACGCCGTATTCATGATGATCAGCCGCGAGAAGCGCTCGGGCATGTCCAGCGGCAGCGTCAGCCCCAGCAGCCCTCCCCAGTCCTGACACACCAGCGTGATGTTCGTCAGATCCAGGCGCTCCACCAGCCGCAGCAGCATGTCGCGGTGGAACTGCGGCGTGTACACCGCGTCGTCGACGGGCTTGTCGCTCCGCCCGAAGCCCAGGAAGTCCGGCGCCACCACCCGTCCGCCAGCCTCCAGGAACACCGGGATCATCTTCCGGTACAGGTACGACCAGGTGGGCTGCCCGTGCAGGCACAGGAAGGTGTGCGCTCCTGCGCCCTCGTCCACCCGCGCCACGCGCAGGCCCTCGTAGCCCGGCAGATCGTCGAGGGTGGCAGCAGACCAGGGGAACCCCGGCAAGCTCGCGAAGCGATCCTCGGGGGTGCGAACGGCGCGGATCGTCATCGGAACGTCCTCCAGGGTGGTCCTGCCACCATCGCGGATGGCTTGTGCGGCACGGTCTGCAGATAGGCGAACAGCACCTGCAGCTCGTCGTCCGTCCAGCCCGACATGTCCTGCCAAGGCATCACGGGGTCGATGGCGCGGCCATCCTTGCTGCGGCCCTCCCGCATGGCACGGGCGAAGTCGGCGTGGGTCCAGTCCGCCAGCCCATCGGGGTGGAGCGTGAGGTTCGACGCCGTGGGCCAGGTGGGATCGGCACCGGGCACCAGGCCCCCAGCGAAGTCGTGGCCGTGGCAGCCCCGACACGCCGAGGCCAGCTGGCGTCCGCGCTCCAGCTCGGTGTCGTGGGTGTCGGGAACGTCGGGGCGCGTACGCTGGTGATCGATGTCGAATGCCGACAGGCGGTACTGGCCCAGGCCGATCAGCAACCGCAGCACGGGGCCCACCTCGCTCAATGGCACGGTGCGCTCCACCTCGGGAAAGCTCTTGGCGTAGGCGAACAGGTCGCTCACCTCGCGATCCGACAGCCCCTCGTAGTCCAGCGCCGGCATCAGCGCGGTGGTGCCGTCGCGGCGCACTCCGTGGCGCACGATCCGCTCGAAGGCCTCCATCGCGCCGTCGCCCTGCAGCACCCCCTGGGTGAGGTTGGGCCCGGCCAGCACTCCGAAGGCGGGATCGTCGGCCACCAGCGCGCCTCCCAGATCCTCGCCATGGCAGGCGTGGCAGCGCAGGCGCTCCACGGCCAGGGTGCGCCCACGCTCCACCGCCAGGGCGGTGGCGTCCGGAGGCTCGTCGACGACCCCCTCGCTGCCGTCCTGCACTCTCATGGCATCGGCAGCGACGTCGATGTGTACGGCCTCACTGGCCTCGTGCGCATCCGCTTCGGGTGCAGGCCACGGCACCTCGATCTGGGCAGTCGGCACCTGCCAAGTGGCCGACAGCAGCGAGGTGCCCCGCCACCACAGCCAGCCCAGGGCCATGCCCAGACCGCATGCCGCCCCCACCGTCAGTCCGAACACGATCCGCAGCATCCGGATCATCGCTCCTCCCGCCCGAAGCCTGCCACGGGGCCGTCATGACAGCCAGCCGCGCGAGGCATCGGGCAGCGCGTCGAAGTCGGCGATGTAGGGTTTCACGTCGAGGACCGGCGTCCCGTCGATCAGATCGAGGCCCGCGACGTGGAGCACGAGTCCCTCGACGCGCAGCAGGCGAACGGCAGAGATCCCCACGGGGTTGGGCCGGTGGGGGGCGCGGGTCGCGAGCACGCCGCGCTGCGGACCCCCTCGCGGCGGACGCACCAGGGGCTTGCGCCGCTTGCCGTTGAGGTGCAGCCACGTCACGAGCCACACGTGGTCGAACTGATCGAGGTCGCGCACGGCATCGGGGTGCACCACGGAAGCGAGCAGCTCCACCTGTCCCTCGACCTCTGCGGACGGTCCGTCGAAGCCCGGCTGACGCGGGGTGCCATGGCGCTCGGTGAAGACAGAGCGCACCCGGCCGATCACGGTGGCGGTGACCTCGGCGGAGGGGGCGACGACCTGGGTGTAGTCGCGGGGTCCCTTGGGCATTCCCCCTCATACCAAGGGCGCATCAGCGATGGGTGCCACGCATCGGTCGACCTCGGGGGGCATAATCGGCGCCATGCAACGCAAGAAATGCGACGGGTGCGGTCGCACCTATCCAATGTCCCGAACCGTGTGCCTCGATTGTGACGAGTCGCTCGACAGCTGGACCTACAGTCTGGCCTGCCTGGTGGCCCTGGCCGGCGGCATGGCCCTGGAGGGCAGCTTCGCTGCGATGGGTCTCCGCCCCTGGGAGGGCTGGTTCAGCTTCATCGCCGACGCCTTCGCGTCGTGCGTGCCGTTGCTGATCTTCGGCTACCCCGTGTTCAAGCTCTACCAGAAGTGGAAGACCCCTGCGCGACCCACGCTGCGAGAGCTCGGAAGCGCGTTTTCGGATCGACTCAGTCGAGTCCTCGTCCTGCTGTTGGCCGCCTTCGTCGCTAGCCTCGCCATCGGCGGGCTCCGCCTTCCTCTGACGCCCCCGGATCCGAGCTTCATCGGATGGTACGATCTCGTGCAGGCCTGGTTCCTCCTGCTGGCCTTCACCGGGCTCCTCGCCGCGTTCCTGCTGGACCAAGGGCTCGCCTTCTTCGACCTGCGGATCCGCAACACCTACGCCAAGCGCGAACGCGGCGAACACGAGCCCTCGATGGGCGAACCCTAGACCGGGAGACACCCTCCCGTGCGACGTCGTCCGCGTCGGCCCGCTACTCCTCTTCGCCCTTCCCCGCGCTCTCCTCGGTCCGCCGCGCCATCCGGCGGTCGCGGATCTCGGCGGCGAGGACACGCAGATCGACCACGCGGTCGGCCTCGTCCACAATCTCCGCACCAAGCAGGGTCTCCACCACGTCCTCGAGCGTGACGAGCCCCGCCGTCCCTCCGAACCCGTCTTGAACGATGGCCAGCTGGTCGCGCGTGTCCAGGAACCTCCGGAGCAGCTCCCCGAGGGTGGTGTCCTCGGAGACGCCGACCACCGGCCGCAGGAAGTCTTTCAGCGGCGCGTCCCGCGAGCCACCACGAGCCACCGATCGGAGGAGCTGGAGCTGGTGGACGTAGCCCTTGACGTGGTCTCGATCGCCCTCGTAGACAGGGATCCGGGTGTGCTCGGAGAGCGTCTGGTCGTCGATGCAGTCGCCCACCGTGCTGTCCAGCGCAATCATCCGCACCACGGTCCGTGGGGTCATCACGTCCTCGACCACCAGTCCCTCGAAGCCGAGCAGGTTCGTCAGCACCCTGGACTCGTCGTGCTCGATGGATCCATCGGACTGCGCCATGTTCACCAAGGCCTGGAGCTCCCCTCGGCTGATGCCCTCGGGCTCCCCGCGCGACATCAACCTCGTGAGGAAGCCCGTGACCAGGAGGATGGGCTTGGTGACCAGGGCGAGTGCGTGCACGCTGTAGCCCACGAAGGGGGCCAGGGCGCTGGCGTAGTTCGTGCCGAGGGTCTTGGGGATGATCTCGGTGGCCACGAGGACCGCGACCGTCAGGATGGCGGAGAACCCCGCGACTGCCGCATCCTCCGTGAGGGTCTCGCTGGCGAAGGCCCGAGCGGCCTGCGCACCGGCGAGCGACGCGCCAATGGTGTGGGCGATGGTGTTCAACGTGAGGATGGCGCCAATGCCGTCCTCGATGCGCTCCTGCTTGTACATCAGCAGCAGGTTCACGCCGCGGCCCCCGTCCTTCGCTCGCCGCACCAGCTCCGTCACCCGCACCGAGAGCAAGGTGGCCTCGAACAGGCTGCAGAAGAAGGAGATGAGCAGCGCCCCGCCTGCGTACAGGAACAGCATCGGGAGTTGATCGGGGTGGGCGGGGTTCAGGAAGCCCATCACGAGGGCGGGGATGTCGGAGAGGGCGGGAAATCCCCCACCTGCGGCGAAGACCAAGGGCATCGTTCCTCCCGGAGTCACCGTCTCACCGGCAGCGGCGGCGTCCGCGAGATCTATAGTCGGCCGAGTCGGACGCCACCGGCTCGCACGGTGACGCCTCCCTCACGATCGCATGGTGGCTGCCCGGCTGGAGGGTGGCGTCCTGCCGCGAATCGAAGACGCTGCCCTCACAACTGCATCGCTGCGGGCGTCCAACTGGGCAGACACGAGGAACGCCACAATGAAATCGAGGAGATCGCACGATGGCGTGGTCCATTCGACTCGAACCCGAGACGTTGGTACTGGCTCAGAAGGGCGACGCCGACGCGATCGAGCAGCTCGCGGATGCCTTGCGGATCCCCGTCTACAACCTCGCAGTGCGCGTGCTCTTCGAGCCCCAGGAGGCCGAGGATGCCGCCCAGGATGCGGTGCTGAAGGTGTTGCGCGGGATCCGTGGCTTTCGACACGAGAGCCGTTTCTCCACCTGGGCCTATCGGGTGGCCGTGCGTAGCCTTCTCGACGCGCGACGAGGTCGCCGGGAGTCGCTCACCCTCGAAGAAGGCACGGCGGCCCTCGATCAGGGATTGGCCGATCCAGGGCCCAACCCCGAGGATCCGTTGCTGGTGGAGGAGGTGAAGCTCGCGTGCACCACGGCGCTGCTCGTGTGCCTCCCCCGAACCCAGCGCATGGCCTACGTGCTCGGCGACATCGTCGGCCTGTCCGGCCCCGAGGCTGCCGCGGTGCTGGACATTGCGTCAACGGCCTATCGGCAACGCCTCGCAGCAGCGCGAAAGACCATCCGAGGCTTCTTCCGCTCTCGCTGCGGTCTGTGGGACCCAGCGCTGCCCTGCCGATGCGAACAGCAGACGGCCTTTTGCACGCGCGTAGGGTTCGTCGATCCTCAGAAACTCCGGTTCGCGGACAAGGGACAGCCCCATCAGGACGCGATGCGAGACCTGGACGCCGCGTTCCAGGACCTGCGGATCTTCGCCACGCACCCGTCCTACGACCCACCCGAGGGATTGAACACCACGACCTTGCGGGCCCGACTCGAGGCGATGACGGATGGTGCGCCATGACCCCGTCCTGGAGCGACGGACTGGTCGCCGTCGACCTGGATGTCGTCGCGGGAAGCAGACGGTGCGTGACCGGACAGCGCGCCGATGGCGCCCGGGTAGCGCGTGTCGGATCGGCATCGAACCCAGAGATCGAAGTGGTGGACTCAGAGTTCGAACGGCGAGCACCGCGCGTGGCCCCACTCTCCCGGGTCGCTGGCGCGGTGGCTCCCGCCCTGTGCTCATGGGCCCCGACGCTGAGCCACGATCCCGTCGAGGTGGTGCGCACCTACATCGAGGACTTCAAGAACCGGCAGAAGTTCTCGGTCCTATTCCGCGCGTTCCACGCAGGATTCCAACATGGATTCGGGTATCCGGGCGATGGTGGCGGATGGGCCAGTTGGGTGGCCACTGGGCGAGGCTTCCTCAGCGGGTTTCCCGACGTGCAGGTGGAGGTGCACGACCTGTTCACCCACGGGCCGTACGTCGTCGAGAGCAACACGGCGACCGGAACCCACCAGGGCTGGTTTCGCGGCCTCGCGCCCACGGGAAGGGTCGTACAGTGGCGTGAGGTCCACGTCTACGAGGTCGAGCGAGGCAAGATCGTGCGCAACCACCCAGTCGTGGAGCTCGAAGGGCTGGTGCGCCAACTCCAGGCGTAGCAGAGACGCCACGCCACCCAGCTCGGCACATCGCATCCGCCAGTCACTTCCAGCTGGAGAGGCTCTCGAAGATGCAGGTCGACGGCGGCACGAGGTAGGCGTCGCACTGCGCCCACTCCGCGTAGTCGAGGTACTCGGTGTCCGGCGTCGCTCCCGGGCGCGAGATCCGGAACGCCTCCGCCGCTGGGCCCAAGGGATGGATGTACACGCTCTCCGACACCGTCAGCGTGGCTCCGAAGGCGTCGAAGTCCAGAAGATCGGCACCGTAGTCCACGAACAGATCTTGGCTGCAGGTGGCCTCGAAGGCATTGCCCTCCACGGTCCAGTCGTGCACCGGCGCTTCGTTCGCGTCGTTGGAGTCACCGATGAAGCCCAGCGCCGTGCGGTTGCCGGTGAAGGTATTGCTGCCCACGTTGACCGGCCCCGACGTCACACCCTCGAGCCCCACGGCGTTGCTGTCGAAGAGATTGTTCCAGACCAACAGCGTCACGTCGGAGTCCCAGTCGGGCTCGGGCTCGTGGGGCAGGTGGTCGTAGTCTCCCGGCTGAATGTCGTTGCGCTCGAGATACAGCCCGGCACTGGCGTTGGTCGAAAACGTCGAGGCCTCGATCCGCACGCCCCGGTTGTCGTAGTCGAACCACAGACCGTGGGCGGCGTTGTCGGCGGCCAGCACCTCCACGAAGTCGGTGTCGACCGTTCCCCCCACCTTCGCCCCCGTGGTCACAGCGCCACTGAACCGCCCCATGGTCCCTCGCCAATTGTTGCGCAGCCACTGCTCGCCCTGGACCAGCCCACCGCGCAGGCCGCCGATGAACGCCCCTGCTGCACCGTTGTCGGCGTGGGTGTTGTGCCACAGCACCACGTTGTGACCGCCGTACGCCCCCTTGAGCACGGACAGCCCATAGCCGCCGTTGTGCTGGTGCAGGTTCTCGGTGAGCGTGAAGTCCTCGGCTGCGTCGTAGACCACCGCAGCGACGTTGGAGTGCGGCGCCATCGCGGGTGGGATGCCCTCGGGGCTCACGCCGTCCCAAGCCCCCGACGCATGCTGGAAGGTCAGGCCGCGCACGTCCCAGTGGTACGGGGTCAGGATGTGCATCAGGGCACGCTTGTCGCTGACCTCGATGCGCTCGATCGTGCCGTGCCCAGCGGGGAGCACGAACTCCAGAGCACAGGGGGCGGCAGCGCTACAGCTGTTGGGGATGTGGCCGTTGTCCACGTCGGGAGGGTGCACGAAGGGCTTCGTGGCGAAGTTGGCGTAGTCGTTGGTGGACAGGTCGATGTCATCGACCACGCGGAACGTTCCGGGCACGAGATCGTTGTTGGCGAGGACCTGCCGCAGAGGCACGTCGTCCACGAACACCATCTCCGCGCGACGCCCCAGGGGGTAGACGTCAGCGCTGTCGATGGTGGGCTGTAGGCCCCAGGCCTTGTCCACGACCGCAGCCTCGTGAACGTCGAGCCACCGGGACTTCACCGCAGAGATCGGCACGCCTAGCGTCGGGTAGTAGGTGCGCGCGTCGCTCTCGTACTCGTCGTAGGGGCGCGAGTCGAGCTGAGGTCCGAACAGCTCGATGGTGTAGCCGGCTTCGGTGATGTGCGTGTGGTCGGCGTGGTCGAGCCAGATGCGGACCGCGTCGACGGTGGCGCCGTACTCGAGACGGGCGGTGAGCCACACCCGCATCCAGCCGGTCTGCCCGACGGCCTCGACCCCGGCCCATGCGTTGTGGCTGTGGGTCACGCCGTTGCACGCAGGGTCGCCGGTCAAGGGCAGATCGACGTGGGGGTTGTCGTCCCCGGTGACCAGCATGTCGAGGCGAAGGCTCGGCACCGTGCCCGGCCGCACATAGATCGAGAACGTGGGCTGCACCCCGGACAGGCCGAGGTTGTCCTGAAAGAGCACGCTGGTCGAGGTGCTGTCGGTCGTCGTGTAGGCGGTGGCGGCGCCCACCCCCGTGCAAGAGAAGCCCGCGTGTTGCAGATCGGAGCATGCGACGGGAGGTGCTGGCGCAGTGGCGTCGGGCGTCACGCCATAGACGCCCCAGGCCCCGCTCGCGAAGTCGGTCGACCACGACAGGTGGTTCCACTCCGTCTCGTCGATGCGGCGCTGCGCCTCGACGGTGAAGGCCGAGGTGTGGTCCACGGAGCCCGACACCACGGCCATCCGGTGCGTCGCGGCCTCCACGATCACCGATCCGAGGGGGTTGGCGGGGGTGGCGCCCATGTGGATCGACTCGCGGTAGGTGCCCTCACACACCATCAGCTTGACGTCGTCACCGTCCTCTTGCAGGTCGCGCGCGTGGCCGAGCGCGGCTTTCAGCGTGCAGAACGGAATGTCCACGCTGCAGTCCTGGCTCGCGGAGCACGCATCGTCGCAATTCGAAGAGGGGTCGGGGTTGGCGAACAGCACGTGGTCAGCACCCTCCTCCCATACCAGGCCGTAGTCGCAGATCGAACAGTCTCTCGCGAGCGCCAGCGATTCGCTACAGTTGGCACCGTCGCCCTGCCCAGCGTCGGCGCAGTCGAAGAAGTCCTGCCACTCCCTCTCGCACTCGCCGAGCTTCCCTTCACAGTGACCCATGCAGACGGAGTCGGAGGCGCCCACCCCATACGACTGAGCGTCGAGGGCGGCGTTGCAACGCTGTGTGCAGGTGAGTCCGGCCTGCGCGGGTGAAGAGGTGGCGATCAGCGGAAGCAGCATGGCCGCAAAGCAAGTTGGCATCTAGCCTCCTAGGCTATGGAGACGGTAGATGGGCTGACCCCGAGTGGAACCTTAAACGTGCCGCAACTTCTTAAGACTCCGCGGAGGGAGAATTCGCTGCACAGCGCCCGCCGCATGCGATGCGGTCTGCATGTCAGAATCGAACCAGTCGCAGCCTGGAGGACCACCGTGGAGCACGACCACAATCCGCCACGGAGCCCGCCCGCCGAGCGCGCGGCCGCACACGTCATCGTCCTCAACGGGCCGTCGAGCTCGGGCAAGACCACCCTGGGACGTACGCTCCAGCGAACGCTGGGCAGCCATGCCGTGCTGCTCCCCATCGATCTTCTGTGGCAGGCCATCCACAAGGATCGGCCCAACGACTGGAGCTTGTTCGAGCTGCTCACGGGCGTGCTGTTCGAGTCCGCACTCGCCTTCTGGAAGCGCGGTTCCGACGTGATCGTGGATACCGTGTTCGAACGACGGGAGTGCGCGGACCTGTGCCAGGACGTGCTGGGCCGAGCCGCGCCAATCCTCGTTGGCCTGCACTGCAATGTGACGGAGCTCGAACGACGGGAGGCTGCTCGTGGGGACCGGCGGCGTGGCCTCGCGGCTCGCCAAGCATCTCACGTGCACAGCTATGCCCAGTACGATCTCTGCTTGCACACGGACCGCATGACGGTCGATGAATGCGTGGCCCAGGTCGTGGCGATTCTCGCTAGAGCGACGGGCCCGTAGGGCTCGATGTGCGCGACGCCCATTTCCGTCGTTCGATGGCCGTGTTCCTGCGGCGCGCACATCGATTATGGTCGGAGCGACCAACGGTAGGACAGCGCGGTCGACTTCGTCGAGCGCAGCTGTAGGCCAGACCACCCCGCAAGGTAGGTCGATGCCCTCCAGCTCCATGACGATCGCGCGCTCGATCTCGCCTTCGCTCGGCAGTCAGAAATTGGTCCCTTCGGCCCGAGCGCTGTTGTAGGCTCGACGCACACATTGGAGTGAAATCGATGACGTTGTTGATGAAACGTTTCGTGGTTGGTTTGGGTCTGGCCAGTGTCTTCCTTCCTACGACGGCGTGGGCCGACGATGAGGGGAGCTTCGTGGGAGTCGGCTCGACGGTCACGTTGACCGCCCTCGAGGGGGGACCCGTGTCCTTCAGTGCCCCCAGCCTCGACGTCCGACTCGGCAGTATCTTCGTCCAGGTGCATCTGTTCGAGACCTTGAGCGTGCTCTCGTTGGGGGGAGACTCGTTCTACGCGGGCGGGAACGTCTTCGCGCTCCCCCTGTCGAAGAGCCTAGGACGGAAGGGAAGCTGGGAGATCTTCGCGGGTGTGGGAGCCTCGTTCGACTTCTCGACCGTCGACGAGTTCATCGCGTGGGGTCCCATCGCACCGATCGGCGTGCGAGTGGGCCGTCGAGGCGCTCGTGCCGCACTGTACGTGACGCCAGGATTCGACATGGTCCTCTTCCCGGGAAGCTCCTTGAACGTGGCCGTTGCCGATCCCCGACTGATGGCCTCGGTCTGGTTCTGATCGCGACAATCAACTCCGTTGATTGACGCGATCGAGCGGAGCGCGTCGGATCCGGGGTTGCAGTGGGACTGGAACAAGCGAGCGTGCGAGCGCGTGCAGGGACTGCTGCAAGTCCAGGCGCGGAGCGGCAACCTGTAGCTTCGCGACAATCCACCCCTTGATTGTCGCGATGAGCGTCGGTAGCTCGGTTCCCCGCTCTGGCGATGGCCAGAGCGGTGAGACCGTCAGAGCCATCTGCGAGGTGAGGTCGAGTCCGCCGCGCGTCCGAGTGGGCGTGTCGTGTGGCCCGGACACACCGAGCACGAACTACCTTGCAGTTCAGCGAGGGCTCGGTCGTGAGCTCGGGAGGTCTCGATGAGGGTCATCGCTGCAGTGGCGATGCTCGGCTGTACGCCATCCCCCGCATCGTGGGATGGACCAATCCTGTCCGAGCCACGTACACAGCTGACCGTAGAGCAGCTGCAAGGTGGGCAGGTGCCGCCGCTCCTGGACATGAGCTTCCTCGCCCGGCCCGTCTGGGCGCTCGGCGAGCCCGCGTCGTTCGAGGGCGCGCTCGCTGTTGGCGGCAGCGCGCTCGAGATGGACTTCCCTCGGACTCGGGACCGCTACGCGGGGGAGGGGCGCTTCCCAGCGCTCACCATCGAGCTGCTCTCCCACGACGGGCAGCTCCTCCCCGTGCGGCGCGGCGTTCTCGACACGAGCCAGGGCGACAGCCTGTGGGACGTGATCGTCGGCACGGGCGCGGTGTGGCGCGAGGCTGGCGACGAGGCCTGGAGCCGCGCATCGTTCCCGCTGGCACTCGTGGATCGGGCCTTCAACCAGGTCAGGAACTGCGTGGCGACCTTCGTCTACCAGGTCGACGCGGTGAGCCCCGTCTACCTCCAGTGCAGCCAGGAGACCGCGGACCTCGCCGACGAGCAGCTGGGGAACATCCAGGCCCTCGTCGAAGCGACCTACGCTGCGGCCGACGTTCCCGATGCAGTGGCCGTCATCGATGAACATGCGCGGACCACGACCATGCGGCTTCCCACGCGGCCGCTGCACGAGTGGGACGTCGACGGAGAGGTCGCGGACACCTTCGAGGCGTCTCTGTGGACGAACGCGTCGACCAGCATCGGCGCCGTCTACGCCGACGGCACGCTCCACGTGCATGCCCCGATGACCCGCCACGGACCCTATCCGTACCCGAGCGAGATGCGGCACGGGGTGTACTCCGTCACCAAGAGCCTCGCAGGCGCCTTGTCGATGTTCTACTTCGCCGAGCGATATGGCGAGGACCTCTTCGACGCGCGCATCACAGAGTACGTACCGGCCTTTGCGGACCTCCCTGAGTGGCAGGGAGTCACGTTCTCCCATGCCCTGAACATGGCGACGGGCACACACGGCGGAGAAGAGGGACACCTGCTGTACGAGCCGCTGGTCCTCGCAGACACAGCGGAGCAGGCCATCCGCAACATCGCGGCCCTGGGTGACTCCTCCGCCGCGCCAGGCGAGCGGTTCTCCTACGCCACCACCCACCCGTTCGTGCTGTCCTACGCACTTCAGCGCTACGTCGAGGCGCAGGAAGAGAGCGGTGTTCGCTACTGGGACCTGGTACGCGACAACGTGCTCGCGCCCATCGGAGCGGAGGGCATGGCGCTGTTGTGGACACGCGAGGAGGACCAATCCGAGCGGATCCCGTTGCTGGGCTTCGGCGCCCGCCCCACCGTCGACGAAGCAGCCAAGGTAGCGCTCCTGCTGTCGAACGAGGGGCGCCACGAGGGCGAGACGTTGCTCCATGCCGGCAAGATCCGCGAGGCACTCGGGCGTTCGAGCTGGGACGGGTTCGAGATCGACCGGAACACGCGGTATCGCCACTCCTTCTGGAGCCGCTCGGTCCGGGTGGGCGGCTGCCGCGTCGAGGCATCCACCATGCAGGGGTACGGCGGCAACCACGTGGCCCTGCTGGACAGCGGCGTGATCGTACTTCGCTTCATGGACGAGTTCGACGAGGACATCGAGGGGTTGATCCGCCGCGTGGAGCGCGTCGTGTCGTCCTGCAAGGGGCGGTGATCCACCATGCGACGTGCCGGCAGCGCGCAGACGTCGGAAGGGCCCACGTCTTCAGGTGGTGTCGAACCACCAGATCCATGCGTTGAGGGACCACGCGATGCTCACCCACACCAGGTACGGCACGAGGAGCCCAGCCGCCAGGCGACTGCGGCTCCAGAAGACCGCGATGGTGCCCGCGATGGCTGCCCACAGGGCGGTGATCACCAGCAGCGCCAGACCGGTGCGCTGCCACGCGAAGAACAGCGGCGACCACAGCGCATTCAGCGCGAGCTGAGCGCCGAACCAAGCCATCGCCGGAGCGGGTCGATCCCGACGGCGTAGCACGTCCCACCCTGCCACGGCCATGAGGGTGTAGAGCACGGTCCAGACAGGCCCGAAGGCGGCGTTCGGAGGCGTCCAGGGAGGCTTGTCGAGGGCGGGGTACCAGTCCGCCACGCCCTGAGCCGTGGACAGACCACCCACAGCAGCGACGGCGAAACACAGCACGAACAGGCCGAAGAGCAGCGCGATGGACGGCAGGGTCCGGAGGGGTGTGGACATACCGCGGGTCTAACGATCTCGAGTGCGGCGACGATCGACCCGACGGTCCATCGACCCGTCCCCGCCGGGGCCGTCGGCGCGCGCACCGCGCGACGCGCGCAGCGACTCGCGCGATTCGCGCCACCACATGGCGCCCACGACACCGTGCAGCTCGCTGGGCCTACCCGTGGCACGAGGTCTGCAAACCACCAGACCAGGCACGGATCATCTTGGAGGCTCGATTGACCCATGGCTCACGCCCCTCGCGTTGGCTGACCCTGGCAGCCCTGCTCTTGTGCGCGGGACACGCGTTCGCCAGCCCCGGCACCACGGGGCCCTGCGACTTCGACGGCGACGCGTACCACGACCTGGCGGTGGGCTCGCCATCCGAGGCCATCGGCAGCCGCGCCGGCGCCGGGGCCATCAACGTGATGTACGGCGGCACCGCAGTGCAGAACGGGCATCCCACTGGGGTGTCCTCTGTGTCCGACGCCGTCTTCCACCAGAACTCGACGAACATCGAGGGTACCGCCGAGACCGGAGACGCCTTTGGCGCCGACCTCGCCTGTGGCGACTTCAACAACGACGGTTGGGACGACCTGGCCATCGGCGTGCCCCACGAAGACGTGGACGGCGTCTCGGACGCTGGGGCCGTGCAGATTCTGTACGGCAGCGCCTCCGGCTTGTCGGCGACGGCGTCGGTCGCCGATCAGCTGTGGCACCAAGACCTCATCGGTCTGGACCCCGGCGAGTCCGGAGATCGCTTCGGCAACGCTGTGGCCGTCGGGCACTTCGACGACGATGACTACGCCGATCTCGCCATCGGCGTTCGCGGCGAGGACGTCGCTCTCAAGAACGAGGGTGCCATCGTGATCCTGTACGGCAGCAGCACGGGCCTGCAGGTGCAGCGCGCCCAGCAGTTCCACCAGGGCTCCCCCGACATCCTCTCGGATCCCCGCAAGGAGGATCAGTTCGGTGAGGTGCTCGCAGCCGCGGACTTCGATGCAGACGGACTGACCGACTTGGCGGTGGGGAGCCCCTACGACAACCCCGAGAACGACGACGATCTCGGCAACGAGGGCTCGGTGGTGGTGCTCTACGGCACGTCCGAGGGCCTGAGCGCCGACTACCCCGTGGCCCTCCGCACGTTCTTCAGCCCCGATCGCGTGGGCGGAACATCGGTCAAGCACGGCCAGTTCGGGGCCGCGATGGCCGCGGGCGACTTCGACGACGATGGCTACCCCGACCTCGCCATCGGTGCTCCCGGCGCCCCAGTGGGTGGGCAGTCGCTCGCAGGTGAGGTCCACGTGCTGCGAGGAGGCAGCGACGGTCTGTCGGGAACCGGCAACCAGGTCTGGACACAGGACTCGGCCAACATCCTCGGCGCCGCCGAGAACGGCGATCGATTCGGACACGGACTGGCGGCCGGGGACTTCGACGGGGACGGCGATGCCGACCTCGCCATCGGTGTACCCGGCGAGGACATCGGCTCGATCCTCGGCGCCGGCCTCGTCAACGTGCTCATGGGCTCGACCTCGGGAGGTCTCAGCCATGTGGACAACACGTACTGGTACCAGGGGTACTACGGGTTGTCCGATACCGCCGAGGAAGGCGATGCCTTCGGGCGCACCCTGTCCGCGTCCGACTTCAACAACGACGGCTTCGTGGACATCGCCGTGGGCGTGCCAGGGCAGACCGTCGGTTCGGATGCGGCAGCTGGGGGAATCCAGATCCTCATGAGCAGCGGCTCCGGCTCGAACGGGCTCGGTGACACCCTGTGGACCCAGGACTCCAGCGGCATCGCGGGCGCCGCCGAGCCGGGCGACCGCATGGGCGGGGAGCTGGTATCGACCGGACTGTATCGGGTGCCCTATGCCGACGGCACCGACGTGAGGGCCACCAACCCGCACTACGGCCACTCCACGCGCATGGACATCGATGGGACCGGGGGCGCCCCCTACGACATCGTCGCCGCTGCCGACGGCATCGTACGGGTCGCAGTGGACGAGCACTTCGAGCTGCCCGAGGGCGAGCCGAACAACACCAGCAACAACGCCGTGTGGATCGAGCACGACAACGGCGAGTGGACCAAGTACAGCCACGTACGCCACGAGTCGATTCCGTCCGGCATCGTCCCTGGGGCCGAGATCACTGCAGGCACGGTGATCGGCGTCGAAGGAGACGTGGGCCAAGCGTCGGGAGAGCACCTGCACTTCCACGTGCTCGTGCCCGACGACCCAGACGCGTCCCACAGCAGCGGCAACTACCTGATCCCCAGGTTCTGTGTGCCCGGAGGCGTGTTCATCCGCAGCAAGGTCTACGAAGCGGAAGCCTGCCCCTGGTAGCAAGACTTCGACCCACGCTTGGTTAGCTTGCCCGTCGGAGGAGCGGACATGGGCGAGCAACACTGGCTCTGGAGCAACGTTCCGATCCCCCGAGCCTACCTCGCCGCGCTGTTGCCCGGCGGCGCGCTCCACTTGTTCCTGGGACTGGAGTTGCTTCACGAGACGTGGATTGGTCACGCGCTGGGCTGGCCCGCGCTCGCCACGGGCTTCGCTGTGGCGGCATGGTGCGTCTCGACCGCGGCGGGAGTGGACGTGGCCCAGCCGTCGGCCATCGTCGTCGACGGTCCGTACCGCGTGAGCCGCAATCCCATGTATCTGGCGTGGACGTTCCTCGGCGTCGGCATGGCACTCGTGGCGAACAGCGTGTGGATGATCGTGGCGACCCTCGCTGCAACCCTGTACACGCATTTCGTCACCATTCCCCGCGAAGAGGGTTCGATGGCCGAGTTGTTCGGTGACGAATACGCCGCGTACACGACCCGCGTTCGGCGCTGGCTGTGACCCACGCGTGGCGTGACGAACATACGAGGACCTCGCGATCGAGACCGCCGAGCAGCCCGAATGAGCGTAGACTCCCCGCGTGAGTCGGCTCCTACTCCCCGCACTGCCCCTCCCGCTCGCCGCCTGTGTGGCACCCCTCGAGTTCGAGGTCGAGGGCACGGTGGCCATCATGACCGGCGAGCTCGACGAGGATGCGCCCTCCATCGTTCGCGACCTGCTCGAGGACAACCCGCAGCTCGAGACCATCGTCCTGCAGGACGTGCCTGGGAGCGTCGACGACGTGGCCGCACTCGAGGCGGCTCGGCTGGTCAGGGGCGCTGGACTTCGCACGCACGTGCCCTCCGACGGTGAGATCGCGTCGGGTGGCGTCGACTTCTTCCTCGCCGGCACCCACCGCGTGGTGGACGAGGGCGGCAGGGTGGGAGTGCACAGCTGGAACGAGGGACGGATCGAGGGCTCGAGCCTGCCCAGATCCAATCCCGAACACGACCTGTACCTCGACTACTACGCCGAGATGGGGCTCGACGAGGACTTCTACTGGTTCGTCCTCGACGCGGCGAACTCGAGGGACATCCACTGGATGACCCGCACCGAGCTCGAGGAGCATGGCGTCGTCACCCAGTGATGGCCTTCCACACGACCCAGCGCGGCTCAGCTGCAAACGCAGTTCGCGGCCCGCCTATACGGCGACCCTCGGGAGCCTTGCTGCCATCGGGTCACGTCTTCTGGCCGAAGAGCAGCCGGTAGCCGTACCGGTCGCGCACCTCGAAGTCGGTGCGACCGTACGGCTGAACGCGAGGCGGGTACACCACCTCCACCATGCTCGGAAGACTGGCGAACAGCGCCTGCACGTCCTCCACGTCGAAGGACAGGGTGATGTGCCCGTGGCCATCGGCGTCGTGGCTGCCCCCCGGTCGGAGCATCATGTGGGCGCCCTGAAGCGCGAGCATGCACCACCCGATCTCGCCTGGCGCCTGCACCTCCTCGTCGGTGGACACCACGTCGAAGCCCAGTGACTGGTACCACACCATCGCTTCGTGCATGTCTGGCACCCACAGCATCGGCGTTAGCGTGGCCACGTCAGCGCCCCCGAGGACTACACCTCCATCCTACCCGACCCCCACCGCCTCATCCTCGTCGAGGGCCTGTTCGGCTCGGGCAAGAGCACCACTGCCGCCCGGCTCGAGCGTGCCCTCACCGCAGCCGGCGTGACGTGCCGGGCTTATCACGAGTTCGCTGCCGACCATCCGGTACCCGTCGACCCCGACGGAATCGAAGCGCTGATCCGCTCGCCGGATCTCCTCGCTCGGATCGAGCTCGCATGGCAGCAAGCCGACTTCTCTGGCCCCCAGGTTCTGGTCCTGGAGAGCCGGTTGTTTCAGATGGCGGCCATGTACCCTCTGCTCGCCGACGTGCCGCCTGCGGAGATCCACGCCCTGATCCGACGGCTCCACGACGGGCTCGCAGCCCGCAACCCCCTCCTCGTCTTCTTCGACCACTCGGACCCAGCCAGCGCAGTGGGGCAGGTCCTCGGCGCACCCGAGCGCCAGGAGTGGCGTGCGTGGGCCACCTCGCTGGCGTCCAGGCTGCCGTGGCTACAGCGACGAACCTTGAGCGGCGAAGCGGGATGGACCCGCTTCGTGCAGCACTGGGCGACCCTGCTTGCAGACCTCTTCGAGGCGGCACCATGCCAGAAGGTGCGGGTGCTCGACGCCAGCCGGGACTGGGCCGCGGCCCAGCGCACGGTGGATCGAGCGGTGGGCTTGGCAGCTCACCGGGCAGTAGGATCCGGCCCATCCCCGAAGAGGAAACATTGATGCATCTCGTTGGCCTGATTCTGAGCACGTGGGGCCCCGCTGGCAGCAGCGCCCTGGCCGGTAGCGTCGAGATCACGGATGTGCTCACGCGCCCCGAGGACTCGAACGGTGACGAGTGGACGATCCAGGGCATCGTCGCCAAGGGCCCGAAGCGGGCGTCCTACACGCTCCATGCACCCGACGGGAAGGTCCTGGCCACCGCCACCCCTCACCATCGCAACGTGTTGACGTTCAGGATCGCCAGGCGACACCTCACAAAGGGTCGAAGCGGACGCTGCCTGAGCCTCTCGCTGGACGGGAATCGGATTCCACTCAATCGGTCGTTCGGCTTCACGTCGCGCGCCTGGGTCGACCTGCCGGCGTCGAGCCGTGGGGAGGACCAGATTCGCGGCCGACAGGAGTTCTTGGAGCGCGAGCGGGGGAAGCTGTCGTCCAGGAGAATGGAGGCGCAGCTCCGACGAGACGGGAGCAGGGCTTTCGAGGGAGGCCAGTGCGGCGACGTCTCCACCTCCGAGGAGATGCCCGATGCGGCCTGTGACCCGAGCAGCCGGCAGGCCTATGGCGTGCTGTACTGCGCGCGAGCCAGTGGCGTGCCGCAGCCGTGCGAGACCTTCGGGGCCATTCTGAGCACTCCCCGAGCCGGCCTGGGCATGTTCGACGACCTGTGGATCCCAAGGGAGCCAGATGCGTGCCGAGCCCCCCCGCCGACGAAGGGCCCTGCCCGATGAACATGTGGTTTCGGCTCGGCCTCGAGTTTCGTGGCTTCGTGGACGGGCTGGACAAGCCGCTTGCCATCCAAGTGGGCGATCGCGTGCTGATGGTGGACGACACCGTGGTCTCGACGCGAGCAGAGATGATGGCTGCGCTCGCGAAGGGCGCCTCGCGGCTGGTGATCAGCGGATCGCGAGACTGGAGGCACGGGACACGCGAGGTGCTGCAGACCGTCGACCTGTCGACATTGCACCCCCAGGAGATCCGGAACGGGCAGTGCGAGCGACCCTCGCGACGACGTTGAGAATCCCGGTGCCATACAGCGCCAATCGACGAAGTTGATTGGATGCTGTAGTGAGCGACGGGCCCGTAGGGCTCGATGTGCGCGACGCCCATTTCCGTCGTTCGATGGCCGTGTTCCTGCGGCGCGCACATCGATTATGTCCCGGAGGGTCGGAG
>JAHQVJ010000120.1 GCA_019634415.1 Myxococcales bacterium
GCAAGGCTCACCACCCAGGCCTGGTGCCCCGCCTGAAGCTGTGCCTGGGCCAGGCCCCCCACCGCGCTCTCCAGCCCCCCGACGACGGGCCAGGCACTGCGGCAGACGTGGGCGATCCGAAGCGGCGGGCCCGTCAGCGGCGAGGCGCGCTCCGGGCACCCATCCGAGGCTGCGCCATGCCGGGCTGCCCGCCGCGTCGCCCGCGCATGAGCATCTCCTTGGCCATGTCCTCGGGGAAGAACTGGAACCACTGCTCTCCGAACATCTTGGGCTTGATCTTCTTCTTGTTGGCGACCTTCTGCTTGAGATCCTTGAGCAGCTGGCTGTCGGGCTGGCTCTTCAGCCCACGCGCCACGACCTTCAGCGCCTCGGCACGCTGGTTGTCCCGCACGAGCAGGGCCGCCCACACGCCGTAGATGACGACCTCCTTGTGGGCTGCGTTGGCGGCCTTGTCGAAGGCCTCCCACGCCTGCTCCTTCCGACCCTTGCGGAAGTGGATGGCGCCGATGCACATCAGCGCCGTCCAGTTGCGCCACTTGCCCTTCTCGAGCTTGGGAAGTGCCTGATCCCAGTTCATCTGCAGGTACTCGATCATGCCGAGCTGCGCGTCGAGCTGGCCCTCGAGGAGGAACTGCCAGCGGCCGTACTGCTCCTTGATCCCCTCGAGCTTGCGCCGCGCCAGATCCACCTTGCGCGCCTGCAGCAGCGGCACCACCTCGGCCAGCGCCACCTCCACGCGCTTGGCCACCCGCCGCGACAGGAAGAACATCGCGATGGCGGACACGCCGAGGGCGGGGATGATGGCCGCCACGGGCGACAGCCATAGGGCGATGGCAGCGAAGAGCACCACGCCAATACCGAGGGAGATGGCCAGGTTGATCATGCAGGGCAGCTAACATGATAGGCCTGGCTGCATGCAGGACCCCCACGCCATCCACCAGGCGGCGCGCGCAGTGGGGTTCCACGAGGTGCGCATCGCCCGGGTGCGACCGACCCCCCGCGCCGACGCCTTCGACCGCTGGGTGGCTCGGGGCAGGCACGCCGACATGCACTGGATGCCGCGCGGCCGCGACGTGCGACGAGACCCACGCGCGCGCGCTCCCTGGGCCCGCTCGGTCCTGGCCCTGGGCGTGCTGCACCACCATCGGCGCCCGCCCGACCCCGGAGGTCGCACGGGGATGGTGGCCCGCTACGCCTGGGGCCGCGACTACCACAACCTGATGGGCAAGCGCCTGAAGAAGCTGCGCGCCCGCCTACGCGACCTGGGGATCCGCAGCTGGGGCGGCGTGGACACGGCTCCCATCCTGGAGCGCCCCTGGGCCCACGCTGCGGGACTGGGGTTCACGGGCAAGCACACGCTGCAGATCTTGGCGGGCAGCAGCTCGTGGTTGCTGCTCGGTATGCTGTTCGTGGACGTGGCCCTGCCCCCCACGGAGCCAGCGCGAGGCGGCTGCGGCACGTGCAGGCGCTGCCTCGTCGCCTGCCCCACCGACGCCTTCCCCGCCCCTTGGACCCTCGACTCTCGCCGCTGCATCTCCTACTGGACCATCGAAGCCAAGGGCCTCCCCCCACGCTCCCTGCGCGCTGGATTCGGCCGCTGGGTGTTCGGCTGCGACGTCTGCCAAGAGGTCTGCCCCCACAACCACGCGCCACCCGATCCAGACGAGGACGACCTACGGCCGAGACACGCCTGGCTCGATCTCGACCGGGTGCTGGCGACCCCCGACGCCGAGCTGCTGGAGCAGTACCGCGGCACGCCCCTGCGCCGACCCGGAGCCGCCGGGCTCAAGCGCAATGCGCTGATGGTGCTCGCCAACCTGGGGGACGAGGGTGCCGTGGACGGCATTCGCGAGCACGCCCTCGAGCACAACGATCCCGTCGTGCGGGCCGCCGCCGTCTGGGCGCTCCACCGCCTCGGCGCCACTGTGCGCAGCGCCGATGGTCATCCGCTGGTTCAGGCCGAGGTCAGGGCCTGCGACAGCGCCTGAGCGTCGTGTACCACGGCGCCCATCTGGCTCACCGTGAGGGCTGCGACCTGTGACGCGAGGCGACCCGCCCGGTCCACGGACCAGCCCTTCGACAGGCCCACCAGGTAGCCGCCCGCGTAGGCATCGCCCGCGCCCGTGGTGTCCACGGCGTCCACCTCGAACACCGGGATCTCGACGAGCTGCCCGTCGTGGGCCACCACCGAGCCCCTCGCGCCCAGCTTCACCGCCACGTGGGCGATCCCACACTCCTCGGACACCTTGCGACAGGCGGCCACGGGATCGTCCACACCGCCCACCGCCCTCGCCTCGTCGGCGTTGAGGAAGACGATGTCCGCGTGGTCCACGCAGGCCTTGCGGAACCGCTCGGGGATCGTGGCGGTGACGAATGGATCGGCGGCGTCCAGCGACACCAGCGCTCCGCTCGACTTGGCCAGCGCCATCGCCTCGAGGATCATGTCGCACATGGGCCCGTCGAGCAGCGTGTAGCCCTCGAAGTGCGCGATGCGACAGGAGGACAGGGCGCGCTCGAACTCGCCCAGATCCGGCAGGGAGACCGCCGCACCGAGGTCGGTGAGCATGGTGCGCTCGGCGTCCCGCTGGCTGATGAGGGACAGGCACTTGCCGGTGGCCGCCTCCGTGGTCACGCGCAGGGCGTGACCGCCACAGCTGTTCTCCAGCGACGCCCCGTACTGCCGGCCCAGCTCGTCGTCGCCCACCTGCCCCCGATAGATCGCCCGCGCGCCCAGGCGCCCTGCCGTGGCCACCGTGTTGGCGCACGACCCACCCGAGTGAAGCACCACGTCGAGGTGCCGCACCTTGGCGTACACCGACTGCCACTGCGCATCCTCCACCGGATGCATCGTGCCGCGGGTCAGCCCGAGGTCATCGATGAGGGTGTCGTCGGGCACCACCACCAGCGCATCCATCAGTGCGTTGCCGATTCCGGCGAGGTCGAACTCCATGGATGCCCCTCCGCGCAGGTCGTCGCCCGCGGCCCAGACGGGTAGCGTGCATGCCCGACCGCGTCAACGTCTCACGCCGCGGTTACCTCCCCGTGGGAGGATGGGTGGACACACCCCAGGGCTCGGTGTGGCAGCAGGTTCGCCTCTGGGGAGGTGCGCTGCTGGGCGTGGCCCTGATGGCCTGGTTCCTGTGGTCGCTGCAGTGGGGCAGCCTCGTGGCAGTGATGGCCGAGGCTCACTGGAGCTGGGTCGCGCTCGCGGCCACCGCCATGCTCGGCAGCTACGCCGTGCATGCCTGGCGCTGGCGGATCCTGCTCCACGACATCGACCCCGACGTGGACTGGTCCACGCTGTGGAGCGCCACCACGGTGCTGTGGGGATTCAACACCGTGCTCCCCCTGCGTGCTGGCAACTTCCTGCGGCCCGCGGTGGTGGCCATGCGCCGGCAGGCGTCCTACACCGCCGTGCTGTTCACCACGGTGGGAGAGTACCTGTGCGATGCCATCGGCATCGTGATCCTCCTGCTCGTGATGATCTGGGTGCTGCCCGCGGAGTACGTCGAGTCCGGCCCCCTCGAGGACGTGCAGTGGTGGGGCACCGCGGCGGCCGTCGTGGCGTTGATCAGCCTAGCGGTGGTGGTGCTTCTGTCGACGCGCCAGGCGCGCACGCTGGTGGAGCGGCTCCTGAGTCCCCTGCCCTCCAGCTCGCTGCGTGAGTCGCTGTTGACCGGCTTCGACCATCTCGTGGCCGGCATGGCCACGGTGGGGCACCCGGCGCGGCTGGGCGGAGCCCTGGTCCTCACCCTGGCGGTGTGGGGCGCCTGGCTCCTCGCCATCCTGGCCACCTTTCGGGCCTTCGATCTACACCTGCCCTTGGCCGCTGCCCTGTTCTGGGAGTCGTCGCTGACGTTGTCGATGATGGTCCCCCAGGCGCCTGGCTACTTGGGGGTCTTCCAGGTGGTCACCGAGGAGTCCCTGGCGCTGTTTCGTGCTCCCACCGAGAAGGCAGAGGCCATCGCCCTGGTGTTCTGGACGGTGTGCTTCGTGCCCATCACCATCTTGGGGGTGTACAACGGCTCCAAGCTGGGGTTCTCGGTGAGCAGCGGGGTGGCCGGAGCACTGGACGAGCTCGCCGAGGTCACCTCGGACGGTTGACGGCCTGTCAGCGTCCTGACCACCCCACCGGGCATCTCGGACAGATCGTCGAGGAGCCCTGTCGCTACAACGGAGGAACCTGCACTTCGACGTTGGCACACATGCTGCCACCGGCCCGACGGGAGGTGCTCGTGGAAGCGCTCGTTCCCTTGACGGGGCGTCGGTGGCAGTGGGTTCGGGACGGAGCGGTGCTGGGGGGCATCGCAGGCGGCGTGCCCGCCGCGCTGGCCTTGGGAGCCACTGCGTCGACGGGTGTGTGGATCGGAGCGGCTGCCGCCGCGTCGCTGGGCGCTGTGCTCGGTGCGATGGCTCCCTGGGCGCTGAAGCGCCTGCGTCAGCGCACCTCCATCGAGGTCATCGCAGCGGGCGTACCCCTGGCCACGTTCGTGCTGGCGATCCCCGTGGCCTGGGGCGTCGCGGTGGTCGTCGGGGCCCCCGTGGCCGAGGCGGTGCTGCTCGGCTCCCTGGCCGCCGGTGTGCCCGCCGCGCTGTTCTTCTTGCCCTACCTGATGGCGACGGTGCTGGGGCGGCGAAGATGGCCCATCCTGGTCGGCACCGTGGCCGTCTCTGCCGTGTTGGGCGCGGCGGCCAGGCTCGTGGTGCTCGGCACCCTGAGCCCCGTCGCTGCCGTGCTCCTGCTGGCTGTCTTCCCCCTCGGAGGCACGGCGGTGGCCTTCCTGCTCAGCCGGTGGCGTGCTCCTGCTCCTCGATCCAGCGTTCGCAGTCCATCGCTGCCATACAGCCCGACCCCGCCGCGGTGATGGCCTGCCGGTACACCTGGTCCTGCACGTCGCCGCAGGCGAACACGCCCTCCACCGACGTGAAGGTGCGGCCGAGCACCGTGGGCACGACGTAGCCAGACTCGTCCATGTAGACCTTGTCCTGGAAGATCGACGTGTTGGGCGTGTGCCCGATGGCCAAGAACAACCCCGCACACTCGAGATCGCGCTCCGAGCCGTTGGTGGTGTCGCGGAGCCGCACACCCGTCACCTTGTCGGTGCCGAGCACGTCGATGACCTCGCTGTTCCAGACGAACTCGATCTTGTCGTTCTTCAGGGCCCGCTCCTGCATGATCTTCGAGGCCCGCAGGGTGTCGCGGCGGTGCACCACCAGCACCTTCGAGGCGAACTTCGTGAGGAAGGTGGCCTCCTCCATCGCGGAGTCTCCCCCGCCCACGACCACCACCGGCACCTCCTGGAAGAAGAAGCCGTCGCAGGTGGCGCAGGCACTCACCCCGTGGCCTTGCAGCCGCGTCTCGTTCTCGAGGCCCAGGTACCGCGCGCTCGCCCCGGTCGCGATCACCACGGCGTCCACCTCCACGGGGTCGCTGTAGGACGGCTTGAGGGTGAAGGGCCGCTTCGACAGATCGATCTCCGTCACCTCGTCCATCACGAAGCTGGCGCCGAAGCGCTCGCACTGCTTCTTCATGCGCTCCATGAGCTCCGGACCCATGATCCCCTCGGGGAAACCCGGATAGTTGTCGACGTCCGTCGTGATGGTCAGCTGCCCCCCGGGCTGGATGCCCTCGAACACGATGGGGGGCAGGTTGGCGCGGGACAGGTACAGGGCCGCCGTCAGGCCGGCTGGACCGGATCCGAGAACCGCCACACGCTTCGAAGACACATCGACCTCCAGGACGCGCCTCGTAACGTCCGATGGCCCGGCTACCAGCCTTCGATGACGTAGTCCGGCCGCT
Source organism: Myxococcales bacterium (assembly GCA_019634415.1). GTDB lineage: Bacteria > Myxococcota_A > UBA796 > UBA796 > DRPG01. Next base: position 5,801 of record JAHQVJ010000120.1, read on the forward strand.
GCTCGATGGCCTCCACCACGGCGGGCGGCATCCACTGCGGTGGTCGGCCTTCAGCCACTCGCCCGATCTCGTCGTTGAGGGCTTGCTGGGCGTCGGCATCGCCCGCTGGAGGCACCCGTCCACGTCGAAGCACGAACCACGGCACGCCCGCGCGTCGATCGTCCCCCTGCACCGCCGCGACGATGGCCCCGACGATGCGCTCGCGCTCGGCCTGCATCCGCTGCCCCTCGCGCACGGCGGCTCGAAGGCTCGGCGTCGGCGCATCCGAGCCCGCCTCGATCCTGCGTCCCGTCACCGGATCGTGCACGGACTCCCAAGGAAGCCCTGTCTGCGAATCGAGCTCCGTGGGAAGATCCGCCCGGCGTCGTGCCCGACGCAGCACTCGATCACCCGGCGCTCGTCGCCAGGCCAGCTGCAGCAGCCCTCGCGCGTCGTCGATGCGATCGGCTCCCTCGAGTCCGCGCGC
>JAHQVJ010000121.1 GCA_019634415.1 Myxococcales bacterium
ACGGCATCGAAGGCCTCGGCCCCCGCGGGCAGCACGTGGCCCTCGGGCACCTCCGTCACCCAGATCCGTCCCCCGCCAAGGGCCTCGTCCGGCAGCGCGCGAAACACGGCGAACTCGGTCACCAACAGGCTGGGCCCTGCGTGCTCGAGCAGATCGGCTTGCGCCTGCGGCTCCAGCTTGAAGTCCAACGGCACCAGCACCGCACCGCAGCGGAACACCGCGATGGCGGTGATCAGCCAGCTGGGCTGATTGCTCATGAGGATCGCCACGCGATCCCCCACACCGATCCCCAGCGCCTGGAGTCGCTGGTGCACTCCCGACGCGGCACGATCCACGTCTCGGTAGGTGAGGCGGCGTGATTCCCGGCGACGGTTCGCCTCGATCAGGGCGACCTTCGGACCGTGCCGCACCAACGCCTCGTCGAGCAGAGAGGCCAGGCACGCGTGGCTCTCGACGTCCATGGGCACCAGGCCCCGCAGCGCGGGCGTCTTCAACGCCGCTGCCCGATGACCTGGGCGAGTCCCGCCAGGGTGTTGACGCCCTGCAGCTCGTAGTCGGGCACCTCCACGTCGAAGGCCTCCTCCAGATCCGTCAGCAGGTCCAGTGCCTGGAGGCTGTCGATCCCCAGGGACTCGAACAGGTCGTCGTCGGGCGACAGGCCCTCAGCGCCAGCACCGAAGCGGGCCACCGCCAAGGCCTTCAGTCGCGTCATCACATCGCCGCTCATCGCATCCCCACTGCGCGCGGCAGGTAGGGCCGCACGCCCTCGTCTTCCACGAAGTCCGTCAATGCGCGGAGCACGTCGGGCCGGGTCACCATCCGGCAGAACAGCGCCCGCTCCTGCTTCAAGCGCTGCCTCGGCACCGGCTTCGCGAACGCCTTGGCGGCGCGAACGGTGCCGGGGTCGTAGCTCACGATCTGTTCGGCCGCGCGACGCGCTGCCCGCAACGCCTCTCCCTTGCCCACCACCTCGGAGACGAGGCCCAGGGCGTGGGCTCGTCGGGCTCCCATGCTCCGACCCGTCAGCAGCAGATCTCGCACCACGCCGTTGCCCACGTCGCGCTCCAGGCGAGGAATCCCACCGAAGCCAGGAACCAAGCCCAGCCGCAGCTCGGGGAAGCAGAACCGCGCCGTGCGGTCCGCCACGATGCGGTCCATCACGAGGGCCAGCTCGAACCCCCCACCGAAGCACACCCCGTGCACAGCAGCGATGGTGGGGATCGGCGCGCTGTCCAACGTGTCGAAGACGGCGTGGATCCGATCCACGAACCGGCCCACCTCGAAGCGCAACAACCGACGCTGCACGCGCCCCGGCAGCCAACGACGACGACGGCGCGCCCGGCGAGCCACGATGGCCGCGTGCAGCTCACGCAGATCGGCACCGGCACAGAAGCCCGCTCGCCCCGAGTGCACGATGAGGGCACGCGCACCCCCGGCCCCATCGGCGACATAGCGCGCGAGGACCTCCAGCTCGCGGAGGGTGGAGGTCCCGATCTCGTTCAGGGGAGCGCGATGCAGCTCCACCTCCACGACACCACCCACGTGGCACCAGGACAGCGCTTCGCCTCGGAACGGCACCGACATGCCGACCGGGTTTACCTCAGATGGACTGACATGTCAGTCTATTTTCCGTCTCGCCTCACCGTGCTACGCCACATCATGGCCGAGATGACAAAACCAATGCCTGATGACGTCTCCCACTTCCGAGACAAGATCGACAAGTCCCCCGAAGCCGCCCTCCTGCTGGAGCTGCTGGCCTATCTCGAGGAGAACCCTCGAGACTGGTGGGAGCCGGGGCTCACTCGCGCGAGCTGGGGCACGCTGGACCGGCTGGAGGCGCTTCGCGCCCAGCCCGAGCTGCGAGCCCGCATCACCCACGACCTGACCGGCCTGGCGCTGGGGGCCGCGATGGGGGCAGATCCGGTGCTGCAGGCCGATCTCGTGGACCGCGTGGTGGAGTCGGGCGAGGTCTCGCTGGCCGACTGGGAGGCCGCCTTTCCGCGCGAGCTGCTGGTGGTGGAGGGGCCTCGGTCGGCGCTCTGGCAGGAGTTCCGGACGCGCTATCCGTGGGAGTCCCCCTCGAGCGAAGATCGCACCCTGCTGGTCTGGCTGCTGGAGCGCCTGCTGGAGCCGCGAGGCGAGGACGAGACCGCCATCATGACGCCCCTGTACGTGCGCTCCGCCATCGATGTGCGCGTGTGGCAAGAGAAGATCCCGATCGACATTCGCGTTCAGGTGGACGGCCAGCGCCTGCGGCGGGAGCTGGAGGGCAAGCCCTTCACCTGCCGCGACGAGCTCGCGGTGGTCAGGCTCGAGCGCATGGTGAAGCACATCCCCGTCGCCCAGGTCAAGGGCGTCTTCGACGCGCTGGAGCGGGTGCTGCCCGGGCTCGCCATGCCGACCACCCAGATCGACGACGAGGAGGTGGAGAGTACGGAAGCCCTCGGACGCCGGAGCACGCCTCAGCCGTAGCGCTCCGCCAGCCGCTCGGTCTCCGCCGACAGGGTCGGCAGGTGGGCCCACGGATCCCCCGATCTGCCCAGGTCGGGCCGCAACGGTAGATCCGGGTGCAGCTCGCGCAGATGGTCCACGAAGACCTGCCCCATACAGCCCATGCGAACCAGGTTGTCGACCACGCACCGCCCAATGCCGTCGGCCACTCGTTCGGCCTCGCGGTTCAGGGTGTGCAGCACCCGAGTCACGGACTCCGCCAGGTGGGGATCATCCACCTCCAGGGCCAGCTCCGGAGAGCGACGATCGGCCATCAGGTTGCGGATCCGCTCGTCCATGGTGACCCCCGCCGAGGGCACCCGCGCCGGCATCGAGCACACGATGGCGTGGTAGCGGCTCGACAGCACCATGGCGCTGGCACGGAGCACGGCCACCATCCGGTACATGTCCACCTCGTCGCTCACCAGGACGGGCGCTCCTCCCAGCCGCTCCGCGAGCCCCTCGCAGGCCTCCCGGTCGAGCGCCTCCATCCCCACCACCACCACGAAGCAGTCCCGCCGCTGGCGAAACGCCTCGATCCCCTCGGCCAGCCCGTCGAGGTAGGTCGCCTGCTTGCGCCTCACCTCCGGCCCCGACGCGTGGAAGTACACGCTCTTGTAGTGGGCCTCGGCATGCGCTCCGGTCAGCGCGTGCACTGCACCCTTCAACACGTCGGGCTTCACCGGCCACCAGAACGGGTTGATCGGACAGACCGCCAGCACCGGCGCACGGCCATCCCACCCCAGCGCCGCCAGATCCGCACGCGCCCGCTCCTCGGGACCCGCGGAGAACGTCCAGGCCGTGTCGGTGCCCGCCTCCGTCGGCACCCCCAAGGTGTCCAGCAGCTCCCTCGACTCCGGATTCCGACACATGACCAGGGCGTCGGAGCAGTAGCGCTCCACCAGCCAGCGCAACGAGTCGTCCATCGCCCCAGCCTCACCGCCCCAGCCCACAGCCACCTTGTTCTCGGCCGTGGCACAGCCGAGCGCACCCACCATGTAGGTCGACAGGGCGTTGGCGAACTTCGACTTGAACATGGAGCCTTCGCACGCGATCACCCCGTGCATCTGATGCACCGTCTCGAACACGAAGCGCGGAAAGATCTGCGGCAGCTCGAGCTGGGTGACCGCGCGGAAGTAGCCCTGGGATCGCGCCGGATCGATCGTGGTCACGAACAGCTCGCAGTGCTCGTCGGTGAGCAGGTGGCGCACCTGACGGATCATCTCCTCCACCCGCACGTCGGCACCCGTGTTCCGCGTGCCCGAGTAGCCAGCGAACAGCAGCCGGAGCGGTCGCCCGGGCCGATATTGGGAGCCCGGATCGAGGGCGTATCGGGTGGCCGCCAGCTCGATGAGACCCGCCATGCTCGTCTGCAGGGCCGTGTCGGCATCCACGGTGCGCTTCACGCGATCCGCCACGTCGCGCGCCCGCGACCACAGGTCCGACCAGACCGACGCCCGCCCTTCGATGTCCGTTTCGTCGCGCTCGCGGACCATCCAGCCTCCCCATACCCGATAGACTGACATGTCAGTCTATTCATCGACAAGCTCACCGGCGATATCCTGACGCATGGCTGAACGCGACTCGAACTCCGTGGCCCTCACGCGTCGCACCCTCCTCGGCTCCCTCGCTGCCAGCAGTGGCTGCGGCTGGTTCTTCCCGAAGAGCGAGAAGCAGCGCAGCCTGGACGAAGGCGTGGCCTGGCTGCTCGCGCAGCAACAGGAGGATGGCGGCTTCAAGAGCTCGGTGTATGGCTTCATGCGGCCCGGCCACAGCCTCACCCCGCTGGCGCTGCTGGCGCTGCACGCCTGTGGGGTGAACACCGCTGCCACCGATCGGGCCCTGGCCTTCGTGGTGCGCTCCATCGACACCGACGGTGCCCTGGGCCTGCTCACCGTGCCCGACTACCCCATGTACGCCACGAGCATGGCGATCCAGGCGCTGAGCCGCTTCACCCCCGCAGGCTGGGAACAGCCCGCCGAGCGCATGGCGCGCTGGGTCCGCTCCCAGCAGCTCACGGGGGAGGCCTGGAGGAGCCACCCCAGCCGCGGCGGCTTTCCCATGGGGGCCCGGACCCCGCGCACGCCGCCCGACGCAGGGCACGTGGATCTGTCCATGACGCGTCGGGCGCTCCAGGCACTCGCGGCCCTCGATGCCTCGGCCGCCGATCCCGCCCTCGAGGAGGGTCGACGCTTCGTGCAGCGCTGCAGCGCGGGCGATGGTGCCTTCCTCTACAGCCCCGGAGAGCCGGCCCTCAACAAGGGGCGAGATCCCGAGGCCGGCTACGGCACCCCCACCTGCGACGCCGTGCTGTCGCTGCTGGCGACGGGCGGCGCACAAGACCTGCTGGAGGGTGGTGTCGCCTGGCTGTCCCGTCGCTTCCGGGTCGACGAGAACCCCGCCGTGGGGGCCACCGCCATGCGTCGCTTCGCCAGGGCCATGCGCTTCTACTGGCGGGCCTCGGTGGCCGAGGTCTTCCGAGCCACCTCGGCCGGACCGGCTCGCTGGCAGGACCACCTCGCGGTGGCCTTGGTGGATGAGCAACGACCCGATGGGTCTTGGGCGAATTCCCTGCCCGACCAAAAAGAAGACGATCCTGTCGTCTGCACCTCGCTGGCGCTCACGGCCCTCGCCACGTCCACTGGATTCCGGACATCAGGCGGTTAGCTCCGCGGTGCGGGACATCCAGGAGGACGATGACCATGAGGTGGTGGGCCGTGATGTTGGCATCCCTGGCGTTGCCGAGCTTGGCCAACGCAGCGTGCGAACGCCAGATCCGCTCTCTGCAGCGGGCCAGTGGCGACGCCGTCGCAAAGGCCTACGCCGCGATCGCGGCGTGCAGCAAGGAGCACGGGGCTTCGCAGTTCGCGCCAGCCCTCAAGCGCGCACCCGGGGCCGAAGGGATCGCCGCGGTGGCGGTGCAGGCCATCCGCCACGACGTGGTGGCACCGGTGCACGGCATGCTCGAGGGGATCGGCGACTACTCCACCCGCGAGCGGGTCACGGAGCACGTGGGGGCAGCCTGCTCCGACCCAGCGGTGCTCGGCTTCGTGCGGGATCTGCACGACGCTCTGAAGGATCGCGCGTTCGTCTCGTGGTCGGGAGCGGTCCAGGCGTGTCCCGCCCCCGAGGTCTCGGCAGATCTGGAAGGGTGGGCCGCCGAGCCTCCCGCCCTGAAGTTCGACAACAAGTACGCCAAGGTGGCGGAGCTGTACGGACGGCGCACCGGGGTGGAGGGGCTACCGCTCCTGGCCGA
>JAHQVJ010000122.1 GCA_019634415.1 Myxococcales bacterium
CAGCCCGAGGTGTACGCCGCGCTGCTCGAGCTGCAGGCAGGCCTCGAGGCGCACTACCGCGACATGCAGGACATCGAGTTCACCGTGGAGTCGGGCACGCTGTACGTGCTGCAGACCCGCACGGGCAAGCGCACGGCCCAGGCCGCCGTCCAGATCGTGGTGGACATGGTGGAGGAGGGGGTCATCGACCGCCGCACCGCCCTGGGACGAGTGGATCCGCGGCAGCTCGAGTACGTGCTGCGACCGGTGATCAGCCCCGATGCCAAGCGCAAGGTGATCGCCAAGGGGCTGGATGCCTCGCCCGGCGCTGCCTGCGGTCAGGTGGTCTTCGAGCCTGCGGACTGCCAGGAGCTGTTCGACCGCGACATCCCCACGGTGCTCGTGCGGCTCGAGACCTCCCCCGAGGACATCCAGGGCATGACGGTGGCCGCTGGCGTGCTCACCGCTCGCGGCGGCCAGACGTCCCACGCCGCCGTGGTGGCGCGCGGCATGGGCAAGCCCTGCGTGGTGGGCTGCACCGACATCCAGGTGGACTACGCCCGACAGCTGTTCTACGCCGGCGACTCCGTGGTGCGGAAGGGCGACTGGATCACCATCGACGGCGGGACCGGCGAGGTGATGGAGGGCAAGGTCGAGATGCTCGCGCCCCAGACCGACTCCGGCTCCATGGCCACCTTGCTCGAGTGGGCCGACGCCGAGGCCCGCCTGGCGGTCCGCGCCAACGCCGACACCGGCACCGACGCCAAGCGGGCGCGGCAGCTGGGGGCCGTGGGGATCGGACTGTGTCGTACGGAGCACATGTTCTTCCAGCCCACGGCACTGCGCGCCATCCGGCAGATGATCCTCGCCGACGATCCGCGCAGCCGGCAGCGTGCGCTGCACGACATCCTGCCGCTGCAGCGCGACATGTTCCGCGAGCTGTTCGAGCAGATGGATGGCCTGCCTGTCACGATCCGGCTGCTGGATCCGCCGCTGCACGAGTTCCTGCCCGAGCGAGAGGCCGACGTGGCCGAGGTGGCGGTGGATCTTGGCGTGCGCCCGGAGGCGCTGCGGGCTCGCCTGCAGCAGCTGCACGAGGCCAACCCCATGCTGGGGCACCGCGGGGTGCGGGTGGGGATCACCACGCCCGAGGGCTACCAGACGCAGGTGCGCGCCATCTTCGAGGCCGCGTGCGAGCTCGAGAAGAATGGGATCACCGTGCTTCCCGAGGTGATGATCCCGCTGGTGGGGATGGCAGAGGAGCTGGTGCGCATGCGCGCGCTGGTGGTGGAGACGGCCGAGCAGGTCATCGCCGAGTACGGCTCGGGCCCGAGCTACCTGGTGGGCACGATGATCGAGCTGCCACGGGCGGCGCTGACCGCCGACCAGGTGGCCGAGCACGCCGACTTCTTCAGCTTCGGCACCAACGACCTCACGCAGCTCACCTATGGGCTGTCCCGCGACGACATGGGCAAGTTCTTCCCGGACTACCAGCGGGAGGGGATCCTCCCGGAGTCGCCGCTGGCGGTGTTCGACGTGGAGGGTGTGGGCCCACTGGTGCAGATCGCGGTGGAGAAGGGGAGATCCACCAAGCCTCGTCTGAAGCTGGGGATCTGTGGCGAGCACGGAGGCGAGCCGGTGGGGGTCACGTTCTCCCACGATGTGGGGCTCGACTACGTGAGCTGCTCTCCGTACCGCGTTCCGGTGGCACGATTGGCCGCCGCTCATGCAGCCTTGGGCCTCGAGCCCTGACCCAGGGCGTACAGGCTCCTACTGAGTGAGCAGCTGCAGGGCACGCTCGATGGCCAGGTCCCGTCCCTCGGCCAGCGCCTCGGGGGTGTTGAGCACCTCCTCCGTCGGCAGCACGCCGATCCCCTAGTGGCTCACGTCGTGGGCGTCTCGCCAGTCGCCGATGGAAATCGAGTAGAGCCAGCCATTGCCCAGCTCGCGAAAGATCGCATCGGAGAAGGCGCCTTGAGTACGCTCGCCGATGTGCGTGACCTGAGGCAGCTCCACCATACCCAGCGTGAACGTCTCGGCGGCGCTCAACGAGAACTGGTTGGTGATCAGAACGACGGGACCCTCGAAGGCGCAACGCTCGGCCGGTTCGATGTTCATGTGCATTGGATCTGTGAAGTCGTCGTGGTTGGGGCCATTGCGAATCCGGATCGTCAGGAAGGGGGTGGTCTGCTGCGCGAAGCAACCCGCGTAGGCGGCGGACTCCTGGTCGGAGCCGCCTCCGTTGTCGCGCACGTCCACCACGAGCCCATCTACGTCACCCAGCGCGTCGAGTGCTGTGGCGAGCGACCTCTGTGGCTTGGAGAGGTCCATGTGGTGCAGGTGCACGTAGCCGACGCGGTCGGAGAGTCGGCCCCACAACAGGTCGCCCGGCTGCGTGCCTGGATCGGTGAGGATCTCGTTCTCGATGAGATCCAGATCGACGTCGCCCTTCTCGCGGGTCGGGGTGTAGGACTTCCAGATCTCGTCCTCGAGGAAGGTGCGCAGGATCACGTGGCCGTCACCCAGTGGGCGGAGCAGGTCCTTGAAGGCCTCCGACATCTCTTGGTCGCTGGGATCCGCCTCGAAGCGGGGACGGATCGTGTCGTAGCTGGCCTCCCAGTCTACGTCCTTGACGCTGAACTGCCCGTAGCGCTCGTCGAAGTCCGTCCACAGATGGTCGAACAGCGCGGGCGGAGAGGTGTCGGGACCGGGCCCGAGGCAGCCGGCCACCACCAACAGCCAGGGTGCGAGACGGCTCATGACGACCTCCCCAGAGCGAAGGACAGTCCGGCCCGTAGCCCCCAGGTCAGGAAGCGTAGGGGCGCGGGGTCTGCATGGGTGAGGTAGGCGCCCTCCACGTGGGCGACCCACTTCATGCGCTCGCCCAGCCGCCCTGTGAGGCGGGCCGACGCCCGCACCGCGGGCATGTCCATGAATGTCACGCCGCGAGTGTTCAACACATAGAACGCCGTGATGTCACCGCGCCCAGGCAACACTGGAGCCAGGGACCAGTTGTGTCGCGCGATCAACCCCACCACCGGCACCGACACGTCGAGCAGCAGCTGGGCGTCGCCGATCTCACGATCCAGTGCCACGTGGGCGTCCGCCGAAGCCAACCCCAGCAACCAGGGATACATCGGGGTTCCGCTCACGATGTCCAGGCCCTTACGCCCTCCGGCGCCCAACCACAGTCGGGTGCCGCCCATCGTCGCGAGGCGCCCCATCCACACGACCTCTGCGGCGCCGCCGACGGCGGGGGTGACACCCAACCCCCGGTCCCCGTGAGACGGCGCAGAGGTGGCCCCCAGGTACGCCTGCACCGACAGCCAAGCGCGACTACGTGGCCCTGCCGCGTCCAGCCGTGCGCCCACGGTGCCCTGGTTCCCCATGTACTGCACCGGTGTTTGATGCTGATCGAGTAGCTGATGCTGCTGGTACCCGACGGTCGGCGTCAGCGTGGGGGACGCTGAAGCCACCGCGATCATCCAAGTCCACAAGATTCCATCTCCTCACTGTAGGAGGACTGGACACCTCGCGAGGGGCGGAGGCGCTACCCGCTCTGGAGCGGGACAACCACCGCCTACAGCACGGGCACGTCACCCACCGAGGCGGGGGTCTCGTCGTCGCCGATGGCGTTCTCGTTTCCGTAGCCGAGCTTGCCGCCCACCCCGTTGCCCCAGCAGCGCAGGCCGCCGGACTCGAGCAGCGCGCAGATGGCGCCGTAGCCCGCCTCGATCTGGCGCACGGGTCCGCCCACGTCGACGTCTCCTGCCAGATCGGGCCGGACCACCGGATCGGGGGAGGCGTAGCCCATGCCTCCGGCGACGACGTAGCCCCAGCAGCGCACGTTGCCCGCCGCCGTGAGCGCGCAGGTGTGCTCTCCACCTGCCGTCAAGTCCACGGCGCCGACACCCACCGGCACGTTGCCTGCCACCGACGGGGACTCGTCGTCACCGATGTTGTCGGTGCCGCCATAGCCGAGCCGGTCGGCGGCGCCCCAGCAGCGCACGCCGGAGTCGGAGAGCAGCGCGCAGCTGTGCGCGCTCCCGGCAGCGGTCGCGCTGGCGGGCGACCCCACTGCCACCGGCTTGGCCGTCGTGGGCAGCTCGTCGTCTCCCAGGGGGAGGGGGGTCTGGATCCCGAGGGAGCCCGATGTGTCGCCTCCCCAGCAGCGCACGTCCCCGCTCGCGAAGGTGGCGCAGGTGTGGAAGTCGCCGGCCGAGATGTGCAGCACGTCCTCGTCGCCCAAGGGCACCACGCCCACCGCGGACGGGGACTCGTCGTCGCCGATGTCGTCGGTGTTGCCGTAGCCCAGGGCGCCGAAGGAGCCCCATCCCCAGCAGCGCACGTCGCCCGTGTCCATCAGCGCGCAGGTGTGGTACACGCCGGCGGCGAGCTGCAGCGCCGCGCCTCCGAGATCGATGTCCACGAGACCCGAGACGTCCTCGTCGTCGCCGATGTCGCTGGTGTGGCCCAGCCCCAGCTGCCCGTAGTTGTTGCGACCCCAGCAGCGCACCCCGCCACCGTTCATCAGGGCGCAGGTGTGGTAGAAACCGGCCTCCACGTCGATCACGAGGCCCGTCAGCGGCACATCGCCAACCGACGCAGGGGTCTCGTCGTCCCCTACATTGTCGGTGTTGCCGTACCCCAGCACACCGAACTCTCCGAGCCCCCAGCAGCGCACGGCTCCCGTGGTCAGGACCGCGCAGGTCTGGCGCCCTCCCGCCGACACGTCGCGGATCTGCGGTCCCGTGTCGAGCTCGCAGTCCTCCTCCACGATGGTGATCGCGGTGGCCACCACGTTGTTGGTCTCCACCCGCTCGTCGACTTGATCCAGCTCGTCGGCGAACACGATGACGTACTGCTCGCCGAGCATGGCGTCTTCCGGGATGGTGTTGATGGACACGTCCACCGTGATCTCGGAGTTGGCTGGGAGCACCTCCACCTGGTCGCGCCCTCCCGACAGGAGCACGTCGTCGTCCGACAGGGTGGCGTCGCTCGACAAGTACCAGCCGATCTGGATGAGCTGATTGACGGGCTCGGTGCCGTTGTTGATCAGGCCGAGCTGGGTCTGGCCGCCGATGTCCTGTCCTGGGCAGGCGGTCTCGGGCAGTCCCACTCGCGTGACCTCGATGTCGGTCACGCAAGCGGACGCCCCGAGGGCCGTGGTCGCCAGAAGAGCGAGGGTGCGCATGGGTCCTCCGTGCTTCATGGTGACATAGGACGCCCACGAGCAGCGGGTGTGACCGCGATCTGAACGGATCCTGAACAGTTGCGGACGAAGTTCGCGGCCAATCAGTGCAGTGGCAGCGGAGCCGGCCCGAGTCTGATCGACGTGAGTGCCGCGTGAGTAACCAATCCGACGGCACGGACATACAGCGTCTCCATGGCCTGGAGGTGCGGTGCAGCGACGTGACATCCTCAAGCTGGCAGGCACGACTGCCTTTGGTAGCGTGCTCGCCGGGTGCGACCGGCTGGTGGTGCTCGAGGAGCGGGAGAACCCCGAGCTCGACCCCGTCACGTCCACCGAGGACCACTACAAGTACTCGGTGCGGGCGGTGCCCGAGTACGACTCGGAGGTCCACGAGACGCCGATCCTCTACCAAGACGTGGAGCTGGGTCGCTTCGATCTGTCGTTCCTGCGGACCCTGCCCGCGATGGACAAGGAGCACACGCTCGAGTGCATCGGCAGCAAGCCCAGCGTGCAGCGGATCGGAAACGCGGTCTGGTCGGGGCTGCCGCTCATCGACGTGCTCGACGAGATGGGCGTCGTGGTGCCCGAGGCGGCGGTGGGGCTGCGGCTGTGGGGAATGGACAACTACCACGCTGGGGTGCCGATCTCCGACCTGCTCGAGGCGCCGATCTGGCTCATGTGGCGGATGAACGGCGAGGAACTCACCATGGAGCACGGGGCGCCGGCGCGGCTGCTCGTGCCCGACAAGTACGGCGTGAAGTGCCTGAAGTGGCTCGAGCACATCGCCTTCGTGGACGAGCCCCACGAGTCCTTCTGGACGCCGCGAGGCTGGAGCGAGGAGGCGCGGTTCCTGCCCAACACTCTCATCGTGCATCCCCTCGACGGGGTCGTGGTGTCGCGCGACGAGCCGGTGCGCATCATCGGCACGGCCTTCGCCGGGGAGGATCCGGTGGTGGCGGTGGACGTGCGGATCGACGGCGGGGACTGGCAGCCGGCCACCATGGAGTACGGCCCGGGGGCGGCCATCTGGGTCCTGTGGTCCTACGAGTGGCAGGCCGAGAAGGGTCAGCACACCTTCCAGGTGCGCTGCACCACCGAGAGCGGTGCGATGTCGGTGGAGGCTCCGGGAGGAACCGACCCCTTCATCGGCTACGACGGCTCCATGCAGATCACGCTGAGCGCCTGATGATCATCACCACTTGGTTGTCGACGGCGGCGTTCGCGGGAGCGTGGACGAAGCCCCAGGGCGCTGCCTACGTGAAGGCCGGGGCAGACATCTACCAGGCGCTCACGTTCCAGGCGCCCGGGGCGAGCGAGCGCAGCGACGGGTCGTACTTCGGGCAGCAGTACTCGATCTACGGCGAGGTGGGGGTCACGAAGGGGCACCCGCTGCAGATCTCGCTGGGGGTGCCGCTGGCGGTGGGCACCCACACCACCGAGATCATCGATGCCTTCGGCGAGCTTCCGGTGCGCGCCACGACGACGCGTGCGGGCGACATGCGGGTGACGGCCCAGACGGCCTTGAGCCGCAAGCTGCCGATTGCCTTGGCGCTCGAGGCGAAGATCCCGCTGTATGCGAACGGCAGCGTGGGGGAGGCGCTGCCGAACTACGCGGAGTTCTTCCCGAAGCCGGGGGATGGCCAGGTGGACGGCACGCTGTGGCTGTTCGCGGGCGCTGCCCCGTCGGAGAAGATCTTCGCGGAGGCAGGGCTCGGCTACATCGCCCGCACGGAGTTGTTCGTGGGCTGGGACACGGACATCGAGTTCCGTGACGGGCTGCGGGGCCTGGGCAAGGTGGGCTTCCTGCCCACCAAGAAGGTGGTGCTCATCGGCAGCCTCGAGGGGCAGATGGCGTTCAGCAACAAGAATGCGGCGGGGGAGGTGGACACCTTCACGCGGCAGTTCCTGGTGGGCGGCGTCAACGCGCTGATCGACATCGCGGACGGCATCGCGCTGGAGCCGCGGTTCGCGCTGGAGCTGGCGTCGCGCAACGCCTCGCGGGGCTATGGCGCGGGGATCGGGCTGTCGTGGAGGCGCTGGCCGTAGGGGTCGGTGTTCGGCGTTCAGTGTCACCACGCTGTGCGCACGCGCGTGGCTTCCGAGCGCTCGGGCGGGCGGGGCAGCGTCAGCGCGTGGGCAAGCAAGGCGCGCACGCCGGAGGCATCGCGCTGCACCACGGGCTCGGGCTCCCGCGGGTTGAAGCGCCAGAAGGGCGTGGGAGCGCGTACGTGCTGGCGCAGGCTCTCGGCCACCGAGAAGGCCTCCACACACACCCCCCAGCACCGAAGCACGTGGTGCTGCCAGTCCTCCAGCTCTCCGGTGAACACGTCGCCGATGGGCGTGCCGAGGCGCGGGTAGCCCAGGCCGGTGCCCTGTCCAGCGCGAAAGGCGCGACACAGCTCGGTGTAGGCGCGCCAATCGGAGCCGTGCCACACGCGGGCCGCGATGAGGGTGCCCATGAAGCTGTGCAGGTTCGCCGACGCCCAGGGGCGGACCTGCTCGAGCAGCTCCGCCAGCGCGTGGGTCTCGGGCTCGCTCAGGGGAGACTGGCCCCGGTAGGTGGGTGACTGCGGGTCGAGGGAGCCGGCGGTGGGGATCCAGCTCGGGGTGGCGCCGTAGGGCAGGGGAAAGTTGCGGTTGAGGTCCACGCCGCGTGCGTTCTTGCGGAGGGCCGACACTGCCTCGCGCCCCTCGGTGGCCACGGTGTGGGCGTAGCCGTCGGGGTTCAGCACCGGGCACACGAGCAGGTTTGCGCCGTCCAGCGGGCCCCGACGCAGCACTTCCAGGGCCACCGCCACCCCCACGTGCTCGATGCCGTGGATGCCTGCGGTGACGACCACCGTGCGCTCGGCACCAGGGCAAGGCACGTGCACGGCGAGCAGTGGACGACCCTCCACCGAGGTGCCGTAGGTCTGCAGGTCGCCGAGGGCACCGAGTTGGTCGTCGATCTCGGGGAGGGTGGGGTAGGGAGCGGGCACGGCACAGCTGTATCCCTGGGGATCAGAGCGTTGCGATCTCGAAGCGGGGCACGCCGAAGCGCAGCTGCCGTCGGTAGCGTCGGCGATCCACCACCTGGTCGGCGCCCGCGATCCCCGCACGGCCGATGCGCCTGCGCGCCCGGTGGATGTCGACGTTGAGCTTGTTCTCGTTGATCTTGAGCATGCCGAGGAGCGTGTCGACGTCGACCCAGCCGTGGGAGGAGGGGGCGAGGTGCGGCTGACGCGCATCGCGACGGCGCAAGCGAGCCAGCGTGAGGAGGAGGTAGTTGTGGGCCTGCGAGCCCAGATCCAGCACCGTCTGGCCGCGAACGGCCAGGAGCTGCACGTGCTCCTCGTCGCGGCTCACGTCGAAGTGCAGCACCAGGTCGTCCACCGACGGTGGAGCCTGTCGTCGCGGCGGACGGGCTCGTCGCCAGACCCGCAGCTCGGCGGCCAGGGTCGCCATGTCCGCGGTGCGCTCTGCGGCGTCCGGGTGGGTCGCTCGCTGGCAGATGGCCTCCAGCTGCGCGTCCGTCGTGGGCTGCGTCGTGGGCGGCAGCGACAGCGTCAGGCACTCGCGCAGCAGGACTCCGAGCGCGTGCACGTCTGCCTGGGGTCCGATGGCCGACGCGTCGCAGCGCAGCTGCTCGGGGGCCATGTAGGGCTGGGTCCCGAGGATCTGGCCCGCAGGTTCGAGGGGGGGCCGGTCGGCACCGAGGGCGACTCCGAAGTCGGAGAGCCGGGCTCGTTCACCTTCCAGGAGCACGTTGCAGGGCTTCACGTCTCGATGCACCACCCCGCGCTCGTGGGCATGCTGCAGCGCGTCGGCCAGGTCGGCCGCGACCCGAACGGCGTGCTCGGCTGCGAGCGGTCCCTGTCGGAGGAGCGCACGTAGCGTGGGCCCCTCCACCAGCTCCATCGTGAGAAAGAAGCGTCCCTCGTGGCGCCCCGTGTCCAGCGGCGCCACGATCCCGGGATGGTCCAGGTGGGCCATGATGGCAGCCTCGCGAACGAGCCAGTCCCGATGAGCAGAGCGAGGGTGGCTGATCTTCAGCGCCACCTCGCGCTGCCGAGCTGGATCGAAGGCGCGGTACACCCGCCCCATGCCGCCGGTGCCCAGCAACCCGCGGACCTCGAAGCGTCCGAAGCCCAGGACCGGGGCGCGCGCGATCTCGCATGGTGGATGGGCGGGAAGGGTCGGGCGGTAGGCGGCGTCTGAGTGCATCGGGACTCCTGCTGCCCGGTCCAACGCAACCCGCTCGGATCCAGCGCCACCCACTCGACGATTTCTCGCAACCCCACATCACCTAGGGAGCGACTCCAGGATCTTCGAGGCACGGCGCACGTAGTGCGATCCGGGGCCCACGTGGCGCGCGACCTCGCGGCGCAGGGTCTCGAGATCTGCTCGCGCCAGCTCGTGTCGACCTGCCTCGGCGTGGACCCGGCCACGAGCCAGCCGTGCCGTTGCCCAGATGTGATCGAAGCGCCACGCCTGGGCCTTCCGGACGGCGATCTCGGCGAGTTCCAGCGCCTCGTCGTCTCTCCCCTGTAGCGCTCGCAGCTCGGCGGCGAGGCTGGCCATGGGGATCCCCATCAAGGGAGGCTCCCAGGCGCCCAGCCGGTCCCCGACGAGCTGGGTGAGCAGCGCGTCCGCTTCCTGAAGCTCTCCCAGGTCCAGCAGGGCGCGCAGGAGGGCCTGACGGTTGTTCAGCAGGCTCAAGTCACCCAGCGGCAGCACGGCTTGCTGGATGGCGATTCCCTGCCTCGCGTGGACGGCGGCACTCGCCGGTCGTCCCAGGGCGTTGGCGGCCTCCGCACACCACATGTGATCGATGCCGAGCTCGACGTGGTCGGAGCCGAGGGCCTCCCGATCCTGCTCGAGGGCATCGAGGAACAGCGGCTCGGCCAGCTCTGCGCGCCCCGTCTCCAGGTAGAGACGGCCGAGCTGGTTGATGCTGTTGGTGAGGTAGTCCACCGACACCCGTCCTGAGCGGACGGGTTCACGCTTCAGGGCGATGGCCCGTCGCAGCAGAGGCTCCACCTCGTGAAGCTGCCCCGCGCGCCACAGCAGCTGTGCCTTGGAGTGAACCAGATCTCCCAGCTCCAGCTCCAAGTCCAGCCGCTCGGCCATGGCGATGGCCCGCTCGAGGGCGGCCGTGGAGATCTCGATCTCGCCCAGTCGACGCTGCACGATGCTCACTCCGTGCAGGGCGTCCACCACCACGGCTCCCGCAGGCAGCACCCCTGCCTCGTGTGCGTCCACGACCGATTGGAACTGGGCCAGCGCCCCATGGCGATCCTCCACGTTGTAGAGGGCCTGGCCGATGGTGTTCCGCAGCTCGCCGCGCTCGGTGGGGTGATCCGCCAGGCCTCCGGCATCCAGCTCCTCCGCCGCCGAGCGGGTCACGTCGAGCAGCGTGCGGTCGCCCGTGGCCTTGCGCGGGTTGGCGCTGAAGAACACCGACGACATGAACGTCGCCAGGGCACGGCTCCGCGCCGCCTCGGCCTCGGCGACGGCCCGCGCCTCGGCCTGCTGGCGGGCGAAGACGACGGACACGCCGGTGAGCAAGAGCAACGAGACCACCACCAAGACGGCCACGGTGGTCCACGCTGGATGCCTCCGCACCCACTTGCCGAGGGTGTAGACCCAGCCTCCTCGGTGGGCGAGGACGGGCTCGTTGCGGAGGCTGCGCTCGAGCTCTGCGCCGAGCTGTGCGACGGTGCCGTACCGCTCGTCTGGATCCTGGGCGACCGCCTTTGCGACGATGCAGGCCAGGTCGCCCGACAGATCGGCTCGTCCGTCGTCGAGGGGAAGGACGGGAGTGGAGGTGTGTTCCCCGAGGGTGGGCAGCGAGGGCCCACAGGGGAGATCCCCGCGCAAGACCTCGTGGAGCAGCACCCCCATGGCGTAGACGTCGGCGCGCACGTCTGGCGGAGCGGGGCCTCTTCGCAGCTCGGGCGCCAGATAGGCGAGCGTGCCCACCACCCGGGCCTCGGGAGCGGTGTCGGGAGGCCGCGACAGGCCGAAGTCCAGTAGCTTGGGCTGCCCGCTCGGCGTCACGCGCACGTTCGCGGGCTTCAGGTCTCGGTGCACCAAGCCGCGGCCATGAACGTGGGCCACCGCATCGCACAGCTCGGCCACCAGACGCACGCGGCCAGGCACGTCCAGGTGGGCCACGGCCTGCAGCAGATCCGTGCCCTCCACCTGCTCCATCGCCACGAAGAGTAAGTCCTCGTGCCCTCCTACGGCATAGACCTGCGGGATCCCGGGATGGAGCACCGAGCCCAGCGCCTGTGCCTCTCGCAGCAGCCACGCCCGGGTGGTCTCCGACACGAGCCAGGGATGAATGGTCTTCAGCGCTACCCGGCGTCGGGGGCGCATCTGCTCGGCCTCGTAGACGGCCCCCATGCCGCCGCTGCCGAGCAGCGACAGGATCCGGAAGTCTCCCACCTGCTCGGGCAGCTCCCGAGCACCCTCGGCGGCGAGGATGTCACGCGCCAGAAGCTCCTCGGCGGCACCTGTGGCCAGCGGTCCACGACTCGCCCGATCCGCCTGCAGCATCGCGCGCACCATCGCCTCGAGCGAGGGGCGCCCCGAGCAGCGGGAGGCCAGTGCTGTCTGTTGCAGCTCGTACGGTAGGTCCACCACGGCGTCGAACAGCCGCAGGGCGTCGCCTGCCAGGTCGGGATCGTCCATCACTCCGACAGCGCCGCAGTCAGGAACGCCTTGGCGCGTCGCCACACGCGGTCGATCGTTCGCGGCGAGACGTCGAGCGCAGATGCCGTCTCGTCGCCCGACATGCCGCCGAAGAAGCGGAGCTCCACCACCTGGAAGGCCAGATCGTCGGCGGCGCGGAGGCGGTCGAGGGCATCGGCGAGGTCGCTCACGTCCACGGCCTGGAGCCCCAGGCCGTCCAGGGTGACCTGCTGCCAGCCGCCGCCTCGCTTGGCGCTGGCGCGGCGCCGAGCCCGATCCACCAGCACGCAGCGCATCGCCTTGGCGGCAACCCGTCGGAAGTGCAGCTGGTCCCAGGGGGTATCCGCCCCCTGCATGCGCAGGAAGGCCTCGTGCACCAGGCTCGTGGGGTGGGCCACGTCGCGAGGACGCCGCAGGTGGCCCGCGAGTCGGCGAAGCTCGTCGTAGACCTGCTCGAAGAGGTCGTCCGTGGTGCCGCGTTCCATC
>JAHQVJ010000123.1 GCA_019634415.1 Myxococcales bacterium
CCCGGCGCCGGAGTCGTAGGACAGCGCCAGCTGTGGGGCGACGCCGCCGCGACCGGGCGTGAGCGCGACGGGGAGCGACAAGGAGGCCGTGCCGGTCACCGGGTTGGCGCGGAAGGTCTCCCCGATCCCCTGGATGGCGCCCCCGCCCTTGGGCAGCTCCACGCTGGGTGGCGCGAGTAGGAGGTCCTCGGGCGGAGTGGGTGAAGCAGCCGGGGGCTGCAGGGTCGCCAGCGGCCCTTGGGGTAGCGGGAACGACTGGGACTCGTCCGAGCGCTCCTGCGGCAGGGCGGGCGTTGGAGTGCTCTCCTCGGGCGAGCCTCCGCCTGTGCCGCTCTTCCCCCCCCGGGGTCCCCACGAACCATCCCCCTTACGACGATCCATGGGGCACCCCCCTGCAGACAACGGTCAACTGAAAACGCATGAAAGGTCCAACGCAACGGATGCAAACCAACGTCAACTAAACGCTCGGATCGAAATCCAAGGTGAGGAGCACGATCACGTCCTCCAGCTTCGAAGTGTCCAACGAGCCGGCCGTGGTCACATTGGCCAGGCCAGGGTCGCTCAACTCGACGGTGAGCTGCTCGTCGGGGCCAGGGCTGGCGGTAGCGCCCACCAGCTCCGCTGCGGTCCAGAACGCGCCGTCACCGAAGGGCATGTCCACGGTCGCCGAGCCGAAGCTATGCGTCGTCGCCCCTTGCACACTGATGGCTGTGGTCACGTCCGGTGACGCCGGGGCGATCAGGATGGGACGGGCTGCAGACACCGTCGGGTTCAGCGCCTGGACCAGGTACGGCAGGCGGTCCCAGTCCAGTGGCATCTGCATCTGCACGGAGGTGGAGGCGTCTGCCGTCAGGGCAGCGTGCCAGGCGTCGGGGGCGTCGTGTGCGAACGACAGCGCCAGCTGCATGCCCTCGCTGTCGGCGCGGATCTTGTCGAGGGCGGCCTTCACGCCGTCGATGGCGGTGGGCTGCAGGCTGCTGTCGTGGCGCGCGGTGTAGCGCACGTGGAGCACCACGTCGGCGATGGAGGACCAGTCGAACTGGGGACGCTTCACGCCGTCGGTACCCGTGGTGGAGCCGGCCAGCTCCAGGCTCCACTCCGACACCGCCCCCCGATGCTCGAAGCGCAGGTACTTGGCGTCGCGCAGATCGAAGTTGAAGGTGCCGCTGTCGTCCTGGCCGCCCGACAGAGCCACCTGCTCCATCCACCGCTCGTGGCTGTAGTTCGCGGCGTCTTCGTAGGTGTCCATCACGGCGGTGTCGGTCCGCACCTGGGAGCGCAGCAGGGTGAGCGTGCCGTTGACGGAGGCGAAGGGCCCCGTCACGCAGGGAATGCTCACGCTCACGGCCTTGATCCGCCGCTTGTAGTGACCGGGGAAGTCCAGGTCGTACAGCACCTCGGGGATGGAGAAGGTGCAGGCACCATCGCGCTGCAGTCGGATCAACGCCTGAGGATCGAGCCGCTTCAGCGACACGTGCTTGGTGATCTCGTGCTCCCGGCGATCCAGCTCGACGTAGGCCACCTCCATGCGGTCGAGGTCGGCGAGCAGTCGGTCCCCGGCGAGCAGCCCCTTGCGCGAGGCGTTGAAGTGGTGGGCTCCGACGTAGCTCGTCGCCTTCAGGCCGATCTCCCGCCGCAGGCACAGCTCGGCCTTGCGCGCGACCTCCACAGCGAGGTGGTAGCTCTGCGAGTGCAGGTGGGTCAGCTCGCCGACCATCCAGCCGAACAGGTCCTCGGACGAGAACCGGCTCCGGAGCACGGCCTCCACCTCGCGCGACTGCTCGATCTGACGCTTGTGGTTGGCCAGCTCCTGCTTGGCGATGGCGAGTCGCTCGGCAGCGGCTTCGATCTGGACGTCGAGTTGGGTCAGCTCGCGCTCGGCCATCCCGAGGCTCAGCTGCCAGTCCTGCTTGCGTCGTTTCCAGCGGCCAGCCACGCCGGACAGGTTGGCTGCAATGCCGAGCACATCGGCTACCGCAGCCAGGGCGTCGCCTCCGCTCTTCGAGGGCTCGGTCAGTTCCGGGTTGCCGAACGACGGCCCAATGGCGAACCCGGCCTGGGCATGGAAACGTGGAATCGCACCCATCACGGCAGCTGTGCCTCGCATGATGCCGATGGTCGTTCGCAGGCCTTGAGAGACGATCTGGAGCGTCTGCTCCGCGTACTCCGTGGCCAGCGGCCCCACGTCGATGAGCTCGGCGAAATGATCTCTGCGGAACGCCGTGATCTTCTTGCTCTCTTCCAGCGACTCCTGGCTGAGGGTGGCCTCGGCCACCTGGCCTCGGCGCACGTCCTCTGCCAGCTCCAGCAGCTCGACCTCGTGCGCCTGCCGGAGCATCGTGAGTGCCTCGGCATCTTGGCTCTGCAGCGCCTGCTGCAGCGCGCCGCCCAGGCGCTGCAGGCTCTGGGCCAGCGAGCGCGCCAGGGCCATCATCGCCGGGAAGCGGATGTGGGGGCTCACCCAGCGCGTGGCCGCCACCTGGCTCAGGTCCAGACCCGCTGCGGCCGCAGCCACCAGCGCACCCGGGTCGATGGGTGGCTCGAACAGCGGCAGCACCCGCACGATGCCCTGGATGTTCATGCAGTGCCGGATCTTGTGGAGCCTGTCCTCGAGCACGTCCCACAGCTGCAGGTGGCGATGGTTGTCGGGGGTGCAGAAGTACCCGGTCATGTCTCCGGGATCGATGGAGGCAGCGTCGACGCGGATCGTGGGCACGCTGGAGTGCTCCTCGGTGAGCACGTTCTCCAGCTCCGTCAGCGGATTGAACAGGCCGTCGGCGGTGCTCCCCCCGCTGCCGTTCGCCGTGAGTAGCTGCGCGAAGGTGAGGCCGCTCCCGCGGTCTGTCTGCAGCTCCAGCCGGGTGGGCCTCGGTCCGAGGAATTGCTGGGCATATAGGTAGATCTGCGTGGCCTCGGCGATGGACTCGATGGAGTCGCGCGCGAAGAGGTGGTCGCCCCAGGCCGTGAGCGTCTCCACGTACTGGCGCGCCACGGCGAAGCGGTAGACCTCGGGGTCGTTCTCGGCCACGGCGTGCACGTCGAAGGGACCGTCGGCCCACAGCTCCGCCTTCAGCTCCGGGTCGGTGAAGGGCAGGGGATCGAACAGTGGGCGGGGCCGCCACGCCTCGTTGGCGTCGGTGGTGGGCGTGGAGGCGTAGGGCTGGCTGGCCCAGGATGGATCCAGCACGCGGTGCAGCCAGGTCAGCGCATCGGCGTACTTGCCCTCCTCCCGCAGGCGCTCGGCGATGCGCAGCGGGATGTGCACGAACAGCTCCCAGTTGTAGAGCCGATGGGGCGACCAGCTGGAGAAGCCCACCACGTCGGACTGCGGTGCCGACGGGTTCGGATCGGCGGGATCCTGGGCCACGACCGAGGTGTGGGTCAGCTCGATCTCCTCGAACGGCTCGCGGCTGCTGATCCTCTGGTGCTCGAGCTGTGAGCCATCCTCCAGGCCATAGAGCCCATCGGGTCCGGAGGCGTCCATCGCTTCCACGAAGTTGGGGAGGAAGCTGTGGTGCAGGGACTGCAGGCTGAAGCCCCGCTCGATCAGGTCTCCGTCCAGCGAGGTGCCGAAGCTCGTGGTGAGCACGGCCAGGTACGACTTGGTGTCGTAGAGCACGGCGAAGGGTACCTGCGTCTTCCACTCAGCGAAGTTGGGAGGGAACAGCAGTGCGTCACGGTCGCTCCAGGGGGACAACAGTGCAACGTCCTCCAGGCTGTCTCCCTCGAGGACGAGAACGTCGGACGCCATGCTCGCCTCGGTGATCGAGCCACCACCCGATGAACTCTCGTCGGACTCGAAGCGGAATCCACGGTCGGCGTAGAAGTCCTGTGTCTCCGCGTAGGAGTTCTCGAACTGCCCATTCTGGCTCGACTGGATGCACCCGTCGACCACATCGAAGGTAGAGGTGGCTCCGGCCCCCACCGGAGTGCTAAGGGTCAGCGCTGCGATGCACGACCTTTCGGGGTGGTAGAGCCGAATTCGTGCATCTCCGTCGGGGACGTAGATGTCAGGTGCGTCCAGCTCGCTGAGGACCTCGAAGACCAGGTTGCCGTTGCCCAGCTGGGCGCCCATGTTGCCGTTGGGGACGAATCGGCGCAGCGTGGGACTCCACAGCAAGGCCACGCCGCCGTGAGCGCCGTCGCTGTCGCGGTAGGCGATGGCGGCGTACACGCCCTCGGGAACGGCGTCGAGGGTCGTCCATCCCACGAGGGTGCCTGCCGATCCGTGGTGGTACATCTGCAGGTCGAGGGTGTCCATGCCATCGATGCTCTGCATGTGTGCCTGCTGAGGGCTGCTCCAGTGGCCCTGGGACCGGATCGCGAAGAAGACGGACAGCTCGGTGGCGTAGCCCAGCTCGTCTTCGCCCTGGAGGCTGGCCCAGACCAGCAGAACGTCACCCCCGTGCACGTACATGGCCACACGCGTCCGCTCGTCCGTGGGCACCGGGAAGGGCAGCTGCTCCCACGCTCCCCAGCGCCATCGGTTCTTGGTGGGGAGGGTGCGCGCCACCCGGTACATCGGCTTCTCGGCCTGGCTCCCCGCGCGCCCCAGCAAGTGGATGTTGCCCTCGGCGTCGTGGGTCATGCAGGCCAGCAGCGGGTTCGCCAGCGGTAGGACCTCGCGCAGGTAGGTGGCCAGGGCCTCGTCGGCGGCCTTGGCGTCGAGCGTCTGCACGCGGATGCGGTCCTCGAGCCGCTCGAACTCCGGGCTGCGCTCGACCCGCACGCTCGGATCCAGCCAGTTCTCCGGGAACAGGTAGACCTTCCGTGCCGCCTCCCACATCCGGTAGCTGCCCCGCCAGGTGCGCCACTCCGTCTCGTCGTCGCTGTCGAGGAACGGGATGGGCTCGCCGGCGCCGTCGGTGACCTGGCCCAGGAGGCACTGGTTCACGAACGTCTGCACGCTGCTGATGGCGAGCTTCAGCCGCGACGTCAGCATGCAGGGGTCCATCTCGGGATCGATCAGGTACTTGGCATAGAAGGCCGCGTCGGACTGGATCGTGGGGTCGTCGTTGCGCACCTTGGCGAACAGCGCAGCTTGTTGCCGTCGCCGGATGTCGTCTCGCAGGCCGCGGCCCACCTCGCTCCACGCCGCACTCGATGCAGCACGCGAGCGCGCCAGCCGGCGAATCTCCGCCGCGGCGGCCCGGGTGGGCTCGGCCGTCACCCAGGACACGGCGGTGGCCACGTCCACCCCGAGGGTGCCGAGGTGCCTCCAGCGGGTCATCACCGCGTCGAGCAACGCCAGATCGCGCAGCCCCTGCTGCACGTCGAGGCTGGTGGACGACACGTCGAAGGGGCTGTGCTCGGCGCTCGTGGTGCTCAGGCGAAGGGACTCGATGCCGGCGGGCACCACCGTGCCGGCGGTGTCTACGGTGGCCGCGGTGAGCCAGGCCAGATCGGGGTTCGAGGCCACAGCACTCGCCAGCGCCGCGAGCAGCGCATCCGGATCGGCCGTCGTCACGCTGGCGGTGACCGTGTGGCCGTCGACGGTGAACGAGGCCGTCAGGGCGCCCTCGTCGGCCAGGGCGAGGTGTGCGACCACCGCAGTGGGAGCGCCCGCGCGGGCGTCCACCGCTTGCAGCAGCGAGGCGAGGCTCGTCGTGTCCAGCTGGAGGTGGTCGGACACCGTCGACAGCGCGGCCAGGGCGGCGCCCTCCCGCATGGCGCTGCGCACCTCGGGCCCTGCACCCGTGGTCCCGGGCAGCGTGTGGTCGAGACCGAACCAGGCGAGGGCGGACTGCAGCGGCAGCCACAGGTCCGCGAGCGCTCCCAGATCCTCGGCGACGGGTAGGCCCGACAGGTCGGGAGCACCGAACACGGTGCCTTCCACCAGCCACTCGCTCAGAGAGTCGGCGTCGAGCTGCAGCGCCTGCGTGAGGTGTGCGAGCTTGGCCACGAGGTGCAGCGCCTGGTGGGCGGTTGCAGACTCGTCGGCGGTGACCCCGAGGGTGGTGTCGAGCCGCAGCGCGTCCACCGGATCCGTGGCTCCCGCGAGGGCCGAGAAGCTCTCTGCGTCGATCACGTCCACGTGGGCCCGGGTGAGGGCGGGGTAGCTGCCCTCCAGCACGGCGAGGATCTCCTCGCGCTCCCGGGTGGCGGCCACCACGGGGGCCATGTGGCCGAACAGGACCCCCAGCCGCTCCTCGAAGGTCTCGGGAGCGACGGGAGCGGTGGGAAGCGAGGTGCGCAGGTCGCTCTTGAGGGCGTCCAGGTCGTCCACGGCGTGCTCGATCTGGGCAAGCGTCGCGTCTCGCTCGGGAAGCGAGGACGGATCCGTCGCGGGTGCGGGCACGAGATCGGACCAGTCCCAGGCGATGATGCGGATCACCGCGTCGATCACGTCGGAGGGTACGCCCTGCTCCTCCAGAGCGGCCCGCACGGTGGGGTCGTCCACCACGGGCTCGAGCTGATCCGCCTCCAGCTGCTGCAGCGCCTCGCGCAGGGTCGTGAGGAGCGCCTCGTTGGCGGCGTCGGTGGGGCCGTGGGTGGCGACGGCGTCGGCGTGGTGGCCGAAGATCCACGCCACCTCGCCGACGTCGAGGGCGAAGGTGCGCAGGGCCTGCAGCCCCTCGAACCAGCGCACCGCGCGCCTCGGATCGTCCACGCCCGCCGGGAACGGATCGCTGCCCGCTCCCATGATGGTGCGCCACAGGTCCACCTCGCGCACCGTCAGCCCGGCGGCCTTGGCCAGGGACGTCCACCGGAACAGGTGCCAGAGCCCGGCCAAGTCCAGTCCGGGAGCGCCCACGTCCGCGGTCACCACCTCCTCGGCGTGCAGCAGCTCCGTCTCGGACACGCCCAGGGCCGCCGAGAGCACGGCGGAGTGGTGCACCAGAGGGGAGGTCACCGCGTCGGGGGACAGCAGCTCCGATCTCGCCGCATTCAAGGCGAACGCCGCCTCGCCATCGGTGCCCACCGTGAACGGGTCCAGGAAGGTGCGGTCGTACCAGGGCACGACTGCATCGGCCTGTCGATTGTCGCGGTCGAGGTGCGTGTCGAGCCCGCGCCACCAGGAGAACAGCTCCGCCGGATCGAGCCCGGTGAGCTCGAGCAGTCGCTGCTGGGCGTGCAGCCCCTCGAGCACCGCTCCGTCGATCTGAATCACCGGGGTCGGGCCCGCCCCCGTTCCGCCGGGCTCCGACCGCTCCACCCCCAGCGCGTGCAGCGCCTTGTCGAGGTCGAGCGCGCTCCATCCCGTCCACTGCACGAGGCGGAGGAATGCGGCGAGACGCTGATAGAACCAGTCCTCTGGCGGGTAGGGATTGGCGGGGTCGGCGGTGCCGCGGTCCTGCCGCAGGAACAGGTTCGCCGGGTCGCAGGCGTCGAGCGCGGCGTCCTCCAGGCGAATGCCCACGCTGTCGTCGCCGTTGAGATAGCGGGTGACCAGCAGGTCGAGCACGAGGTCGGCGTCGTCGATCTGGCCTCGCTCGAGCAGCACCGAGACCTGATCCAGATCCTCGCCCCAGGTGCTCGGCGTGCCTCCCCAGTGGCTCTCGGGGGACGAGGTGTAGGTGTCGCTGGTGAAGGCTGCGGCCCCCGCTCGGGTGCCCCCCAGGCCGAGCACGGCACGCTCGGCTGCGGTCACGGTGCTCGTGGCGAGGTCGCCGAAGGCGTCGATCAGCGTGACGTGGGGAACGCCCAGGTGGCCGAGGTAGGTCTGCACCTCGTCCAGCGCCAGATCGTAGGGCAGCAGCCTGGGGTGGAAGGTCTGCTTCAGCGCGGTGTAGGCTCGGTCGGCTGCCAGCCGGTCTCCGTGCTCGGGGTAGGCGAGCAACACCTCGGTCTCTCGCTCCGTGCCGGTGGGCAGCGTGTCCAGCTCGTGGTCCGGACTCACGAGCTGCTCCAGCACCTCGATCACGAGATCCGAGTAAGGCAGCGCGGTCTCGGTGTTCTCACAGTCCAGCTCGAGGGCGGGCAGGTCGGGGCGACGCGAGACCAGCTCGGTGTAGGCAGCGGGATCGAGGCCCTGCAGCCAGAACAGGGTGTCCACGAAGTAGGCCGCCGGGCCGAGCACGGACTGACAGTGCTCGCAGCCACACAGGGCCTGGGTGTACAGGGCATCGAGCTCGGCTGCGGCCTCGGGCTTCGTGCCCGCTCCGGAGGGACCCGCCGGAGCGAAGGGCCCGCTGGGGCTGCGGGGCCGATGAGGGTGGTTGTCCTTGAACACCGCGCCTGCGCGCTGGGCTCTGCGACGCGCCCGCATCCACACGCGCTTCAGGGTGGGGCGATCCACCTGGGGTGCGGGCGGTGCGGTGGCCTCCATGCGGTGGGTGAAGCGCC
>JAHQVJ010000124.1 GCA_019634415.1 Myxococcales bacterium
CAACCCCGTTGATTGTCGCGATGACTGATTCGTGCGCCCCCTCGGCTCGCCGGGGTGGCGCTCTTCGTTGCGGGCCTCCGATCGGCATGCCATACCGAGGGACAGGGCAGGACGGAGGGGGGATCATGGTCAGCGGAGGATGGGGGCTGCTCGCAGCGAGCCTAGTGGGTTGCAGCGGGTCCGGGACCGAGGATCCGGACACCGACACCGCCGACGCGGACACAGACGCCGACGCGGACACAGACGCCGACACAGACGCCGACACCGACACCCCCACCGGCGAGACGGCCCAGCCGTGCGACCCCGTGGGAGAGCCCTTCGGCGTGGGCGTGGACGACTCCGTCGTGGAGGTCACCTTCACGCGAAACTTCGCCTTCGAGTTCTACGGCGCGCTGTACCCGTCGGTGTTCCTCAACTCGAACGGGGGGCTCACCTTCCGTTCCATGGACGCCAAGGACAGCTGGAACGTGGCAGCCGCCGACGTCTCCGTGCCCGGGGTGGGCATCTTCTGGGGCGACATGCTGCTGGAGGCCGCCACCGAGATCACCTACGAGCAGTGCGACGACGCCTTCATCGTTCACTACGACGCGCTGACCGATCGCGACCAGACCACCTGGCGCAACACCGCCACCGTGCGCCTCGAGCTCGGCGGCACCATCCGCATCGACTACGGCATCGTCGACAGCACCGACATCCTCATCGGGATCTGGGACGGCACCCACGACAACGACGTCTCCGTGCCTGCAGCGCCCGTCTACACCGACTACGCCACACGCGGCAGCGCGCTGCTCCTCGTGGACTACTGGGCATCGCAGCAGTCGGCGGACCGCTACGACGGGATCCTCGACAAGCTCCCCGTGGAGTTCCGGCCCTGACGCCCCGCTAGGCGATCCGCACGCGCACCTCGCGGACCACGCCCTGCCGTCCGAGCACACTGGCCGTGGTCTGCACGTCCAGCGCAGCCCCGTCCACCTGGAGGACCTGCCCGTCGGCGCGATGCACCTCGATGCTCGAAGCGCCCCGCCCCATCGTGATCACCACCGGCACCTGCGCCACCGACAGCGCCACGCTGCCCGCGGGAACCGCCACCTCGCGCGTCTCGCCTCCGTGCCCGAGGAAGGGCCACACCGCCGGCTCGGTCAACAGCTCTGCGCGATCGAGCAGCCCCGGTGCGAAGGTCAGGCAGCCCTCCTCCACCCAGACGCCCAGCTCTCCGAGCCGCGTGAGGATCACCTCCTTGACCTGCCCCGTCATGCCGGGCTGCTGCGCACCCTGACCCCAGGGTGTGTGGGAGTAGGGATCCGTCGGCACCGCCCCGTACTCCGCCACGGACTTGCGGAAGCACAGTCCTCCCCGAACCCGGTGGTACCGCTGCGCCAGTGCGCCCAGCACCGCGGCGTCCGCTCCCGCCCGACGAGCACGCCACCAGGTGTCCTGCACGGCCACCAACAGCTTGCCCACCATGTGCCAGTAGATGCTGCCCAGCCCCTCGTACTTGTGCATCGTGCCCGAACGTCCGGTGAAGGCGTGGTGGTGGAACACCGCCTCGTAGGCCGCCAGCACCGCATCGCGGCCCTCCGCCACCGCCTCGCGCCAGGCGGGCTCCGCGCCGACGCGATCGAGGGCAGCTGCAAGATCCTCGGCGTTGGCGAAGTCCGCCTGGAAGCGCCAGGTGCCCGACGCTGTGCGGCACACCACCCGCGCATCTGTCGCCTCCGCCAGCCGGCGCAGCAGCGGTGCGCCGGCCAGCACGTCCTCGTCGATGACGTTGCGCGCCAGGAACGGCGCCCGATCTCGACGTGGGTACAACATGAAGCTGTCTTGATCGGGCCGGTACATACGGCTGTCGAACAGCGCGTCCACCAGCGCCACGGACTCGGTCGCCGACAGCAAGCCGCTCGCCAGCACCGCCACCTGCCCCTCGAGCATCTCGTACAGGCGCGACACGCGCGCCTCCGAGTCCGTCAGGTCGAGCAGGTTGTAGCTGTGGAACAGCCCATCGCTGCGCCGGTTCGTGCGCAGGGTGTGGTCCACCCAGGCGAGGGCCTCGGTGCACAGCGCCGCCAGCGACGCGCCCGACACCGGCTGGCGCGGAGCGGACGGCACCGGCTCGGCGTAGGCGGCAGCACGGTAGTCCGAGAACGCCTCGCCCAGACGATCCATCAGCCGCCGCCGCACGTCGTCGCCGAGCATCTGGGAGCCGGCAGCGGCAAGCGCCGGACGCTCCGCGCGCAGCGCATCGTGCACCTCCCGAAGCCACACCGTCACCCGCTGCGATACCGGATGGGCGTCCTGCGCGGGCATCAGCTGCACAAGCACCGTGAGCGCACGTCGCAGCTGCGCCAGCGTCACCACGCTCAGACCCTGCCCCACCAGCGCGTTGTTCGCGTCGTTCCACTCGGGCCGCTGGGTGTTCAGCCAGATGCCACCGTCCACCACCAGGTTCGACAGCTTCGCCAGCACGCAGATCAGCAGCTTCTCGAGCAGGTTGACCTGCCACACCTCGCCGTCGGAGGTGGACAGCAGCCGACCATCTCCACCCACGTCCTGCACCCGCTGCATGGAGCGCCGCTGGGCCGACTCGTCGAACACGATGGTGTCTTGGGCGTTCTCGCACAGCTCGGCGTAGGGTCGGATCCGGTACGGAACGGCGGCCGTGCTGAACCAGTCCACGCCCAACAAGCGCTGGATCGATCCGGGATCGTGCGCCTCGGCCGAGCCGATCAGCTGGAAGAGGTACACGATCTGATGATCGCCCCAGTAGCCGATGTTGCTCCAGGGGTTCTCGGGCTCGGGCACCTCCCAGTCCACCCCCTGGCGCGTCAGCCGGTACGGGTTGAAGCCGTCCACCGTGCTCGCGTTCACGAACTTGCACACCCCGGCCACGCCGAAGGCCGGGAAGCTGCGGAGGAGCGCCTCCCAGTTCTGGAAGATGTCGCGCCAGTTGCCCTCGTAGCCGTAGCGAGGCGTGCCGTCGGGGTGCGTGTTGTCGATGCGGAACTGGTTCCAGGGCCGGCTCGGATCCCCGTGGCGACGGCTGAAGGTCAGCGGCAGGTACTCCAGGCACAGCCGCACGAGCTGCGGGTCCCCCGTGGCCTCGGCACCGGAGATCAACGCCGGGTGATCGAGCCGAGCGTCGAGGGCCCCGAGCCAGCCGGTGTGGCGGGCGAACACAGCGCGGTTCCGCTCCCGCACGAAGGCCGCCAGATCCACGGTGGGTACCTCGTGATCGGCCCCGAAGACACCACCGCGCATGTTGTTGAACAGCACGTTGGCCGTGTGGTGCACCGTGGCCGTCACGTCGGCGGTGTGCTGCTGCGAGTCGGCGCTGGCCACGTTGCGCGCCAGATCCCGAGCACCGTCGGCGACGTCCACCTCGAGCGCACGACGCAACGCTTCGGGATCATCGGCGACCGCGGCCTGCAGATCCTCCACCGCGGCCTGATCCAGGTGCACGTCCCCCACCATCGTCCAGCGAGCCGGACCCTCGCTCAGATCGAGCGACGTCCGTACCAGGTACGCGCCTCGGCGACCCACCTGTAGCGGCTGCTCGGTGCAGCTGCGCCCCTCGCGCATGTCGGCCACGACGTCGGCACACAGGTGGGTGGCGCCAGGCAAGCCGATCCGCCACACCACGTTGGCCCGCAGCGACTCCGCGGGTGCCGCCCGGTCCGACAAGCGGGCCTCCATCGCGTAGATCGCCAGACCACTGGGCTCGAGCTCACAGCGCTTGTAGGCGTCCACCAGCGCCGACATCCCCTGCTGCGAGAGCATGGGCACGTTGGCCGGCAGCACATTGAGCAGGCCATCGAGCACCTCCACCGTCCCCTCCCCCTCGAGGGCGCAGGTGCGGACCAACCCGAAGCGTCGCGACGTGGACCACCGGTAGCGAAACCGCAGCCCCAGATCGGGCGCGTGCTCCTCGAGCTCGAGCCAGTGCCCCAGCGCACTCTTGCGCAGTGTGCGCACACGACCGGGGGCCAAGCCACGAGGATCGAAGGGGTGCCACAGCTCGCCAGTCGCCGTGCGGATCAACGTGATGGGCCCCGTGATCCCAGCGGCGTGGTGCAGGCGATCGTCGGTCTCGTAGGGAAACAGGCTGCGAGAAGGCTCCTGCCGACCCGCCGTCAGCCCGCCACTCGTCGACACGAACATCCAGTGATCATGGGCGCTGATCACGCTCACCAAGAAGGGCGACATGGTCTGCAGCCCCTCGATCTGCCAGACTTCCTCCCCGGAGGCCTGCGTCGTCAGACGACCGATGGGTTGCGCGGACATGACACCTCCTGGACGAACGGCTCGCCACTTTGTTTGGCCGACGCACGAATAATACGACACGTGTCCTCGCAGCCGAAGAGGCTGCCTGCCGAATACACGATTTGACTCGTGAGTCTCACCTCAGGTACAACCTGCTGGTGTTCATTCATTCGCCGAACGAATTAGACCGACCCGCCCCTCTGGCCGCCACCGGCCAGCGCATGCGGGAGCACAACGCCTCCATGCTGCTGCGCCTGATCTGGGACGAGCCGGGAGGCGTCAGCCGTGCGGACCTCGCCCGCCGGTCGGGGCTGTCGCGCTCCACCGTCTCGGGCATCACCGCGAACCTGATCGACGAGGGACTCGTCGTGGAGGGTCGCGTGGTGCGCTCGCGCAGCGGCCGCCCTCCCATCCTGCTGCGCTTCCAGGACCACCGCTTCGTGGTGGTGGGAATCGAGCTCGGCAGCTCCCACGTGTCGTGCTGCCGCATGGATCTCCGTGGAGATCTGGAGCGCATCGACAGCGAGGAGTGCGCGGTGCAGGACGAGCCGAAGCGCGCCCTGGGCCTGGCCACCGATCTCATCGACGCCGCCTTGTCCGACGTGGAGGACGGCCGTCGCGTGCTCGGCATCGGCGTGGCCGTGCCCAGCCCGCTGGACCGGAGCGAACCTGGCCGACTGTCGGCTCGGATCCTCCCCAAGTGGGTCGACACGGATCTGGGGGGCGAGCTGTACGAGCGGTACCGCATCCCCGTACTGATCGACAACGACGCCAACCTCGGTGCCTTGGCGGAGGCCTGGTGGGGAGCGGGGCGGGGCGTGCCGCACTTCACCTACGTGAAGGTGGCGACGGGGGTGGGTGCCGGCCACATCATCGGCGGCGAGATCTTTCGTGGCGCGTCGGGCATCGCAGGCGAGATCGGTCACTCCGCGGTGGCTCCGAGCGGGCGCCTCTGCCGCTGCGGCCTGTCGGGGTGCCTGGAAGCGGAGGTGGGCTCCACCGCCGTGCTCGCCAAGGCGAGGGAGCGACTGGCCAATGGCGCGAGTAGCGCCCTGAGCGCCGACGATCTCACGCTGAGCGGGATGGTCGCCGCTGCCAAGGACGGCGATCCAGTCGCCACCGAAATCATTACAGACGCCGGTCAACATCTGGGCATCGCAATGGCAAACCTGGTCAACCTGATGAATCCGGCAAGGGTGGTGCTGGGCGGCCGGCTGACCAGTGCCGGGGATCTGCTCGTGCGGCCGCTACGACGCGCCATGGCCGAGCGGGCCCTGGCCACCAACGTGGAAGACACCGAGGTCCGCGTGACCGAGCTCGGCCGAGGAGCCATCGCTCGAGGCGCAGGCACGCTGGTGATGCAGTGGGCCCTGGAGAACGCCCACGTGCTGACGCCCACGGCGCCAGCACCGTCCCCCCGGGCATCGACCCGACTCCTGTCCGGCCATTCTGGCCTGCGCTAATCGAACTGTGGAGGAGATATGCGCACTATCCCGATGATCTTGCTGTTGGCCGTCGCCTGTACCGGCGACACCGACACAGACACAGACAAGACCGACACCGCGACCACCGACACGTTCGCCGACGCAGACACGGACGCAGACGCGGACTCGGACACCGACACCGATGCCGACACAGACACCAGCGACACAGCACCCACCACACCCAAGGTGAACAACCTGCTGGTCAACGGCGACTTCGAGAGCGACGACGGGGGGACGCCGCCGCGGCCCACGGACTTCCTCACGTTCGTGGTGACGGGTGGGGTAGCCAACGCGGAGACCGCAGTCACGGGCGACGCGATCTACAACTCGAAGGACACCTTCACCGCCCATGGCGGCAAGAAGGGCATGAAGCTGTTCGGCCAGTTCACCGGTGGAGAGAGCTTCACCGCCGTGTTCCAGGAGTGGACCACGGGCTGGAAGGCCGGCACCAGCTTCGAGCTGACGGGCTGGGCCTTCGTGTCGAGTGACGACCCGCCAGTGGGTACCAACGAGGCCTACCTCTTCGCGAAGTTCTTCGAGGACAACGTCAACTTCAACCTGGTGCGATTCGACCAGTCCGCCATCATCAACAACAGCTCGACCACCGACAAGTGGGTGGAGCTGAACATCTCCGGCACCGTGCCCAAGGGCACTGGTTTCGTGCAGTTCGGCGTCGAGTACCGCAACTGCGTGGGCTCGAAGCAAGGGTCTGGCTGCTACGACGGCGGCGGCGTCTTCTTCGATGACCTCGTCCTGACCCAGTAGAACAGAGGCTGACGATGATCTCACTGATCGGCATGTGGTGGTCCGCAATCGCGTGGGCCGAACCGAATCAGGTCACGATCTACTCCGACGACGACGGCTTCAAGGTCCAGGTCGACGGGGAAGACACGATGCTCAGAGGCATGAATTGGGGGTACATGCCGGTTGGTGAAAATTATCGATACGACTTCTGGAGCCTTCCGGAGGACACCATCGAGAAGGCCCTTCGTACCGAGATGGGGCTGCTCAAGAACATGGGGGTGAACACCATCCGGCAGTACCCCGTCATCCCACCCGAGTGGGTGGAGTGGATCCACGACAACTACGGGATCTACACGATGATCAATCCGTTGGTGGGGCGCTACGGCACCAACATCAACGGCACCTACGTTCCGGCCACTCCCTACGGAGACCCCGACGTCCGCAAGCAGCTCATCGACGAGACGATGGCGGTGGTGGAGACCTACAAGGACACCCGCGGCGTCATCATGTTCATGCTCGGCAACGAGGCCAACTACGGGCTCGAGTGGTCGAGCTTCGAGATCGCGAACCTCCCCAAGGGCGACCGCCAGAAGGCCAAGGCGCGGCACCTGTACTCGCTGTACGGCGAGATCGTCGACAGGATCAAGGCGGTGGATCGGAACCACCTGGTGACGATCTGCAACGGTGACCTGCAGTACCTCGACCTGATCGCAGAGCTCATCCCGAACCAGGATCTGTTCGGAACGAACGTGTACCGAGGCCGGTCCTCGGGCGACCTGTTCCAGCGGGTGAAGGACGAGCTCGGCATTCCCGTGTTCTACGCCGAGTTCGGCTCCGACGCCTACAACGCCAAGGACGGCCGGGAAGACGGACTGATGCAGGCCGACTACCTGCACGATCTGTGGACCGAGGTCTACGCCGAGTCCTACGGCAAGGGCGGCACCGGGGCCGCCGTCGGCGGCTACACCTTCCAGTGGTCCGACGGGTGGTGGAAGTACAACCAGGAGATCAACCTGGACGTACACGACACCACGGCGAGCTGGTCGAACAAGGCCTACCTTGCGGACTGGGAAGAGGGCCAGAACAACATGAACGAGGAGTGGTTCGGCATCGTCGCCAAGACCCCTCCGAACAAGGAAGGCCTGTACGAGGTCCAGCCGCGCGAAGCCTACTTCATGCTCAAGGACATGTACGACTGGATCGCGGCCCAGGGCGGAGCCTACTCCCCGTTCCTCGATGCCACCATCGTCCGTGAGGGGCTGGCAGCCTTCGATCCCCTGCTCTACGTCACGCAGGCCCAGGTGGCCAAGATCGCAGGCGGTGGCGCCAACCAGAAGTTCCGGATCTCAGACCTCCGCATGGACATCGGCACGATCACATCGGGCGGATCCAGCAGGGTTGGACGGGGTTTCGGCAACATCACCAACGATCACCTGCAGTCGGTGTACATCGGCGCCGAGGCGACCCCAGACGACTCGCTGCGCTTCGATGCTTCCTTCAACGTGCTGGGCAACGTGCCCGGTAACTACATCGACGTCATCCGCTACGAGACACGGGGCCGCGGTGTCGACAGCACCGTCACCACCGAGGGCGGCAGCCGGGTGGATCTGGCGAATCTGAATCGGTTGCAGATCTACCGGATGTCGTTCGACTGGAAGACGAAGAACTTCGACCTGAAGGGCTACTACCGGACGGGCTCCTACCACTGGGCCTTCGAAGGCGACTTCTTCGGGATCAAGCCCGAGACCAACTACGGTCCGAACCTGGATCTGTACAACGGCGTGGCGCCCATCGCGGTGGAGTTCAACGGAAAAGGCTGGCTCGACGGGCTGACCATCATCGGTGGCCCTCAGGTGTTCTGGGGCGCGAACCCGTCGGTGATCGCCAAGTACAGCCGCGCCAAGGGCCGGTATCGGTTCGACATCATCCACCAGGAGGACGTGGCTCCCTTGCCCACGGCCGCGGTGGCCCAGTCCCAGGCCGTGCCCGAGCAGCTGACGCGCAAGACCGCAGTGCACGTGGCGCGCGGCTCCTTCGAAGACAAGTGGATGGTGAGCCTGGGCGGCATCTGGGCAGGCACGCCCAAGATCGGCCAACAGTTCACCTACGTGGAGGAGGTGAGCAACTGTGACCCCGACGCGACCTCCGATCAGCCGGATTCCTACCAGGGCAGCTGCAACAACGTGCTTCGGGACCAGATCCGCATGGTCGACACCTTCGGCGCCAAGGCCCGAGTGATCGGCACACTGGGATCCGTGCAAGGTTTCGTGCAGGGTGCCTACAAGGGACTGGTGGCCGACGGGGGCTGGGAGAACTGGCGGTTCGGCACGCGCCTGGGCGAGTCGGGGCGCGGCAACCAGATGAACGCCTGGGGCGGCGCCACCGTCAACGCCGGCAACGTGATGGTGTCCACCTCGGGCATCTACCAGAAGCCGCTGATCGGACCGAATCCCTCCATCGGCGCCTCCTTCGATGCAGACACGCGCGTGGTGTTCCCTGGTGTGGCGGCACGCAACTTCATCGAGGACCCGTTTGCGGTGCTCGAGAACCGGGAGATGCTCGCCGGCGAGATCATCTTCAAGTGGGACCCCACGCCCATCACCTACTTCTACCAGTGGGACAACGAGCTGCGTGAAGACGCGAACTTCGCCTTCGACCTGGCCTTCGTGTACAAGCACATGCCCACCGTCCGCGACTCGAACTTCGGCTTCCTCGCCGACGGAACGCTGTTCTCCTTCGGCGGCTCGCCTCCCGCGGCCGACCTGTGGGAGGCCAGCACGCGCATCGTGAGCAACGTCGGCGACGTGCAGCTGCACCTGAACGGCTACGTGGGCACCGCCCAGTCGCGCGGCACCGATCCGCGGCTGATCACCCGCAAGGGCGGCGGCTTCAAGGCCTACTGGCGCTCCATGGTCTTCAACGGCTGGGTCAAGGTCGACGACTGGGGTCCCTACGACTTCCACCGTGACTTCAACCTGACCTTCCCGCTGCAGACCTACCTCGACATCTCGGGTGGCCTCTCCCGCCCCTCCTTCGTCAACGCGTCCACCCGCATCGGTGGCTTCGTCAAGTTCCGTTTCCTCGACGAGTTCTCGCCCGTACCCTCGGCCATCGGAGGCAGCCAGGACGACATCCCGGCACTGCAGCCCGACGATGCCTGGGGCAACGAGTTCGCCGTCGGCACCTACGTGAGGTTGAGCCTATGAGACCCGCCCTCGTGTCCTTGGCGGTGACGCTGGCTGGCTGCGAGCTGCCCGCGCCCGAGTACGAATACGGCATCCCCGTCGGCGAGCTGCTGTTCGCGCCCTACACGGGCGACGTGGGAGTGCATCCCGATCGCAGCGTCATGGCGGACCCGAACAACCCCTTCCGCGACGGCCTCGTGGGCGACGGCGAGCTCCGCTTCGAGACGCTGGAGGGCGGACCGGTGGTGGGCTTCTACGGCTTCGCCACGGCCAATGCGATCATTCCTTTCGGGGAGAACCAGTGGTACGCGGCCAACCAGCTCCACGCCATCTACGACCAGGAGCTGGTGACCGATCTCGCCGACCTGGCCATCACACGTGACCTGGCCATCCGCGGCTACCAGGCCGTGCTCGACGACTTCACCGACACCGCCTTCACCTTCGACCCGACGGGTCGATTCCAGTTCGATCTGCTCGCACCCTCGGTCCTGGGCATCCTGGACCTGGGCGGACAGCCACAGAACGGGTGGGGTGTGGTGGACGGTCCAGACGGATTCCCCATCGCCGTGCAATCGGGAGGGTCGCCATGAACCGTAGCTTGCCCATCCACGCGCTGATCGTCTTGGGTGCATGTCGCCTGGATCCTGGTGATCCGGTGTACCCGGACTTCCAGCCCTTCCTGGACTCCGATGCCCTACAGGGGGAGCTTCCCTTCGTCGAGGGAGACGAGCGCTTGTCCGTCGGCGTGTTCTACGAGGGTGGCCGCAGCGAGACCATCGACATCGACGGCAGCACCACGAACTACTTCATCTTCGAGGGCACCTACGACCAGACGGTGAGCGACGACCGGGTCGAGGGGCTGCTCTCCGATGAGATCCAGATCACCAACGCCCAGCTGTGGTGGGGGGGCGGCGTGATCTGGGATCCGGCGCGCGACCTGACGGGGTGGACCACGCTGCGCATCTCGCTGAAGGCGACGGATGGGCTGTTCGAGACCATGACCGTGGGCATCTCCCTCGGAGGCGTGGACCAGGTGGTGACCGTGACCGACTACGGATTCGCCGCAGATGGCAGCTGGCACACGCTGGTGATCCCCCTGGCAGACATCGGCGCCACCGACCTCACCAACGTGACGAGTCCGCTGCTGCTCCTGAACACTCAGGGCACCACCGGCTCGACGCTACTCGTCGACGACGTCTTCTTCACCAAGGAGTGAGCATGCGTACCGTATCGTTTGCAGTCTTGCTCGGAGCAAGCGCATGCACGTTCTCCCTGCCTCAGGAGAACGACGATCCCGTGTGGGAGCTGGTGTGGGAGGACGAGTTTCGGGGAGAAGTGGGCGCGAGCCCCGACCCCGACAACTGGACCTTCGAGATCGGCAACGGCGGCCCCGACCTGCCGGGCTGGGGCAACCAAGAGATCCAGTACTACACCGACCGGCCCGACAACGCCTCGCTGGACGGCGACGGCTTCCTGCGCATCGTGGCCCAGCAAGAGAACTTCGAGGACTTCGAGTGGACCAGCGCCAGGATGACCAGCAAGGCGCTGCAGGAGTTCCAGTACGGGCGCATCGAGATCCGCGCCCTCGCTCCCACGGAGCCCGGGATCTGGCCGGCCCTGTGGATGCTGGGGGCCGACATCGACGAGAACCCCTGGCCCCTGTGCGGTGAGATCGACATCATGGAGGTCTTCGGAGATCGCTCCGTGGGCGTCAACGTGCACGGTCCAGGCTACTCGGGCGGCAACCCAGTCGGCGCCGAGTACGATGGGGTCGGCGACGACTTCGCTTCGGACTTCCACACCTACGAGATCGTGTGGGATCCGGACCACATCACCTGGCTCATCGACGGGAACCTGGTCCGCACCGTGTCGCCGGCGGATCTGCCGCCGTTCACGCCCTGGGTGTTCGACCATCCGTTCTTCCTGATCCTCAACGTGGCCGTGGGAGGGCTTGGGCCGGGCCCCGTGACGCCCGACACCCCACAGAGCAATCTGCTGGCCGTGGACTACGTTCGCGTGTACGAGCGCGCCGAGCCCCTCGTAGACCCTGCCGCCCCCAGTGGCTGAGGCCCACGCCACGGCGCCCCGAGACCGGATTCCGTTCCACCACAAGGTGGTCTACGGATTCGGTGCCTTCGTCAACAACATCCTCGCAGGCGCCATCGGTGGGATGATCATCGTGCTCAACCTGGGGTTGGGCATGGATCCGGCCCTGGTGGGCCTGCTGGGCGCGCTGCCCCGATTGACGGACGCCATCACCGATCCGCTGATGGGCTACATCTCCGACAACACTCGCTCGCGATGGGGACGTCGCCGGCCCTACATCTTCGTGGGCGCCATCGCGGTGGGCGTGATCTACGCCTTGCTCTGGCAGCTCCCGCGAGGCCAGTCCGAGGACTTCTACTTCTGGTTCTTCCTGGCCGGCTCGATCATCTTCTACCTGGCCTACACCATGTTCGCGACGCCGTGGGTGGCGCTGGGCTTCGAGCTGACGCCCGACTACCACGAGCGCACACGGCTGATGGGGGTCCAGAACTTCATCGGGCAGCTGGCCTACCTGGTCACTCCGTGGTTCCTGTGGTTCATGACCTACGAGGCGTTCTTCGCCGATCAGGTGTCCGGAGCTTCGGCGCTGGCCGTCATCATCGGGGTGTTCGCCATCGGCGTGGGAATCCTGCCCGCCCTGATCCTCCGCGAGCCGGAGCTGGAGCCCGAGCCCGACTCGGATGATGAGAAGAGCTCGCTCGTCGCCAACATCGTGGATTTCTTCAAGGGGTTCCTCACCACCCTGAAGTCGGGACCGTTCCTGAAGCTGTGCGTGGCCACGTTCCTGGTCTTCAACGGCTTCATGCTGATCTCGTCGTTCCAGTTCTACGTGATCATCTACTACGTGTTCGGCGGCAATCAGGAGCTGGGTGCGGAGTACGCTGGCTACGCGGGATCGCTGGGCGCCGCCTCCACCTTCGTGGTGATCGGGATCGTGACGTGGTTGTCCACGCGGCTCGGCAAGCGGCGGGCCTTCTTCGTGGCCACTGGGCTGTCGATGGTGGGCTACGCCATGAAGTGGTTCTGCTACGACCCCGACATGCCGCTGCTCGTGCTGGCTCCAGCGCCGTTGCTGGCCTTCGGGCTGGGGGGACTGTTCACCCTCATGCCGTCGATGATCGCGGACGTGGTGGACGTGGACGAGCTGCACACCCACGAGCGCCGAGAGGGCATGTACGGCTCCATCTTCTGGTGGGTGGTGAAGGTGGGCATGGCAGCAGCCCTGGCAGGCGGCGGCTTCCTGCTCAACGCCACGGGCTTCGACGTGGAGCTCGAGGGCATGCAGGCCGCAGACACGATCTTCTGGATGCGCATCTGCGATGCGTTCATCCCCGTGCTCACCTCGGCGATCGCCATCTGGGCCATCTGGTCCTACCCCATCACCGAGGCCCGCGCGCACGAAGTCCGCGCGGAGCTCGAGGCACGCCGCGGCGCCGCGGGAGCCGCTTCGTAGGCTACGGCTGTGGGGTCGCCTCCGAAGCCTGCAAGGCGGGCTTCGGAGTGCGGTCCACGTTGTACAGTCCCCAGTGCTTCTCGACGTCGCGGGGATTGTCACCGCCCTTCCAGGGCTCGTCGAAGGCCTCGAAGTAGAAGTAGGGCTGCTGCGCCTGCTCGGCCCAGGCCGTGAACTGCTGGAAGAACGTGGCCTGCTCGGCCTCCCCGGCCGGAGCGACGATCTGCACCACCTGATCGCCCCCGGCGTCGGGGTTGAGCACGGTGGCCCAGCCCGTCTCGCCGATCACCAGCGACAGCCCGGGGTGCTCGGCGGCGATGGAGACGACGGCCTCGGCGGTCCAGGGCACGGCGTCGGCGAGCTGCTGCTTGTTCCACATGGCGTAGGCGTGCACCACCAGGAAATCCACCTCGTCGGCCACATCGTGGCTGCGCGGCTTGTTCCAGAAGTTGTAGTCGTCGGCGGTGGTGACGGGCTGCTCGATGGCCTGCCGCACAGCGCGCAGGTGTCGCAGCAGCACGTTCATGGGGGTGCGATGCCCCGACCAGTCCACCTGCGACTCGTTGCCCACGCTCACGGCCGCCACCACCTCCGGGTAGGCGTTGGCCAGCCGGATGGCCTGCTTCACCTCCGCCTGGTTGTCGGCCTCGGCTTCCGGCGCGATCCAGGCCCCCACCATCACCCGGATGGGCAGACCCTCGTCGTGGATGGTCTTCAGGATGGTCTCGGTGGGGCCACGGCTGCTGTAGACCCGGATCATCCCCCAGCGGGGAGCGATGATGCGCAGATCCTCGAGGATCTGCTCGGCCGTCGGATCGGGCCCGCCAGGCCGCTGCCCTTCGCGGAACGGGCCATAGGAGATGCCGGCGATCACGGCCTCGCCGTCGACCATGGGTGCGAACGGCCGGCGGGTGATGGACTCGGGCGTCGGAGGGTCGACAGCGACGGGGGGCGCTGCAGCCGGCTTGGGCCCGCAGGCCACCAACCACAGGAGGGACGAAACGACCACGGGGCCTCCACACTGGCCCGCAAGCCTACACCGTCAGGGGCGACGCACCCACTGCACATCTGCGACGGAGAAGCCCACCTTCCCTCCCCACGAGGTGCTCGTGACCCAGCCGAAGCCATAGGTGACGTCGCGGTGGCGCCGACGGGGGACGGGGATCGTGTAGGTGCGTGGGGAGTCCGTGAGCACCACCTCGCGCTTCACCTCGAAGCCGTCCGCCTTGCGGTTCCCCACCACGAACGTGACGCGCTCGCCTCCCTCGTCTCCCCACGCCGTGAAGGTGACGACGGCGGGCCCCTTGGCGATGGGCACGCCTGGCTTCTCCCCCTCCCAGTTGCCGCTGGGGTGGTGCCAGATCACGCCAGCCCACGCCTCGTTGCGAGGCTGGAACAGGAAGTGGCGGCACACGCCCTGGCAGATCCCGGGACGGGGTCCACAGTCGCCCATGACGAGCCCATCGGGAACCACGGCATCCCCCATCCAGCCGCTCGGCTCGAAGGGTCCGTCCACGGCGAGGGGTAGCCGCAGTGGCCCCTCCTCCCCTTCGGCGTCAGGCTCCGGAGGCACACCCACGTGGAAGCGCGCGCTCGCAAAACCCGCGCCCCCCGCCGGATCGCGCACCATGGCGAGCAGCCGGTACGGTCCCGGGACCTCGGGTGCGGTCCACGCCACGGAGGCGCCAGCGTCGGGCTCACAGCGCACCACACCACCGCCGCTCGCCCCCAGCCCTGGCCGCCCCACGCCTCCGTCCACGTGCAGCAGCCAGTCCACGGTGAGCGGCTGGCCCTCGGGATCCGTGGCCTCGAGTGTGGCAGCGAGCGGGCTGCCGGTCTCCACCACGGCGCCGGCCACCTCCGTGCGCAGCTCGGCCACCTCGGGGGCGCGATCGGGCGGCGGCTGACCCGTCCAGCGGGCCTGCAGCGCATCCACGCCCCCGAAGCGCAGGCGGCGCCCCGCAGCCGACAGGGGTGGCCCGAACAGCGCGTACCAGGTGTCGCGCGGCTGCTCGGCAGGCCCCCACAGGAAGGCGAAGCCACCCAGCGCGCGCGGATCGTCGCGAATCACGTCTAGCGCGGCCTCGTAGCCCGATACCTTCCGGGTGCTGGTGGCCTCCAGCGGAGCCCCCCAGGGCGTGCGTGGGACCTCCCAGTCGCCAGGTGGACCGTACTCGGTGAGCAAGAAGGCACCCGAGAAGCCGCGCTCCGTGAGGCGCTCCGACAGCGACGACACCCCTCCGTAGGTGTTGATGCCCCACACGTCGATGGAGGGGCACAGCTCCGAGAGACGCTGCTCGTTGGCCTTACCCAGGTCCGCGGTCACCGCCATCGTGGGATGGGCCGGATCTTCCTCCTTCACCATGGCGGCCACCTGCTCGATGGCCGCCCACAGCCGCGGATCGTCGCCCCCCTCGAGCTCCACCTCGTTGCCCACACCCCACAGCAGCAGTGCGGGGTGGTCCTCGAAGCGCTGCACCTGACGGCGCACCTCGGCGAGCTGCGCCTCGACGGCCGCCGCATCGGAGTAGTCGAAGCCGTGCTCCACGTGCCCGAGCCACAGCCCCAGAGCCACCGTGAGCCCGAGCGCGTGCGCGTCGTCCAGCAGCTGCTGGGTGTCCTCCCCCACTCCCCAGGTGCGGACCGAGTTTCCACCCGCCTCCGCCAGCGCTTGCAGCGAGCCCGAGTAGCCTCCGCCGCGGACCACGTAGGGCTCGCCCCCGCGGACGAGCTGCCAGCCG
Organism: Myxococcales bacterium; assembly: GCA_019634415.1. Taxonomy (GTDB): domain Bacteria; phylum Myxococcota_A; class UBA796; order UBA796; genus DRPG01. The sequence goes on from JAHQVJ010000124.1 coordinate 15,911, forward strand.
CCGTCGTCGGTTTGCACCACCTCCACCACCACGGGCTGTGCGAGCGCCGTCGACGTGGCCAACCAGCAACCGACAATGAGTGTGACAGTCCGCATCCGGCCTCGATAACGCAGGGGCGTCGCAGTGGAGGCACGCATGCAGGAATGGACCTCGGAAACCGCCGAATGGTACGCCGACAAGTACGGCGAGTACGCCACCAACCACCTCGCCGTGGACCGCCTGGCCCTCGCCCCGGATGCCACCGTGGTGGACATCGGCTGCGGCACCGCAAGCGCGCTCCGCCACGCCGCTGCGCGCGTGACCACCGGCGCGCTCATCGGCGTGGATCCCACCGAGCGCATGGTGCAGATCGCCCGAGAGCGCCTGAGCGGCCACCCCGCAGCCGACCGCATCCAGCTGCACGTCGCCCCTGCCCATGCGCTCCCCGTCGAGGCCGGCACCGTCGACGTGGTGCTCGCCTTCGACTCCTACGACCACTGGGGTGAGCACAAGGAGGCTGGCTTGCGCGAGGTACGGCGGGTGCTCGCCCCCGCGGGCCGCTTCGCCGTGGTCAAGGACGCCGACGCCCCTGGAGCCGCGCCCGCCAAGGCCGCCTTCGTGGAGCAGCTACAGCGCGGAGGATTCCGCATCGTGGAGCAGCAAGACGTGGCTCAGGGCGACGTCACCTTCACCCTGTGGATCGCCCAGCCCACCGAGGGTGCTTAGCCCACGGGCTCCATCGCGCGGCGAGCGGCCAGCACCACCGTGTCGGCCAGGGTCTCGGCGAACGACGGATCCAGCCGGCCGCCGCTGATCAGCATCCGGTACCACACGGGCCCGTACACCAGGTCCACCAGCACCTCGAGGTCGGCATCCGGGGCCACCTCCCCTCGCGCGATCCCTCGCTGGAACACCGTGCGCAGGGCCGTGCGCTTCGCCTCGATCACCCCTTGGCGAAAGGCGTCTCCCAGCTCCGAGTCTCCCTGGATCTCCGCGAGCAGTCCCCCGAGCATCGAGCGCTTGTGGGGCGAGTTCATCACCTCCACCAGCGTGGCCAGGTAGCTGCCCAGATCGCCCGCCAGCGACCCGGTGTCGGGGAGCTCCAGCCGCGAGGCCTTGGCGACGAAGGCCTCGAGGGCGAGGCGCGGCTTGCTCCCGAAGTGACGGTACACCGTCTGCTTGCCTGCCTTGGCCCGGCACGCGACCTCCTCGATGCTCATGTCGAGGTAGCCGCGCTCCTCCATCACGCTCCTGGCGGCGTCGAGGATGGCGAGTCTGCACTGCTCGCTCTTCTTCCGGCCCATGGCACCGTCCTCCGAATCCACAGTCTACCCAACCATGCGCGAGACACCGGGCGCATCGGGCGCCACGTAGCGCTCCATCAGCCCCGGCCACGACACACCGAGCGTGTTCCCCCGCCCCTTGCGGGAGGACTGCCAGCCCTTCAGCAGCTCCACCACCGAGTGGTCCACGTGCTGCAGCGCCTCGTGGTCCACCGCCACGTGGTAGCCGTCGGGCACCGCCTCCAGCGCCTCCGCCAGCGTGGGCACGCTCACGAAGGTGGCCGCCCCCATCATGGTGAGCGTCACCGAACGCGCCGCGTCGTCGCGGTGCACGTGCAGATCGAGCTGCATCGTGCGCCAGAGCAGCCGCGCGCCCGCCAGCACGAAGCCAGCCACCACACCCGTGAGCAGGTCCGTCGTCACGATGGCCAGCGCCGTCGTCACCAGGATCGCAGCCTCCGCTCGATCGAAGCGCCACAGTGCCACCACGTTGCGCCAGGCCAGCAGCCGCACGCCCGTCACCACCAGCACCGCAGCCAGCGCCGCCAGGGGAATCGCCTGCAGTAGCGCGGGTGCCGCCAGCACCAGCACCAGCAGAGCCACCCCATGGATCATCGTGGGCAGCCGGTTCTCGGCACCCGCCTGCACGTTCGCCGAGCTCCGCACGATCACGCCCGTCACCGGCAGGGCACCCAGCGCACCAGCCACGATGTTGCCCACGCCCTGGGCCACCAGCTCCCGGTCGTACTCGGTGCGCTCGCCGTCGTGCAGCTGGTCCACCGCCGTCGCCGACAGCATGGCCTCCGCACTCGCCACCGCCGCCAGGGCGGCCGCAGCCCCCCACAGCCCCACCGACCCCATGCCCGCGAGCAGCTCACTGGGCGTGGTGAAGTCGATGGTGGCGATCAGATCCGTGGGCAGCTCCACGAAGGGCACCGGCAGCCCCGACAGCAGCGCCAGCGCCGACGCCGCCACCACGCCCACCAGCGCCCCCGGGATGGCGCGCAGCGCGCCCGGCCGGATGCGCTCCCAGCCCACGATGCCCAGCACCGCCACGATCCCCACCACGGCCGACGCCATGGCGGCGCCCCCCGTCAGCGAGGTGGCCACTGCACCAGGCAGTGCCCCCCAGTCCCCCAGCCCCGTCCCCGTGGGGCTCGCGCCGAACAAGACCAGCAGCTGGCTCCCCAGGATCACCAGCCCGATCCCCGCCAGCATGCCGCGGATCACCGCTGGCGAGACCGCCCGGAACCAGCGCCCCAGCTTCAAGCCCCCCGCGATGGCCTGCATCGCGCCCGCCAGCACCACGATGATGCCCAGGGACGCCAGGCCCCACGTCTGCACCAGGTCGTAGATGATGACCGCCAAGCCCGCAGCCGGGCCCGACACCTGAAGCGGACTCCCCGCCAGACGACCCACCACGATCCCGCCCACGATGGCGGAGATCAGACCCGCAGCAGGCGGCACCCCGCTCGCCAGCGCCACCCCGAGGCTCAAGGGGAGCGCGACCAAGAACACCACCAAGGCAGGGAGCAGCGCGCGGCTGACGTCTCCCCAAGACGAGACCCTCGCCCCCAGAACCTGCTCCATCCAACCCTGCATCCCGACTCCACGGTTGCCGTTTCGAATCGAGACGAACCGTCTCGTTCCAGAACCATAGGCAGGACAACCGACATCGCCAAGTAAAACGAACCGGTCCGTATCGTAATGAGATGTCAACCAGCCAAACTAGACAGGGAAAAGCACACCAATCGAGCCACCCGATTTTCGAGTCGACTCGTCTCACGGGTACGTCGAAGGCGAGCGGGATCTCAGGGGAACGAGCCGAGGACCTCCTGCAGCGCCGGACAGTCCCAGTCCGGCACTCCCTCCTTCTTCGCCATCGCTTGGATCAGCACGTAGCGCTGCTCTCCGGGCGCTGGTGCCGCCACGTCCCAGGCCATCCGGATGGGCGACGAGCCGAGCCTTGCCTCCATCTGCCGGGTGAAGAGAGCGGCCCTCACCTCCGGCGACACCGTCGCGTAGGCTCCCTCTCCGGAGATGATCTGCGTCTTCACCGTGCGCGCCTCGTCGCACAGCACGTCCAGATCCGCCTTCGTCGAGGGAGCGGAGGAGCAGGCGAGCCCCCACAGTACGAGAAGGCCGCTCATGACAGCAGCATCGACCAGGCCGGCCGCGTGAGCCTGAGCCCCAGGAACGTGAGCGCCGGGCCATACTTCTTGCGGCTCCACAGGAAGCGCGCCTGACCCATCAGGAAGGGTGCTGCGAGGAAGGCGTCTCCCAGGGCACGGGACTCCCGCGCGTTGATCTGCTTGAGCTCCTCGCGCTCGGCCCCGGCTCGGAAGCTCCGGGTGCGCCCCTCGGCCACCCACTGCTCACCCAGCTCCTGCGCCCGCGACAGCAGCTGGTCGTGGGGCACCAGCTCGTCCACCAGGCCCACCTCGAGGGCCTCCGCTCCCGTGGGCACCCAGCCCTCGGGGCCCAGCATGCGCTGGGCGTTCGCCTCGCCGATCAGCCGGGGCAGGTGCACCGAGGAGCACCCCTCCGGCGTCACCCCGAGCTTGGCGAAGGGCGTGGAGAACGATGCCTTGTCCGAGGCGACGATGGCATCGCACAGCGTGGCCGAGGTGACCGTCGCCCCGATGGCGGGCCCGTTCACCGCCACGATCAGCGGCTTGTCGAAGTCGATGAAGCGGTCGAACAGCGCCTGGTTGTGCTCCACGATGGTGTCGCGCAGCGTGCGCGGATGTCCGAGCTGGATGGTGGACGACAGGTTCACGCCCGCACTGTAGTACGGGTCGGTGCCCGTGAGCACCACCACCTGCGTGTCGTCGTCGGCCGCCGCCTCCGCCATCCGAGTCGCCAGCGCCTCCATCATCTCCAAGGTCCACCCGTTGAGACGACGCGGGTGATTGAGGGTGAGGGTGGTGACTCCACCCCTGGTCGACACCAACACCAGCTCACTCATCACACCCCTCCCGACAAGACGATGGATAACAAGCCGCCACGCGCTATCATCGGCCATGGCCTTCCCCCGCTCGCCAACCCCCCTCCGCGGACGGGACGTGCAGCTGGCCGAGCTGCAAGACGCATCGCAGGGCCCTGGCCTCACCACGCTGTGGGGACCTGGAGGGGTGGGCAAGACGCGACTCGCCGCAGAGCTCACCCAGCTGAGGCGGCGCGCACAGGTCTCGGTGACCTGGGTGTCGGTGCCCGATGACGTCGAGCCCGAGGAGCTCGCGGGCATGTGCGCCTCCGCGGCGGGCGTGCCGGACGGGTTCGGCGCGGGGCTGTCCACGCCGGAGCGCCTGGACCGCTGGATCGAGCGCGCGCCCGTGGGCTTGCTGGTGGTGGACGAGGCCGAGCGAGCGATGGCCGCCTCGCAGCACCTCGCCGATGCCCTGAGTCACGCCGCCTCCCTGCACCTGCTCATGACGTCGCGAGTGCCGCTGGAGCGCTCCCACGAGCGCGTCGTGGAGGTCGACCCCCTCGACGCCGCGGCGGCCGCGGAGCTGTTCCGCGACGCCGCCCCGCGCGGCACCTACCTGGTGCACGACGACATCGCCGCTGCCGTTCGTCAGCTGGCCGGCCTGCCCATGGCCATCGAGCTGGCCGCCGCACGCCTCGAGGTGCTTCCCATGGCGGCCCTTCTGGAGCGCCTCGCGGATCCGCTGCCCGCGCTGCGCGATCCGGGCCGCCACGATCGACACGCCGCCCTGTCGGCGTCGCTGACAGCCTCCTGGGAGGTGCTCCCCCCGTGGGCGCGGTCGGCCCTGGGTCAGCTCGCCACCTTCGCCCACGAGGTGTCGCTGGCCGCAGCCGAGGGGGTGCTGCAGCTGGACGAAGACGCCAGCGCGCTCGACGCCCTGCACCTGCTCACGCGCCGCTGCCTCGTGCGTCGCGTGGGCGACGACGACGCTGCACGGTATCGACTCGCCCCCTTCGTGCCCGAGTTCGCCCGAGCCCACCGCCCCGAGCCACAGGCGGCTCGACGCCACGCGGCATGGTTCGGCTCGGCCAGCATCGAGGTGCTGTACGCCTGGCACCGCGGGGAGACCACGAGCCGCTGGCTGGAGACGGAGAGCGCCGAGCTGGCGCTGGCCACACGGCGGTGCCTGGCGGGCGAGGTGACCTCCCGCGCGGCTCTCGGGCGCTGCGGGGCGGCCTGGGCCTTCGCCATGGGCGGTCGTCGATCCACCGAGTCCAGGCTGCAGCTGGTGCACGACGTCCAGTCGGCCCTCCATCAGCGCGACGGCCCTGCAGATCCCAGAGCCGAGGGAAAGCTGTACGAGGCCGTCGCCAGCCTGCGCTCGCGACAAGGAGATCTCGACGCCGTGGAGGCATCGCTCCAAGATGGGCTCACCCTGGCCCGACGCGGTGAGGTGCCGGAGCTACAGGTGGCGCTGACCGGCCTGCTGGGCAACCTCCGCGACCACCAAGGCCGCCAAGCCGATGCTCGTCGCGCCTTCGCCGAGAGCTTGGCCCTGGCCGAGCGCTGCGGGCACGGGCGCGGAGAGACCGCCGGCCTGCTCGCGCTGGCCTTGGTGGATCTGGAGATGGACTGGGACCCGGAGGTGGCGCAGCAGCGTCTCGCGCGGGTCGTGGAGCTGGCCGCCCCCACCGATCCCCAGATCGCCGGCTATGCCCAGTGCTGGCTCGCTGGCCTCTGCATCGCACAGGGTCGACCCGACGAGGCCCTGATCCACACCCGAGCCGGTCTCGATGCCGCCGAGTCCACCTACGTGGTGTGGCTCGAGGCCCATGCGCGCCGCTGCCAGGGCCAGGCGCTGCTGGCCTCCGATCGACCCGAGGAAGCCGTCGAGGCCCTGCACGAAGCCGTGGCCGTGGCCCGAGAGTCCTCGTCGCGGGACGTGGCGGTGGAGGCGGCGGCGTTCCAGGCGCTTGCGCTGCTGCAGCTCGGGCAAACCTACCAAGCCACGGCGGTCCTGCAGCAGAGCGAGGCGGATCTCGCGGAGTACGACGCCAAGGGGCGAGCGCTCGTCGCCGCCGTGCACGCCCTCACCGAGGCCGTGCGCCACCCCGAGCAGCCCCCCGATCGCTCCGCTCTGGCGCGTGCCGTTCAGGTCGTCGAGGATCCCGCCTTCCCGTCGCTGGTGCCCACCGTGGAGGCGCTCACGTTCCGGATCCGGCTGCGACGAGCCCTGGAAGACGGGTCCCCCCACACCGCCGAGGCTCCCGCGATGGTGTCGGCCGCGGCAGCACGGCACCTGCTGGTCCGCGCCTGTGCGCTGCCGTGGCTCCGCCAGCTCGATCGGTCCTGCCAAGACCTGCAGCGCGCCTGGGTGCTCGCCCCGACGGGCTTCACCCCACCCGGAGGGTCTCCCGTCGAGCTCACGCGCTTCCGGGCACCCTGCCGGATCTTCGGCCGCCTGGTGGAGCTGCGCATCGACCACCCGGGTCACACCGCGACCAGTGAAGATCTCGTGGGCGTGGGCTGGCCTGATGCGATGCTCGCCGAAGCCACCGCTCGCAACCGGCTGCACGTGGCCCTCAACACGCTCCGCAAGGCGGGCCTGACGCTGCTCGAGCGCTCGGAGGGCGCCTACCGCTTGGACCCGCGGATCCCCGCCCGCCGGGGCTGAAGATGCTAGCATCGCGTCGGGACCACCGTTGGAGTTCATCGTGCGTAGCACCTCGATCGTTGTGTTGGCAGCCCTAGGCGGCTGCGTGTCGGACTCCGGCATCCAGGGGGTGGAGCCGCCCTTCGACTACGCACCCGCACCCGCGGTGGATCGGTCCCGGACCATCACCGATGCCTTCACCCACACCGTGAACACCCCCATGGCCGACGTGCTGTGGGTGATCGACGGTAGCGGCTCCATGGCCGACGATCTCGCGATCCTCGCCGATCAGTTTCCGGTCTTCATGCAGATCATCGACCAGTCCACCGTGGACTACCGCGTGGCCGTCACCGGCACGAACCTGTCCCAGCTGGGTCGTCTGATGACCCACTCCGGGGGCAAGAAGTGGATCGATCGGGAGACCGCCAGCCCCATCAACGCCTACGTGTCGCTGATCAGCCAGGCGAGCTCGGGAGGGGCGAGCGGGTTCAACTTCGACGCCACCTACGGCTGCCTGAACCACGAGACGGGGGACTGCCACATCTCCGACTTCCGCCGCGACGACGCGCCCGTCCACACCATCGTGGTCACCGACGAGCGCGACACGTCGGACATCGGCCCCACCGGCTTCGTCAACTGGTACCGCACGCTCGACGAGCACCCGCCCAACCGTCAGTTCTCGGGTATCCTCGCCCTGCGGAACACCGGCGCGTACGTCACCGCCATCGAGCAGATCGGCGGCGTGGTGCGCGAGGTCAACGGTGCTGACTGGACGGAGCTGCTCCAGGAGTTCGCCAACCGCACGCGCACCACCGCCGAGAAGCGCGAGTTCTACCTGTCGAACATCCCGGTGGAAGACACCATCGAGGTGGAGGTGCGGCCGCTGGAGCTCGGAGACGTGGTCACGCCGCCGCTGGCCGAGGACAAGTGGCTGTACGATCCCTACCGCAACTCGGTCTGGGTCGACACCGACGAGCTACCCGAGGGCAACTACCGCACGTTCCTCACCTACGACGTGCGCACCGCGATCATCGACTAAGGGCTTCGTGCGAACTGCGGGGCGCACGGACGGGTGCTGGGGAGGTCCGAAGGACCTTGGGCCTGCAGGGGCGGAGCCCCAAGGCCCGACCCAGTGCGCGTTCGTGCGTGCCGCGGGGCGCGACGACGAAGCCCGCCCACAGGTAGGGAAACGGCCCGCTCCAGGCCGTCCTCTACAAGCCCCAGCCTCGCCCACCTATGGCCCTCAGGGCGTGGTGCGCGGCGCCAGCGTCAGCTGGTGGATCGCTCGCACGTCGCCGCCCAGCAGTACCTCGTAGGCCGAGGCCTGCTCGCCGACCTCCACCAGGGTGGAGTCCGCCGGCACGTCCCAGCGCTGGACCGCCAGGCTCGCATCGTCCCCCGACAGATCGAGCACCACCTGCGCCTCGTCCCAGCGCGGATCCGTGCTCTGGGCGTACACCACTTCCACCGGCCCCCGGAAGGTCTGAAGGCTCGGCGTGAAGTCTCCGATCCCCTCCCCCAGCACCACCGGCGTCGTGCCCTCGAAGGGCAGGTACTCCAGCGTGCCCGAGGCCCCGTCGAAGTCGTCCAGGTAGAGCATGCCCGAGGTGTAGCCGAGGTAGGCGAACAGCTCGTCCTCGATGGTGTTCACGTAGGCGTTGTCGGCGAGATCCACCCACTGGTCGCCCACGAAGCACGACAGCTCCGAGATCCAAGCCGACTCGTTGCGGCTCGCGTAGCTCACCATGGAGCCGCCGTGCCAGAAACACAGGTCGTCTTCCCAGTAGCCAGGGTAGTCCCAGAACCGGTAGCTGAAGTCCGGTGCGGTGAAGGCGTGCACCTCGTCCGAGCGAAGCACGGGTGCGGCCGCCCCGCCCTCCCAGGTGTGCACGGTGAAGTCGTCGTCGACCGTGTCGCGGTGGAAGATCAGCATCGTCTCGTCGCCGTTCGCCGCGTAGCCCTGGTAGGCGTCCACGAGTTCGAGCTCAGCGCCGTCGTTCAGTGACCAGTCGGTCCACACCACGTCGTCGGCCGTCGCAGCGTCGGTCCCCACGAAGGCCACGAGGTGGCTCCAGGCATCATCCACGTCGCCGTCGTTGAGGAAGGCCAGACGATCCGTCATCATCCAGACGCGGTCGTCACGCCCCTCGCGCACCTGGTGCACCCGCCCGTCGGCGAAGCCCACGAACAAGGTGGGGACCCCGTCCAGCTCCACCTCGAAGAGCACGCCCGACAGGTCGCGGTCGCCCTCCCAGTACCACATCACCCCCAGCGTACGGGAGTCCACCACCGTCGGATCCTCGGGACCGCTCCACAGGGTGCGCACCGCGTCGTTGGCAGCGTCGTAGAGGTACAGCTGGTGGCCGTCGACCGTGGTCTCCTCGAACCACACGTTGCCGCCCGTCTGCGCCGCCACCGCCGTCGCCACCTCGTCCGGACTGGCCGTGGCAGCCTGGGTGAGCTCCACGCGCAGGGTGTCGGTGGTCACGTCCCACACCGACCAGCCCACGTCGTCGTTACCGTCGACCGACGCGTAGAGCAGGGCCGCACCGTCGTCGAGCAGGGAGATCGCACCGCCCGGCCGGTAGCCGGGAACGCTCGCCACGTGGTCGTCGCTGCTGCGGTACACCGCCAGCTCCGCGCCACTCGCGGCGAAGATGCTGCCCAGCATGCCCGTGCCGTCCACACCCCAGCCGTCCGGCGCCACCGCGGTCGCCACCTCGGTCACCGAGCCCGTGGCCACGTTCAAGGCCACGACGTCGAAGGTGCCCTCGCCGTCCGCCTGGGCGATGCCCACGCTCGCATCGTTGCTACGCAGGTAGGCATCGGAGGGCACACGGACCACCGTGTCCAGCGCCGGATCCCACCACGTCACCTCGGTGTCGCTGTGCAGCAGGATCTGCCCACCCGGAGTGGACAGGTTGAAGTAGGTGATGGGCGAGTCCATCAGGACCTGGGGTGCGACAAGGTCGCCCGTCTGGTACGCCAAGGCGAAGTCACGCGCGTCGTTGTAGACCCAGAAGGATCCGGCGCTGCTGGCCCGCAGGTGGCCCAGGCAGGTACGCACCCACTCGCCATCCACCTGCGTGTACCGGATGTAGTTGCAGCTCGGCTCCTCCATCAGATCCACCTGCGCCAGCTGATCGACCGGGAGCGTGGGATCCACCCCCACCAGCACGGGCACCTCGATCTCCTCGCCGAGCTCGTCCACCCGCAGATCCGTGCGGAGGTAGGTGAGCAGCTCGAAGCCGGGCTCGTCCTCGATGATGAGATCGTCGACCGTGAGCGGCAGCGTCTCGAATCCCGGCGCGGTGGCCTCGAGCTGCTGCCAGTCCACGATGGCGAGCTCCTCCACCCCATCCACGAGCCGCCAGGTGACGGCCTTGTCGGTGCCGTCGAGGGGCACCACCTCCCCCGCGTGATCGGCGAGCAGCAGGGAGGCGTCGGCGTCGCCGGGGGTGAAGCCATACAGATCGCTCGCCCCGGTGACGGTGTCGGCCACGGCGAAGAGCAGAGCAGCGCCCTCCCCCATGGCCCAGGCGCCAGCAGGCAGGCCCGCCACACCGAGGGCCGTTGCACTGCGACCGGGCACGTCCACCACGGCCAGGCCGTAGCCCGACGAGCCGATGGTCCGCACGAGCACGAGGCTGTCGCCCGTGGTGAGGGTGTCGCCGTCCAGCACGCCGTCGGCCAGCGTGGTGCTGCTGCCGTCCACCAGGCTCAACAGCTTCAGCGTGCCCACCGCCGAGATGTCCGGGTTGTCCGGATCGAGGGCGGATCGCAGGCCGTCGAGGATCAACACGTCGGTCCCCACGAGCCCGAGCACTGCGACCTCCTCGGCCACCACCTCGGTCTGGCCGGTGCTCGGATCCAGCGCCAGCAAGCGCGTGGCGTCCTCGTTGCCCAGGCCGGGGATGTCCGCCACCAGGAAGCGACCATCCCCCATCTGGCCCACCAGGCTCGCCCCACGGCCGGTGTACACCGCATCTCCGGCGTACAGCAGCACCTCGGAGGCGTCCCAGGTCCCCGGCAGGATCTGCACGTTGGCCAGCGCCCGGGTGCCGAAGCCCGCGCGCTCGAAGGACAGGGTGTAGACCCCAGCAGGTCCCTCGATCTCGTAGGCGCCCGAGGCGTCGGTGGTGACCGTGGGCGTGCCGGCATCCGTCGGGCCGCCCGACAGCGTCACGGTGGTGCCCGTGTGATCGGACTGACCGAAGGCCACGGCCATCCCTCGCACGATCCCCGTGCCGACGGGACCGGGATCGCCGGGATCCCCCGGATCGCCGTCGGCCAGCGTGAAGGTGGTGCCGTCGGTACACACGACGGTCACGCCGGTCTCGGTCTGGGTGGCCTCGCAGGTGACGGACTCGCCGTCGACCCCAGCGGGGCCACGGCACGCAGTGGTGAGACTCAGCGTCACGGCGACGCCGATCCCCCAGGAAAAGCGGGACATGCAACTCTCCAGCGAAATCATTTGCTCAATTGGTGTAAAGGCTCGCCTTTCCAGCCATCCGTCCGGCTTTGTCCGGGCACGTCCGGACTTCGAGCGGATAGGCTGGTCGAGATGCAGACGCTCGACCTGGCCAGCTGCACCGTGGACTTGACGACGGGGAACGTCACTGGCTCACGCCAAGCCACCCTGACTCCGCGAGAGCTGCAGCTGCTGCGTCACCTCGCCCAGCGCCCCGGGCAGGTGGTGGAGCGGCAGGTGCTCCTCACGGAGGTCTTCGGCTACGGGCCGAACACCCTGTCTCGGGCTGTGGACAAGGCCATGAACAGCCTGCGCGACAAGGTCGAGGCCGACCCGCGTCGCCCGGACCACCTGCTGACGGTGCGGGGGGCGGGCTACCAGTTCGTCCTGCCCACGGCCACCCCGTCCGTGAGCCCGCCCCTGCCCCTGACCGATCCCTTCGTGGGCCGGCACACCGAGCGCGCCCAGCTGCAGGAGCTCCTGCGCACGGGCTGCCGCCTGATCACGCTCAAGGGGCCGGGTGGCTCGGGCAAGACGCGGCTCGTGAACGAGGTCCTCTCCGCCGATCCGCGCCTGCGGCTCTGCCCCATCGCCCAGTGGACCGATCTTCCCTCGGTGCTCGCCCAGGTGGAGCGCACGCTGCGGATCCTGGCGCGAGAGGTGGAGCCTGCCGCCCGCATCGAGCGGATCGGCCGGGTGCTGGCGGAGCAAGCGGTGGTGTTGGTGCTCGACAATGCGGAGCACGTCGCGAGCGCATTGTCCGACGCGATCCTCGCCTGGCGTCGTGCAGCGCCCCACGCCACGCTGGTGGCCACGTCGCGGGTGCGCCTCGGGCTTCCGGGCGAGGTGGTGCTCGAGCTGGGGCCGCTGGACCGAGCTTCCGCCAGGGAGCTGTTCGCCCTCCGCGCTAGCCGCCCCTGCGAGGACGACCCCGCCACGGGCAACGTGGTGGACCTGCTCGACCGGCTCCCGCTGGCCATCGAGCTGGCGGCCCGCCGGGCACGCGTACTGGCGGTCGACGAGCTGCAGCGCCGCCTGGCCTCGTCCTTCGACCTGTTGACCACCGACGCTCCCGTTCCCGACCGTCAGCGCGACGTGCTCGCCACGGTCCGGTGGTCCTGGGACTTGCTCGATCCGAGACAGCAGCAGGCCTTGACGCAGTGCACCGCCTTCGTAGGCGGCTTCGACCTGCCTGCAGCGGAGCACGTGATCGCGCTGGACGCACCCGCTCCCTCCGTGCTCGACGTGATCCAGAGCCTCGTGGACGCCTCGCTGCTGCGCGTGCGACGCGACGGCCGGCTGGATCTGTACGAGTCGGTGCGACAGTTCGCCAAGGCACACCTCACCAGGCCAGACGAGGTGTGGGCTCGCCACGCCGACTGGTACGCCCGCCTCGGCACACGTCTGCGCATCGGCGCGAGGACCGACGCCACGGCGGGCTGCCTGGCTCGGCTGGAGGACGAGCTGTCGAACCTGCGCGCCGTGTACGAGGGGAACCGCACCACCCCGCGGGAGCGTCGGGTGGCGGCCCGCATGGCCGTGCACTGCTGGATGCGCATTCGCGGCTCCTACCCGGACCGCCGCGTGCTGCTAGCGGAGGCGCTGCGCGAGTCGACGGGGCTCGGGGGCGAGCTGCGCGTGGCCGTGCTCAACGCGATGGTGGCGCTGGACGGCTACCAGGCGTCGGACGACTCGCTGGCGTTGCTGGAGGAGGCCGAGGCCATCGCCCGTGGCGAGGAGCGAGGCGATCTGCTGGTGCGCGTGCTGGGGATCCGCGCCATGACCTGTCGGATGGCCCGCCGTCTGGACCAGGCTCAGGCAGCACTGGATGCCGCCGAGACCGTGGTCCAGCACGACACCTGGGCCATGCTGAACCTGCGCTTCGAGCAGGCGGCCCTGACCATCGACCGATCCGAGGGTGCCCGCGGCGCCGATCTGCTGGAGCGTGTGGTCCATCGAAGCGCCGAGGCAGGCTTGGTCTGGCTCGAAGCGGTGGGGCGGCTCAACCTGGCCACCCTGCATCGCCAGCGTGGGCAGGTGGCGCAATCGCGCGACGCGCTGGCCCGCGTGCAGCAGATCTGCGAGCGGCTCGACAGCGTGCACCTGTGGTCGCTGGCGGCGCTGCAGGCGGGGCTGCTCGAGCTGGCCAGCGGCGACCACGCCGAGGCGCGGACCCAGCTGCTGCGGGCGGTGGCACTGGCGCGACGGCACTGCGCGCGCAACACGGTGGCCAAGGCGGCGGTCGGGCTGGCCACCATCGCCCTGTCGACGGGGGATCCGGCAGAGGCGGAGCGCGCCACGGCCATCGGCCTGGTGGAGGAGCCCACGGAGCAACCCGCCCTCGGGGTGCTCACGCTGTACCGAGCGGTGGCGCTCGCACTGCTGGGGCGGGGCGCCGAGGCCCGCGAGACGCTGGCCCTGGAGTCGCTCCAGGACGTCGATCCGGTGTGCGGAGCCGAGGTGGCCACCATGCGGCCGGGAGCGGTGGCGCTG
>JAHQVJ010000125.1 GCA_019634415.1 Myxococcales bacterium
AGTCGCAGACCGACGTGTACCTGCTTCTCTCGCCGCAGGGAGGCTACTTCATCGTCGATCGCGTCGAGCTGTTCGTGGGCGTCGATCTGCTGGTGGACGAGACGGGGCTGGAGGTCGGCGTGTTCGCTGGCTTCGACTACTAAGTAGCGAGCAGGGCTCCTGCGATCGCCACCACCTCGCCGATCGCCCCCGTCAGCCCCAGCTCCACCGTGTCCACCCGGAAGTCGGCCCGGCGGTAGTAGGGCTCGCGCCGCGTGAGGATCTGCTTCAGCCGGGGCAAGGCATCGTCGTAGCCGGCCATCGGCCGGGCGTCCCCCTGGGCTGCCACGCGCTGGAGGTGCGCCTGCGGTGTGGCGTGCAGCCACACCACGCGGGCATGGCGCTGCAGCAATCCCCACGCTGCTTCGTCGGTCACCACCGAGCCGCCCACCTCCACCACGGCGGGGTCGCTGCCACCCAAGACCTCGCCCAGGACCTCGCGGCACAGTCGGAGGTAGCCAGCCGGGCCGTGCATCTCGAACAGATCAGCGAGCTGCAGCCCCGCCTGCTGCTGGACCCGCTCGTCCACGAGCACGAAGGACAGGTCGAGCTGTTCGGCGACGGCACGACCCACCGTCGACTTGCCAGCGCCCCGCAGGCCCACCAGCACCACCTTGTTCACCGCGGGCGGCCGAAGAAGGGCCAGCGCGTCTTGCTGAGCCTCGACGTCGAGCTGGCGCACGTGATCGGCGACGGCATCGGCAGGATCGCGCACGGGTCCGAGGCCCGCCATCAGCGTGACCACGGAGACGTCGAGGGCGAGCGCCAAGTCCATGAGCCGTGCCAGCGACACGTTGGCGCGACCGGCCTCGAGCTGCCCCAGGAAGCGAAGCGACAGCCCCGAGCGCTCCGCGAGCTGACGCTGGCTCCAGTCGCGCTCCGCCCGCAGCGCTCGGATCCGATCACGCAGCAGCTCGGCCCAAGGGGGACTCGTCATGGGCCACTCCTCCGGTGTCGGTTTGGGTATGGCATTATATTGCGCTTTCGGTTCGGTGTTAGAAGTATCATATTGCTCATAGAGGAACCCATGAGCTCCATGAACTACGACGAGCGCATCCCCAACAACGTCGATCTCGGCAGCGACCGGCGGCTGAAGCGGGCGCTGGAGAAGTGGCAGCCCGACTTCCTCGAGTGGTGGCGGTCGGTGGGCCCGCAGGTGTTCTCGACGGACGAGGTGTACCTGCGCACGGCCATCTCCACGCAGGCGGGGGGTTGGGCCAACTTCGGTCACGTGCGGATGCCGGACTACCGGTGGGGCGTGTTCCTCGCGGATGCGGAGAAGGATCGGGTGATCCCGGCGGGGGACGACGCGGGAAGCCCGGTGTGGCAGCAGGTGCCTGGCGAGCACCGCAACGCGCTCCGTCGGATCATCGTGGTGCAGGCGGACACGGAGCCCGCGAGCGTGGAGCAGCAGCGGTGGCTCGCCGACACGGCGCCCTCGCTGTACGACTGTCGCAACCTGTTCCAGGTCAACGTGGAGGAGGCTCGCCACCTGTGGGCCATGGTCTACCTGCTCATGGCGCACTTCGGCCGCGATGGTCGCGAGGAGGCGGACGCGCTGCTGACGCGTCGCAGTGGAGACCCCGACACGCCGCGGATCCTCGACGCGTTCAACCAGCCGTGCTCGGACTGGCTGACGTTCTTCTGCTTCACCATGTTCGCGGACCGTGACGGCAAGTACCAGCTGGCGTCGCTGGCCGAGAGCGCCTTCGATCCGCTGTCGCGCACCTGCCGGTTCATGCTCACCGAGGAAGCCCACCACCTGTTCGTGGGCACCATGGGGCTCGATCGCGTGATCCGCCGCTCGGCACAGCTGACGAAGGCCGACCCCAACGGGGACGCCCGCGCTCAGGGGGGCATCGACCTACCCACCATCCAGAAGTGGATCAACCACTGGTTCAGCTACTGCCTGGACCTGTTCGGCTCCGAGGTGTCCACGAACGCGGCGGACTACTTCGCCTCGGGGCTCAAGGGCCGCTACCGCGAGGCGGCTGCCTACGACGACCATCGGGCCACCACGGGCACGCGCACCGTCCCCACGGTGCAGGGCGGCAGCCTGGTGGGGCAGGAGTTCCCGCTGCGTCTGGTGATGAACGAGGTCTTGCGGGACGACTACATCGCCGACTGTGCCAAGTCGCTGGCGCGCTGGAACCGGACCTTGGCGGACGAGGGGGTGGAGTACCGCCTGAGCCTGCCGCATCGACGCTTCTTCCGTCGCCAGGGCCTCTATGCGGACCATCCCTTCGACCTCGAGGGCCAGCTCGTCGACCAGGCGACCTGGGAGGCGCACAAGGACGCGTGGCTGCCCACGGCAGAGGACCACGCCTACGTGGAGAGCCTGATGAAGCCGGTGGTGGAGCCGGGCAAGATGGCGAACTGGATCGCAGCCCCTCCCAAGGGCATCAACGGCCAGCCGCTCGACTTCGAGTACGTGCGAACGGATCACTGATCGCCGACAATCAACGGAGTTGATTGTCGCGATCAGAAGCGGGTGCGCCACAGGATCCAGGCCGAGCCCGATCCGGTGATGCCGCTTCTGACACCGGCCTCGACGTGACGAGACAGCAGCACCGTCAGCTCGGCCTGGGCAGTGTTCGCGTCGTCGGCCAGCGGATCGAGGGTGACCGTGAGCGTGCTCTGGGTGCCCAGGGCCCAGCCCACCGTGAGGCCCTCGGTGTCGGTGTAGGAGACCTGATCGAACACCTCTGCGCCGAGCACCTGCTGCACCTGATTGCCCGCCACGGAGAGTAGCGCGCTCTGGACCAGCTCGGAGCCAGAGCCCGTGGTGCCGCCCTCGAGCTCCGACAGCGGACGGCCCACGAGCAGGATCGCGATGACGTCTTGGGGATCGTCGAAGTCGTCCGACGACAGATCCGAGACCGTCAGGCGCGTGGGGGTGCCCATGACGCGGGCGGTCACGGTGCCGTAGCTCGGGGTCTCGCGGCGCAGGCGCAGATCCACGTCGGGATCGGACAGGTCGCCGCCGTTGAAGGTGACGGTGCCCTCCTCGACCTCGAAGCGCGCGGTGAGGAGACGCACCCGGCCCTGGGTGTCGAGCCGTCCGCGCAGCTTCAGATCGGCGGCCTTGCTGTCGACCTGCACCGTACCCTGCAAGCTGCCCGTGACCTCCACGTCGGAGGCTCGGCTCACCAGATCGGCCTGATCGGCGAGGGGAACGGTGGCCGACAGCTCCACGCCCGTGCCGAGGTCCACGGTGAGGTCGAGGTCGACCTGATCGAGGATGGATGCCTCCAGCAGATCGTCGGGCTGTGCGAGGGCGGGCGGGGCTGCGCCGACGAAGGTGATGTCGGGGTGTAGCTGGGCTGCACCCGCCGTCACGAAGGTCTCTCGGGTGGCGGCATAGCGGCCCTCGTCGATCGCCACCGCGCCGGAGAGCTGGAGCCGCTCGTCCACCCGCCGCAGCGCCACGCTGCCCGACGCCTTGACCGTCGCGTCGCGCGTGGCGAGGAGCCAGCTCTCGTCGAGCTCGATCTTCAGATCGGGCTGGACGGAGCCGTCTCGGAAGGCCACCGACCCCGACACCGCGAGGGGGCGCGGGGTGCGGCTGCCCATCACGCGACTTCGCCGCAGGGGCCGACTCGTTCCTCGGCCGTCGGTGATCGTCAGCCCCTGACCGTCGGCCTCGGCGGAGAGCTGCAGCGACTCGTAGCGCACGCCGGTGGAGGGCACGGTGAAGCCCACGTCGCGCACGGCCACGGCGATCTGCGGGGTGGGGGCCGACAGCGTGCCCCCGAGGGTGCCCTGCGCGGTCACCACGCCGACGCCGTCGGTGAGCGTGCCGCTCGACAGCGCCACCAGCTGCGCGCCGGTGAGGGTGAGGGGAGCGATGTCGCCTGCGAGTCGGGCGTTGCGGCCCCGCTGCTGCAGATCGGACAGACCGAGGCGGAGGCGCACTGCCGCGGGCTCGTCGTCGCCGGCGTCCAGGTCCACGCTCGTCTGGAGCACGTCGCCAGCAGTGCTCCAGCTCGCCTGCACGGGTCCGCGGAACGCGTCGACGGGGGCGGTCCAGTCCAGCGTACCGGTGGTGGACGCGAGCACGGTCCCTCGTCCCTGGAAGGAGGTCTGCCCCGAGATGGCACCCTCGATGCCGGTCTCGCCCCACAGCGTGGGCATCTGCTTCACCCGCAGGTCGCCGAAGAAGTGGTGCACCACGTCGTCGATGCCCTGTGCGTCGAGTCCCTCCACCAGCGGCGCGAGGCTCACCGCCACCTGGCCCGTCGCGTGCTCGGCATCGTCCACGCGCAGGCTCAACCGCCCCAGCGCCAGGTTGTCGGGCTCGCCGTCGGCGGCGAGCCTGGCCTGAAGGCGGCGCTCCTCCACTGTGGCGGTGCCCAGCGCCGTCAGCGACCACGTGGGATCGCACGGATCCCCGCTCGCGTCGAGCTGGGCCTGCAGCTCGGCACCCTCGGGCACCTCGAGCTCGGCGAGGCTGGGGAGCGCGCTCTGCAGGCCCGCCACGGGGCCGCGGACCATGCTCAGCGCCACCTCGGCGGTGGGTGTGCCGCAGGCCAGGGCGAAGTCGGTGGGGCCCGCACGCCGAAGGGGCAGGGTGGCCTCGAGGCGACCCAGCGCACGCCCCACGCGGCCCACGTCGAGGGAGCCCGACCACGAGGCGCCATCGAGGGTGCCCGCGCCGAGCACGTCGACCTGCGTGGCCACGTCTTGCACGGACAGGTCCCGCGCGCGGATCTGCCAGCGCCACTGCGGCGCGCGCCGGGTGCCCACCGGGGTGACCGACGCGGTGAGGCGGCCCTCGATGGCAGGCATCGACGGGGGCAGGAAGGGGCCGGCCACCGCCAGCGTGGTGGCGAGATCGAGATCCTCCACCTGGGCGTGCACGGAGAGAGGCTCGGTGCCTGCGGCGTCCACCCGGATCCGGCCGCTGGGGCTCCCCAGATCGGCGCGCAGCGCCCGCAAGCCCGTGTCGGACCAGGCCAGCTCGGTGGGCGTGGTCTGGCGCCAGGTCAGGTCCGGCCCCAGCTCGATCTCGAGCTGGCGGGCGACGGCGGTGCGGTTCGCCAGATCCAGCTGCCCGGAGAGCGCCACCCGGCGCTCCCCGCCCGACTCGGTCCAGGCGGTGGTCACCGTGAGCGCATCGCCCTGCAGCGACAGGTCGAAGCCGCCGCTCAGGGCGCCCACCGCCACGCGCCCCACCGTGAGCCCGGAGACACGGGCTCGCGAGGTGCGCACCTCGAGCCCTTCACCGTGCCGCTCGACGACCAGGGGCAGCGCCGCGGTGGCCAGTCCCACGCCCCCGCGAGCGAGCCAGTCGCTTCCGGTGGCCGTCAGCGCGGCGTGCAGCTCCCCAGGTTCCGCGGTGCGCTCCAGGGTGCCAGCGACCTCCAGGGTGCCTGCCTGCAGCGGCACGCCCAGGGGCTCGAGCACCGCCACGTCGGGCACGCGGACGTCGAGGCGCACCGCCTCCAGCTCGGGCGACGTGGGCGTGATCTCGGCCACGAGGTCCGCGGTGGTGGGCGGCGACGCGTGCAGGAACCCGCTCACGGTCAGGTGCGGCATGGGGAGGGGGCCCACCAGCTGCCCCTGAAGCTGCCAGCCCGGTCCCTCCCACGGCAGGCCGAGGGAGGTGAGCCATGCGGTGCTGGCCGTGGCCGTTCCCTCCAGCGCCAGCTCGGGGGCCTCTCCGACGAGCTGCGGGATCCGGCCCTGCACGGTGGCCCGCCCCTCGGTGCAGTGCAGCTGAAGCGAGACCGTGTCGAGGTCTTCGCCGCGCAGCGTCGCAGCGCCCGAGCCCGAGCAGGCGCCGTCGTCGTGGCCGAGGCTCGCGCTGGCGACGAGGCCCGAGACCTGCAGCATCGAGGTATCGGCCGTGACGGCAGCGGCCACCGTGCCCCCCTGCACGTCCACCCCCGGCCCCGCGATCTCCAGCTGGCGGACGAGCGCGCGATCGATCTGCAGCGTCCAGCCGGGCGGCATCCAGGTGGTGGGGGCCTCCGGATCGGAGGCCACCGTAGGCCAGTCGGCGGACTCGGCCCAAGCCACCCGAGGGGCGTCGACCTGCACCTCGCCGAGCCAGATCTGGCCCCGCAGCAGACCCGTCCAGCCCACCGGTCCGAGGGTCGCGCTGGCCTGGGGCACCGTGACCACCTCGGTGCCCTCGGGACCCTCCAGGCGCAGCCCGCGAAGTCGCACGCCCGACAGCGTCAGCTGCACCCGCGCGATCTCCACTCGCCCTGCAGTGAGCTGGCCGCCGAGCTGCTCCGCCACCAGCCTGGCGACGCGTCGCTGGCCGGCGTCGCTTCTGAGCCACAGGGCCGTGATGCCCAGTCCGCCCAGCACCAGCAGGAGCGTGGCCAGCAGGGCCGTGACCAGTCGTCGCCCACGGCCGGTCAGAAGGCCTCCCCCAGGCCGAGGTGCACCCACAGTCGTGGCTCGTGCCGGAGCATCGGCGGGTTGGTGGCGCGCACCGCCAGGTCCAGCCGGACGGGGCCCACCGGCGTGAGCACGCGTCCGCCCAGGCCCACGCTGGGCTGGGGGAGCAGCGCCGACACCTCGGTCAGATCGCGCCACACCATGCCCACGTCGCTGAACAGCACGAGCCGGTAGTCGCGCCACGTGCGGCGCAGCTCCAGGCTCCCCCAGGTGGCCACCCGTCCGCCGATCGGGACCGTGTCGACGTCTCGGTCCACGGCCTGGCCGATGGCGGACTGACACGGATCGTCGTCTGCGTCGCACACGTAGGGGCCCAGGTGCTGGAAGGTCCAGCCGCGCACCGATCCCGTGCCGCCCAGGAACAGTCGCTGGGCCACCGGCACCACGGCGCGCTCCTCGGGGCCGTAGGGCAGCGCGATCCCACCCCCGAGCCGGCCCGCCACCACCAGGTGTCCCAGCGCCGAGCGTGCACGGCGGCCCAGGCGGCGGTAGCCCCTCAGATCGAGGCGCGTCCGGGCGTAGGCGTAGTCGCCTCCGAGCCAGGGGCCGGCCAGCTCGAGACTCAGGTCCGCGAGGTGACCCCGCGACGGTGCCAGGGGCTCGTTGCGCGTGTCCCACACGATCTGCTGCTGCAGGGCGGTGTCGAAGTAGCGGCCGTTCTCCAGATCCGGGGCCACCGTGAGCAGCTCGGCGGGATCGATCTGCAGGTCCACGTACTGGGTGAGCTCGAGGCGATAGCCCCAGGAGAGCGTGAGCTTCGGGGTGGGGGACGTGCGCACGGAGGCGCGCAGCGAGGGACGGTTCGTGCGGTAGGCCTCCGTCAGGGTGTGCTCGAAGCCCAGGCGCGCCGACGTCTCCCAGGACCGACCGGGAACCTCGGGGATCCGCACCTGCAGCCCCGCGTCGACGACCGGGCCACCGCGGACCTCCGAGAACCGCGAGACGTCGGCCAGCCCTGCACCGAGCAGCGCCACCCCGGCCTGTGCGCCCAGGTCCACGCGCAGGAGGCGTCCCAGGGCATTGAGGTGCTCGATCTGCCCCGTCACCAGGGCCTCCTGGCGGCCGCTCTGCAGCCCCAGGCCCACCCCGGCGGAGGCGCCGCGCGGGTCGCGCTCCTCCACCCGCACCTCCACGTCCACCACCTTCGGATCGTCGGTGGCCATCGGTCGAAGGGCCACCAGTGAGAAGACCTCCATGGCGTAGAGCTTGGCGCGCGTCTTCTCCAGGTCGCGCACGTCGAAGGGGGCACCGCTGTCGATGGCGAGCTGACGGCGCGTGGGGGGCGCGGGCACGCGCCGCAGGCCCGTCACCTCCACCTCGCCGTAGGTCGCACGTGGGCCGGGGTCCATCGCGTAGGTCAGGGACACGCGGCGGCCCTCTCGATCCACCTGCACCTCCCCGGTGGCCTGGGGGCTCGGGTAGCCGCGCAGCTGCAGTCGTCGAGTGAGCTGCGCCAGGTTCTCCTCGTGGGTGTCGATGGCGAAGCGCTCGCCGATCTCCTCGGTGACGGCGCGCCGGAGCACGGCCTGGGTGGGTGGCGGGAGCTGCTCGAGCCCATCGATGGATGCGGCATGCACGAGGCTCGGAGGACCAGGGGAGATCCGTCCCACCACGGTGACCACCGCCGGCCGCTCGCCGCGGGCAGGCCTGCGCTCCTCGATCTCCCAGGTCAGATCTGCGTCGAAGAAGCCCCGGTGGGCGAAGTGGGTGAGCACGCGGCGTCGGTCTCGCTGCAGCAGCTCACGGTCCAGCGCCACGCGGCGTCGCAAGGGCAGTCCGCGGGGGAGGGGGTGGGCCATGCCCTGGCGCAGGGTGGCGTTGCTCCGGTCCGACAGGGGGGCGTGCATTCCGCGAAAGCGGATCTGTCGCACCTCGGCGGGTCCGTCGGGGCTCACGGCCCAGCCGGCACTCGCCCACGCTGCGACGACGAGCCAGGGTCCCATGTCCGAGCCTATCGCGCCGCGCCCAGGCACACATCGGGACGGTCAGTCGCTGCGGTACCCGATGGTGCATCCCTCGAGCAAAGAACGCAGCGGCCAGCATGTTCCTCGGGTAGCCTCGCGGGGCACACCTCTGGCTGGGGGCCAATTGCGTAATCTTCACGTTGGTCTACTGTTCTCGGCAGCGATGCTGTCGTGTGACGGAAATGACAAGGACACGGACGAAGACGTCGTCGTCGACACCGACACCGACACCGACACCGACACGGACGCCGATGCGGACACCGATGCCGACGCCGACACCAGCGACACGAGCACGGTGAGCTGCGCGGACCTGTTCTTCGACCTCACGGTTCCGACCGTGGTCAGCGGCACCACCGCCGACGACGACGAGATGGGCAGCTGCGGTGGTGACGGCGATGCTGACAGCGTCATCAGCTTCATCGCGCCCTTCACGGGCGAGCTCGGCTTCATCCTGGACGCCGACTTCAACAGCGTGCTGTACGCACTGGATGCCTGCGATGGGGAAGAGGTCGGCTGCCTCGACGTGAACGGCGCGGGCGGCGAGATCCTCGTCGCACCGTTGGCCCAAGGCGAGGAGTTGCTCCTCGTGGTCGATGGCGGCGTGGGCGGCTTCGATATCGGCGCATACGAGGTCATGAAGGCCGAGACGGTCTGCGACGACGGCTTCGACGACGACTTCGACACGTTCGCCGACTGCTCGGACTCCGAGTGTTGGGCCGACGAGATCTGCGCCGAGGACTGCACCAACGGTCTCGACGACAACGACAACGGCCCCGTCGACTGCGACGATCCCGTCTGCGCCACCGATCTCGCGTGCGTCGAGATCTGCGACGACGGGATCGACAACAACAAGGACGGCGACGTTGACTGCGAGGACGTCACCTGTGCCAAGGATCTGCTGTGTCAGGCGCAGTGCCCCGACATCGTGTCGGCCGGCGTGCTGCCCGAGACGCTCGTGGGCGACACCATCGGCGACATCGACGAGGTACAGCTCATCGGCAAGAAGGGCTCCGGTGACGTGTTCGTCGAGTACACGGCCCCGCAGGCCGGCGACTACCTGTTCGACCTGGTGGGCTCGGACTTCGACGCCGCGTTGGCCGTGCTCGATGGCTGCGGTGGCGACGAGCTGGCCTTCGGTGACGACGACATCGGGGTCATCCCCTCCGTGGCCGTCACCCTGGCCCTCGGTCAGACGGTGATCATCGCCATCGACGGTGGAGAGAAGAACGCCGAGGGCAACTTCGTGCTCGACATCAACGAGGTGGAGCTCGCCGAGTCGGACTGCACCGACGGACAGGACCTCGACGCCGATGGGCTGGTGGACTGCTCTGATCTCGACTGTGTGGGCGACAAGGCCTGCATCGAGATCTGCGACAACGGCAAGGACGACAACGGCAACGGCCTCGCCGACTGCTTCGACGTCGACTACTGCGGTGCCGAGAAGATCTGCTTCGAGGACTGCTTCG
>JAHQVJ010000126.1 GCA_019634415.1 Myxococcales bacterium
CCCACCGTGACCGCCGCTGCCTGCGCGAGCGGGCTCGCCTTGCGCCACAGCCCCCCCGCGAACCACGCTGGCCGCGTCGGCGCCTCCGCCGCACCACCCTCGGCGACGAGCCGCGAGCGGCCCGCAGCCAGGTCGTCGGCCAGCCCCTCGAGTCCGCCCGGCGCCCACGCCGCCCAGCCCATCACGCGACCCACGACGCCTCCAGCACCAGCGCCGTGCTCGCGCCTCCGAAGGCCAGGTTCACCGACACCGCACGCGCCACCCGCGCCTCCGTGGGCTCCCGCAGCAGCTCGATCCCCGGCAGCGCCTCGCGCACCCCCACGTTGGGCGGCAACACGCAGCGCTGCAGCGACAGCGCCGTGATCACCGCCTCCAGCGCCCCTGCCCCCCCGAGGGTGTGGCCCAGCGCCCCCTTCACCCCCGACAGCGGCACGTCGGCAAACCGATCCGCGAACACCGCCACCTCCGTGGCGTCGTTGAGCTCGGTGGCCGTGCCGTGGGCGTTGACGTAGCCCACGTCGCGCGCGTCACCGGCCTGGGCGAGGGCCTGATCCAGCGCAGCTCGGGCACCGCGACCGTCGGGGTGGGGTGCGGCCATGTGGTGTGCGTCGCTGGCGCTGCCGTAGCCCGACAGCCAGGCGATCACCTCCGCCCCCCGCGCCCGCGCCGACGCCCCCGACTCGAGCACCAGCGCGCCCGCCCCCTCTCCCACCGACATCCCGCTGCGCGCAGCGTCGAAGGGCCGGCAGCGATCCGGCGAGATCAGCCCCAGGGAGCGAAAGCCGTACACCGTGGTGCCGCACAAGGCATCCACCCCGAAGGCCACCGCCCGCTGACAGCGCCCGCGCCGCACCCAGTCCGCGGCCACCCCCACCGCCGCAGCGCCGCTCGTGCAGGCCGTCGACACCGTGAGGCGCGGACCATTGATCCCCAGCCGCCGCGCCACCGCCAGCGTGGGGCTGTCGGGCAGCTGCGTCCACAGGAAGTCCGGCTGCACCGTGCCGTCGCGCAGCAGCGCGAAGTGGCTGGGCTCGCCCAGCGTCATGTCGCCCGCCGTGCTGGCCCCCACCAGACCCAGATCCGTCGCGTCGCAGCCGGCCTGCGCCAAGGCCTCGCGCACCGCCTGCTCCGCCAGATCGGAGCCCAGGTGCGGACCGCCGGCGATGGTGGCCACAGCAGGCGCCCCCGCCCAGGTGCCACAGCTCGCGATCGCCGAGCGACCCGCGCACACCGCCTCGAAGGTCGACGGCGCCGTGCCCCCCAGGGCGCTCACCGCCCCCACACCCGTCACTGCGATCATGGCGCCCGCCCCACGAACAACACGTTGCTGAAGGCCGTGCCCTCCGCACAGTCCACGTCCTCCACCGTCAGGCCCGCCCCCTCCATCGCCCCTCGCAGCTCCCCGCGCGGGCGCAGGAACACCCCGTCTCCGCGGTGCCGCCCCAGGGCCATCGCCACCCGCTCTGTCAGCGCCGTGATCGCCGACCGAATACCCGCACGCGCTTCGGCGTCTCGCACCAGCAGCACGCCCCCCGGACGCAGGGCTCCGGCCAGGCGAGCGAGCAAGGCGTCCTGGGCGTCGGGGGATTGGTAGTGCAGCACGTCCAGGCACGAGATCACGTCGGCATCGGGCAAGTGAACGGACCGCGCGTCGCCCTCGACGAAGCGCGCGTCCAGATCCTCCAACGCCACGCGGGCCTGTCCGAGCCGCCGCCCGTCGTGATCGATGCCCACCACCGTCAAGTCGGAGTACACGGTGGAGGCCAAGGCGAGCAGGTACCCCTCGCCGCACCCCACGTCGAGGACCACATGACCATCCCGCAGGTAGGGCATCACCGCCGCGTAGGCGGGGTCGTACCGCATCTTCCCACGCGCGAAGCCCAGGGCCGTCCGCCCCAGGGGCGCGTATCGACCCGCCGCTGCCTCGATGTCCACCGCCCCTCCCTGTGGGGGTTGCTCCTAACCCTTCTCCTGCTCGTGCCGCTGTGGGCGGCAGCGGCCCCCGACACCCCTCCGACGGTGGCGAGCGCAGCCGATGCGCCCTACCCCCAGACCGCCAAGGAGCTGGGTATCGAGGGGCGCGTGGTGCTCCGCCTGTCCATCGACGAGGAGGGACGCGTCACCGACGCCGTGGTGGTGGAGGAGGTCCACCCCCTCCTCGACACCGCCGCCCTGCAGGCCGCTCGTCAGCTCCGCTTCAATCCCGCCCTGGATCAAGGTGTGCCCGTCGCTTCCGTCGTTCCCTGGGCCTTCGTCTTCTCCTTGGGCTTCGCCGGCGACGACAGCGTCGACGAGCTGGTGACCGTGCGCGGCACGGTGGAGGATCCGGGCGGGCTGCCCATCCCGCTGGTGTCCGTGCGCCTGACGCCCGAACAAGGCGATGCCGTGGAGGTCTCGGCGGGAGAGTCGGGCCGGTTCGTCGCGCGCTTCCTCGATCCCGGCCGCTACCGCGTGATCCTGTCGAAGTCGGGGTTCCTGTCGGCCGAGCACAGCCTCGTGCTGAAGGGCGGCGAGACGGCCAACGTGCGGTTCGTGCTGAACCCCGAGGAGGTCAACGAGTACGTCGTCATCGGGATCCGCGACACCTGGCGCGACGTGGAGCGAGGCGCGAGGGAGGTCGAAGAGGAGCCCGTCACGAGCACCTACGAGCTCACCCGTCGCGACATCGAGTCCACGCCGGGCTCGCTGGAGGACATCGCCCGGGCCACCCACGCCCTGCCCGGAGTGGTGGCCGACGGCGATCTGCTCGCGGGCTTCCACGTGCGCGGCGGCGAGCAGTCCGACGTGGTCTACCTGATCGACCGCGTGCCCCTCGACAACCCCTTCCACCTCGCGGGCTTCAACAGCGTCTTCAACCCCGACATGATCCAGTCGGTGCAGTTCTACGCGGGCGCACCGCCCGCCGAGGTGCCCGCCACCACCAGCGCGGTGATGGCCGTGCAGTCCTGGGACGGCGCCCCGCGCGCTGCCGGACGAGGCATCGACGGCGCGGTGGACATCTCCGCGAGCAGTGCCCGGCTGCTGGTGCTCGGCCCCATCGATCAGGCCGAGAAGCTCACCGTGGCGCTCGCGGGTCGACGCACCTACCTCGAGGGCTACTTCGAGGTGATGAAGGCCCTCAACGTGATCGACACGGCCTTCGCCGCCCCCGAGTACAGCGAGCTGTCGGCGCGCGTGGCCTACCGACCCTCCGATCGACACCGCCTGATCCTCACCACGCTGCGCAGCGGCGACTCCCTGGCGCTGGTGGACTCGGGCGACGACGCGCTGGTCTCGGTGGATGGCACCTTCGAGCTGAAGAACACGCTGAACCTCGTGTCGCTCGACCACACCGCCACCCTCGGCGAGTCCTCGGAGTGGCGCTCCACGGTGGCCTACACCTCGGAGAACAGCTTCCTGTCGCGGTCGCTGGCGGGCACCGTCACCCAGGACATCCAGGTGCGACGGGTGTACGGCCGCAGCGACCTGAAGCTGGCCCTGGGCGAGCACGAGCTGAAGGTGGGCGCAGACGGCTCGTGGCAGCAGGTCGGCGCGCTGGGCACCATCCAAGACGCCCGCGCCGTGCCCCGCTGGTCCCAGGCGGGCATCGCCGATCTGGGGCTGGGCGACATCGACGTGGACTTCGCCGCGCCCTGGCCCGAGGCCTCGGCCTACGCCCAGGGGCTGATCCGCGGCCCGGTGCGCGTGCGCGGCGGCGTGCGCGCCACCTACTCGGGCCTGTCGGACCAGCTGCTGGCCTCGCCGCGGTTCGGGATCAGCGTGCCGCTGCGGGGCGGCACCACGGTGCCGAAGCTGTCGTGGGGCACCTACCACCGCAACCCCCGCGACCCCTTCCGCCTCGACGACGCCATCGGCAACCCGAACCTGACGGCGGAGCGGAGCACCCAGTGGGTGTTCGGCGTCGATCAGGCCTTTCCGCTGCCGGGCGACGAGGCCGGCGGGCTGCTGCGCGTGGAGGCCTACCGCTTCACCCTGAGCGACCTGGTGGTCAACCCCGACAACGAAGCCGCCGTGCAGGCAGGCCCGCCCTACGCCAACGCCGGATCGGGCGTGAACCAGGGCATCGACGTGATGGCCGTGGCGCGGAGCCCCCGCTGGGGCGCACAGCTCACCTACGGGCTGCTCTCCGCCCGCCGCACCAACCCCCTCAACGAGGTCTACCGCACCGAGCTGCCTCCGCCGCAGGACCAGCGCCACACCCTCGGCCTGTCCGGGGAGTGGCAGCCCCTGCCCCAGTGGCGGTTCACCACCCGCTACACCTTCCACTCCGGTCGGCCCCTGGCCGCCGTTCAGGTCGCTTCCCCCACCACCGTGCGCATCGCGTCGCTGAACCGAGGCCGCCTCGGGCCCACCCACCAAGTCGACCTACGGGCCGAGTGGCGCCGGGCCTACAAGCACTATCGGCTCACCTTCTACGCCGAGATCTTGAACGTGGGGAACATCCAGTCGGACTTCCTGCCGATCCACGACGTGCAGGAATCGGAGCTGTCCACGACCATGCTCAGGCATCTTCCGATGCGCCCGTTCCTGGGTCTTCGGGCAGACTTTTGAGGGTGCGGTTGCGCGCCACCAGGTACGTGACTCCCGCAGCGGGTACCGCGATGGCCAAGCCCAGCACGAGCGAGCCCACGAAGCAGCTCACGAACAGGCTCGGCACCTCGCCCGCGAAGATGGACAGCACCGACAGGAAGTCGCGCGCCTCCTCCAGGGAGAGGCTGCGCAGGGTGCCGAAGCGGATCCACTCGCCGATCACGATGCCGCCCGCGACCAGGAAGGGCGCGAAGAGTGGATTGGAGATGTGGGCGGCCAGGATGACGGTGAGCTTGTTGAGCCGGAGCACCGAGGCCGCCGCGAGGCACAACACGGTCTGGATGCCATACACGGGCCACACGCCGAGATTGATGCCCACGAACACGGCAGCAGCAATGCGTTCGGGGGAGCTGTGCTCCTCCTTGATAGCCACCCACAGCGCGTGCAGACGTTGTCTCATGGTGCTGTCGCATGTATAGCCCCCGGATGCAGCCCCTGGTCCCCATCGTCGGAGCGTGCGCTGCCCTCGCGTGTGGGGCCGCTGCCTGCACACTCGCTGGCTGGGCGTCTGTTGCGGTGGGTCTGGCGGGTGCTGGCCTGGGGGGTGTCACCTTGGTGACAACGCTGGTGGCCGCCTCGGCCTGGCCCCAGACCCAGCTGTTCGGACCGGCTCCTCTGCGCGGGAGCGCCGCCGGCGTGGCCCTGACCTTCGACGACGGGCCGGATCCGGAGTCCACACCGCAGCTGCTGCAGGCGCTGGAGGAGGCGGGCGCCACCGCCACCTTCTTCGTGCTCGCGGACCGGGTGGAGGCCCACCCCGAGCTCGCCCGGGCCATCGCCGAGAAGCACGAGGTGGCCCTGCACGGCGCCAGCCATCACCCCTGGCTCACGGTCTTCTCGCCGAAGCGAGGCGCGGCAGAGCTGCGCGAGGCGTGGGAGCGCGTGGCGCGGGTGACGGGGGTGGAGCCCTCCTCCTGGTTCCGCCCCCCCTTCGGCGCCACCAGCCCGCGGCTGTTCGCGTCTGCCGAGGGCGCGGGGCTGCAGGTGGTGTGGTGCTCGGTGCGCACCGGCGACGGCGGCCCCATCGGCCCCGACACCCTCCGGCGGCGCTGTCAGCGCGCGCAGGCGGGCGACATCGTGCTGCTCCACGAGGGACCCCGCGCCGCCCGCGAGGCGCTGCCCCAGGTGCTCGCCGATCTCGAGGCACGCGGCCTGCCCGCCGTCACGGTGTCGGAGATGTTGGCGTGACCCGCTCTGCCGACCAACCCGCTCCTGCCGTGGTCGGCGTGGCCGTGCGCTGTGCGGCAGGCACCCTCGACGATCTGCGCACAGCCCTGCTGCAGGGCACCCCCCACCTGTCGGCGTCGCCCCCCTACGACAGCGACGGGCTGTGCAATCCGCGCTGTGGCCGAGTGGCCGGACTCGATCGGGACCGACCCGCCGAGGCCCTGCTCCGCGAGGTGGTGACGGAGGCCCTGCGCGAGGCGGCGCTGCCACCGGGCACGCGGATCGGCCTGGTGGTGGGCACCAGCTCGGGCAACATCGCCGGCCCCTGGGAGCGCTGGCACCGCGCCACCCTGACAGGGGAGCCCGCCGATGGCAGCGGCACCGGTCGCGACGCGCCGACACAGGCGGTGGCCCAGGAGCTGGGGCTGGCTCCGGCGACCACCGTGTGCTTGGCCTGCGTGTCGGGCACGGCGGCACTGTCGATCGCCGAGGGCTGGCTGTGGGAGGGCCAGGTCGACGCAGTGGTGGCCGCTGGCGTGGATGCCCTGTGCCTGTTCGTGCACGCGGGCTTCTCGGGACTGGGCGCGCTGGCCAGCGACGCGCCGCGCCCCTTCCACCCCGACCGCGACGGTCTGGTGGTGGGCGAAGGCGCTGCAGCGCTGGTGCTCGCCGACAGCCCCGATCCGGCTGCCGTGCGGCTGCTGGGCTCGGCGCTGTCGAGCGACGCCGTGGGGATGACCGCGCCCGATCGGCAGGCGGGCGGTGCGCAGCGCGCGCTCCGCCGCACCCTGACCCGCTCGGGCCTGCAGCCGGGCGACGTGGATCTGGTGTCGATACACGGCACGGGCACCCGCTTCAACGACGCGATGGAGGCCACCGCACTCACGGCGGTGTTCGGCGCGCACCGACCCGCGGTGCACGGGGTGAAGCAGCTCATCGGCCACACCATGGGAGCCGCCGGGGCCATCGAGGCGGCGCTGCTGGTGGACCTGCTCCGCCGGGGCCAGGTCCCGCCGGGGCTACAGGTTCCCCCCTCCCCCGACCCCGACGACGATCCCGCCCCCGCCCTGCGCGACTTCACGGGCCGTCCCGAGGCCACGCCCACCGTGGGCCTGTCGATGTCGGCGGCCTTCGGTGGCGCCAACGCGGTGGCGGCGTTCGGTGTCGGAGCTGCGCCCCCACCGAGCCCACCTCCCGTCGACGCCCACCGCCGCTGCGGCGCCACCGTGTCCGACGTCGACGAGTGGCCCGACGGCCCCACCCGCTACCAGCGCGCCGATCCCTTCGTGCGCATGGGCATGCTCGCCGTCGCGCGCTTGCGGGAACAGGTGGGTGAGCTGCCCGCCGACACCGCCATCGTGGGCGGCAGCCGCACCGGCTGCCGCATCGTGGACCTCGCCTACCACGAGCGACTGGTGAAGGAAGGCGCGCGCCGAGCGTCTCGTCGCCTGTTCACCTACACCCTCCCCGGAGCCCCGGGCTGCGCAATCTCCTTGCACTGGGAGCTGCACGGCGCCCAGCTGATGTTCCTCGACGACCCGACCCGGGCGGAAGAAGAAGCCGCCCGCTGGGTTCGACAGGGGCGCGCCCCTGCAGCCATCGCGCTGTGGTGCGAAGCGCCCCAGGACGACGTTCCCGCCTACGCCACCGCCACCTTGTGGACCTCAGAGGTACACACCGCCCAGGGGGCCCCTTGATCGAATCGCTGATTCCCCACCGTGGCCGCTGGCGACTCGTGGACCGCATCGTGGAGCACGACGACAACAGCGTCGTCACCGAGTTCCACTTCACCGAGGACTTCGTGGAGGGCCACTTCCCCGAGCAGCTGGTGGTCCCTGGCGTGGCGCTGGTGGAGGGCCTCGCCCAGACCATGCTGGTACTCTCTCGCCTGCTGGAGCCCGATGCGGAGGGCATCACGTTCCTGGCCGGCCTCGACCGCGTGCGCTTCCGAGCACCGGTGATGCCCCCCGCCACGGTGCGCTTCCACGTGAAGGTGGTGGGCCGCCGCGGCCAGCTCACCACCACCTCCGGCACGGCGTCCTGGGAGGGCAAGCGCGTGTGCACCGCCAAGCTCACCGGCGCCATCATCGAGCGCCCATGAAGCGCGCCGTCGTCATCGGCTCGGGGCTCGGTGGCCTGACCTCGGCTCGGCTGCTGCAGCAGCAGGGCATGCACGTCACCGTGCTCGAGCGCCACTACCGCCCGGGCGGCTTCCTGCACCGGTTCTTCCGTCCCACCCGCTCCTT
Source organism: Myxococcales bacterium (assembly GCA_019634415.1). Classification (GTDB taxonomy): domain Bacteria; phylum Myxococcota_A; class UBA796; order UBA796; genus DRPG01. The sequence continues at coordinate 8,004 of JAHQVJ010000126.1, forward strand.
CGACACGGGCTTCCACTACTGCGGCTCGGTGGCCTCGGGGGCCCCCTTCGGTCAGGTGCTGCGCCACATCGGCGTGTTCGACAAGCTCAGCTTCTCGAGCCTCGATCCCGATGGCTACGACCGCCTGATCTTCCCGGACATGACCTACTCGGTGCCGGTGGGCTGGGACCGACACGCACAGCGACTCAAGGACCTGTTCCCCCACGACGCCGCCGGCATCGATGCCGTGTGCGAGGCCATGCAGCGCGCCTGCGACGCGTACGGCTTCTACCGACTGAAGGCGGACTCCGATCTGTCCACGCTGCTCGAGGTGGAGTCGGTGAGCGTGGCCGAGGTGCTGTCGCGGCACCTGACCGATCCGAAGCTACGCGCCATCTTCTCGGGCAACGCCGTGCTGTACGGGGTGCCCCCCTGGGATGCCCCCTTCGGCCTGCATGCGCTCACCACGGACCACTTCATGTCGGGCGCCCACTCCATCGCAGGGGGAGGCGACGCCCTGGCCCTGGCCCTGGTGCGCCGGATCCGACGCGACGGAGGCGAGGTGCACCTGCGCACCAAGGCCACCCGCATCGAGGTGGACGGACGCCTGGCCACCGCCGTGCACACCGACACCGACAAGCGCTTCGAGGCGGACGTCGTGGTGAGCAACCTGCACCCGCGCCTCACCCACGGGCTGCTGCCCGAGGGGTCGCTCCGGCCCGCCGCGCGCACCCGGGTGAACCGCGCGCTGCTGTCGGTGGCCCACTTCGGGCTGTACCTCACCGTGGACGGGCGGGTGCCGGAGCTCGGCCGCGCCAACGCCTACGTGCACTCCACCTGGGACACCGAAGACAGCTACCGCTACCTCGCCCAGGACCAGATCCCCGTCTACTTCGCGAGCGCGCCCTCGGAGCACTCGGATCCGCCCGGGCCCGGCGTGGTGCTCATGATCCTGCCGGTGGCCTGGGAGCCCTTCGCCCCCTACGCCGGCAGCGATCCGGAGAACCGACCGGCGGGCTACCGGGCCCACAAGGAAGCCCTGATGGAGACGGCGCTGTCGCAGCTGTACAGCCAGTTCCCCGAGCTGTCGTCGCGGGTGCTGGAGGTGGAGGCGAGCACCCCCGTGAGCACGCTCGACTTCACCGGCTCCCCTCAGGGCGCGATGTACGGCCACCACCACAACATCGCCCAGATGGGGCGCAACCGCCCTGCCTGGCGCACGCGCGTGAAGAACGTGCTCATGGTGGGCCAAGGAGTGTCGACACCGGGGTTGCTCGGTGCGGCCGCCTCGGCGTATTACGCGGTGGGCCATCTCTTTGGGCTGCCCAAACTCATCGAGGAGATGCGCGACGCATGAGACGGGCAGTGATCACTGGAGTGGGGCTGCACACGCCCCTGGGCGACGACCGCATCGAGCTGTTCGACCGCATCCTCGCGGGCGACAGCGGCGTGGCGCCGATGCCCGACTGGGCGAGCGTGGACGGGCTGAGCACGCGGGTGAGCGCGCCCGTGCGCGGCTTCACCGGCAAGCACCTGCCCCGCACCGTGCGCCGCACCATGGGGCGCGTGAGCATGATGGCCGCCTCGGCAGCGGCCAAGGCCGCCGAGGACGCCGGGCTCGACGAGGCCACCCTGACCGGCGGCCGCACGGCCGTGGTGGTGGGCTCCACCGGAGGCAGCGGCGACGCCGAGCAGGAGTTCTGGGGCCGCTTCGTGAAGACGCGGAGCATGCAGGGCCTGCGCGCCACGCTGTTCTTCCGCGCCATGTCCCACACCTGCGCCGCCAACGTGGCCCTGCACCTGGGGATCACCGGCGAGCTGCTGTCCACCAACAGCGCCTGCGCCAGCTCCAACCAGGCGCTCGGCGTGGCGGTGGAGCGGATCCGCCTGAACAAGGCCGACGTCGTGGTGGCTGGAGGCGCCGAGGAGCTGCACGTCACCAGCGGCATCATCTTCGACGGCCTGCACGCCGCCACCACCGCCTTCAACGATGATCCCGATCGCACGCCCCGCCCCTTCGACGCCGCTCGCGACGGCATCGTGGTGGGGGAAGGGGCCGGCATCGTGGTGGTGGAGGAGCTCGAGCACGCCAAGGCCCGCGGCGCCACCATCCTCGCGGAGATCGTGGGCTACGGCACCACCTGCGACGCCGTGCACATGTCCGGGGCGAAGCCCGAGGGCATGGTGGCCGCCATCGAGCGCTGCTTGGCCGATGCGGGGGTGTCGGTGGGCGACGTGGACTACATCAACGCCCACGCCACCGCCACCGTGGCGGGCGACCATGCCGAGGCCGAGGCGCTGCATCGACTGTTCGCCGATCGCGTGCCCGTCAGCTCGTCGAAGGGGCACCTCGGACACACGCTCGGGGCTTGTGGCTGCATCGAGTCGGTGGTGTGTGTGGAGGCGCTGCGGCGGGGTATCGTGCCCGCCACTCGCAACCTCCAGGAGCCCAACGTGGCCCCCATCGACCATGTCACCACACCGCGGGAGCAGCCGCTGTCGCACGTGCTGAACACCAACTTCGCCTTCGGGGGCGTCAACAGCGTGCTGCTGATCGCGAAGGCAGGTGTCCGATGAGCGAGCTCATGGAGTCGCTGGTGGTGGTGACGGGGGCGAGCCGCGGGATCGGGCGCGCCATCGCGCTGGAGCTGGGGCGCGGAGGCGCCCGGGTGATCGTGGGCTACCGCAGCGCCGAGCAGGCCGCCCAGGAGGTGGTGTCGCAGCTGCCCGAGGGGAGCGTGGCCGTGCAGGCCGACGTCTCCACCCCCGAGGGTGCCGAGGCGTTGCTCGCGGCGGCCGAGGAGCTGGGCGGCATGACGGCGCTGGTGAACAACGCCGGCATCTCCGACGACGGTCTGGCCATGAGCATGACCGACGAGCAGTGGAGCCGGGTCCTCGACCTCAACGCCACCGGTACCTTCCGGATGTGCCGTGGCGCGCTCAAGCAGATGTTCCGCGAGCGTCGCGGCAGCATCGTGAACCTGGTGAGCGTGTCGGGGCTGCGCGGCAACCCCGGCCAGGCCAACTACGCCGCCGCCAAGGCCGCGGTGATCGGTCTCACGCGCACGCTGGCTCGCGAGATGGGTCGACGCAGCATCCGCGTGAACGCGGTGGCTCCCGGACCCGTCGAGACCGACATGCTGGGCGACCTCGACGAGCGAGTGCTGCAGGGAATGAAGGCCGCCATCCCCATGCGACGGCTGGGCACGCCCGAGGAGATCGCACCGCTGGTGCGCTTCCTGGTGGGACCCGGATCGGTGTACCTCACGGGCCAGGTCATCGCCGTGGACGGTGGGATGAGCTGCTGATACGCCCGAGCAGCTGGTCCGGGAGGCAGGCGTGAGCACACAGACCGTCGGAATCGTCGGTGCAGGCCCCGCTGGCTGCGCCCTGGCCACCTACCTGCAGCGTGCAGGCCTGCAGGTCACGCTGTTCGACGCGAACGCCGTGCCGCTGGGAGGCGTCGGCGAGTCGCTGATCCCGCAGTCCGTGCCTCAGCTGCAGGATCTGGGCGTGGACATGTCGGCCTACCCCGTGAAGCGCGGGGCGGTGTTCACGCGCGGCGACGTGGCGGTGCGCTTCGACTTCGGCGAGGCGCTGCGGGAGCAAGCCTCCTTCGCCTGGCACGTGCGCCGCGATCGCTTCGATGCACAGCTGCGCGAGGTGGCGCTGGCGGCGGGCGCCCAGCTGGTGGTGGCCAAGGTGCGCCGCATGGAGCCCCGCTCGGAGTCCGGCCCGAGCCAGGTGCACACCGACGACGGCCCACACGCCTTCGACTGGATCGTCGACGCCGCCGGTCGCAACCAGCTGCTCGCGCGCCAGCTCGACATCCGCACCACGCACCCTCACCTGCGCAACGCGGCGATGGCCGCCTGGCACCGCGACGTGAAGGCGCTGCCACCCGAGGAGCCCGGCGACATCGTGATCTCGGAGTTCGACGGGGGCTGGTTCTGGTTCCTGCCCCTGGGCGAGGGCGTGCACAGCGTGGGTGCGGTGACCACGCCAGACGGTCCACGCGGCCGCGAGGGGTTCGCCGAGGCGCTGCGCCGCTGCCCTGCGGCCGCTGCCCGCCTCGAGGGAGCACAGCCTCTGGAGGAGCTTCGGGGGGTGTCCGACTTCACCTGCAGCGCCTCACGGTTCCACGGACCCGGCTGGGCCCTGCTCGGCGACGCCGCCACCTTCCTCGATCCCGTCTTCTCCACCGGGATCTGCCTGGGGCTCAACGGAGCGCAGTGGCTCGCCGCCGCGCTCACCGGCCACAGCGACCTCGACACCTACGAGACCCGCGTCCGCGACGCCGTGCGCGCCTTCGCGCCGGTGGTGGACGCGTTCTACACGGGCGAGTTCCTCGACCTGGCGCTGTCCGACAGCACCTGGCGCTACGAGCCCATTCGCCGCGGCGTGGTGAGCCTGTTGTCGGGCGACGTGTTCGACTCCGAGTTCGACGCCGCTCGCCGCATCGGCACACGGATCTCCCAGCTGGCGCGGCGCCAGGCCAGCTGAGCGAGGACTGTGCCCCAGGTGTGCTCGACCGGACGGCCGCAATGGCGTAGGTTCGCGGCGGAACCAGGCACCGCCCACCGGGCGGCGCGACGCCTGAGGAGATCCCCCACATGAAGCGCATCGTCGTCAGCCTCGCAGCGGCACTCCTGACCGCTGCCCCTGCTTACGCCACCTCCATCGACGAGCCCCACGAGGGCAACCGCCCCCACACCCTGGACCTGCACGCTGGCGTGTCGGTGTACAGCGTCGGCGGCGCCGTGGGTGCGCGCTACGGCATCCCCATCGTGCCCAACGGCTTCGTGCCACCCATCAACAACTCCGTCTACATCAACTTCGGAGCCGATCTGTACTTCGTCGGCGACGTGTTCGGAGTCGGCGGAGGCAACGCCATCGGGATCCCGGTGGCCCTGCAGTGGAACTTCTACTTCTCCGACCAGTGGTCGGCCTACGCAGAGGCGGGCTTCAATGCCTTCCTGTGGCTCGGCGACGGGGACTTCTTTCGCGTGGGCAGCCAGAACCTGGTGACCGCCGTGGGCGGCCGCTACCACTTCTCGGACTCCATGGCCCTCATCGGTCGCGTGGGCAGCCCCTACGCCGCCATCGGACTCGAGCTGTCGTTCTAAGCCTTCTCCAAGGTTCGGCCAAGGTTGCCCGGCGAGCAAGCCTAGCGTCGCTCGCCGGTCCACAGGTACACCGCCCCAGCGTCGATGCCGGTGCCGTCGTGGTAGCTGCCGCCCACCAGCAGGTCGGCCAGCCCGTCGCCGTCCACGTCGCCTGCGGGCACCACGCCGTCCCCCAGCCGATCGCCAGCGGCCACCCCGGTGAGCCGGAGATCTGCCTGCGCCAGGCTGTGCACCCCCCGCACGGGTCCATGGATCACGTAGGCCACGCCAGCGTCCTCGCCCGTCTCGTCGCGAAACCAGGCCCCCACCGCCAGGTCGTCGACGCCGTCTCCGTTGCGGTCCCCCAGGATCGTGGCGCTCACCCCGGCCTCGTCCAGCACGTCCTCGCCCAGGAAGGCCGCGTCCGCCGACGACAGACTGCGCCTCCCGGCGAGCAGCGGCCCGAAGAAGACGTAGGCGCCTCCAGCGTCCTCGGCGCCTGCATCCGTGCGGGTGGCGCCGATCACGAGATCGGTGTTGCCATCCCCGTCGAGGTCCCCCGACGCCGAGACCGCCACGCCGGCGAAGTCCATGTCGGCCTCACCCGTGATCTGCACATCCGCAGCGCCCAGATCCGCGGTGCCCGCGATGGGTCCGAAGATCACGTACACGGCCCCCCAATCCAGACCGCCCGCGTCGTGCAGGCGCACCGGCACCACCAGGTCGCCGACCCCGTCGCCGTTCAGATCCGCGCCCATGAGGGCCTCGCGAGCCGCCTCGTCCTCGTCTGCGGCTCCGAACCAGGCCGCGTCGGCCTTGGCCAGCGACACCACGCCCGTCACCGGACCATGCACCACGTAGGCCGCGCCGGTGCGCACCCCCACCGGTGAGCTCAGGTGCGCCCCGATCCCCAGATCGGGCACACCATCGTCGGTCACGTCCCCGGCGAACAGCGCATGACCGGCCACGTCACCCGGAGCTTCCCCCAGGAAGGTCGCGGCCGCTGCCTCGAGCGCTATCTGGCCCGCGAAGGGGCCGTGGAACAGGTACGCCGCACCGATGCTGGGCCCCTTGCCCATCGGATCGGCGCGAGGCGCCCCGATCAGCACGTCGCCGAAGCCGTCTCCGTTCACGTCTCCCGGCCCGACCACCGACAACCCCAGGGCGCTGCCCGGCAGGCCCCGCCACACCGCGTCCGCTTCAGCGACGTTGCTCTCGGGGGGAAGCGGTCCATGGAACAGATAGGCCGCCCCTGCGTCCTTGCCCCCACCGTCGTCGCCCAGCGCCCCGATCAGCACGTCGTCGAAGCCATCTCCGTCGACGTCGCCGACCCCCACGTGGGCCGAATCGCCCCCCACACGGGAGCCCGCTTGCTCCCCGAACAACACGGCGGCGGCCTCGGTGATGGAGCGCGTGACGGGGAGCCGGCATGCAAAGCAGCCATCGCCGCCGAAGGCGTTTCCGTCGTCGCACTCCTCGATCCCCTCGGCCAACACGCCGTCACCACACACAGCCGTCGTGACAGTGGTGTCGCTGGTGGCCACGAGGGTGGGCACCGGCGGCAGGCACCCCACCACCCACAACAACCCACTGGCTCGAAGTCCCGCACCGCTCATCGCTGCCTCCAGGTGACGACGACCCCTGCCCCACCCACCGCCGTGCCCGTCGACAGCAGCGTCCAGCCCACGGCATTCAGCGGCCGCAGGGAGCTCCGCAGCGCCTCTGCCTCCGCCAGCGTCGTCACACAGTCCACCCGCCGCTGTGCGGGAGGGTCCAGCAGACACGTGTAGCGCCCCGCGCGGCCCACGGAGACCGCCAGGAGCACGCTCCCCACCAGCGCCGTCGCGGCACCACCCGCCGCCAGCACCGGAGGTGCGGAGCTTTGTGTGGAGGGCCCTTCGTAGGGAAACGGCTCCCCCATCGCCACCCAGCGCCCCTCGGTGCGACCCCGCCGCTCGCGCTGCGCCAGGTAGGGAAACGGAACGGGCGTCTTCGGTAGCGAGGTCCGACCGTCCGCCCATGCGCCCTGAAGTGTCACCTCCTTCAGGTCGTCGCAGCTCGCGTTGTCGAATGCGATCCGCATGCGGTGGTCGGGCGCGAACAGCTCCGGTGACAGCTCGAAGCTGGGATCGAGGCGCTGGATCCCACACAGATGACCGATCCATGGCCCCTGCCGGTCCAGCAGCCAGGTTCGCGCCGCGAGCACCAGATGCACGCGGGCCGCCAGATCCGCCGGGATCGGGCGCTGCAGGCAGGCGGCGTCTCGCTCCACCGCGGCGGCTTCGGAGCGAAGCTCGTCCGACGCCAGCTCCGCGAAGGCCGTCATCGCCCGCGTTGCCTGCAAGCGCAGATCGGCCTCTGCCACCGTCTGGGGGCAAGGGGTCGACTGCGCCCAGGCCATCGAGACCCACGCGATCAAGAGGATTCCTCCTCCCCGCGTGGGGACTCTAGCGCGCGTCAGTAGGCGCAGTCGCCCTTGTCGAGCACCTTCAGCGTCTTCAGGAACTCGATGATGGTGTCCCGCTCGTAGGTCGTCAGGCCATCCCAGCTCTTCTTCGAGTCCGTCGCCTCACCCGCATGGGCCTCGATCGCCTGGCGCATGGTCACGAACTTGCCGTGGTGGAAGTAGGGCGCTTCGTTGGCAGCACCCCACAGCTTCTTCGTGAGGAACTGGGAGTTGCCGTCCTCGAAGTCCGTGCTTCCCCCCGGGTGGTGCATGTTCAGCGGCTCGGCGTTCGGATCGTCGTAGCCGCTGGTGATGTCGTGCAGCTTCAGATCGGTGAACGCCGGCACCCACACCACACCGTTCTCGGGCTGCAGCCGCTCACCCGGCAGCGCCGGATCCGTCAGATCGATCTCGAGCGGCGTGGCCTCGTCCACGGAGAGGTTGCCCGGTGGGTTGTAGGGGTTGGGCTCGGTGTAGATCCAGCCCTTCTCGTCCAGCGGCAGCGCGGGCACGTGGCACTCGGCACAGCCGATGCTGTCGAACAGGGCCTCGCCCTCCTCCACGGCCTTCAGCACGTAGGGGTTGGTGGGCATCACGCGACCCGGCACGTCGAGGGTGGCCTGCCACACCGTGGCCGCCGTGACCTCGGCCACCGACATCTCGTCGACGTAGCCGTCGCCGTCGGGATCGGTGCCCACACCGAAGCGCTCCGTGGTCTGGATGCCGTGGTGGTGGTTGTAGGCGTTGTTGGTGAACTCGCGAATCGACACCACCGCACCCGCCTGATGGAAGGGGCGCAGCACGAGACTCGGCGGATCGGTCGGGCCCGTGGTGGCGATGCTGGGTGCGGGTAGCCCCTCGACCAGCTCGACCTGCCAAGCTCCGGCCTTGTCCCGCGACAGCATGCCGAAGGACACGCCCTTGGTGGTCAGGCCCACGGAGTCCCCGGGTACCAGCGCATCACGCAGGTCCTGCAAGTCGGCCGTCATCTGACGCGCGAGCATCTCGATGAAGCCAGAGCCGAACATCCCGAGCGTCGCGCGCTCGTTGGCGATGTCCTGGGCCATCACCGGGAAGCCGTTCTCGTCCACGGCGCCGCGGGTGGGCATGTCGTCGAGGGGATCGAAGGTGGCGAAGTCGAACCGCTGCCCCAGCACGAAGACGTTCGCCACGACGTCGCCACCCCCACCGACGAACGGCTTGGCGTGGCACCCGGAGCACGCGTTGGCGTCGGGGGCGGAGATCCGGTTGAAGTTGTGCGGGAACACGAGCGGCGAGCTCGGATCCGTCAACGGCGCCCCGGTGCCCTTGGTGAGGGGGCGCCCGCCACCTTCCTGCTCGGTCCAGTCTGCGGCGAACAGCTTGCCGCCGTAGCCGACAAGCTCACACAGCGGCATCTTGTGCTCGTCACCGTCCTCCATCCGGTCCGACATCGACACCTCCTGGCCGATCACGGGCAGGGAGCGAGTCGTGGAGCCAGGAGTGGTGGTGGTGGACGGGGTGGTGGGGGCCGTGGACGGAGTCGTGAGCGTGTCCTCGGTGGGCATCACGCCGACGCCGAGATCACACCCCGACAGCGTGGACAACAGCGCGAGGGCGGATCCGGAGACGATTCGCATGGGGCTCTCCAACGTGTCGATGCACCTGGGGGGAGGGTGTACGAACAGGCAAACCGGAGGTTCGCCCGCCGCCGGACCACAAAAAAGACGAAAATGCGTGTAACGCCCCATGAGGTCCATGAGATCGCTGTCCAGACTAGCCAGACGATCGTCGGCGATCCCCCTTTTCCAGTTGCACGCTAGTTACGAGCCCTGGTCAATTTCTCTAATGGCAACAATGCGGAAGGGGCGCCAAACCAGAACCAGACCGCCCAGATGGCGTCGCAGACAGCACACCCGAAGGATGACGTGGGCAGCTCCTGCAGGATGGGTTGGCCGTAGAGGTGGTGGAGCACATCCCACACCACGTGCAGCGCCCAGGCCACGGCAATGGCCTTGTAGGAGCGCAGCCCGAGGTAGGCCCACACCGAGACCACCAAGGCAAACGCCAGCTCCACCATCCCGAACCCGCCGTTGAGGTAGGCCGCGCCTGCGCCCGCCACGAACACGGCGTTGTAGCGTTGCCGCGCTGGCTCCGGCAGGGCCGACAACCCCACGATGAACAGCAGCGACACCGCGACCGCACCCACGACATCCAGCACCACGATCTCTTCCCACATGTCGAACCTCCTGCCGTTCACGGTAGGAGGTCCTGGTCCACATCGATGCTGGCAGATACGACAGTGTTCGACGGATTCGTGCCAAGGGAGCCCGGGGTGGAGCCACATCGCGTCGGGATCATCGCCATGGACGGCTTCGTGCCCTTCGATCTGGCCACGGCTGCGGACTCCTTGTCCTGGGTCCAGCGGCCCGACGGTAGCCCGCCCTACGAGGTCTGGGTGTGTGGCGTGCGGGCTGCTCCCGAGCTCGTGCGCACCGGCCTGATGAGCGTGGCGGCGCCTCGCTCCCTTCGCGCCTTGTCGCAGGTGCACACCGTGGTGGCACCAGGCGTGAGCGACGTCGACGCCGAGGTGCCTCCCTGTGTGATCGCGGCCCTGCGGGCCAGTGCCGCGCGCGGCGCCCGCGTCATGAGCATCTGCACCGGAGCCTTCGTGCTGGCCGCTGCTGGCCTGCTGGACGGGCTGCGCGCCACCACCCACTGGGCTGCCGCCGAGCTGCTGCAGCAGCGCTTTCCTCGGGTGCGAGTGGATCCGACGGTGCTCTACGTCGACGAGGGCTCCGTGCTCACGTCCGCGGGGGCGGCGGCGGGCCTCGATCTGTGCCTACACGTCATCCGGCGCGACCTGGGTGCGTGCATCGCGGCCGACGCGGCGCGGCGCGCGGTGACGCCGCTGGAGCGGGCGGGCGGACAGGCCCAGTTCATCGCCGCCGTGCCCCCGCGCGACGTGGGCTCCCTGGCACCGCTGCTCGATCGCGTGCGCAGCGAGCTGCACGAGGACTGGAGCACCGCTCGCATGGCGCGCGCAGCCGCCATGAGCCTGCGCACCCTGAACCGTCGCTTTCGCGAGCAGGTGGGCACCACGCCGGCCCGCTGGCTCACGCGCATGCGGATCCACCGCGCCCAGCAGCTGCTGGAGTCCACGTCGCTGTCGATGGAGGCCATCGCCGAGGCCGTGGGGTTCGGCAGCGCCACCACCCTGCGAGAGCGCTTCCGCGCCCAGCTGGGCACGAGCCCGTCGCGCTATCGCAGCACCTTCCGCTCGAGCGCGGCATGAGCCGCTCGTGGTGGTCGGGGCTGCTCGATCACTTCACCGACATCTCCCACGAGGGGCGATCCTTCGACGAGACCTGGGGCACCCGCACCTGCGCCTTCGATCTGGGCAACTACGAGCCCACCCGACCCTCGGTGGTGACGTCCGCGCTGGACGCGGTGGACCTGGGTCCGCAGGGGGCGAGCTTCGTCGACCTCGGCTCGGGCAAGGGGCGGGTGGCGCTGATGGCCAGCCAGCGCCCCTACGACCGGGTGGTGGGGGTGGAGCACCGCCAGCGCCTGCATCAGGTGGCCCAGGAGAACCTGGCCTCCTTTCGCTCCCGCGGCGGCTGCACCTGCGAGGTGCACCTGATGTGCGCAGACGCCGCGAACCAGCCGCTGCCCGAGGGCCCGCTGGTGCTCTTCGTGTTCAACTCCTTCCCGCCCAACGTGCTGGTGCCCCTGCTGCAGCGGGTGGCGGGCTGTGGCGTGGACGCCCGCTTGGTCTACGTGAACCCGCAGCACGACGGTGTGGTGAGTGCCTTGGGCTGGCGCTGCGTGGCAATGGACGACACGTCGGAGGATCCTGGCTGGGAGTGGCGGATCTACGCTGTCCCTGGAGGACGACCATGAGACTCCTGGTGAAGTGGGGCGCAGCAGCCCTGGGCGCCGGCGCAGCGGTGTACCTCGGGGCGGTGGTGGCGCTGTACGCCGACGCCACCTCGCATCCCGCCGACAACGCCGACGCAGCCGTGGTCTACGGCAACACGGTGCATCCCGACGGCACGCCCTCCGACCGGCTGAAGGCCCGGCTGGACGCGGCCCACGATCTGTTGGTGGCAGGCGCCGTGAAGCGCATCGTGGTGAGCGGCGCGCTGGGACAGGAGGGCCACGACGAGGCGGTGGTGATGGGTCGCTACCTGCAGGGCCGCGGCGTGCCGCCGAGCCAGCTGCTGGTGGACTCCCAGGGCTGGACCACCGAGGCCACCAGCCGCAACGCGGCCGCGCTGCTGGGTCCGCAGGCGGTGGTGGTGGCGGTGAGCCAGCGCTTCCACGTGAGCCGCGCGAAGATGTCGCTGCGGCACGCGGGCTTCACCCACGTACAGGGCGCGCCCGCCCAGTACACCGAGCTGCGCGACGCCTATGCCTATACCCGCGAGGTGCCGGCCTGGCTGTCGTACTGGTGGCGCGGCCGCTGAGCCGCAATGGGTCCTCAGTACAGATACACCGCACCCGAGAAGAACGCCGAGTTGTCGGTGGGATCGGCACCGAACCCATGGCCTGCGCTGGCCTCGTTCGGTGCCGTGACCGCCAGGACGCTGCCGTCCGCGCTCGAGGCCACCCGGTACCCGAACACATCGCTCGGATCTGGATTGGAGGCCTTCACGTAGGCATCCAGGGACCACGTGGAGCCCGACAGACCGTACACATAGACGGCCCCCGAGGACGGACTGCCACTATCGAGGTTCGAGTCATCACCGACACCACTGTAGGACGAAGCGTCGACCGGATCCGCCACCACCAACGTCGCGCCGTCGCGGCTCAGACTCGGTCGCAAGAAGCGCCCACTCAGCTGCTCGAAGACGTCCTCCTCCTCCCAGGAGGAGCGACCCGCTCGATAGAGGCGAGGCACTTCGTCCACGATGGTGGCGAGCAGTGAGCCATCCGCCGACATGGACACGAAGCCCTGATCCGTGTTCGCGGCATCCAACCTCCAAGTTGGCGACAGCGTCCACACACCATCCGCTCCGCGGTCCCAGGTGTCGACCGCATAGTCGGCCCGGTCGCCGTAGTACCACTGTCCGACGACGATCCTCGAGCCATCCTGGCTGACGGAGATGGACTCGGGCGACCACCCGTCGACCGGCTCGTCCATCAGGCGCTGACGGAACACCCACTCACCCGCTTCGTCGACGGCGAACACGTCCAAGAGCCCGTAGTCGAACCCTATGGCATGCACATTCTGGGCCACCACCGCCGTGCCTCCGTCTCCGCTCAGCGCCACGAGGTCCCCATAGGACTTGGCGTCTTCCCCGGTGGCTTCGTTGCCGAAGAAAGTCGCCACTGGGGCCCAGCCCGTAGACTGCTGCTGATACACGTACACCCTGCAGTCCGCGTGGTGGTAGCGACCGTCGCCCACCAGCATCGTCTCACCGTCGTCGGACAGTGAGATCTCGTGCCCGAATCCTCCGAACTGCCGAACCGCCTTGCTGGGCTTCAGCTCCACATCGACCGACCATCCGTCCGCGCCGAGCTGGTACACCACGACCGAACCCACGTATCCCTCAGGGCCCACGACGTTGGTGCCCACCGCCAGGGTGTCCCCGGCAGCATCCAACGCCAAGCCGTAGCCGAATTCGGTGAAATCCGTCTGGGAGCCTTCGTACTTGAGGTACCCGATGGCAGGCCGAAGGTCTTGGTCGACCATGTCCAGGGGCTCGGCGGCCACGCATCCCAGAGCGGCGCTGCAGGCTTCGAGCACATAGGTCGCCTGCCACCGGCGATGCAGGGACACGTCCAGCTCCAGCTGTGTGGCCGTGGCATCCAGCTCGTGCACGATGGGTGCGACACCAGGCGATGGAGTCTCCACCACCTGCATCCAGTCCGCCCCTGACACCTCCGACCAGGTGAAGCGGAAGCGCTTGAGACCCAGCTCCAGCTGAAGCTCGATCGAGTCGAGGGAGATCCAAGGCTCGGTGGTGCTGGTGCCCTCCGTTGTGGGTCCCTCCCACTCGGTGGGATCGAGCGGGCTCGAGGACGTGTCGGTGTCGATCGAATCGGAACGACACCCCAGCGCACACACGAGGGTGACCCACAGGTTCTTCACGCGCCCTCCAGAGCAGCTGTCTACCACCAGGCAAGCGCGTTGAAGTTTCACAATGTGAGCCCCCCGCTGGGTCCGGGCTAGCCGAAGGCCTGGCGGATCGCGTCGGCCTTGTTGCCCACCACCACCTTGTCGTCGAGCACCAGCACCGGCCGGCGGATCATCTTGTTGTCGGCCGCCGCCGCCGCCACGAAGGTGTCGAGATCGGGGGGAGCGTCGCTCCAGCCCGCCTCCTTGACCGCCTTGTTGCGCGGCGAGATCACCGCCGCCACGCCTCCCGCCACCGCGATCAGCTCGCGGAGCTCCGCTTCGGTGAGCGCCTCCTTCTGGAAGTTGCGCTCCTCGATCTCCAGATCGGCTGCCAGGGCCAGCTCACGCACGAGCACGCGTGCGTTTCGACAGGTCGTTCAACCACTCTTCCAGTAGAACCGACGCAGGGTTCACCTCCCGGCCACCGAGGTATGCCCCAGCCGCCGTGACCGCACTCCGAAGGGCATGCCAAACGCGACGGAACTTCGTACAGTGCAGAGGTGCAACCCGTTCAGATTGGCTCCTGGCACTTCCACCCCATGGGTCGCCAGCTCCGACGAGGCACCGATGAGGTCGCGCTGACGGAGCTCGAGGCCTCGGTGCTCCGCTACCTCGCCCAGCGGCCCGGGCAGACCGTGAGCCGCGACGCGCTGCTCCGCGACGTGTGGGACTACGCCGACGGCGTGAACAGCCGCGCCGTCACCCACCTCATGGCGCGCCTGCGCAAGAAGCTCGGAGACGCCAGCGACCGGCTCGTCACCGTCTACGGCTCGGGCTTTCGGCTCGCGCTGGAAGACATCGGGGACCTGATCGGTCGCACGGCCCTGCTGGCCCAGATCGTGACGGAGCTGCAGCTGCACCGCTACCTCACCCTGCACGGCGTGGCGGGGGTGGGCAAGAGTCGGCTGGCGCGCGAGGTGTCGCAGCGCCACGAGCACCTGCACTGGATCTCGGCCGTGCAGCTGCACACACGCGACGACCTGTTCGTGGAGATCGCCTCCGCCCTGGGCCTGGAGCCCGCAGCCTACACAGCGGCGGCGCTGGGCCGCGCGCTGGCCGCAGCGGGACCCTGCTTGGTGGTGCTGGACGCCGTGGAGAACCTGGACGAGTTCGCGCCAGACACCTTCGCCGGCTGGGTGGCGCAGGCGCCACAGCTGCTGCTGCTGACCACCTCACGGGTGCTTCACGGGCAGGAGCGCCGCATCCTGGTGCCTCCGCTCGAGCCCGAGGCGGCCGCGCGGCTGTTCCTGCGCCGAGCGGACGTGGTGGTTCCGGATCGAGCGCTGCCCGCCGAGTCCGTGTCCGACATCGTGGGGGCAGTGGACGGGCTTCCCCTGGCGGTGGAGCTCGCGGCCGGGCGTCTGCGGGTGCTGCAGCTCGGCGAGCTGCGCGAGGCCATGGCCTCGGACATCCGGATCCTCGGGGGCGGATCGAAGAGCCTGTCGGGAGTGCTGCAAGCCTCGTGGGACGCGCTCACGGAGGAGCAGCAGGCGCTGCTGAGCGCAGCGTCGTTGTTTCCGGGCCCCTTCACCACGAAGATGCTGGGCCCGGTGGCGCAGACCGGCACCGTGACGCTGCTGGACGGCCTCGACGCCCTGGCGCGCGCAGCACTGGTGGTGGAGCGGCCGCCGGTGTTCCGGCTGCTCGACGTGGTGCGCACCTTCGCCGGCGAGCACACGACGAACGAGCAGAACGCCGCCTTCGCGGAGTGGGCCGCCGAGCGAGCCACTGAGGCGCGCACGCTGCTGGACACAGACGCGAGCGCGGGAGCCGCACGCCTCATCGAGGAGTGGCAGATCTATGCAGCTGCCTTGGGCCACGCACAGGACAGCTCACGGGTGGCCGCCCTGGCCTTGGCGTTGTGGGAGCACGGCCGGATGTTCGGGAGCCCGGCGCACGCCAGGCCCTACCTGGAGGCGCTGGAGCTGGATTCGCTGCCCGCCTCTGTGCGCATCGACGTCCTGCAGACCCGCTGGTGGATGCTCACGGTCGCCCACCAGAAGCGAGCGAGCCTGCAGCTGGCCAAGGACGCACTGGCCCTGGCACGCGCCGAGGGCACCCCCGCTCAGATCGCACAGAGCTGGGTGAGGGTGGTGGCCGACCGCTTGATCCTCGAGGGCGTCGAGGCCGTGGAAGAGCAGGGAGGGGCGCTCGTCGACTACGTCGACAGCGTGGACCTTCCGGCGTCGATCCGCGCCCGGGCGTTGACCTGTCGCGCCGACATCGCCACCCGCTCCCAGGACTACCCCACCGCCATCTCGACGCTGAAGGAGGTGGTGACCATGGAAGGGGGAAGCGCCGACTCCCTCGCTCAAGGCCACGGTATGCTCGTGATGGCTCACATCCTGGCCTGCGAGCCACAGTGGGCGCTGGCGGTGGCCAAGACCGCCTACGCCAAGGCCAACGAGTCCAGTGTGGCCAGCGCCATCCTCCGCACAGGCGGCGCGCTGGGGGCGGCAGCCCTGGAGATGCGCAGGCCCCCCTTGGTCATCGAGGTCTACACCACGATCCTCCCGCTGGCGCAGGAGCTAGGAAATCTCCTGGTCATCGACCAGATCGAGGTGGTCCTCGCCCAGCTCGACGCGGACGAAGAGAGCCAATGGACTCGGCTGAAGACCGTGCAGGAGCGAGCTGCGGGCAAGCGTCCTCTCGTCGAAGGCTGGGCTTCGATGGAGCTGGGGTTCCGATGCCACCGAGCAGGCGACATCGCAACCAGTCTGGAGCACTACGAACGTGCGGCAGATGCCCTCGTACCGACGAACTGGGGCATGCATCGCACGGCTGCCTTGTGCTGGCTTGCTCTGGCGACCGCGGAAAACGGACAACGCGAGGATGCCCGAGCTCTACTGGACCGCACGGGAGCGAAGGCTGGCCTTCCACGCCTCCTCACCCAGGTGACCTCCGAAGCCATCGAAGGCCGAGGAAGCGGAGGCTACGCCGTGGGTGCGAACTCGGGTCGAATGCTGCTCAGAACCGTAGAGCTGGCTCGCAGATCCTTGCAGATCTAGGTGGGATTGCAATCCGTGATGACGCGGACCTGCGCGAAGCCATCCGGCGGATACAGATCTCCGTCCACGCTGGTCGAGTCAGGAAACTCCAGCGTCGTGCCATCGGCATCCCGAGACGGACTCTTCGGATAGTTGAACGGGCCCAGCCGCCTGTTGCAGATGGGGTCCGAGAGGAACAGACCACTTGCACTCTTGATCACACCCTTCACATTCGCGTCGTAGTCCGACTGGAAGTAGACGGGGTAATAGAACAACCCCTTCGCGTGGATGAGGTGACAAGACATCCACTCGTTCTGGTAGTTCACGGTCGTGGTGGTTCCATCCTCCTCGTCGTAGGTGATTGGCCCCGTGTGTTGGAAGCACTGGCGCTCGTCGTAAGCGAACACGGTCTCGCCGCTCAGGCCCTGCAGGTTCATGAAGCCCGAGTTGACGTTCCAGTCCCACATGCCCGTGTCGTCCTCGACATAGAAGCTGAAGATGGTCGCCTGAGAGACGTTTACCGTCGCAACCGTCGCAAAGACCCCCAACACAGCTGCAGAGCCGATCTTCAACATCTTGTTCACATGACCTCCCACAGTGGATGAAAGGCGCTGCCCATCGTCAGCGCCAAAGTGAGCCCACTGTATGAGATGCGTGGTGTCAGCTCGCCATACACTCTGTCGCAGTGTCTGCGACAATCGTGATTGTCCAACTACCTAGTAGCAAAACACCAAACCGACCCGTCCCTCAGCGCAGCACGCCCGAGGCCTGCAAGTCGCTGACCGAGACGCCGTCCAACCCCCATTCCTCCAGCACTTCCGCCGTGTGCTCCCCCGGCTTCGGCGGAGGGTGCCGAAGCGCAGCCTCCGTGCGCGAGAAGCGGGGCGCTGGCCCCGGCTGCACCACCCCGTGATGCTGCACGAACGTGCCCCGCGCCTGGAAGTGTGGATGCTCTGGCACCTCCGAGAAGGTGAGCACGGGTGCAAAGCACACGTCCGTTCCCGCCAGCAGCTCCTCCCACTCCGCCAGGGTGCGCTGTGCCACCGCCGCTGCGATCCGCTCCGTGAGCAGCGGCCAGCCGGCGCGGTCGTGCTGACTCGGTAGCTCCTCCTCCGCGAGCCCCAGCCGCTGCAGCATCTCCGCGTAGAACTTCGGCTCCAGCGGCGCCAGGGAGACGAAGCGATCGTCGGACGTGCGGTAGGTCCGGTAGAAGGGCCAGCTGCCGTCGAGCATGTTGTGGCCTCGGCCGTCCTGCCACAGCCCCATCGCGCGCAGGCTGTGCATCATGGTGGTGAGCGACGCCACCCCGTCCACCATCGCCGCGTCCACCACCTGTCCCTGCCCGGAGGTGCGCGCCTCCAGCAGCGCACACACCATGCCGAAGGCCAGGTAGAGCGCGCCACCGCCGAAGTCCCCCACCAGGTTCAGCGGGGGCGTGGGGGTCTCGGGCGTGCCGATGGCGTCCGCCACCCCCGCCAGCGCGATGTAGTTGAGATCGTGCCCCGCTGCCTGGGCGTAGGGCCCCGTCTGCCCCCAGCCCGTGATCCGGCCGTACACCAGCGCCGGATTGCGCTGCAGACACGGCTCCGGCCCCACGCCCAGCCGCTCCATCACCCCGGGTCGAAAGCCCTCCAGCAGCGCATCTGCGCGCTCCGCCAGCTGCAGCAACACCGCGGCACCGTCGGGGTGCTTCAGATCCAGGGCCACCGAGCGGCGCCCCCGGTTGAGCAGATCCGCGCGCGGCGGCATCCCAGCGCCAAGGCCACCCGGACGAACCCGGTCGATGCGGACCACGTCGGCCCCCATGTCGGCCAACAACATGGCGCACATCGGCGCTGGACCGATGCCCGCCACCTCGATGACCTTCAGTCCGTGCAGAGGCCCCATCACTCCCCCTCTTCTGCCGTCGGTTGGTAGCCTACGCTGGCTCGGAGGCCACCATGTTCCGTCCAACGCTGCCCGCCTACGACATAGAGGACTGGTCGAGCCGGCCCTTCCCCGAGCGGCTGAAGATGGTGTGCCAGTCCTGGGCTGCCGACGGCTACGGCACGCCTCTGGCGATCTATCTGCTCTACGCGCTGAAGATCGGCTCGTACATCGGGATGTGGGTGTGGTTCTGCACCTTCACCCCCGGCAACACCCTGGACACCTTCGGGAGCTGGTGGGCGAGCGACGATGCGTTCGCCAAGGCCATCTTGTGGACGATGCTCTTCGAGGGGCTGGGCCTGGGCTGCGGAAGCGGCCCGCTGACCGGGCGCTACGTGCCCCCGCTGGGCGGCGCCCTGTACTTCCTGCGCCCCGGCACCACGAAGCTTCCGTTCGTGCCCGGGCTGCCCATCGTGGGCGGGCACCGCCGCACCCTCCTCGACGTGGTCGCCTACGCCGGCACCCTGGGCGTGCTGGTGGCCGCACTCACCGCCCCCACCGTGGAGACGCTGGATCTGGTTCCGCTGCTGGTGCTCGTGCCCCTCATGGCCCTGGGCGACAAGACGCTGTTCCTGGTGTTCCGCTCCGAGCACTACCTGTCGGCGGTCATCGTGCTGCTGTTCGTCGACGACTGGGTCGCCGGCTCGAAGTTCGTGTGGATGGCCATCTGGTGGTGGGCCGCCACGTCGAAGCTCAACCGCCACTTCCCTGCGGTGATGGGGGTGATGACGAGCAACGCGCCCTTCACCCGAGGCACCCCGCTGCGTCGCTGGGTGTACCGCGACTTTCCCCACGACCTGCGACCGTCCCGCACCGCCGCTGCGATGGCCCACTTCGGCACCCTCGTGGAGTACGGCGTGCCGCTGGCGCTGCTGCTGTCGGGGGGCGGTCCCGTCACCTCCGTCGCACTGTTCGTGATGGTGGGCTTCCACCTGTTCATCCTCTTCAACGTGCCCATGGGCGTGCCGCTGGAGTGGAACGTCATCATGATCTACGGCGCGCTGGTGCTGTTCGGGGTGCATGCCGCAGTGCCGATCTCGAGCATCTCGCAGCCTGCCCTGTGGGCCTGGCTCATCGGCTTCCACGTGCTGCTTCCGGCCTTCGGCAGCCAGTTCCCGCGCTACGTCTCGTTCCTGCTGGCGATGCGCTACTACGCAGGCAACTGGGCCTACAACGTGTGGCTGTTCCGCCACGGCAGCGAGCACAAGCTCGACCGCCTCACGAAGTGGGCGCCGAGCGTGCGCCAGCAGCTCTCCGTGCTGTACGACGACCACACCATCACCGCCGTGGCGTCGAAGGTGATGGCCTTCCGGGTGATGCACATCCTGGGCAGAGCCGTGCATCCCCTGCTCGCCCGCACCGTGGACGACATCGACGACTACGAGTGGATCGACGGCGAGATCGTGGCGGGTCTGGCGCTGGGCTGGAACTTCGGCGAGGGCCACCTGTCGCACCAGCAGCTCCTGCAGGCGATCCAGTCCCAGTGCGGCTTCGAGGAGGGCGAGGTGCGCTGCATCATGGTGGAGTCGGAGCCGTTCTTCGGCAGCTCGGTGCAGTGGCGGATCTGGGATGCGGCGCAAGGCCAGCTCCACGCAGGCCAGCTACCGGTGGACGACCTGGTGGACATGCACCCCTGGGGTGAGACCGCTTAGAAGTCGATGTGCACGACCGCACCCCAGCGGTCACCCGCCATGGGGCTCAACGTGGCCTGACGCACCAGCAGCCCGCTGCCCACCACCGCCAGCACCGCCCCCACCGACGCCACCGAGATCTCGGTGACGTACCGGGCGTTGACGCTGGCCGGGCAGTCCTGCTTGCCGTCTCCGTTGACGTCGGGCTCGTTGCACAGCATCTCGCGGTTCCCGAAGGTACCCACCGCGTTCGCGGCACCGATGGTGGTCATGGTGGCGCCCGCACCAAGCACGGTCAGGGGGAGCACGAAGCGGGTGGGCGACCGCCCCGTCCGCGGGCGCGGGTCGTCCTTGGGGATGGCCTCGGCCTTCGACATCCACGCCGATCGCAGCACACGACCGTCGGGCCCCACCTCCTGGAGCACGAATGGCCCGTCCGCGGGCGCCTGCATCGCCGGGTTGCCGTTGACGAAGATCAGACCATCGTCGGGTGCTGCGAGCCGCACGGTTCGACCCGACACCTCGGCGTCGCCCCACAGGACGGCCAGCGGATGGGTCGCGTAGGGCGCGAGCAAGGTGGGGAGCTCGATGGTGGGCACCACACCGCGCACCACGCCGAAGGCACGCCGCGCGGCGTCGGTGTTGCCGGCGTAGTACTCGGTGAGCCCCACAGTCATCAACACGGCGGCAGCATCGTCGCGCGACAGGGTCTCCCCGGCGCAGGCCACGGATCCGAGCAGCACCTCCATGGCGGGTCGCGCCCGGAGCACCGCGCCCTGGTCTTCCACCAGGAACTCCTGCACGGTGCTCGCCTGGCCACGGATCTCGTGGGCGGTAACGGCCCCGTCGCACGGCGCAGCCACCGCTGCACGCAGGGGCCACACGGCAACGACGAACGCGACGATGCCCGTCGACAGCCCCCTCAAGGAGTGCCTCCGGGCGCGCGCACACTGCACAGACCCACCCCTGCCGTGCACTCGACGGTATGGACCCCGGTGGACGCCACCTCCACCATCAAGCCGCCGTACTCCACTTCCCTCCTCCCGTCGAAGGTCACGAGGAGCCTATACGACCCCAGAGGGACCTCCGCGGGCAAGGCGAACCGTCTCCCGTCCACGGACTGCAGCGCCGCTTGGGCGCCCTCTGCCCGCACTAGCGCTCGTGTGGGCTCGGGCGCGGGCGACGGCTTCGGGGCGACGGACGATGGCGCGGGACGCGAGCGAACGGAGCCCGGGGCGGGCGCGGCCAGCGCAGGACCCGACAGCTGCGGTGCGGGTGGACGCTTCGTGGGCTGTGGCGTGCGCGGCGAGGGGGCAGGCGCGGGCACTACCTCGACCGAGGGGCCCTCCTCGGGGGTCTCCTGCGACTCGGGGCGGGCGGTGTGGACCACCTCGCGGGCCGGCGCGGTGGCGGCCACCGTCGACACCTCCGAGGGCAGTGCGCTCCACCAGATCATCCCCGCCACCACCACCAGCCCCACCGCTCCGGCGGCCAGGGCCATCAGCAGGCTGGCCGCACCCGCCACCAGCGTGATCCCGGTGGGGTGCGGAGGAGAACGGCGACGGGCGACGGCGGCCATCGCAGCGTCGAGGTCGAGATCGATGGCGGTCTTGGGCCGCTTGCGCGACAGCGACGACTCCTCCGCCATGGGATCCCGCCCCTGCCACAGGTCCAGCAGCGCTGTGGCGTTGGGCACGCGGTGCGTCAGATCGGGCTGCAGCGCGCGCTCGATGGCGGTGCGCATGCGGTCGGGCACGTCGGGGGCACGCTCGCCAACGGGCACGTAGTCGGCCCGCTCCACCTTGTTCCAGATGGTCATCACGTCTTCGCCGTCGAAGGCGCGATAGCCCGTGACCAGCTCGTAGAGCACTGCCCCGAGTGCCCAGATGTCGGCACGGTGGTCCACCGTCTTGGCGCTGCGCACCTGCTCGGGGCTCATGTACTGGGGCGTGCCCATCACCGCCCCCGTCACCGTCTTGCGCCCGGTGCTGGCGAGGGAGAAGGCGAGACCGAAGTCCGTGATCTTGGGGATGGCTCCACCCACCACGCGCTCGAGCAGGATGTTCTCGGGCTTCAGATCGCGGTGCACCACACCGTGGGCGTGGGCAGCCACCATGGCCGAGATCAGAGCGGTGCCGATCTCGTCGGTGTGCTCCACCGAGGGCTTGCCCCGGTTGAGGAACTGCTCGAGATCCACCCCCCGCACGTGCTCCATCACCAAGGCGGTGTGGGACTCCACGGTGACCACGTCCGTCACGGCGACGATGTGGGGATGCTTCAGGGCGGCCTGCGCCCTGCCCTCTCGCAGCAACCGCGCCCGCATGGGCTGGGTGGGTGCCAGCACCACCTTCATGGCGTGCTCGGAGTGCAGCTGCTTGTGGTGTACGCGGTAGACGGTGCCCTGGCCTCCGCGGCCGATCACCTCTTCCACCACGTACCGATCGTCGACGACGGTACCCCTGGGAAGATCCATCGGCGCCTCAGCCGGGTTGTGGGGGCGTGGGTCCGTGCACCATGGGGCCTCGAACGCGGCGTCGCGAAATCTGTTGGGATGCCAGTCTACCCAGGTGGTTCGACCGGCGCATGCCCGTCCGTCGTGGACTCGGGGGCTATCCTGGCCGGATGGTCAGTTTCGCTCCGGCGGTCCACCGTTTCGCGTCGCTGTCGTAGTAGGGATGGACCACCGAGGGTGGGGCGGCGAATCGGCCCGGAACCTCGGAGACGAGATCGAGACGTACGGTGGTCTGCTGGTCGGGCGCGAAGCCCTCCCAGTACAGGATCACCTCGCGAGGACGGGTCTCGAAGAAGGCGATCGTGCCTTCGGCGCGGAGGGCCTCGAGCTGACGCGTCTCGGCGCGCACGCCCGCGGGCAGACCGATGCGGGCGATGGGGCTGGCCACCTCCGCATCCGACACGTTCTGCACGCGCGCCACCAGCCGCACCGGCGATCCCAGCGACACCTCGGTGGCGGACCACTCGGTGGTCAGGGTCAGCGGTGCCTCGGGTGCATCCAGCGGCGTATCTCGACGCCACGTGGCATCGAGGCTGTAGGGCACGGGCTCGTGAAGGGGTACCTCCGCCACGAGCTCCACCTCGTGGGTGCCCGCGGGAAGCACGCTGGCGAGATCGAGCTGAACCCCGGACGTCTCGGTCCCGGTCCACTGAAGCGTTCCCACCGCCTTGCCGTCCACCCGCACCTGCACCCACCCCGCGTGGGGGTCGGCGCTCTGTCTGGCCACGGCGTCCAGCGCCTTCAGCGCGAGCACCGTGGCCTGGGTCGCGCCCCAGCCGTGTCCTCGACGGGCGGAGGCCAGCCAGGAGGCGCCTCGCCGCACACCAGCGGCCTCGCCGGTTGCGCGGTTCAGGGCGAGCACCGCCAAGGCCGTGGTCTCCACGAGCAGATCCCGACCGCCCGAGCCCACCACGGAGGTGGCGGCCCCGACGAAGCTGCCATCGGCCTGCTGCATCGCCGCGAGGCGACCCGCCGCCACCTCTGCTGCTGCGGGATCGGCGTGCTGCAGGGCGAGCACCGAGAGCGACAGCGCATAGGGATCCGACTCGGTCTCGGCCCGTTGCCGCGCCAGGCCCACCTCGGTGCCGTCGGTCAGGTGTCCGGTCTCGAGCAGCGCCCAGGTGATGAACGCATTCGTGAGGCTCGCGGGAGCGGCCCCCCACTGGTGCGACGAGGCGCCCGACGCGCGGTAGCCCCCGGAGCCATCGCGCGCGGCGAGCAGGTAGCGCACGTCGCGCTCCACCATGGCCGGCGACACCTCGGAGAAGACGGTGCGCATGTCGGCGAACTGCAGCAACCCATAGGCCGACAGCGCCTCCTTGCCGGGCCCCCGCCCGAAGGTCTCGAAGCCGCCGCTGTCGACCTGGTAGCCGACGAGCCGCTCGTAGCCGGACCGGAGCACCTCGGTGCGGTCCATCTGCAAGGCACCGTGGCGGTCGGTGCGCTCGAGGTGCCGCAGGATCAACACGTTGGGGTAGTTGGTGGAGCTGGTCTGCTCGAAGCAGCCTCCTGGCCAGCCCACCATGGACTCCATGCCGTCCATCAGCGTGCTCAGCGGGTTCGGATACAGCGACAGTCGGGCGTCGATGCTGCCGGGCAGCGCATCGTCGATGGTGATGGTGTGGCGCGCCACCCGCTGCAGCTCCCCCGCCTCGGTCACCCGGTGGGGAAAGCCTCGCGGCGCGACGCGCACGGTGTGGACCACCTCGTCCTGCAGCCCGTCGGCAGCCGCCGCGACGCGCACCGTGGCCTCACCCGCCACGTCGGGAACGCTCACGGGCACGTAGGTGGTGCGCCCGTCGGCACGGGGCATCCCGAAGGACTGGTTGCCCGTGCCGTCCTCGGCCACCAAGGGCGCCTCGAGGTCGGTGTCGAGCACCACCTGCAGTCGATCGTCGGTGCGGTTGCGCAGCCGAACCGGCATCAGCACGCGGTCGCCGAAGCTCACCTCCGTGGGGAGCACCACGTCCAGGGCGAAGGGACGGGTGCTGTGCAGCTCCTCCTCCACCCGCCCCGCGTGCCCGCCGCCCACGCCCTCGGCGCTGATCCGGAAGGTGGTCACAGCGTCGCTCACCACGAAGCTCACCTCGGCCGTGCCGTCGGCTCCCGTGGTGATCCGCGGATCGAAGTGCACGGTGGAGCGGAAGTCGTGACGCGCCCCGTTCGACGTGCGCAGCATCCCCCTCGGGAAGGTGCGCACCACGTCGTAGCTGGGCCCCCAGTCGCTGCTCCCGTCGGGCGAGAACAGGAAGGGGTAGCTCACCATGACCATCTCTCCACCCGGACGCTCGGGGAACCTCATCCGCAGCAGACGACCCCTGACACAGTCGCCCACTGCATCGTTCTGTATGCTGGTGGTCTTCACCGTGGCCTGCCGGACGTACCCGTCGGCGCCGATCATGAAGCGCATGGTGAGCTTGCCGCGCAGATCGGGTCGTCGATTGAGCTCGCGCACGTAGCAGTAGCGAATTTGGTTGAGGTGACGCTTGACCACCGCCTGGATCACCCTCTTGTCGAGGGATCCCAAGACGAGGGACTCCCCCACACGGGCGACGGCGCCATTCCCACGAGCCCCGAGCCTGCCTACACCGCTGCCATAGCCGCTGCGGCCGCTACCGATGCCCTTGGTGCCGAGCCCACCGAGCCCCTCGGCCCCCAGCCCTCCGCCGGCCTGCAGGTCGCTGGCGCCGAAGAGGTCCGAGAGCCCGCC
>JAHQVJ010000127.1 GCA_019634415.1 Myxococcales bacterium
CCAAGAGCAGCCAGGAGTTCTGTCGGGACCTGCAGGAGACGAACGCGGGCGGCGAGGTCCGCACGGTCTCCTTCGACGATCGCTGCCAGCCCGTGACCGAGACCTTCCGAGGCGTCACCACCACCCGAGCCTTCGACGGGCTGGGTCGCGTCACCTCGGTGCGTCGGTCGATGGGGAATCACCCCTCCGGTGATCCGATCCCCGATCTGCTCGAGGAGACCATCTACGACGACAGCAGCTGGTTCAGTGGTGGCGGATACTGGTTCCGCGACACCACACAGCCGAGCAAGGCCGTCCGAGACCAAGACGGCAACCTGCGGTTCACCTATACCGACGAGTACGGGCGCGAGACCCTCACCGAGACCTGCGGGGGCCTTCCTGCGGGGAGCGCGAGCGTGACGGCACCCTCCGATCTGTCGTGCACCTGCACGGTGACCGCCGATGGCCAGTGCTCCATCAAGAAGCGCTCGACGTGGCGTGGCTACAGCGTGCAGGGCAAGGAGATGGCCACTGCGCCGAGCTTCCGGGCTGGGCAGACGGTGGTGGCGTCGCTGAGTCTGCTCGATGCCTACGGTCGGGTGCAGACGATGCAGACACCGTCGCACGACGGTGCGTATCCGCCCACCTGGGAGACCACGCACCACTACCTCGCGCCCCACCGCCTGGTCACCGTCGATCCGCTCCTGCGGGTCAGCGTGGACGAGAAGACCAGCATGCGGCTGCTCCAGCGCCGCGCCGGTCAGGTGGTGGGCGATCACACCCTCGACCGGATCGGAGAGGCCGCGACCGTCGTCACTCAGGACGCCACTCGGCACTTCGGCTACGACGGCCGCGGTCGCCCCGAGGACGTGTGGCGCGACCAGCAGGCGTCGATCTTCCAGCAGAACGGAGCCGTGGTGGTGAGCAACCACCACGAGGTGAGCCAGTACAACGACGCAGGTGCGGTCAAGCTGCTGATCCAAGCCGATCAGACCCAGATCGCCACTCAGTACGACGCCTTCGGGCGGCCCGTGGCCACGAGCGTGAACGACGGCACCACCACCACGCCCTTGCACACCATCACCTATGGCACCACCGCCGAAGGCCACCTCACCGAGCGAGTGACCGACCGGGACGACTCCTGGGTGGAGACGGTGACCGACGGCCTCGGTCGGGTGCTGATGGAGCACGACAGCCAGGGGATCGTGGAGCATCGCTTCTACGACGGGCCGTTGGTCGGCAACGGTGGGCGACGTCTGCGCACCGTCGTGCACGACGGCACCCGAACGCTCACCACCATCGAGACCTACGACGGGCTCGGAGATCTGGTCCACCTCTCCACGCCCCATGCCGGATCCACCCAGTTCGAGCACGAGGGATCGGGTCAGCTCGTGGCCCAGGTCGACGCCGACAACGTGCGCACGGAGTACGACTACACCTGGAGCGGACAGCTCCTCGAGCAGCGCGTGGGGCCCTACGTGCTCACCCGGCGCACCTACGACGAGATGGGTCGACTACAGACCGAGGGCACCTCCGATGGCCTGAGGACCCTGACCTACGATGCCCTCGATCGGGTGTCGCACATCGCGCGGGGGACCGCCACTCCTGCGACCGTGGGGATCTCGTTCGTCTACGACGGCGTGAGCAACCGCGTCTCCCAGAAGACGATCCTGCCCACCGCCTTGGGCATGAGCATCTGGAACTACCACTATGACCACTGGGGTCGTCTCGTCCTGCAGGTCAATCCCGACGCCACCGTTCGGAAGTGGACCTACGACGCACAGGATCGTCCCCGGAAATACGTAGACGAGGAGGACTACGTCCAGATCACGCACTACGACGTGAGCGGGTTGCTGATCCACGAGGAGGCGTTGGGTCGCAACACCATCGACACCGCCTACACGTTCGGCCTGCGGGCAGGGGATCCACTGATCGCGCACCCCAATGTGGACTACCACCGGATCGAGTACAAGACCGACGCAGCGGGGATCGAGACCCGGACCTACTTCGACGGGGGCGGCCGTCCGCTGGTGACGGTGTACCCCGATGGACGTCAGACCGAGTATTCGTACGACGGCTCGCGGGTGACCACGGATCAGCTCGTGGGTCCGGACGGATCCACCGTCGTGGAGCAGATCGACTTCACCTACGATGCCCAGGGGCGCCCGGCGACCGAGGTGGGGCCCTACGAC
This sequence comes from Myxococcales bacterium, assembly GCA_019634415.1. Classification (GTDB taxonomy): domain Bacteria; phylum Myxococcota_A; class UBA796; order UBA796; genus DRPG01. The sequence goes on from JAHQVJ010000127.1 coordinate 2,172, forward strand.
CCGGCACAGACCCTGCGGCCCACCCAGTCCTTCACCTACACCCCTGCGGGGCGCGCCCAGACTCTAGACCGCGAGGGCGAGACCACCACCCTCGTGTACGACGTGAACGGGATGGTGGAGCAGGAGCAGTTCCTCGGCCTCACGAAGACCTACAGCTACAAGAGCGGGCCTGGAGGCGTGGGGGTCCTGATGGCCACGCACTCGCTCGCGCCCGATGCCAGCCTCACGAACCAGCGAGTCTCCACGTTCGGCCACGACGAGCTCGGCCGGCCTACCTCCATCGTGGCCAACGACGGGTTCACCACCGTCACCCGCACGTTCACGGGCCACGACGCCTTCGACAACCCAGGACTCGCCGCGGTCACGACCTCGGCTGCCTTGCTGTCGTCGAGCGTGGACACGACCTTCGGCTACGACGGGCGAGGGCGCTTGACCACCCGCACCCACGAGATCAACGGCGACGGAATCCTCCGCACGACCACGCTGGCGTACTTCGACAACGGCGTGCTGCAGAGCCAGGCGGGGCCTGCGGGGCCGCCCGTGGTGTTCGACTACGGGCCGAGCTTCGACCACGAGGTGGACAACGTGCGGGCCGGGGCCACCACGGTGTTCGGCATCCAGGACCGCGACGACGTGGGGCGCGTGACCGAGCTCAACCGCACCTTCGGGGGGCCAGGCTCCGTGGAGAGCCGCACCTACGACGTGATGGGGCGGCTGGAGGAGCGCGCAGAGGTGGGCATGGCGCCCGGCGTGGTCGACAAGGTCTGGACGCTCACGCGGGACGACCGCGGCCTGCTGACGTCGTCGAGCCAAGATCACAACGGCGTGATCTACGACAACGCCTACACCTACGACGGTGGCGGCAGGCTGGTGAGCGAGACGGTGGGAATGACGGGCGAGACCGTCAACTACACGCTGGACTCGGCCGGCCGGCGGCTGGTCACCGAGGTGATCGACGGAGCCACGATCGTTCAGCAGAACCTGACCTACGACGGCCACGGGGTGCTGACCAAGCTCGATGCGCTGGACGTGATCCGCGACTCCTGGCTCGGGGTCACCACCAACCACGACGGTGCCGCCTTCGCGCGGGATGCGAACGGGTCGGTGATTGGGTCCACGGTGGGTGCCGACTCCGTCACCTACATTCGGGATGCCTTCGGGCTGCCCATCGCACGGCAGGTGGGGGAGACCCTGCGTGTGACCCACTGGCATCCGCTCGATCCGGGCGGGGATCCGGTGGAGGAGCGGCTGCCCGGGGGGCAGGTGATCGTGTTCGCGCCTGGGCCCACGGCTACCCAGCGGCTCACCTACAACGCGCTGGGCAACCTGGTGGAGTCGGTGACGCTGGATCCGAACCTCACCAAGAGCCCCATGGCAGAGGACGGTACGGAGCGGAACTCGGGCACCTCCTTCGGGGTGGGGGCTCAGCCGAGTCCCTCCGTGCTGTCGGACGACCTGTTCTCGTTTGCAGGGATGCAAGCGGTGCCCGGCACGGATCAGCTGCACATGGCCCGCCATCGCGTGCTCGACAGCACGACGGGGCAGTTCCTGAGCCCCGATCCGGCGGGGATGTTCGGCGGCTTCCACCGGTTCCTCTACGCCAACGCGAACCCCGTGTCGTTCGCGGATCCGATGGGGCTGTCGGCCGAGTGCACGGATCCGGCCCAGCTCGTGAACCACGCGAACGTGACGGTGCCGCAGTCGACCACGGGCAAGGGCCACGAGGTCTCCGAGCAGTTCCCGGAGGGCTCCAATGCCGGCGATCTGAGCATCGTCCGCAGTGAGCGGGTGTATGCGGACGACTCTGCGGAGGATTCCGAGAGTGAAGGGGAGAAGGACGCGGAGAAGTGCGAGGGACAGGGGTGCACTGCAGCGGGGGGCGGTACGGATCCCGAGGGGCAGGACGCCACGTCGACGCAGCCTGGCGCAGAGGCAGGGGAGATCCAGGAGCTCGAGCCTGGCGAGGCAGACGATGCGACCTCGACGGACGACATGGGTTCAGATGTAGCCTCGGTGCCCAGCAAGCTGAATGAATTGTTGAAGACGGTGGACTTCGGGTTCGGTGGCGAGATCACTGTGCACGCCAATGGGGAGCAGGGCACGTTCAGAAACGCTCGTCATAGGAAGAGGGTGGGGAAGAGGGCCGTTCGAAGGGCGGGCAAGCTCCTGAAGAAGCTCGATAGGCTGAAGAAGAGGTACGGTGAGGTCATGGCAGAGCATGGACCTCTGTTCCTCAAGAGTCTCATGGTGGGTGCGTTGGAGTCGGCGAATCCATTCCAACTGTGGTCTGTGACCAAGCTCTTCTCTGGTCAGGGATGGAGGGAGTTCAAGAAGCAGCTGAGCTCGCCAGAGGGGATGAAGGACTTCATCGTCTCGATGATTCCTGGTGGCTCAGTTGCCGCAGCGCTCGGCGACCTCGTGACAGCCGTAGAGGAGGGGGGAGATGACCAGGCCACCGCGGCCGCCGTGGGCGCGTTGGGGCAAGCGATGGGTGGGATGTTCATCGATGTTGCAATTGGCCTTGGCACGGCTGGCCTTGGCACGGCCAAGTTCCTGGCAAGTGGCGCTCGCAAGGTGGCACGACGTGTGGGCAAGGGGCGGGGACGGAGAGGCTGTCGCCTCCAGTCCTTCGTGGCGGGTACGAGCGTCCATGCCGTGGATGGGACCCGGTCCATCGAGGAGGTGAAGCGAGGCGACCTGGTGTTGGCCCGGGCGCCGGCGGTGGTGCACGGTCCGTGGGTCTCCCTCGAGGACGTGTCGGCCTGTGTGCCCCGCTGGGTGCAGGGGGCGACGCTGGGGCTCGCTCTGGCGGCCTGCGACGGTGATGCGCTCGCTGCCGAGCCTCTTGGCGAGGATGCAGTGGTCCAAGCCTACGATGCACGGGAGGGGGACTGGGACGACACGCCGGTGTGGGCGCTGGGCGAGGGCGCCGAGCTTCTGTGGGACGGGCACGTGCTGCAGAAGACGGGGAGCGACTTCTGGGACAAGGGGGCCGTGACGGCCCACGCCCTGGAGCGAGCCGATGCGGCGTGGTCGCTGAGCGCGATGATGCCCGTGCCCGAGGCCACGGACTGGGTGCGCGTGGTGGGGGAGGACAGCCGGCACGAGCGGGCGGCGGACGTGCTGCC
>JAHQVJ010000128.1 GCA_019634415.1 Myxococcales bacterium
AAGCCCTCACAGGATCCAGGACACCGCCAGGGTCACGCTGTCGTTCTGCGACCAGAACGACGCCGGGCCCCCGCGGTAGGTGAGCGCGTCGATGAGCGTGTCCGGCGGTGCGAACTCGAAGCCCTCCAGGATCACCGCCCCCAGCTCCAGCTGCACCGCGTCCGACGCTCGCCACGTCACGCTCGGCCGCGCGTACAGCTCGTTGAAGCTGACGTCGTAGGCGCCGCCCACCTGGATCCACAGCCGCTCCGCCAAGATCCCGCCGCGCACCCCCGCCGCGATCTGGATCTGGTCGCCGATGGCCAACACCAGATCGTCGGGCGGATCGAACAGGTGCTGCCAGCGACCCTCCAGGGTGGCCTGGAAGGTGCTGCCGCGCACGTAGTCCACGCCCACCCCCGCTGCGAGCTTGGGCACGGTGGTGGCGCTCGCGTAGTCCGTGCGCACCACGTGGTGGGTGAAGTAGCCACCGTCCGCGCGCACCTGCAGCGGCCCCACCAAGGCGCTGCCCTCGAGGCCCACCATGCCGGTGCGCGGCCAGGTGGCCTTCAGCGCCCCACCGTCCACCGCCAGGTTGCCCTGGATCAGGTCCTCGGTGTCGGGCAGGCGCTCGTCGATCAGGAACTGCCTGAGGCTGTCGTCGAGGATGGCCTGCGGGTTGTTGGAGCGCAGCAGCCCCGCCATCAGCGCGAGATCGTAGCTCGAGCCCGCCAGCTCGAATCGCTGGGCGATCTCGCCGTTGCCGACGAGCGCTTGCGGCAGCGCGTTGCCGTTGACCGCGCCGTCGAGTCCGCGTCGGTAGCTGGGATCGAGCTGCTTGGCGTTCAGCGCCGCCTGGGGCAGCACCGCCGCGAGGGAGTCGCTCGCCTCTGCCCCCTCCCACTGCTGCATGTCCTCGAACAGCCCGGCCATCATGCCCTGGCGCACCAGCGACCAGTCCGTCTCCCGCAGCCACAGCCGGTCCGCGTTGGCGAAGGGGATGAGCACCGTCTCGCTGCGCAGGTTGCCCTTGCCCAGCTTCAGCACGGCCATGGGCACGGGGATGCGCTGCCAGTCCGGGGGCGTCAGCGGCCCCGTGCGGCCCTCGCTGGGGTTGAGCACGTCGAGCACCGGCAGCAGGTCCAGCTTGCCCCAGCGCTCCCGCAGGGCGCCCAGGCGCAGCCGCGCGGGGCTGCTCGGACCGCCCAGTCGCGCGTCGATGCCCGTCGGGCCCAGGCCCAGCTCGTAGTAGGCCTCCACGTCGGTGCCGTTGACGTCCACCTGGCTGGCGCCCAGCAGCAGGTGGTGCTGCAGGCGGGCCTCCAGGAACCACTTGTCGCCGCGCGGCGTCTCGTCGCGAGCGAACACGCGCGACCAGGTGTGCACCGTGGCGAAGTCTTCGAGGTTGCGGTCGCTGGCCACGTCCACCACCACTTCCGGACGCACGATGGCGCCGATCTCGGGGGCGGCGTGACCCAGGGGGATGCCGAGTACGAGGATGTGCATGTGTCGCAGCCTACCTGGGGCGGAAAGGGGGGCAAGCCACAATGGCGTGGCCCCTGCAGGTTCGATCGCACAGGTGCCTCGACCCCACTGGTTGGATCCTGCCTCCGCCTCCCTCCAGGCCGCGATTCAGCGGGGTTCCGTGGGTCCCGATCGCCAAGCCCGGTAATAGGAGAGCCCATGCGAGCTGCCCTCTTCCATGCCTACGGTCCCGCCGACGCCCTCACCGTGCAGGATGTGCCCGACCCCGTCCTCACCCGGCCCACCGATGTCCACATCGCCGTGCATGCCGCCGCCATCAACCCCATCGACTGGAAGATCCGCGCCGGCAGCCAGCGCGGAGCCCTGCGCCTGCAGCTGCCCTACGTCGGCGGTCTCGACGTGGCCGGAGAGGTGCTGCAGGTGGGCAGCGACGTTTCGCGCTTCGCCGTGGGCGACGCCGTGATGGGCTGCCCCGCCTGGCAGCGGTGGGGCAGCTACGCCGAGCAGTGCGTGGTCGACGAGGGGCTGCTCACCCACAAGCCCGCGGAGCTGACCTTCGAGCAGGCCGCCGCCCTGCCGCTCGCCGGGCTCACCGCCTGGCAGTGCCTGCTGCCTCGGCTCGCCCAGCAGACCGGCCAGCGCGTGCTCGTGCAGGCGGGCAGCGGTGGGGTGGGGCACCTCGCGGTACAGATCGCGAAGCACCATGGCGCCTGGGTCGCCACCACCTGCTCCGAGCGCAACCACGAGCTCGTCACCTCCCTCGGCGCCGACCAGGCCATCGACTACCGCTCCCAGCGTTGGTGGGAGGAGCTGTCCGATCTCGACGTCGTCCTCGATGCGCTGGGCGGGGAGGAGCGCACCCGCGCGCTGCGCGCCGTGAAGCGCGGGGGCCGCGTCGCCTCCATCGTCTCCGGCATGCCCGCCAACACCGCGCGCTACGGTCCGACCCTCGGGGTGCTGGCCACGGGTCTCGGGATCGCCGGCTTCTGGCTGCAGGGCCGGCTGCGAGGCGTCGACGCCAGCACCGTGGTGAAGCGCACCCGTCCCGATCAGCTGGCGGAGCTGGCGGAGCTGGTGGTGCAGGGGGCGATCTCGGTCGTCATCGATCGCAGCTTCCCCCTCGACGAGATCGCCCAGGCCCACGCCTATGGCGAGACCGGTCGGATCCGGGGCAAGGTCGTCATCCGCTGCCGCTGAGGAGTCCTCCGTGCCGATGTCACCGTACATGCAGGACCTACGCGCGAAGGTGGGTCCAGACCTGATCCTGATCCCCGCTGTGGCGGCGGTCATCCACGACGAGGCGGGTCGCGTGCTGGTGCTGCGGCAGGTCACCGGTCACCACAGCCTCCCTGCCGGCGCCATCGACCCCGGGGAGAGCCCGCGCGAGGCCGTGGTGCGCGAGGTCCGCGAGGAGTGTGGCTACGAGGTCGTCCCGTCGCGGCTCATCGACGTGTTCGGGGGCCACGACTTCCGGCTGATCTACCCCAACGGCCACGTCGTCGAGGCCACGGCCTGCGTGTTCGGCTGCGACGTGGTCGGTGGGCAGCTGCGCTGCGACGGCGTCGAGACCACCCAGGCCGCCTGGGTGCCCCCCGAGGACGTGCCCGCCATGCTCGCGGTGCCGTTCCCGGACTGGATCTTCGAGCCCCCGGCGCGTCGTGGATGAGCAGGCGCTGCTGCGTCAGGTGCTGCGGCACCCCGGCGAGCTGGGCCCCCTCCTCGTCTACGCCGACTGCCTCGACCTGCAGGGCCGAGCCAGTGCGGCCGAGATGGTGCGCGTGCTGGTGGCTCTGCCCGCGCTGCAGCCCGATCATGGGCACTGGCACGCGATGGAGCAGGCGTTCAGTCGCTGCCTGCGCCAGATGAGCCCGACCTGGTTGGCCCAGATCGATCCCGCTCGGTTCGGGCGCCGGTGGCCCTCCGATCTCCCCATCTCCATGCGGCCCGGTCAGCTGCGTCGGGAGATCCAGGACACCGTGGACAGGCCCTGGGTCGTGCTGGGGCAGGCCATCGACGAAGCTCGGCGCAACGGTGCCGAGTTCGTGGCTCCGTTCCGGAACGTGAACCGCCGTCAGCGCCACCAGGTGGTCACGCTGCCTCCCAGCGTGGGCCAGCTCGTGAGCCTGAAGCGGATGAGGCTGTACGACTCTCCGCTGGTACGTCTTCCCGCCGAGATCGGGACCTGCGCCGAGCTGCAGACCCTCGATCTCCTCCAGAGCGTTCGCCTGAGTTGGTTCCCTCACGAGCTCACCCGCTGTCAGCTGCTTCAGGATTTCCGGGTGAACAACCGCGTGCTGTTCGGCAACCCCATGACGTGCTTGGCGTTTCCGCGCCTCGATCCCCCGGACCCCGAGCGCATGGTGGTGGCGCGCACGCTGTGGGGGCCTGCCCTGCGCCGATGCGCCACCTGCGACACCGAGTACGACGATCGAGGGCTGCACCGCTACTGGATCACCGCGCGTGTGGCCACCGAGACCGTGCCGCTGCTCGCCAACCTCTGCAGCGCCGCCTGCGTCGAGCTGCTCCGGGAGGAGACCCCAGGAGCCACCACCGACCCCCATCGAGGCGGCGACACGATCCGGGACCTCGAACGGAGCAGATCCCTTCGTTAGGGACGCATACCTGCTCGGAGGCGAGTGATGATGTGGTTTCTCCTTCTGTCCTCCCAAAGCACGGCGACGGAGTGGCAGTCGCCGCCCCAGGCCGTGCTCGACGTGCTGCACGCCCCTAGGCTGCCCTGGGTGTGGACGTCGCCCTCGGGAGGGCACCTCCTGCTCGCCGATCCCGTCACCTACCCGCCGCTGTCGGAGTACGCGGCGGGGTGGCACGAGATGGCCGGGGTGCGCATCAAGCCGGGCCTCGGACTGCAGCACGGTCGCAAAGGGGGCACCGCGCCGCGGATCGTGACGGTGGACGGGGGGACCGTCACGTCCCTCGCGCTGCCCGACGACGCCGAGGTGCACAGCGTGAGCTGGACCGCCGACGGCACCCGCTTCGCGCTGACGGTGGAGCATCCCGACCACGTGGGGCTGTGGCTCGGCGACGTGCAGGGGCGGCTGTCGAAGGTCGACGACCTGGCCCTCGCCCCGATGCTCGGTGGTGCGGTGTCCTGGATGCCCGACCAGAAGCGCCTGCTGGTGCGCAGCGTGCCCGAGGGCCGGGGTGCCGAGCCCGCGGCGCCGATCATCCCGGCGGGTCCGAAGGTGCAACAGGGAGACGGCGCCACGTCACGCTCCACCTACGAAGCCCGCAACCTGCTGCAGACCGCCCACGACGACGCGCTGTTCACGCACTACGCCACCTCGCAGCTCGTGGTGATCGATCCCGAGCGGGGCAAGCGCACCTCCCTCGGAGAGCCCGCGGCCTACGCCTCGGCCGAGTTCTCTCCGGACGGCAAGTACCTGCTCGTGGAGCGGCTCGAGGGTCCCTGGTCCCACGCCGTGCCCTGGTGGCGCTTCGCCACCGAGGTGGAGGTCTGGAACAAGCGAGGCAAGAAGGTGGCCTCCGTGGCCTCGCTGCCGCTGGCCGACGAGGTCCCCATCCACGGCGTCCCCGAGGGCATGCGCAGCGTGACGTGGCAGGCCACCGACCCCCACACCCTGTTCTGGGTCGAGGCGCTGGACGGCGGCGATCCCGTGGCCGAGGTGTCGCACCGCGACCGGCTGATGCGCCTGTCGGCGCCCTTCAAGCGCGCTCCGAGGGAGATCTGGCGCTCCACCCACCGCATGCAGGGTTGGAGCATGGCCTGGGGCGAGGAGGAGGGCACGCTGGTGATCACCGAGCGGGAGCGCATGAAGCGCTGGCGCTACACCTGGGTGCTCGACGTCGAACGCCGCACGGCGCGGCCGTGGTTCGATCTCAACGAGAAGGATCGCTACAACGCGCCCGGCAGCCCCCTTTGGCGCACCCTGCCCAACGGCCAGTGGGTGCTCAGGCAGAAGGGCAATGCCGTGTACTTCCGAGGAGCCGGCGCCACCGAAGCAGGGGATCGACCCTTCCTCGACCTGCGGGATCTGACCACCGGGGACGTGACGCGCCTGTTCCGTGCCGACGCCGAGCGCTACGAGACGGTGGTGGCCATGGCCGGTGACGATCGCTTCGTGTTGAGCTCCGAGTCTCCCACCGAGGTGCCCAACTACCACCTCGCCACCCTCGGGGAGACCGTCCAGGCCGCCGAAGGGGAGGCCGTGCTCGCCCACTCCCGCGCCCCCATCACACGCTTCGAGGATCCCACGCCTCAGCTGCGGCAGATCGACAAGCGGATCGTGCGCTACGAGCGCGAAGACGGGGTGCCGCTGTCGTTCCACCTGTACCTGCCCCCTGGCTACCAGGAGGGGCAGACCCTGCCCACGGTGGTCTACGCCTACCCCCTCGAGTACTCCGACGCGAGCACCGCGGGCCAGGTGCGGGGCTCCACCCGGCGCTTCGAGCGCATGGGAGGGGCGTCGCACATGTTCTTCCTGCTGCAGGGCTACGCCGTGCTCCATCGCACCGCCATGCCCATGGTGGGAGACCCCGAGACCGTCTACGACACCTTCGTGGACCAGCTGGTGGCCGACGCCGAGGCTGCCGTTCGGAAGGCCGTGCAGCTCGGCATCGCCGATCCCGAGCGCATCGGCGTGATCGGCCACAGCCACGGAGGGCTGATGGTGGCGAACCTGCTGGCTCACACCGATCTGTTTCGCGCTGGCATCGCTCGCAGCGGCTCCTACAACAAGACCACCCAGCCGTTCGGGTACCAGTCGGAGCGGCGTTCGCTGTTCGAGGCGCGCGATGCCTACATCCAGGTCTCGCCCACCTTCTTCGCCGACCAGGTCGACGAGCCCGTGCTGGTGATCCACGGGGAGGCCGACTCCAACCCCGGCACGCTCACGTTCCAGTCGGAGGTCTTCTTCGAGGCGGTGCGTGGCTCGGGGGGCACCGCCCGCTTGGTGCTGCTGCCCTACGAGGATCATGGCTACCGCGCGCGAGAGAGCGTGGAGCACGTGCTCTGGGAGCAGCTGCGGTGGTTCGACACCCACGTGAAGGGGCCCGCCGAGGCTACCGCCGCGGGGCCACGAGACCCGTGAGGCACAGCGCCATGATGGCCCGTGCGCGGGCCACCAGGCGCTCAGGATCGGCGGCCACCGCCAGCGCCGGGTGATGCACGGCGGCCAGCGCGTCGATCAGCGTGCAGGCCACGCCTTGAGGATCGTGCACGGCTAGCTCGCCCGAAGCCGTGCCCTCCTGCAGCACCGCGGCGATCCAGGCCGCGTGGGCGGCGAAGTGGGTGGTCGCCAGCTCGGGCGCTTCCGACAGCACCATCGCCACGACCCGATGCGCCCCGTTGCGCTGCTGCGCCAGCTTGTGCTCCGCCAGGGCAACGGCGGCGTTCTCCAGGCGCTCGGACGCAGAGCCCGGGGCCTGGAGCACCGTGCGCACGGCCGCCTGGCCGATGGCCATGTGACGCCGCGCCACCGCCTCCACGAGCGCCTGACGGTTGGGGAAGTAGCGGTAGACGTTGGCGTGGGACATCTCGAGTCGCCGCGCCACGGTGGTGACCCGCAGCTGCTCGTGCCCCTCCGTGAGCACGATGCGCTCGGCCTCGTCGAGGATCGCCGTGCGTGTGTCCATGGCGCTCTCGTATTCTGTCGTCGCCATTGGTTTCAAATTTCAATATTTGAAATCTGAAGGAGAGATCCATGCGGAAGGACGAGGCAGTCGAGGTGCCCCGCGGGGCCTTCGCGCGGCTGACGGGCTCGATGCTCTGGCAGCGTTCGAGGCTGGCACCGCCATCCCCCCACCGGGTCGACGGGAAGCTGGCGGTGGTGACGGGGGGCAACGGTGGCATCGGCTTCGCCACGGCCAGGGGACTGCTTCAGCGAGGTGCGAGGGTCGTGCTCGCCTGTCGCGACGAAGCTCGAGGGGCTGCTGCCGCGCGCGCGCTGGAGTCCGAGACAGCGGGCTGGGTGCGCGTGTTGGTGTGCGATCTCGCGGATCTGATCTCCGTGGACGCCGCCGTCGAAGCGCTCCGCCGCTTCGATCCCGTCGACGTGCTGGTGGCCAACGCCGGGGTGTGGCCCAGGCGCTTCGCGCAGACCGCCCAGGGCGTGGAGATCGCCGTCGGGGTGAACGTGCTCGGCCACCTGCGCCTGATCGAGGGGCTGGTGTCTGCAGGGCGCATCGCCGAGTCCGGACGCGTGGTGATCCTGACCGGCGACATCTACGTGATGGTGGGGGACTGCCCGCTGGAGCGCACCTACACGGGCGCGCTCGGTGGGCAGTGGGCCTACTGCTCGAGCAAGCTCGGCAACCTGTGGATGCGGTCCGCGCTGGAGGTACGGCATCCAGCGCTTCGTTGGTTCGCGGTTCATCCCGGTGTGGTGGCGAGCGATCTGGCCGGCGCCCCACAGTGGACCCAGCCGCTGGCTCGCCGCCTGCTGCTCACGCCCGAGGAGGGAGCGCGCACGTCCATTCGCTGCGCCACCGACCCCTCGGCATCCGCCGGCTATCACCACGCCGCCTATGGTCGTGTGCAGCTGCCCGGCGACGACGTCGCCGCGGATCTGGAGCGGGCTCGAGCCTTCGTGATCGCCTGCGAGGCGCGCATGGACGCGCTGCTCGCTACCGCTCCAGGTACTCCGGGGTGAAGGTCTCCGCGGGGAGCTTGGTCTCGTCCACGTTCAGCTCGTGCGACAGGACCTCGAGCTTGGTGTGGGTCTTGCGGTCCAGGTTCGACATCTTCGTGGAGATCGGCAAGGTCACGCCGTCCACCACGCGCGTCTGTTCCACCTCGAGCGTCTTGGTGTGCTCGCCCTTGCGGTCGAAGAACTCGATCTTGCGGGCCACCAGGTCGGCCTTGGTGATGTGGGCGCGGACCTTGCTGTACTGGGCCGAGTCTGCCGGGACCGTCTCGATCACCCAGACGTCGTCGGTGGTCTGCACCAAGCTGTGGGTGCCCTCGGCGGCCTCGCGGATGTCGAGGTCTTCGTAGGTGAAGTCGCTTCCGATGAAGTAGCCCTTGCGCGAGCTGCCGCTGATGCGGTTCACCCGGTTGTAGACGGGCAGGTAGCTCATCTGCTCGTCGTCGGCGTCGGTGTGGTCGATCATCAGCAGCTTGGTGCCGGCGAGATCCGACGGGCTCTTGACCTCCATGTAGGAGCTGGTGGTGCCGGTGGAGCTGCGCCGCGATCGCAGCTCCAGCTCTCGGATCCGCTCGCTGCCCGACTTCGACACGATGGTCATGCGCACCGTCTGGATGGAGCTGCCCACCTGATTGGCAGCACGGGCCTTCGCCACGATGTCGTCTGCCGATTGTGCGTGGGCGGCACCGGCCCACAGTAGAAGCATCGTCACGACGGCCACTTGTCCTCCAGGATCGTCGAGCTAACCCTCGGTGGGGCTGCGCTCATCCGCACACTCGGGGTACCCGTAGAAAGGTGACATCAGCAAGCTCGGAGGATCCATCCATGAAGCTGCCCGTGATGCCTCCCGTTCAGCCCATGCTGGGCACCTTGGCGGATCAGGTGCCCGAAGGCGAGGGATGGTGGTTCGAGCCCAAGTGGGACGGCTTTCGCATCCTCGCCTTCCGCGACGGCTCGGAGCTGCTGCTCCGATCCCGAGACGACAAGCCGTTGCTCCGCTACTTCCCGGAGCTCGAGGCCCCCTTGAAGGCGGCCCTGCCGGATCGCTGTGTGGTGGACGGCGAGGTGGTGATCGTCTCCGACGGGCAGCTGCAGTTCGAGTCGCTGCAGATGCGGCTACACCCAGCCAAGAGCCGCATCGATCTGCTGGCTTCCCAGATCCCGGCGGCGGTGGTGCTGTGGGACGTGCTGGCGCTGGGCGACGACGACCTGCGAGCGGCCACGCTGCAGCAACGTCGGGCGATGCTCGAGGCCGAGGTCACGGCGAACGCGCGGGTGCGGTTGTCGCCGGGCACCACCGACTCCGACACGGCGCGGGACTGGTTCGCCCGGTTCGAGGGGGCCGGCTTCGACGGGGTGATGGCCAAGCGGCTCGAGGGCACCTACGACGCGGGCAAGCGCAGCCTGGTGAAGGTCAAGCACGTGCGCACGCTCGACTGTGCGGTGGCGGGCTTTCGCTGGCACAAGCACGGGAAGGGCACGGAGGTGGGCTCCCTGGTGCTGGCGCTGTTCAACGACGAGGGGCAGCTGCATCCCATCGGTGTCTGCAGCAGCTTCCGCAAGGCACGTCGTGTGGAGCTGGTGGAGGAGCTCGCGCCGCTGCGCGAGGGCGCCACGGAGGATCATCCGTGGGCTGCGTGGGGGGCGGGGCAGGAGCACCGTCCGGAGGTGAAGAGCCGCTGGGCGGGGGGGCGCTCGCTGGCCTGGGAGCCGCTGCGCTTGGAGCGGGTGGCGGAGGTGCGCACCACTCAGCACTCGGGCCGCCGGCTGCGGCACCCGGCGAAGTTCCTGCGCTGGCGGACCGACAAGACGCCGGAGGACTGCACCATGGAGCAGCTCGAGGTGGTGGCCGCCGCCGAGCTGGCGGAGCTCTTCGCCGCCGATGCGGAGGAGTGATCCGCTCCGAGCTAATCAGTGCAGGGCCGCCTTCACGTCGGGCGCAGCCGCGGTGAGTCGGCCGACAGCTGCACGCCGCGGAACAGGTCGTCGACCTGGATCGACACCCCTGGTGGGTCGAGCTGGATCTCCTCTCCTGGACCATGATCACTGTAGGTCCAGGTGCCGTCTTCGCCGCGTCGGAAGTGCTCCACCCGAACGCTCCACTGGGAGACCAGCAGATAGTGTTGCAGCGAGGGCAGCAGCTGGTAGTCCTGCCACTTCGAGCCCCTGTCGTCCGCTTCGGTCGACTTCGACAACACCTCCACCACCACGACGGGGTTCGTGACGGTCTCGGAGTCCTCGGGATCGGTCTCGACGGGGCCGCAGACCACGCTGCCGTCCGGATAGTACGCACGACCCGTCGCGAGGACGCGCAGGCGCAGGTCCGAGCTGTACACACGGCAGGTCGACCCGATCGTCGCGTTGCGGAGGCACCAGACGGCGGAGCCGATCAGCTCTGCATGTGCGCGGCTGCCGCCTGCCATCGCCACAGCCCAGCCGTCCACGAACTCGTGGCGTCTGTCCGCGGCGCGATCCAGAGACAGGTACTCGGCGAAGGTGAGTCGTTGAGGCGCAGCTTGTTCCATGCCTCCACCCTATCCTGTCGGGCGGTTGTCCCGAAGGTGGGACACCCCGTCCCCGTCTCGCGCCTGCCGCCACCTCGTCGTCGAGGTCATGAGGAGATCATCAGGAGGTTCCCATGAGCAAGCGGACCGTGCTCGTCACTGGCGCCACCGGCAACCAGGGTGGGGCCGTCGCCGACGCGCTGTTGTCCCGAGGACACGCGGTGAAGGCCTTTGTTCGCAACCCCGAGTCCGCGAAGGCCGTGGCCCTCGCCGAGCGAGGGGCCCAGCTCGTGAAGGGCGACTTCGATCACGGGGACACCGTGGCCGCGGCCGCAGCGGGCGTGGACGCGGCCTTCGTGGTCACGAGCCCCTTCGCGCCAGGTGTGGGGCTCGAGGGCGAGGTGCGACAGGGCAGGGTGGTGGTGGATGCGCTGGTGCAGGCCCAGGTGCCCCACGTGGTCTACTCCTCGGTGAGCGATGCCGATCGAGGCACCGGCATCGGTCACTTCGAGTCCAAGATGGACGCGGAGCGCCGCCTGGCGGAGTCGGGGCTGGCTGTGACCATCACAGCGCCCGTGTTCTTCTCCGACAACCTGCTGATGCCATGGCTGCTGCCGGGACTGAAGCAAGGCGTGATGCGCCACGCCTTGCCGCCAGAACGCGTGCTCCAGGTGGTGTCGGTGGCGGAGATCGGTCGGTTCAACGCTGCCGTGATCGCGCGCGGAGCCGAGCTCGCGGGTAGGCGCATCGACTACGCGTCGGACGAGCTGTCGTCGGTGGCGATGGCCCAGGCGATCGCCGAGGCCTCGGGGCGTCCCCTGCGGTTCGAGCCGCAGCCCATCGAGCAGCTCCAGTCCGCGATGGCGGAGATGGCGGACATGTACCGCTGGTTCGACCAGGTGGGCTACAGCGCCGACGTGGCGGGGCTGCGAGAGGAGTTCCCGGAGGTCGGCTGGCAGACGTTCGCGCAGTGGGCGCACGATCGGCCGTGGTCCACGCTGATGGCGGGTGCCTGAGGGCGCACGACGCACGGCTTCTTCAACCGGCACTCGACCGTCACGTGACCGTTGCCAGGCCTGTCTAGGTTGCCAGCACGGAGGTCGCTGTGGCCCGTGTGAGGCAGATTCTGGGTATCGCCGCCTTCGGCTACCTCTTCTTCCTGGCCATCGATCTGCTCGGCACCGGCATGAAGAGCAGCTTCAAGGAGCCCATCAAGCACTTCCTGGAAGTCAACGCCGCCTCCTTCAACGAGCTCGTCTCCTTCGTCATCGGCATCCTCGGTACGGCCCTCATCCAGTCGTCCAGCTCGGTGACCTCGATGTCCGTGGTGCTCGTCCAGGAAGGCATCATGCCCATCGTCATCGCCGCCGGGGTCGTCCACGGGGCGAACCTCGGCACCTCGGTGACGTCCAGCTTCGTGGCCTTCGCCACCGCTGCCAAGAAGCTCACCGGCAACCCGATGCGCGACGTGTACGACCTGTTGTTCGCGCCGCGCGGACCCGGCTTTCGCGACGCCGTGGGCACAGCCGTCGTGCACGACATGTTCAACATCATCATGATCACGGCCATCCTGCTGCTCTTGGAGCTGCCCTTCGGCTTGATCCTGTCGTCGAGCGAGTGGATGGCGGGTCAGCTCGCCGGCATGACCACCTCCTACGACTGGATCCGCGACGTGATCGCCTGGGTGAGCCCCGGCACCTACACGGGCCCCATCGCCGATGGCCTCATCGACGCGAGCGTGCCTGGCTGGGTGCTGGCGCTGCTCGGCGTGCCGCTCCTGTTCGCCTCGCTGCGAGGTTTCGCGGGTCGGATGAGCGCCTTCGTGATGTCTGGCGTGAAGACAGAGGACCCCAAGGACATCGGGCGCCTGCTCCTCGGGAGCAACCGCTACAGCACGTTCGTGCGCGGTCTCGTCCTGACCATCCTGGTGCAGTCCAGCTCGGCCACCACCTCGATGGTGGTTCCCCTCGCAGCGCTCGGCTTCTTCGACGTGCGCAAGGTCTTCCCGTTCATCCTGGGCGCCAACGTGGGGACCACCACCACGGCGCTGCTGGCGGCCACGGGCAAGCTCGGTCAGGAGGGCTTCCACGACGGCATGACCATCGCGCTGTGTCACCTCTTCCTGAACCTGCTCGCCGTGGCCATCGTGTGGGTGGTGCCAGGTCTGCAGGGCAGCATCATCGGGGCTGCGAGCTGGCTCGCCGATCAGTCCGCTCGCGTCCCCGCCGCCCTGCTCGGCTACCTGGTGGTGCTCGTCGTGGTGACGCCAGCGGTGGTGTACGTGTTCCCGCTGCCCGCTGCGGCCGCCTTCATGGCGTGCTGCACGGTGCTCCTGCTGGTGGCTCCGCACCGATACCTGCGCCGTCACCCCGAGACGCCGACAGCCGGCGCGTAGCTACAGCGCCAATCGACGAAGTTGATTGGATGCTGTAGTGAGCGACAGACCCGTAGGGCTCGATGTGCGCGACGCCCCATTCAATCGTTCGGCCGCCATGTTCCTACGGCGCGCACATCGATTATGTCCCGGAGGGTCAGAGCGACCAACGGAAGGACAGCGCGGTCAACTCCGTTGAGCGCAGCTGTAGCGTGGGAGCAGGAGCACGACGCCTGGCCAGGCCACGGCCACTCGCTGGGCTATCACCCCATGGGTGTGTCGCTCGGCGCCTTTTAGTGGCCGATGCCCCAACACCACGGCGTCGTAGCCGTCCACCCGCGCCAGGATCTCGGGCACGGGCTCGCCCTGCACGCACAGTGCCTGTCCGCGACACTCCACGGCAAGCTGATCCAGCAGCGCGTGCAGCTCGCGGCCCATGCGCTCGTGGAAGAACACGTGGTGCTCCGCCACCCGCTGGCGGATCTCGGCGTCCAAGACGAAGGGCTGCTCGGCAGGCACGTCGTTGACGTACAGGAGGTCTGCTCGGCCCTTTCGAGGCTCGATCCAGCGACCTGCGGCGCGCACGAAGTCCGCAGCGTCGTCGTCGGTGAGGTCCACGGCCACCAGCAGCCGCATGTTTCCTCCGCTGCCAAGCTGGGCCTACGCTACACTGCGCGACCCTGCCCCCCCAAACTCCGCCTCGAGAGCACGATGTTCCAGCGTCTGTTCGTACTTCCCCTGTTTGCCTGTGTGGCTGTCGGATGTGTGGGTGACAAGGACACCCCCACCGAGACCACCGACCCCACCGCCGACGCGGATACCGACGCCGACGCCGACGCCGACGCGGACTCCGACGCCGACACCGACAGCACGGCGGAGCTCGACGTCGATGGAGATGGTCTGACGGGGAGTCAAGAGGCCTCCCTCGGAACGGATCCGATGGACGACGACAGCGACGACGACGGCTTGCTGGACGGAGCGGAGGTGAACACCCACGGCACCGATCCGCTGCGAGCCGACAGTGACGACGACGGGCTGCTCGACGGCGACGAGGTGGCGCTGGGGACCGATCCCCTCGAGCAGGACACCGATCTCGACGGGCTCGTGGACGGAGACGAGGTGGACGTGCACGGCACCGACCCGGTGCTGATCGACACCGACGGGGGCGGGGCCGACGACGGTGCCGAGGTGGTCGAGGGCACCGATCCCCTCGACGCAGCCGACGATGCCTATGCCTTGGATGCGGACGGTGACGGTCTGTCCGATGGGGACGAGGCCGATCTGGGCACGGATCCGGCCAGCGCCGACAGCGACAACGACCTGCTGATCGACGGTGTGGAGGTGGACGTGCACGGCACCGATCCACTGCGCGCCGACACCGACGGCGACACCCTGCTCGACGGGCAGGAGGTGTTCTCCGTGGGCAGCGATCCCACGCTGTTCGACACCGACGGGGGCGGGGCCGACGATGGCCTCGAGTGGGGCGCGGGCAGCGACGTGTCCGATCCCGAGGACGACCGAACGGTCCTCGATCGCGACGGGGATGGCCTGACGGACGCCGACGAAGAGGATCTGTACGGCACCGACCCTCTGCTGGCGGACACCGACGGCGACGGCTTGCGCGACGACGTCGAGCTGAACGTGTACGGCACGGATCCGTTGCTGTTCGACACCGACGGGGGCGGTCTCCCCGACGGCTACGAGATCGGCGCGGGTCTCGATCCCAGCGATGCGCTGGACGACGAGCCAGCCGATCTGCTGCTGTTCGACGAAGGGTTCGAGACGGGGGCGCTCGATGCCGCCATCTGGGCCTCGCAGAGCCAGGTGCTGTACGACGCCACCACCGTGCGCACGGGCACCTATGCGCTCAACGTGCCGGCCTTCGGCTTGGCGGAGTCGGTGACCTTCGACACCACCCCCTGCACGCGCATCGCCTGGTCGATGGACGTGAAGCGAGGTCCCGTGCTGCCAGCGGTGGGGGCCGATCTGCTGCTGGAGTACAGCGACGGGACCAGCTGGTGGCTGCTGCACCGGGTGCCGGGAGGCACCGAGGACGTGGCCTTCGAGCGGATCGTCGGCACGCTGACCGACGCGCGGGCGATGCACGGGACCTTCGCCGTGCGGCTGCGCAACCAGGGCGCAGACCTCGACAACGACGACTACTACGTCGATGGGCTGTCCGTGGCCTGTGAGCCCGATCTTCAGGACGACGACGGCGACGGCGTGGCGAATCACTTCGACTGTGATCCGGAGCCGGAGCACTACTTCGACTGTGGGCAGTGCGTGGACGGGGACGGCGACGGCTACGGGGCCCTGTGCGATCTGGGGCCCGACTGCGACGACGCGGACGCGCTGCGGTCTCCGGGTGTGGTCGACAAGCTGGGCGACGGAGACGACCTCGACTGCAGTGGGCTCGACGGGCCGGGTCAGGCCACGGGCTTCGAGGGGGCCGCCCTCGAGCCGCCTCTGCGCAAGATCTCGGGCAACGCCGCCTTCGACGACACCACGGTGCGGACGGGTGCGGTGTCGCTGGCGCTCGGCGGCGGAGCCGTGGTGGACGGGCTGCCCCTGGACGGGTCGCTGTGCGCCACTGGCGTCGAGGTGCTGTACTACGCCAAGCGAGGGCCCGAGGCTCCGCCCAGCGATGCGTTCCTCGTGTTCGAGGTCTTCAATGGCGAGGACTGGATCGAGGTGGAGCGCCACAGCGGCGACGGGACCACCGATGCGGACTTCGGGTTGGTGGTGCACGTGCTCGACGAGCCCTGGGTGGCGGCCGGTCCGGTGCCCTGGCGCCTGCGTGAGCAGGGGGGCAGCCGCGGCGGGGCCCGCTTCTACGTGGACGACCTCATGGTGCAGTGCGCCCCCACCGACGCCGACGGGGACGGCTTCACGGTCTCGGTGGACTGCGACGACGCCGACGCCGCCCACTGGTTCGACTGCGGCCTGTGCATCGACGCCGACGGGGACGACCACGGGGTCGACTGCGATCTCGGCGAGGACTGCGACGACGCCGACGCCGCGCGCTTCTACGGCAACGCCGATCCCTACGGCGACGGCGTCGACGGCGACTGCAGCGGCCTGGACGGTCCCAGCTTCGACGACGCCTTCGAGTCGGGGGCGCTCGACGTGGACCTGTGGCCGACCGTGGTGGGCAACGTGGGCGTCACCACGCTCTACGCCGCCGACGGCAGCTACAGCCTCGGGATCGACGGCGGCGGCGAGGTCACCACCGCGGTGGTGGACACCACCGTCTGCACCGAGGTGCTCTGGTTCTTCGAGGGCAAGCGCGGCGCCTCCGCGCCCGAGGTGGGGGACGACCTCGAGGTGCAGTACTTCGACGGCGTCGACTGGGTGGTGGCCGATACCTGGGAGGGGACCGGCGCCACCGACGCCGTCTTCGTGCCGCGCTGGGGCACCATCACCGATCCCGGCGCCCTCGGACCCCACTTCCAGCTGCGCCTCGTGCACACCCAGCTCACCGCGGGCGACGACTTCTACGTCGACGGACTCGTGATCTCGTGCACGGAGCCCGACACCGACTCCGACGGGGTGGTGGAGTTCCTGGACTGCGACGAGGGCGATCCGGCCCACTGGTTCGACTGCGGCGTGTGCGCCGACGGCGACGGCGACGGCTACGGGCAGGACTGCGACTGGGGGGCCGACTGCTCCGACGCCGACGTCACCGTGCATCCCGGGGCCTCCGACGCCGTGGGCGACCTGCTCGACGACGACTGCAGCGGCATCGACGGACCCGGCGTGTTCGACGACCTGGACGCGGGCTCGGCGGGTGCCGGGATCCCCTCGCTCGTGGGCGACACACAGCTGTCGAGTACCTACGCGTCGAGCCCCTGGTCGCTGTATCTGGGAGGTGGAGGCGGTGAGGCTCGGCTGTCGGCGCTGCCCCTCGATGGCTGCCCGCAGCTCGCCTGGGAGCTGGCGGTGTTGCGCGGCTCGGTGAATGCACCCGAGGCCACCGATACGCTCGCGCTACAGGTGCACGACCCGCGAGGTTGGCACGTGGTGTGGAGCCTGGCGGGCACGGGCTCTCAGGAGTCGGCGTTCACGCGCTACACCGGTGTGAGCGACGATCCGGATCTGCTGCGCACCGCCCTGAACCTGCGGCTGCAGTCCACCGGCAACGGCGCGGGCTTCGACGACTTCTTGGTGGACGACCTGGCGGTGGGCTGCGACGACGACGAGGACGGCCTGGCGACGCCCGCTGAGCTGGCGCTGTACGGCTCCGATCCCGACCTGGCCGACACCGACGCCGACGGCGTGGACGACGGTGACGAGGTGAGTGCCGGCACCGATCCGCTGGATGCAACGAGCTTCTAGCCCCACACTCCCGCGCACACCCGCTGCAGGAAGCCGCGGCGCTTGGCCCGCAGGTCGTCCAGCAGCCCCTGCACCGCCGCACGCACCCGCGCGTCGTAGGCTTGCACCAGGGGGTCCGTCACCTCGGAGGTGGGGGAGAAGCCTTCGGGGAACGGCACCACCGGTCCGAATTGGTAGTCCAGCCGCACGGGAAGGGGAATGTGCGGCAGCGGACCCACCGCCAGGCCCCATGGCAGCGACAGGTGGATCGGGAAGACCTCCGAGCGCGCGAACCGCTGCATGCCCACCGCCCTAGCCAGGGAGCGCCCCTTGGTGAGCACCACGAAGCTGTGGTGGGCTCCCGCGTGGGCCATCGGGGTCACGGGCACCCCGAGCCGCAGTGCCAGGCGTGCGTATCCTGTGCGCCCAGCGAAGTTCACCGTGTAGCGCTCCCCCCACGGGCGCCAGGTGTCCTGGTCGCCGCCTGGGAACACCAGCAGGTCGCGCCCCGAGCCGAGCACCGCCGTCGCGGCCTGTCGACGAGCGCGCAGGGCCCCCATCTGGCCGAAGAACCGTCCACTGAAGCGGTTGGCGAACAGCAGGTCGTGGCACATGCCGTACAGCGGTCGCTCGACGCCCCAGTGGTCCGTCCAGGCCCACGCGAAGCCCATGCCGTCGAGCACCATCGCGCCGCCGCTGTGGTTCGAGATCACGAAGGCACCCTCGGACGGAAGGTGCTCCCACCCGGTTGCGTTCACCCGGAAGTAGCGACCCGGCCCGTACAGCCGATCCAGTCGCCGCTTCACGCGCGCGACGTGCGCCGGGTCTCGCTCGGCGGGGTCCATGCCGTGCTCGACGTCGGAAGACGCACGAAGCCATCGAGACAGGACGTCGCGTCGCGACATCCGCCGTTGATCCACCACCATGGAGCCCTCCGCGGCCCTCGGCCGCCGATGGAAGTTGGTACTGTCGAGGGGCTGAGGTGCTGTTGCCCCCGTCATCCTTGTTGTCGATCCCCGTCGTGGACCGCTTGACCAGCGCGTGGTCCAGCCTGAGGGTGGAGGAGCGAGCGGCTGGGTTGGTCCTGCGCAACTGGGGGTTTCGTTCGCGCTGGATGTGGACGAGCGAGGGGCCCGTTCACGCCCTGGTACGGCCAGCACAGCGCACCGAGGCAGGTCCGCCCATCGTGCTGCTCCACGGCCTCGTGGCGAGCGGCGCCGACTTCTTCCCGCTGCTCCGCAGGCTCACCCACACCGGCCGGATGTTGGTGGCCCCCGATCTGCCGGGGCACGGGCTGACGCCAGCGCCGCATGCCGGTATGCATCCTCGCCGTCTGCAGCAGGCCCTGGAGCAGGCGCTGCGGCAGCTTCTGCCAGCCCGCTCCCCCGCGGTGGTGTACGGCAGCTCCCTGGGCGGCCTGGCGGCGCTGCGGCTGGCCCTTCACCAGCCAGATCTGGTGGGCGGTCTCGTGCTGGCGAGCCCCGGGGGAGCCCCGCTGGGAGAGCCGGAGCTCAGCCGCTTCCTGGAGCGGTTCCGCATGCGCGACACCGAGGCGGCGCGCTCCTTCGTGCGCGACATGCGCGCTCGGCCATCGTGGGTGCCCGTGGTGGTGGCCTGGGGCGTTCGCGCTCGCTTCGGTCGTCCCGAGGTGCGCGAGCTGCTCGACGCCGTGGACGACGAGGTGTGGCTTTCGGCCGAGGAGCTGTCGGGGCTGCGTCAGCCCGCCGTGGTGCTGTGGGGCAAGCACGAGCGGATCTTGGTGCCAGCGCATCGAGACTTCTTCCTGAGCGCGCTGCCCGGGCACGTGGTCTTCGAGGAGCCGGACTGGCTCGGGCACGCCGCCTTCCTCGACGACCCCGACTTCATCGCCCGACACATCACGCAGCTGCGCATCACTCCTTCGGGGCCGCCAGCAGCGTCAGCACCGCCCCCGCCGTCGTGAACACGGGGCTGGTGATGCAGTGGTGGCCCACCCAGGAGCCATCCGCCTTCTGCGCCTGCTGTAGGCCCTCCGACACCTTGTCGTCCCACGGCGAGAACAGGCCGCCGTCGATCTCGACGAGGGTATCGCTGATCATGGCGTAGGACAGCATCTCCTCTCCGCCCAGCGACCCGTAGCCGCGCAGCACCTGGCCACCGTCGTCTTCCACCACCGCCTCCAGTGCCAGCCCACGGGCGGCCGAGGCCAGGGCTGCCGAGCGTGCGTCTGCGGCCAGCTCTCCGGCTCGCTGCATCGTGTCGTGGTTGCCCCGTAGAGCCGCCGCGGCCGCGTACAGGTTCACGTTCGCGCCGCGCCTCGCCACCAGCGTCGCCTGGTCGAAGCTCACCTGCGACAGCTGGAAGGCGTCGGACCGCGCAAGCATGTCGCGGTCCAGCTCGGCATGGCCCGCGCGCGCCACGCTGTGCAGTCCCTGAGCGGCCAGCGCGCTCGACAGCACGGGCGCCCACCCACGCTGGTCGAAGCCGCCATCGGGGCTCTGCGCCTGGCTCGTCTTCTGCACCGCGGTGCCGATGGCCTGCGCCGCCCGGGCGCGCAGCGGCTCCGACAGCGTCGGCAGGGCCTCGCTCAGCAGCAGCATCGCCAGGTGGGTGTCGACGTAGGTGCCGAGCTTCCGCTGGATCTGAGTGCCCTGGGGTGTGGCCAGCCCTGGTCCCGGCGGGGCCTCCTCGACGGAGCGGATCACGAAGTCCACGGCAGACGGGATGGCGGAGTGGCGACGATCGTAGCGCAGCAACGCCAAGGTGGCGAAGGCCGTGACCGCGACCTCCGACTGCTTCGTACGCTCGGTGCCGTCCGACCATCCTCCGTCCTTGGCTTGGGCGCGAACGAGCCAGCTCACGCCACGCACGGCGCTGCGTCGGACCTTGCCCACGTTGGGCGAAGAGGCAGCGTCTTCGCTGCTCGGCGTGGGGTGGCTGGCCCCAGCGGGGGGCGGCAGCAAGGCCAGCAACGGCGCGAGTGCGAGGAACCAACGGGACATGACGACCTCCACCCCTGGAGGTGGTGCGAGGGGCCGTCGCGTTAGTGCTGCGGGTCCGGGCCGCCCCAGGTGGGGGCATCGTCGGGATCCAGGGCCTCTTGCGCTGGGCGCTGCTCGGTGGGCACGGCCTCGAGGTTCACTCGGATCCGCGTCCACAGCCGGTAGCGTCCACGGTTCTTGTCGATCAACACGTGGTGGGGCTCGAGCAGCGCGGCCACCTCCGAGTGCCGCTCCTTCCAGCGCTGCAGGCCCGCGAGCGCCTCAGCCTCGTCTTCCGACTCGCCGATGGTGATCATCGGCTTGGTGGACTGCCGCCGTCCGTCCGTGGCGACCGTGGCCACAGCCTGCCGCTCCTGGGGGCCACGGGCCTCCTGAGCGCCCGCCAGCGCCAGCAGCGACGTCAGATCCCCCACGGCCTCGTCGATGCCCGCGTGGGGATCGCCCAGCTCCTGCAGCCGAGCAGGTGCGGTCGCCACGTTGTGCCGGATCGGATCGCAGTCCGGCACCTCCTCCCACAGCAGGGGCATCGACACCGTGGCGGTGGGCGTGGGCCGCACGGACCAGGCCGCAGCCGTGGTGCGGTCCTTGGCGTTCTGGTTGTAGTCCACGAACACGCCTCGTCGCTCCTCCTTCCACCAGGCGCTCGTCGCTCGCTCCGGCATGCGTGCCTCCACCTCGCGGGCCACCGCCAGCGCCGCGCGGCGAACGTCCTTGAAGGGCCACCGCGGGTGGATGCGCACCCAGATGTGCAGGCCGCGCTTGCCCGACGTCTTGGGCCACCCCACCAGGCCGTGCTCCTGCAGGACGTCTCGGGTCACCATCGCCACGTCGCGGACCTCCGACCAGGGCACGCCCGGGATCGGATCGAGATCGATGCGCAGCTCGTCGGGGTGCTCCAGATCCGTGGCTCGGATGGGGTGGGGGTGGAGCGTGAGGCAGCCGAGGTTCACCACCCACAGCAGCTGGGCCAGATCCGTCACCACCACCTCGTCCGCCGTGCGCCGCGAGGGGTACTTCAACGTGACGACGTCGATCCAGTCCGGCCGGCGTTTGGGGGCCCGCTTCTGGAAGAAGGGCGGCTCGCCCACCCCCTTCACGAACCGCTCCATGGCCATGGGTCGGCCGCGAACCCCGCGCAGCGCAGCGTCGCCCAGGGAGCGCCAGTACTCCACCACGTCGAGCTTCGTGAGCCCGAGATCGGGAAACCAGGGCTTGTCGGGTGAGCTGATTCGGACCTCGCGTCCTGCCACCTCGATGAAGGTCTCGGTTTTCTTGGGCATGGGGGCGACTCAACTTCAGCGTGGGGTGGCCGATGGCCCCCGCACGAGGGGCCAACGCCGATGTGGATCCTGTTGACCGGTGTGGCCGGAGCGACCACCTGGACGGTGGGGTCCGGCAAGGATTTTGCCACGCTCGAGGACGCCGTGGCGGGAGCGGTGTCGGGAGACGAGCTGCTCGTCGACCCGGGGAGGTGGATCGAGTCCATCGATCTTTCAGGGAAGGACCTGACTATCCGCGGAGTGGACGGTTCGGGTGCCACCACCCTCGCGCCCGTCGTGGGCTCGCCTGGCTTCGTGTACCACGCAGGGGAGGACGGTGTCCTCGAGGGCTTCACCATCGAGGCGGTGGACGCGCGCTGCGTCGAGGTGGTGGGCGGTGCACCCACCGTGGTGGACGTGGTGATGGTGGGCTGCGGGCGGAGCGGTCTGAACGGCGGGGCCGTATTGGTGAGCGGCGGGGCGCCCACGTTCGACGACGTGAGCATCGATTCCGCCTTCGGGAGCCGGGGCGGCGGCCTGTGGGTGGGCGCGAGTGCTCTGGTGACCTTGATCGACGTGGAGATTGCGGACGCCGAAGCCAGCTGGGGTGGTGCGCTGTACGTCGACGACGCCACGGTGGTCGGAGACGGGCTGTCCATCACGGGCCCCATCGCCCGCTTCGAGGGGGCGGGCCTGGTGGTGGAGGACGGCCTCGTGGACGTGGTGGGCCTCGAGATCCTCGACGCCGAGGGAGACTTCACCCATGGCGTGGGTGCCTACCTCGAGAACGGTGGGCGGCTGGTGGTGGATGGCGGAGAGATCGCGCGCGGCGCGGCGGCGTCGCGCCACCTGGGCTACGACGGCGGCGCGATCTTCCTGGACGCCACGTCGTCCGTGGAGCTGCGCGACGTCTCGCTGCTCGACAACGTCGCTCGTGCCGGCGGCGCCATCCACACCGAGGGGGGGCGCGTCGAGCTCGAGGACGTGGACTTCGAGGGCAACGTGGCCTCCACCCGAGGGGGAGCCATCGCGGCCGCTTCGTCCGCGGAGGTGAGCTGTAGCGCCTGCACGTTCCTCGACAACGAGGCAGCGGACGGGGGGGCGGTGTCGCTGATCGGCAGCAGCACCCTGACCGACGACGACTCCAGCTTCACCGCCAACGTGGCCAGCGACGACGGAGGGGCGGTGCATGCCGACGGCTCCGGTGCCGTGGTGCTCCGGGGGACGACCCTGCTCGGCAACCAAGCCGACGACTCGGGCGGAGGGCTGCACGCGGCCTCGGTGCCCGACGGGATCACCGTGTCCAACAGCTTGTTCGACGGCAATGTGGCGAACGACGGAGACGGCGGAGCCCTCTGGATCGGGACCGACACCGCCCTGACGGTGGCGGCGTCGACGCTGGAGCGCAACGAGGCGCCCGAGGGCAAGGGTGGGGGCATCAGCGTGCTCGCGGTGGTGTCTCCGCGCGATCTGCTCCTGCAGCAGGTGCGGCTCGAGGGCAACGTGGCGGGTCGGGATGGTGGCGGGCTGTTCGTGCAGGGCGAGGCCGTCGTGCAGCTGATCGACGGCTGGGTGGCCGGCAACCAGGCGGACGCCGGAGCAGGGGTCATGGTCGACGGCACCCAGGGCCTGTCCGCCGTGCGGACCACCTTCCACGGCAACGTGGCCGCGGAGCACGGAGGAGGGGTGTACGAGGTGGGCTCCCTCGCCTCCAGCAGCTACCGCTCGTGCTCGCTCGTGGAGAACGAGGCGTCCTACGGGGGAGGGATCGCGCTGTCGTCGGCTGCGGAGGCAGACATCGTCAACGACACCTTCGTGGGCAACGACGCCGACGTGCACGGCGCGCACGTCTACGTGGCAGACGGCACCGTGCACCTCGTCAACACCATCACCGCCTTCGGGGCCGACGGGGGCGGAGTGTGGGGAGATGCCGTCGCCGACGCCGGCTCCGACCGCTTCTACCACCTCGCGTGGCAGAACTCGGGTGGAAACTGGGTGGGGAGCTTCGGGGCGCCCCCCGCTGCGTCTGGCAACCTCGAGGACGATCCGCTGTTGCGCGTGCTCACGCTGGACGGAGACCCGACCGACGACGACCTTCGCCTGGCCATTGGCTCGCCAGCAATCGATGCCGGAGATCCGTCGCTGTTCGACGTGGGAGGGTCACGGTCCGACATCGGTGCCTGGGGTGGCGAGCAGGCGCCGCGCATCGACGGAGACGCAGACGGAACCTACGCCCACGCGGACTGTGACGACACCGATCCCGACACCTACCCAGGTGCCGTCGAGGTTCCCTACGACGGGGTGGATCAGGACTGCGACGGCACCGATGCCACCGATCTCGACGGCGACGGCTACGACGGCGGACCGGCCGGATCTGACTGCGACGACACCGACGCTGGTGTGAATCCGGGCGTGGTGGAGGTCTACTACGACGGGGTGGATGCCGACTGCAGCGGCGACGACGATCGAGATGCCGACGGCGACGGCTTCGACTTTGCAGGCCTGAAGGGCGGTACGGACTGCGACGACACCGATGGCTTGGTGAACCCCGCGGCCTTCGAGATCTGGTACGACGGTGTCGATCAGGACTGCTCGGGCACCTCCGATCACGACCAGGACGGAGACGGACGCGACGCCCCGTCCGGGGGAGGCTTGGACTGCGACGACCAAGACGCCGACGTCTTCGACGGGGCCGTCGAGGTCTGCAACGCGCGCGATGACGACTGCGACGGCCTCGTCGATGACCAGGCCATCGACGCAGTGGCCTTCTGGGTCGACGGCGACGGCGACGGCTACGGCGATCCGGAGCAGTGGTTGGTGGCCTGCTTCCCCAGTGCGGGCATCGCCGAGAACGGACTCGACTGTGACGACACCGACCCCTTGGTGAACCCCGCCGCCGTCGAGGTCTGGTACGACGGCATCGACGACGACTGCGACGGCGTCGACGACGACCAAGATGCCGACGGCTTTGGCATCGACGACGACTGCGACGATCTGCGGGACACGGCCTTCCCAGGGGCTGTCGAGGAGCGAAACGGCCTCGACGACGACTGCGACGGCTTCGCGGAGGATGCCGACCGGGACTCGGACGGGCTCGTGGACTGGCAAGAGTGGGAGATCGGGACCCAGCCAGACGACCCCGACACGGATGCAGACACCGTGCTCGATGGCATGGAGGTGGATCCGCAGGGCAACGCACCGGACTCCGATGGCGATGGCCTACTCGATCCCCTCGACTCCGATGACGACGGCGACTTCGTTCCCACCCGCATCGAGGCGAGCGTGGACGTCGACGGCGACGGCCTCGCGGATCTCGACGTGGACCGCAACGGAGTCCCCAACCACCTCGATCACGACACCGACGGAGACGGATGGCCAGACGCGGAGGAGGGGACCCGCGATGCAGACGCGGACGGTGTGCCCGACTTCGCGGACTACCAGGGTGCGTTCGCCGGGGGCGGCTGCTCGCGTGGGGTCTCTCCGCTGGTGTTGTTCCTGCTGCCGTTGCTGGTGGGGCGTCGGGCTGCAGCCCAGGAGGTGGAGGGGCTGGACGCCCACAACTTCGACGTGGGCAGTGTGTCGGGCGATCCCAGGAGCGGACTGCGTCTGCTGGAGGCGGGGAGGCTCCAGCGTGGGTGGGTGGCAGGCGTGGTGCTGGACCACGCGGCGCGTCCGCTCGTGGAGCGGCTTGTCGGTGGGGATGTACCCGTGGTGCGCTCCTTGACCACGCTGAACCTGTTGTTCTCGGGCACGCCCTCGAGTCGGCTGCGGTTCGACGCCGTGGTGCCCGTTCACGCCCTCGGCCTGGGCCCCCAGGGGGCCTTCGCGGCGCCTGGCGACATCAAGCTGGCGGCGGTGGGTCAGCTCCTCGCCCAAGGTGGCCTTCGCCCAGGTGTCTCCGCCGTCTTGTCGACATGGATCCCCACGGGTGCGAGCGCACGCTTCGTGGGAAGCCCCACGGTGGCTGCCGGTGGCGGAGTGGCGCTGTCGCAGCGCCTCGGATCGCTGGGCTGGACCGCCAATGCGGGGGTTCGCCTCGGGCCAGCCCGCACGGTACGGCGAGGCGTCGTCGGACCAGGCTGGTTCGGAGGCATCGGCGCTCACCTGGCCACGTCTCGCTCCTGGGGGCTACTCGCCGAGGTCGTCGTCGACGGAACGAACGGGCTCGGGCTGGTGGGAGGGCTTCCGCTGGAGTCCGCCCTGGGCGTGCGCACCCAGAGCGCCGGCGGGCGTTGGTGGACCCTGTCGGTGGGGGCTGGACTGTCCGATGCGCCGGGGGTGCCCTCCTGGCGGGTCGCCCTCGGAGGAGGGTGGTCGCCAAAGCAGGCGGTGCGCACGATCCAGGTCACCTCGGCTGCAGCCGCAGAAGAGCCAACCGACGCCGTGGTCCCCTCCATCGTGGAGGTGCGGGTCTCTCGGCCCGAGCCCCTCGCGGCCCTCGTCGACGACAAGATCGTGGTCCAAGAGCAGGTCTTCTTCCGGGAAGGAAGTGCCGCGATCCACCCGCGCAGCACGGCGGTGCTGGATGCGGTGGTGGGCATCCTTCGACAACATCCGGAGATCGAGTACCTGCTCATCGAGGGGCACACGAACCACCGTGGCACGAGTCGCTACAACTATTGGCTGTCGGACGCCCGCGCGGAGGCGGTCGCGACATGGCTGGTGGAACGAGGAATCTCGCGGGGGCGGCTGCTCACCGAGGGGGTGGGGTTCGATCGTCCACTGCTCGCACCAGAAGATCCGAATGCCGATTCGGTCAATCGTCGTGTGGAGTTCGTGGTGCTTCGTTCCGACGAGGACCGTTCGAAAATGCGAGTCCCCGATCAAGTCCAGCTAGATTGATGATTTTGCAACTTGGCAAAGACGAACCCCGAGGTCCGACCTCGGGGCTCCACTTCGGCAGCATGGTTCGATCAGGAGGAAGGCTGGCTAGGCGACGGCTTCGTCGTCCGACGCGCGGGTACGGACCGCCTCCTCTTTCCACAGGCGCATCTCGTGCACCAGTGCCTTCCGAGCGACCTCTGGCATGTGAGGCAGCGCCGAGGCGACCTCGGACAGAACCTCCGCACACGCGTCGTCGAGCCCCATGGCACTGGTGGGGTCCTCGCGGTCCCACTCCTCCGACAACAGCGTGGGCTTCCAGAAGACCACATCGATCCGATAGCCGAGGGCACCTGCCCATGCGACGAGTTGATCGACTCGAAGACTGCGCAGACCACGCTCCAGACGGGACACAGCGGAGATCGACGATCCCACTGCCTTGGCCACCACGTCCTGGGGCGCCCGCTGTGAGCGGCGCATCGCCCGGAGCCTAGAGGCTACTTGCTCACCGAAAGACATCGTTCCTCCACCTGTTCCGGTCCTGAAATCCGGAAGTGATGTGCTGCCTCTTCACGGCCCTCTTTGATAGCACGGTAAACGCGGTTGCTCAAGAACAAGACGGGGGCTCGCCAGGGTCGCCAGAGTGCACACGTACCGGGAAGGATGACTGTGCGACGCTGGACGAGCCCCCTCGTCAAGGTTGAAATCGTGCATCTCGCACGAGGCTGGTCAAATCGAAAAGGGTGCTCGGAATCGCTCTGGAGAGCGGGTCCTCGGGGCGTTCGTCGCGCAGCGTCAGCATGCCGGTCAGCGGCACGGTTCCGTCGCGGGCGACGAAGAGCACGACGGCGGTGTCCACTGTCCAGTCCGGCACGCCGGACACACGCTGGACGAGTCCTTCGTGGCGTCCACCGGGGAGCACCACGGTCAGCTCGTCGGGAGCCGAGCCTGTCAGCGTCTCCTCCACGACGATGGTGTGCGTGGAGCACAGGCCCAGGGGGCATGGCGTGGTGACGGTGGCCACGACGGTGCCTCGGACCACACCCGCGCTGGACGATGCCAGGGAGGCCATGTCGGGGACCTCCGCGAAGGTCGCCGCCAGCGAGGTCGTGGTGAGCAGTGAAAGCAGCATTCCTTCCTCACCTGCCCCGAGGGCGTCGGATCATTAGGTACAAGGGAAGACCGAGAATCCAAGCCGGACTTGGTGTGCGTGGCGTCCACGCGGGTACCACGTTGCAGCCGAAGGGAAGAGGGGGTCCCTCGTCGTCGGTGTCAGTGGGGCCGTCGCCGTACACGAACTGCACCGCTGCTGCGTCGTCGTCGTGCAGATCTCGGCGCCAGTCGTCGCCCAGGCCGTGGGTGGCGTACATGTTGGCGTCGACGACGGCGGAGTGCTCGAGGCCGAGGACGTGTCCCACCTCGTGGGTGACGGCCGCTTGCAGATCGTAGGCGTCCGAGTCGCCCACCGTGGACCACGGCACCGTGCCATTGATTCGGATGTCGAAGGACAGGATGTTGCCCTGCTCGTCGGCCCATGTGGTGGCGACCGCCAGCGCGATGTCGTCGATGGGCCAGTCGTGCTCGAAGAAGACCACGTGGGCGTCGTCCAGCGACACCTCCGGGGTGGCCGTGGTGTCCCGAGCGTACACGTCGATGAAGGCATCCGGCACATCCGCCCACACGTCGAAGGACTCGTGGATGGCGCTCGCCAGCTCCCCGAGGTTCGGGGCTTCTGCGTCGGTCCAGACGTAGTCGAGGGGCATGTTGGCCCAGTGGTAGGCCTCACCCGCCTCGGTGGTCTGGACTTCCCAGGCCAATGCGGTGTTGATGAGGAGGATCGTCGTCATCTGGAGGGTGCCTCGCGGTACCCCCCTCCTCGGTTCACCCCAGACCTTGTTGAGGCGAACTCCGACGCCGTGGGTCGGTCCTCATCCGGAAGTCCGCACGGTCCTGACCCATCGCCGCAGGTTTCGCGGCGGTGACGACAACACCCAGGACCCCAGCGCGAGCGCGCGGTCCTCGAGCTGCAGGGCACGGGCCTTCAGTGCGTCGCCGTCTGCCTCGGGTGCGGTGCTGGCCAGCACGTACAGATCATGGTGGTCCCCCAGCGCCTCCTGCAGCACGTCGAGCTGGGTGTCGAGCGCTCCCATGACCGGCTCGTCCAGCTCGGTGAGCAGCTGCACGTGGTACAGCAGCTGCTTGACGGCCTTGCGCCACTCGTGGAACGCCTCGGGGTGGCCGTCGTCGTTCGCGTCGTCCCACTCGCGTCGCGCGCTGCGCCAGCTGCTCACCAGCCCCTCGAGCAAGGTGGTGTGGGTGACGGCCGACAGATCGGCTGCCTCGACCTGCTGTCGTGCTGCCTCGAGCGCGGCCACCGCTGCTGCGCAGGGGCCCTGCCGCTCCACCTCCGGCGCCTCCTCCGAGGAGCCCAGCGACGCCAGGGTCTTGCGCATCACGTCGGCGTCGCGCACGGCGCCGATGGGACGGGCCGCATCTCGGAACGCGCGATCGAGGGTCTTGGCCTGTGCGGGGGGGAGGCCGCCCGCCACCAAGGCGACCGCCGCACGCGCGCGCTTGCAGGACTTTCGAGCCTCGTGCACCGCGCCCTCGCTCGGGCCCTGCCGGAGCCCCGACAGCGCGGTGTCGGCTTGCTGCAGGAGGATCCGACGCGCTTCGTCGGCGGGATTCGACGCGAGGTCCACTCGAAACTTCATCGGGTCAGGGTAACGACAGCGGGCCAGATAAGGAACACCCTCATGGGTCCCTTGCCCCAGGCCACCTCCTTCGTGGGACGTTCTCAGGAGCTGTCCCGGATCACGCGTGCGGTCAGCGATGGGCGCAGCCTGCTCTCCGTGGTGGGGCCCGGGGGCGTGGGCAAGAGTCGGCTCGCGGCCGAGGCGTCGAGGTCCGTGGGGGGCTTGTTCGTGGATGCGTCGGCGGCGCGCACGCCGCGCGAGCTGGTGGGGGCGGTGGCGGACCAGGTGCTGCGCGGCGACGGCACCGTGACTGCCCAGGTCGACGCGGTGGGACGGGCGGTGGCCCACCTGGCTCCGGACGCGGTGGTGCTCGACAACCTCGAGCAGGCCTTCGAGGCCGTCCCGGGAACCCTGGGCCGGTGGATGCAGGCCACCCCCGCCACGACCTGGATCGCCACGTCACGCGTTCCCCTCGAGCTGCCGGGGGAGGAGGTGCTGCGGCTCGGACCGCTGACCACGGAGGACGCCCACACGTTGTTCGTGGCCGCTGCCCCGCCCACGGCGCGGGAGGAGCTACAGGCCGGCGACGCGGTGGTGTCGGAGGTGGTGGCCTTGCTCGATGGCCTCCCGTTGGCGCTGGAGATCGCGGCAGCGCGCCTGGCCGTGCTGGGGATCGGTGACCTCCTGGGACGACTGCGTCAGGATCTTGGGCTGCTTCGCGACGCGCAGACGAGACGGTCGGAGCGACATCGCACGCTCATGGCCACCATCCGGTGGTCCTGGGACCTGCTCGCGCCCGACGAGCGGCAGGCGCTGGCGCAGGCCTCGCTGTTCGCCGGGGCCTTCGACATCGACGACGCCGAGGCGGTGCTGGTGTCCGGGGAGCTCGAGCCGCTGGACGCGGTCCATCGCCTGGTGCACCAGAGCTTGCTGCAGGTCCACGGCGACGCCCCCGGTCAGCGCCAGTTCCGCATGTTGATCCCCACGCGCGTGTTCGCGCGACAGCAGCTGGCGGCCGATCCCGAGGCGGAGGCCTGTGCGGAGGGTCGCTTCTCGAGCTGGGTTCTCGGTCGGAGCGGTCGCTGGATGGAGCGGGCACGACGCGGAGCGGTGGACGCCATGCGTCGACTGCAGGGGGAGGGCAGCCTCGATCTGCGCGCAGTGCTGGAGCGGAGCCTGGAACGAGGCGACGCCGCCGTGGCGTTGGGGGCGGTCCCCTTGCTGTTCCCGGCGCTGACCGCGCATGCGGATCTGCCCGAAGGGGCTCGCCTGGCGCGAGCTGCCCTCGATCTGGGGGCGCCTGCCGACACGCCCGGGTTCGCCGAGACGCTGCGGGCGCTGGGTCTGGCGCTGCGCGTCACCGGTCGGCACGCCGAGGGCCTGGAGGTGGGCCGACGACTGGTGACTCTGGGACAGCAGCTCGGCAGAGACGACATCGAAGGAGCGGGGCATGTCGCCGTGGCACGCTGTACGCACCACGGTGATCGGCGAGTGCGACCGCACTGGGAGGCCGCTGCGGCCTCCACCACCCAGCGGGTGCAGTCCGAGGCGCTGGGGGCGCTGGCTCGGATCGCCTCGGAGGAGGGCGATGCCGAAGGGGCCATCGAGCTGGCTCGCCGCGGCCTGGCGCTGGCGGAGGACCCACGCTCCCTCGTGCTGCGCGAGAGTCAGCTGGCGCTGTGCCTGCAGCGCGCGGGTCACACCGCCGAGGCGCTCGAGTCCCTGCGTCGCTGTGTGGAGCTGGCCCTGGCCACGGGTGATCTGCGTTCTGTGTGTGTGAACGCCACCGCGCTGGTGGAGCTGGCGATCACGCAGGGCCAGTACGAGCAGGCGGTCCGAGATGCCTCGGAGGCGCTCGACGTGGCTCGGCGGACGGGGTTCCTGGGCGGCGAGGCGGCAGCCCTCTGTCTGCGAGCTGTGGGGCGGGAGCTGCTGCGCGACGCCGCCGCCCTCGACGACGCCCGTGTCTGCGAGGCGCTGCTCGTCTCCTTGCCCGAGCCCACGTGGTCGGTGAGCATCTCGGGGTTGATGGCGGTGGTGCTCGCCCGGGCCGACCGGGCGGCCGCGGACTCGATGCTGGAGCGCGCTCGGGAGCTGGTGAGCGCCACCGATCTAGGTCGGCTCGACAGCGGCGAGGGCCCGGAGGCCCTGCTGGCTGCTGCCGGCGCCGCGGTGCGGGCGGCCGAGCCACCGACCTCGCGCGAAGCGCTGGCCCGAGCCGCCGTGGCCCTGCGCGAGGCGCTCGTGCTGGCCGGAGATGGCCCGGGCGACATCGCGTTGTTGCGGTGCGTGATCCGACATCGCCTGGCGGTATCGGGGGACCCGGACACCGCGGTGATGATCTCCCGGGACGGGAGCTGGTTCGACGCGCCGGAGGTCGGCCGCGTCGACGTTCAGCGCGAAGCAGCCAGGGGGGTGCTCGCGGCGCTGGTGGCCAGCTGGCTCCTGAAACCCGAGGCCCCGGTGGATCGCACCACGCTCGTGGATGGCGGCTGGCCCGGGGAGCGGATCCTCGAGCAGGCGGCCGCCAATCGGCTGCGAGTCACGTTGTCGTGGCTGCGCAAGGCGGGCCTGCCCTCCATCGAGCACCACGCGTCGGGGTGGCGCCTGGGGCTCGGGATCGACGGACGTCCGTCGGTCGTCGTCGTCGAGGGTCACTCTTAGTCCATGTCCCAGGTGCAGCGCCCGCCGGATGGCTTCGGCACCACACGGCCCGGGGGCAGGCTGGGCAGCGCGGGAGGGGAGTCGCTGCAGCCAGGATCGTCTTCGTCTGCGAGGTCGTCGAAGTCGTTGTCGACCCCGTCCGTACACGACGTGCCCGACGCGCGGGACTCCGGATCGGGTCGGCCCCGCAGCCACTGGTCGCCGATGCTGTTCCACAGGGACTCGAACCACGCCTCGTACTGAGCCGCGTGGCGCCGGCTGCGGATCAGCAGCGTGTTCTCGTCGTTGCCGCGCTCGCCGGCGGCCGTGAAGTTCATGGAGCCGCCCACGATCATCTCGGAGTCGATCACCATGCTCTTGGCGTGCATCTTGCCGCCCCAGTCCTCGATCTTCACGGGGATGCCCGCGGCCCGCAGCACCTCGTGCTTGGAGTAGCCGTTCTTCGCGGCGGTGGCGTCCATGATCACCCGCACCTTCACCCCGCGGCGCTTGGCGTCGAGCAGGTCCTGGGCGATGCCCTTGTGGGTGAGGAAGAAGACGGCCACGTCGATGCGGTGCTCGGCGCCCTGCAGCAAGGCGCGCACGTGCTTGTCGATGGGCTTGTCCTGCGGGGAGAACCAGCTGGTGACGTGCACCTCGTTCGTCTCGATCCAGTGGCGCCGGTCGCTTCCGCGCTCCTTGCTGGCGTGGTAGCGGCCGTGCACGTACATCTGCTCGAACTCGTCGGTGTACCAGCTGGCCACGCGGGGGCTGTCGACGAGGATCACCAGGTTGGCGTTGTAGCCGCCGGTTCCGGAGTCGCTGGCGTTGGCCGATCCGGTCCAGACGTGCCGTGAGTCCACCACGGCGAACTTGTCGTGCATGATGTCGCCCTGGAAGGTCAGCGGCTCCCGGCTGGCGTGGGCGGTCACGTAGCAGCGGTCTCCCATGTCGAGGGACAGGCACTGCAGCGGGCCCTGGAATCCCGTGGGGCGGCGGCAGCGGTCGCGACCCGAGTAGGACCGCTTCCTCGCCTTGGTGGCGAGATCCGTCTCGTGGTCGGTGCGGACCTCGAAGGTCTCGAGCCAGTCGGGGGTGGAGGTGTAGTAGTTGTGGCCGTCGACGTCCATGTCCACCACCACGCGCACCCGGACCCCGCGCTTCTGGGCGGCCTTGGCGGCTTGCAGGAGCCGCGACTGATGGCGGAAGCCGTAAAAGGCGAGATCCACCGTCTCGGTGGCACCCTCGATGAGGGTCACGAGCGACGTGCACAGCGCCGCGTCACAGACGTCGCCGGGTGCGGTGGTCCCGGTGGGGTCGTGCAGGATGAGCTGCAGGTCGTCGGCAGCGGCGGGCAGGGCGAGGAGCGAGATCCACATGGCGCCTCCGAGTCGGGAGCGACCGTGGCCTAACGCACTGGCTCACTCGAACAGCGAGAAGCCTGCGTCGAAGCGGATCGTCACCGAGGACCACGTGCCGGTGGGGCCATCGAGCAGCACGTCTTCCCAGGGCACGTCGGTGCAGTCGATCCGAACGTCGTAGCGATGGTGCGTGATCTGGGGCAGGAGGGGGTTCTCCGGCAGTGGCTCGAGGTGGGTGGTGGTGGCGGTGCAGGCACCCGGCGTCTCCGGGGTGAAGCGTGCCGCGTCGTCGGACGAGATGCTCAGCACCATCTGCACCGGATCGTCTGTGCGGTCTTCGCCAGCGAGCCAGGCGTCGGCCACGTCCAGGGGGGCGCTCTCGAAGGTCAGGCCCAGGTTGAGGAGGCTGAACCCTCCCGTCGTGCGGTCTGGTTCGTTGGATGCGGGGACCACCACGATGAGTGGGGGTTCGTCGGGCTGGGCGTACTCGTAGCCGCCCGCTGCGAACACGGGCACCTCGGTGACCTCGCCGTCGAGATCGAGGGTCATGGGTGACAGCCCGTCCCACGTCGTGGGGTCCGAGGGCGTGTCGGACGTGGCGGTGCTGGTGGGGCAGGCCGACAGGACGGCAGCGGATGTGAACAGCACGACGGATGCAAGGGGGCGGCTGGGCATGTGGAGCTCCTGGGCGATCGACGTGAGATGAACAGAGCACGCGACCGTCAGACGACCGTCAAACCGCCACGGTAGGCTTGTCTCATGTCGTTGCTCCACGCGCAGCTCCTCGGTCCCCCGCGCTTCGACGTGGAAGGGCTCGCGGTGGAGCCTCCCACTCGGAAGGCCACGGCGCTGCTGAGCTTCCTTGCGGCCGAGGGACGAACGACGCGGGCGGATCTGTCGGTGCTGCTGTGGGGGCACGGCCGGCTGCAGAACCTGCGACAGGAGCTTCACGTGCTCCGGAGGCTTCCCGGCGCCGAGGGATGGCTGCGAGCGGATCGCACCCACGTCGACCTGGTGGGCACCTCCGACATCGAGGCGCTGCGGCGGGCGAGCTCCGAGGGGCTCGATCCGTCGCGCTGGTGGCGCGGAGAGCCCTGCGAGGGGCTCGAGGGGGTGCGCACGCCGGCCTTCCAGGAGTGGCTCGCGACCCTGCGGACCTCGCTGGAGGCGGATCGGATGCGCGCCGGGATCGCAGCTGCCCGGCGTCGCCTGCGCGAGGAGGACGACGACGGCGCCTGGGCGATCATCGCGCCCCTGCTGCAGGAAGCCCCCCACGAGCAGGCGGTGTGGCGCGCCGCCCTCGAGGTGCGCCTGTTCCAGGAGCGCCACGACGATGCACAGGAGCTGCTCGCCGCCGCCGAGGGCCGGTTCGCGCTGGCGGAGCACCCGGACTGGACACCCCTGATCGGCCAGCTACGAGGCCCCGCGGGCCGCCCCTCGCTGTTGGCGCTGCCGCCCTCGGCGCGCACGGTGCTGCGCTTGATCTGCCTGGCGCCACGGCCGCTCGAGGCGGGGGTGCTCTCGGCTGCGGCAGGCGTCTCCGAGCTGGCGCTGCCCGATGTCATGCAGACGCTGCACGGAGCGGGGTGGTTGTCGACGCGTGGGGCTCCCACCGACTCCCACCGACACATGGTGATGGAGGAGCTGACGCCCCAGGCACGCCAGGCGGTGCACAGTCGCCTGGCGGACGCGCTCGAAGCGGCCGGCGCGCCACCGGGCCGCCTGGCCCTGCACCTGCAGGGCGCGGGCCGGCCGAGCAGCGCGGCCTACGCCGCCGAGGCGCGTCGCACGGGATCGATCTCCATGGCCCGGCGCGCCATCGCCACGGCCGAGACCACGCAAGAGCGGGTCGACGCCCTCGATCAGGGCATTCGGGCCGCCGTGCGGGGGGCGGATCTCGAGCAAGCCGAGCGCTGGTGGGCGCAGCTGCGAGAGGTGGCGATGCGCAGCCAGCACTCCGTGGCCCTGTTGCGCTCCGCCATGCACGGAGCGCTGCTTGCTGCACGCCGCGGAGACCTCGAGCGCGCACAGCAACGACTGAGCGAGATGGTCGGGTTGCTGGGGGAGGCGGACCCGTCCATCCATGCCGTGCGTGGGGCCCTGGCGTTCTTCGCGGGTCGGCCCGAGGAGGCCAGGCCC
The DNA here is from genome assembly GCA_019634415.1 of Myxococcales bacterium. Lineage (GTDB taxonomy): Bacteria > Myxococcota_A > UBA796 > UBA796 > DRPG01. The sequence continues at coordinate 35,180 of JAHQVJ010000128.1, forward strand.
CTGCTGGACGTGGGGCTGGCCACGCGCGATCCTCACCTCCGCATCCTGGTGCTGAACGCCCTGGGGGCCATCTGCGGCCTCGCCGGCGACGTGGACGCCGCCGATCAGCGGCACGCCGAGGCGCTGACGGAGGCCCGCGCCCTCGGAGCGCTGCCGCTGGTGCTGATGGCGCTGAGCAACATGGCGGCCACGGCTGTTCGCCGGGGAGACCCCGAGGAGGCGCTTCGCCGCTACGACGAGGCCGCGCCCCTCGCCGACGAGGTCGACGACGCCTCGCTGCGTGCGAGCTTGCGCTTCAACGTGGCCCACGCGCGCCTCGAGGCGGGCCAGCTCGGGCGTGCGCGGCCGGCGGTGGCCAGCCTCCTGGCGTCCCCCCTCGATCAGCCGCGCACCCGGGGGTTGGGGTGCCGGGTGCGGGCCGATCTGGAGCGAGCATGTGGCCGCTTCCACGAGGCGGCGGCCTGGAGCGGTCGTGCCCAGGCTGCCTTCGCGGAGGCCGGTGACGCAGCACAGCAGGCCACCTCGCGCTTCAACGCGGCCCAGGCGCGCTTCCGCGCTCGTCGCGCGCCCGCGGATCGTCGCGACATGCGAGCGGCCTTGAGCCAGATCGAGCAGCTCGATCGTGCGGATCTGCGAGCGGCGGGTCGGGCGGAGCTAGCCCTGTGCGAGACCGATCCTGAGCGGGTCGCCGCGCTGGTCGTGGCCCAGCCCTCCACGGAGCGGGAGTGGGCGGCCGCTCAGCGCGCGATGCTGCTTCGGGGGGCCGAGGAGCTGTATCCGGGAGTGCTGCAGCAAGTGGAAGGGCGCTCCATGGTGGCGATGTACCTCGACGCGCTCGTCGCGCGGGTGCTGCACCTGCGAGGCGATCCGCGCGCCGAGGCGTACCACGGGCGAGTGTGGGCTCGGGTGGAACAAGCTGCGGAGGGGCTGCTCACCTCGCAGCGAGAGGCACTGCACGCGCGCGTACAGGGGTGGTTGTCCGAGGCCGCGCTGGACTGGTGAGCGGTCAGGTGCTGGTGCCGAGGAGGCGCCGCACGCGCCGCTCCAGATCGAAGGTGTCGGGATCGTCGGCGCCCATGGTGCGCAGCGCCTCGGCGAGATCCAGCAGGTAGTCGGCGTTCGCGCCGCTGGGACCGTGGGAGCGGGCGATGTGGGCAGCCATCTCGTCAGGGTCTGCAGCGCCGATGAAGTTGGGGTTGTCGGGGCTCGCCACGTACAGCAGCGCCTCGGGCCACGCGCTTCCCGCAGCACGGCGTGGGAGCGTGATCCTGCAGCGATGCCGGACGTACCCAGCCTTCTCGCGGTAGTCCAGGGCGGAGAGCACCTCGTCCACGTCGTTGCTGGAGACGTGGTAGGCGCTGCCCCAGCAGCGACCCTTGGCCTGCTGCTGCAGCGTGACCACACGACCCGGTGCCTCGGGCGTGCCGCGGTGATCCGGCGAGGCCTGCCACCAGCGGCGAACCCAGCCCTTCACATAGGCATCCTGCCGCTCGAGGTGGGTGAACCCCGGTCGAAAGACCAAGGAGCCGTAGCCGAAGATCCACATGCGTCGTGCCTCGGGCGTCTGACGCCAGACCCGATAGGGGAACGGTCCCCTATCTTGGAGGACACGCGATGGGCCGAATCCTCGAAACGTGCGCGGAGATGCTCACCCAGCAGGGATGGAGCTTCGAGCGATCAGATGGTCGCGATGCGCTGATCACGAGTGTGCGCGGAGATGCAGCGAGCTACCGCATCATCTTCGACGTCAAGGAAGAGAGCGAGCAGGCCGTGCTCTATGTCGTCAGCCCCACGAACGTGCCGGAGGGCAAGCGCCAGGCGGCGTGCGAGTTCGTGGCCCGGGCCAACTATGGGCTCATCATCGGCAACTTCGAGCACGACTTGTCGGACGGCGAGATCCGCTACAAGGTGTCGGTCGACGTCGAGGGCAGCAAGCTCACGGTGCCCATGGCCAAGAACATGCTCGGCTGCGGTATCGCCATGATGGAGCGCTACTACTCCGGGCTCATGGCCATCGCCTTCGCCGAGACCAAGCCCGAAGAGGCCGTCGCTTCCTGCGAGAAGTAGGCGCGTTCGTCACCCGCCGAGACACGCCCTCGCGGTGCATCTCGGCGGTCTACGCCTGGCCCGAGGCCGCGCGCGGAAGGGCCTCCATGCGAGGGGCCAGGCTGCGCACCACGTCCAGGTTGGCGCCGCAGTGGGGGCATCTGCTCGCCTCGGCGCGTACGCGCTCGTCGCAGATGGTGCAGGGCCGCCGTCGCGTTCGGTCGATGGCCGTCTCCACGGAGCGGATCACGATGGCGCCGATCACCACGGGCACGGCCGCCATCAGCACCATCACCACCGCCAGGGGCGGCAGCAGCACCGCCGCCACGATCACGCCGGCCACCCCGAAGGTCTCCAGGATGTTGACGATCCCGCCCATGCCGAGATCGCGCACCACCTCCAGCGCCCGGCTCCGCGCCCAGCGCACGATCCCGAACACCACCAGGGCCTTGGCCAGCAGCAGGAAGGCCACCCACCTGGGGAGTGCGCCTTCGAGCTCCGGAGGGGCGTTGGCGGCGAAGGTCAGGGTGCCCACGAACACGGCCCAGATGGTGGTCACCGCCGGGATGCCGTCCCAAGGGACCTGATCCACCAGCTCCCCGTAGATCTCGGTACGGCGCAGGAAGTGCTCGGCGAAGCTGGCGACGCCGAGCCCCGACAGCACCAGCGCCGGGGCGCGCGGGAACAGCCACTCCGTGACCTCCCACATGCCCGCGGTGAACAGGGCCTCGGGAACCCCGAACAACAGGAACAGGGTGAGGAAGGGACGCCCGGTGGTGGTGATCGCCACGGTGAGCATGAGGCCCGCGAGGCCTGGAACGTAGCTGAACAAGGCGTCCATCGACATCACCACATCCCCAGCTGGGTGGCCTGCTGAGCGAGCCAGCCGAGTCCCATGACGGTGGCCCAGCCGGCGGCCAGGAAGGCCACCGTACCTACGACGGGGACGAGCAAGACATTGCGGCCGCCGGTGGGCGAGTCCACGGACCAGAGCACGCTGCGCTGCACCATCCAGAGCGCGCCCTCGATGTAGAGGAAGGTGGAGGCCAGGCCGGTGACGGCCGACACAGCAGGCCCCACGCCCGGGGCGAACAGGGCCGTCGCGGCCAAGGTGTTGAGCACCACGGTGCACACCAGCAGGAACAGCAACCAGGCACGCACGGCGAATCGGGTCACGAAGCGCTGAGCCAGGGGTAGCCACATCAGGGGCCGGCGCACCAGCAGCAGGTTCGCCAGCAGCATCGCCACTGCGGTGGCCACCGCCGACAGGAACGGGATCCACCCGGCGATGAAGGTGGCTCCGAGCACGGCGCCGTACACCAGCAGTCGTCGCCGCGCCCATCCCTGGCGGATGGCGGTGAGTAGCTCCATCAGGTGATCTTCGGTGCCCTCGAGGCGCAGCGGACGGCCGCAGCTGCGACAGGCCTGGCCGTACAGGACGTCTCCGGGGCCCGCTCGCTCCGCGCAGTGGGGGCAGCGGCGGCGCTGCAGTAGGCGCCGCTTGTGGGCTAGCCACGGGTCGTGGCCGTCGTACGGATCCTGTAGGGCGAACGGAGTCAAACAGCCACCGGGGAGGGGAACCCGAAATGTAGCGCGTGTGCGACCATCCGTCAGGGCAGCGGCAGCTCCTCCGTCCACACCACTCGCCCCAGGATCAGCCCGTCGTTGACCGGATCCTCGGTGGGCGCCACCCGCCACAGCACGGTGCCGTCCTCGCCGATCTCCTCGATGCCCTCCGGTAGGGTCGACCAGCTCACCAGGTACGACGCGTCGAGGCGCCGCACGTCTCCGAGCAGGTTCGTGAAGCCGCCCGAGCCAGGCGTGGCCGACCACACCTCGGTCACCGTGCGGGTGGACTCGTCGAAGGCGTAGGCCACTGCGCGGGAGCGAGAGGGGGCGCCCACGCCGTCGGGGTCACGGTACTTGCCGTTGTCGAAGACGGCGAGCCCGCCTCGCCCGGTGCTGGGATCGAGCCACAGGTGGGACATGTGCGCCTGCGACCACAGGGCGGAGTCGTCGAGGTCCTCCCACACGGGGGCGCCGTCGGGTCCCGTGAAGTCGCTGAAGGGGCCGCCCATCACCCAGGCATGGCGCCCGGTGTCGGCGTCGATGCGCACCACGCAGTCCAGGAACTTCGACATCAGGAAGTACGCGCCCACGTCCGGAAGCCACATCAGCGAGTTGCTGTGGGTCCACTCGAAGTCCGCGAGGTCGTAGCTGAAGCGGTCCTGATCCGGCGTCGTCAGCTCGGGCTCGGCGTCGAAGTCGTCGAGCCAGGTCCACACCACCTGCTCCACCGTGCCCTGCTGGCTGCCCTCCGTGGTCTGCAGCACGGCATCCGCCGCCCAGTCGCGTCCGTCGATCCGAGCGGGCTGGTAGGCCAGCCAGGTGACGGTGCTGGTGTCGGAGTGCAGCACGAAGTCGTGGTGGCCGCTGGGCATTCGCGTGGTCACCACGTCGTCCGCCGACATCGCGGTCAGTGGGATCCGACGCACCGTCGCCACGTCCACGGCCTGCTGGCGGTCGTACAACGACATCACCACCGAGCCGGTGGTCCGATCGAGGCGGTTGTTCAGCGGCAAGCTGCTGCCCGACCACGCCACCGAGCCGGGGATCTGGAGATCGGGAGGAGGCTGGCCCGCGTGGCCGGTGTCGTACCACCACACCACTCGTCCCCGCGCGTCCAGGATCACCGCCCAGCCACCGTCGTTCTCGATGAGGGAGGTGACCACGTAGCCGCGCTGGAGCTGGGCCGTGGGCTCCGACACCTCGAGCTGCAGCTCGGGAAAGCCTGCGGGCACGTCGGCCACGGTGTGGGTCTGCTCCTCGCTGACCAGCTGCGTGCCGTCCGTCAGCTCGGTGACGACGCGCCAGCGCACGCTAGCGGCGGCAGGCAGCCCCACCAGATGTGCGGCGTGCACGGTGCCCGCCACGAGGCTCGTGGGGGTCCGGCGATCGAGGTCGCCCGCGCCGATGTCGTCCACGATGCCGTACTCGGCCCAGCTGCGGCCGGACTGCTCGGTGGTCCACGACAGCTGCACCGTGGTCGGAACCACCACGCTCGGGGTGAGGGTCACCTCCGTGAGCGGTGGCGGCGAGGTGCACGCCAGGATGAACGCCCAGGCGATCACGGAGTGCCGCTCAGCAGGTCCACCACCTCCTGGCGGTCCCAGTCCATGTCGGTGTAGCGCTTCACCAGGCGCCCCTCTTCGTCGAGGACCAGCAGCACCAGATCGTGGGTGATCCCGAGGCCCTTGCCGTGCACCTTCAGCCCAGACTTCTCAGCGAGGCCGAACAGCACCTCCGGGGGCACGCGTCCGAAGTCCCAGCGGCCGGGCACAGCGCCGCTCTGCTCGGCGAAGGCACGGAGCACACTTCGGGTGTCGTGCTCCGGATCGAGGGTGATGGCCAGCAGCCTCGCCCCGGAGGGCAGCACCTCTTGCAGGGACTGGAAGCGCGACACCACGAGCGGACAGTACTCGGGGATGGGGCATCTCGTGTAGACGAATGTCACGGCGTACCGACCCTTCTGACCCTGGCCGATGGTCACCGGGGACCCCTTCGCCAGGAGCACGGGGGTGCGCGGGAAGAGCTTGCCCTCGGGCAGGGCTTCGCCCGGCGCCAGCTCGGGAGGCTCTTCCCGGGGAGCCTTCGCCGTCACGCGCAGGTCCGTCAGGGTCGTGCCCGGCTCGCCTCCCACCACCAGGGTGGCAGCGATGGTGTCGCCGGGGCGCACCCCCTCGAGCTGGGTCGGATCGGAGACGGCGAAGGGCATGGTCATCGCGTCCATGAAGCCCTCGATGTCGTCGTGGGCCACCACCACCTCGGCGTCGCTGCGCACCTCCACCACGCGCCCGGTCACCGGGAAGGTGGGAAGCTCCGAGGTTCCACACGCGAGCATGGCCAGCAGCAGGCGCATCACGAGGCGTCGTCCTCGGGCAGCTCGGCCGACGTGCGGGTGAGCTGTCCGGTGCCCGACGCGGTCTCCGTGTCGCAGCTGCCCTCGAGGGTGTCGCCCTGGAGCGCTCCCGCGAGGGTGAGCTCGAAGCCCAGCGTCTGGTCCCCCAGGGTGGCCACCACGGAAGCCTCGCCGCCTCCGTGCGTGCCCGCGAGGTTGCCGGCGATGGGCTCGAGCAGGAAGGGGGCCAGCACCACGGCCGTTCCCGTCAGCGTCCCGTCTCGCTGGCCGCGTACGACGTAGTCCAGCTCGTAGTGCTCGGGCTCCTCCACTCCTTGGGCGAACACGTCGCAGCTTCCCTGCCACGTGCCCGACACGTCGTCTGCGGCCGAGCCGCCCCCACACCCCAGCGCCATCCACGCGATGATGCTGCACCTCGACATGCCACCTCCGCCCAGAGCCTATCGCAGTCCGACATCTGCTAGGGTGCCGGGCCGGAGGTGACCATGACCCCCCTGATCCTCACGAGCGTGGCGATGGCCGCCACCCCTACACCCGATCGGCCCTACGTGACCCGTACCGGCCAGCTGGTGGCGAAGAACACGCTGGAGATGGAGCTGGGCTCGGCCTTCGCGGCGGGTCCCACGCGGTCGGTGCCGTCGGCTCTGAAGTTCTCCATCGCGGGGCTCGTGGAGCCGCGCATCATGGCCGACCTGGGAGGCGTGCTCGGCGGCACGCCGGGGCTCGGTGCCGGGGCGAAGATCCGTCTGTTCGACTCCGAGGGCAGCGCCTTGGCCATGTGGGTGGCATCGGCGGTGCCCATCGCGGACGGAGAGATCTGGTCGGGCCAGTTCCACGCCTTGTTCACGACGGATCTCACCGACACCCTGAACCTGCGGATCCAGGGCGGCCTGGACTTCATCGCGGAGAGCGCGGGCGGGCCCTTCGGAGGAACGCCGGTCACGGGGGCCCTCACCCTGTTCCCCATGGACTACGTGTCCGTGTTCGTGGAGGTCGCGGGGCGTGCGGGGGGGCCGGGATGTGACGGTGCGGCCTGCGCCTACGGCGATCTGATCTTCCAGGGAGGCGGAGGGCTGCGGCTCACCGACACCTTCACCCTCGACGGCGCCATCGGCTACTCGGTGCTCAACGAGAGTGTGCTCGGAACGGTGGGCTTCACGGGCAACTTCGGCCAGGTGAACGTGGGCGGGTCCTGAGCAGAGGTCGGAGCGCGTCAGCGCCCGCGCGTGCGGATACCGCGTCCGCGCACGCCCTCGGGCAAGAAGACGAACCAGCGGCGGAAGCTCTGCTGAGCGGCGCGACCGCCGAGGGTCTCGGCGCGGGCGTGCCACTTGCGGAACAGCTCCGTGCGCGCTTCGGTAGCTGCAGCTTCGTTGCGGAACGGCCCATGGACCTTCACCTGCTCACCGCGGACCTCGAACCACCACCCCCCCACGATCTTGTCGTGGCGAGGGGCAGACACCAGGAAGGCATGTCGAATCAGGGAGGTCACTGAACGTGTGTATACCCATCGGCGAATGGGTGCAATGTGCGAATGCTCGCATTTGCCCTGGATGACCGGGCGGTTGGCGGAGTCGTCTGAAGCCGAACCAGTGGTCTGCCAGCGTCTGCAGTGAGGAATCGTCGGCAGGGCTTCGGCGGAGCCAGAAGGAGAGGTTGGCGTACCGGTGAACCAGCGCCAGGGCGAACAGCCGCTGGGTGAGGGCCTCGCTGCGATCCGACAGGCCGTCCGCGAGGGCGGACCCAGCTCGGATCGGCACGGAGTGCGTCGGCCTCGTCGGGGTCGGTCAGGGGCTCGAGGATCACCGCAGCAGCGTGGGGCCGCCCGTGTCCGCCGTGGGCAGTGCGTTCTCGCAGGACCACACGGCGTTGCACCGCTCGACCACCTCGTCGTAGCGCCGGCCGATCTTGGCGCAGTTCCACTCCATGGCGTCGAGGCAGCGGCTCGCCGCATCCTCGTCGTAGGTGCAGCTGCGGTAGTCCCCGGGCTCGGTGGTGTTCACGCACAGATCCACCGAGGTGTAGTCTCGGTGGAAGCTGATCGGATCGCAGCGCTTCAGGGTCTGACAGGAGACCTTGGCGACCTCGCGGTTCCACTCCTCGGCCGAGACCTTACCGCAGCTCGACGAGATCACCAGGGTGAGCCATGCAATGATGCGCGCCATGCGCCGACTGTACGCCCAGGTGGGTCCGTGCGGGGCGAGGGAGGCGAGGAAGTGGGATTGCAGGGCATCATCATGGCAGCCGTGGCGCTGGCGGATCCCACCCCCCGCGGCGCTGATGGCAGCTGGGAGACGGACACGGACCTGGAGCGCGGCTCCTGGATGCGACCCGGCATGCTCCCCGCCGACCCGCATCAGACCGCAGGCATCGTCAACGGCTTCAACGTGTCGGGGCACGACGAGGTGGTGGCTCTGGCCTTCCTCGATCCCGTGAGCGGCGCCGCCGAGGTGTTCTGCTCGGGCAGCCTGATCCACCCCTCCTGGGTGCTCACGGCGGCTCACTGCATCCTGCCCGTGAGCCAGGCGCCCCAGCCGGGCATGGTGCGGGCGATCCTGTGGGGGGAGGATGCTTCCCCCGGGCGCTACTCGCGCGCCATTCCCTGGACGCAGGGGCTGGGCGACCCCAGCTACAACGCGAGCCAGTTCATCAACGACGCCGGTCTGGTGGAGCTGTCGGAGCCCAACGAGGACGCGCCGCTGATGGTCCTCAACGACGAGCCCCTGGACATCACCTTCGTGGGCACGGAGCTCACGTTCTACGGCTACGGAGTGACGGGCGACGGGCTGGGGGACCAAGGGGTCAAGCGCACCACCACCATCACCGTCAACAACGTCGACGACTTCAACCTCCTCACCTTCGATCCGCAGACGAACGTGTGCTCCGGCGACTCGGGCGGGCCCAGCACGTACGAGGGTCCCAAGGGACCGGAGCAAGTGGGCATCAACGCCTACGTCACCAACGGGTGCGTGGGGGGCTCGGGCGGCTCCACCCGGGTCGACAACCACATCGACTGGATCCTGGAGTACGTGCCGGCGGTGGCGCTCGACTACGACGATCTCGCACCAGAGGAGACGCCCGTGGAGGACGGGCCCCCAGGACGGGACTGGAGCGACCTGGGCGCCGACGACAAGAACGGGCTCGGCGGTCGCTGGGCCCCGGGCTCGCCGGTGGAGCGGGGTTGCCAACAGGCCCCCGGGACCATCCCGGGGGCACTGTTGGCGTTCTGCATCTCGTTGGTGGCCCGGCGAAGCAAGCCGCGCGGCGCGGGGATGAAGCGCAACCGACCCCGCCGGGCATCTCAAACGAGACGCTCAGTCTAAGAGCAGGAATCGTGCCAGCCTTGGACGTCGATGGCACGCGACTTCTGGTGCGGTGTGCGGCAAAAGCGCCGCGGCACGCTACGCCGAAGAACGGTCGACGTAGACGTGCTCGCGTTCCTTGGCGGACCCCACTGCCTCAGGCAGCCCGAGCATGGCGCGAATGGCCTGGCGCACCACCGCCACCACGAGGTCGACCTCTTCGGTGGTGATGCCGAAGTGGGGCGTGAAGCGCAGGGCGTTCTTCCCCCCGTGGATCACGCCCAGACCGTGCTGTCGGCACCAGATCTCGATGCCCTCGAAGCCGACGACCTCGATCTGCTCTGGGTCGAGCTCGGCAGACACCAGCAGACCCGTGCCCTGGACCTGGGTGACCACCCCTGGGAACTCGGTCTGCAGTCGCTGCAGCCCCTCCACGAGCTCGCGCCCCCGCTCGCGCACGTTGTGGCGCAGGTCGTCGTCGAGGCTGTCCAGCACGGCGCATGCCACCTCGAGTGCCCGGGGGTTGGTGGTCATGGTGTTGCCGTACACGCCGCGGGCGTACAGGGCGGCGGCACGCTGCGTGAGCCCCAGGACCGACAGTGGGTACTGGCCTGCGTTCAGCGCCTTGGACCACGTCTCCATGTCTGGCGGGGCGCAGTCCTGGAAGCCCGGGTAGTCGACGATGGAGAGGTACCCGGTGCCGCGTAGCCCCGCCTGGATGGAGTCCACCAGCAGGAGGGACCCGTGGGCCAGGGTGAGCTCGCGCGCGGCGTCGTAGAAGGCACGGGACAGGCCCTGACCCGGGTTGCCCTCTCCCATCACCGGCTCGACGAACATCATCTCGATGAACACGCCGTTGGCTTCGGCGTCGGCGAAGATGCGCCGCAGGGCGTCGACGTCGTTGGGTGGGCAGGTGAGCAGGTTGTCTCGCTGCTGGAAGCTCGCGAGGTTCTTGCGGTAGGCCGGCAGCGTGCTGTCGGAGACCTGAGCGGGCCTGTCGGTGCGGCCGTGGAAGGAGCCCTGCAGCGACAGGTACTTGGGGGTGGCGCCCTCGTTGGGGCCTCCGGGGCCGGTGCGCACCAGCGTGTTGTGGTCGGCGATGCGCATCGCCACGGTCACGGACTCCGAGCCGGAGTTCACGCACACGAACCGGTCGAAGGGGCAGTCCCCGTCTCGGGTCTGGCCGAGCTCTCGCCGCATGCGGTCGCTGAAGCGCTTGTGGGTGAACGACGGCGTCATCACGTTGGCCATGACGTAGGGCGGGTTCATCGCATCGATGATGGCCTGCGGTGCGTGACCCAAGCCGAGCATGCCGTAGCCGCCGTTGTCGTGCAGCACGGCGCCGTGGCTCGTCACGATCCAGGGACCGTCGGCGGCCAGCGGCACATAGGGGTTGACGTTCTCGGGCGGGTAGAAGTTGACGTAGGCGTCTTGGAGCTCCGTCACGAGCGTGGCTTCTGGACCGCCGAGGGCGTCGCCGAACTCCGACCGCAGGGCTCGATGGGCGGCCAGCGCGCGCCCGATCACGTCTCGCAGGCGTGGATCCGACTCCATGAACCGCGACACCACCTCGTCTTCGAGGCCAACGGTGTCGGCGTTTCCTGCGAAAGTCCGGATCTCTTGCAGCTGCTGAAGGGCGGACATCCCTCCTCCCGATTGTGGCTTGGACGCGTGTGGCACCCTGTATCGGCCGCCGGAGGGAGGTGCCGTGTCGTCGCTCGATTCCCCACTGCTGCTTCATCACCCCACAGGACAAGTGTCCATCGACGCCACCGCGATGGCGTGTTCCGAGGCCGATCTCGATGCGCTGCCCTGGACGGAGGCCTTCGATGCCATGGCGCGGCTCGAGGCTGGCGACGTGGCCAACGTGGACGAGGGGCGGCGCGTCGGCCACTACTGGCTCAGGAGCCCCGAGCGTGCGCCGGATCCGGAGCTGGCCAAGGCCATCCGGGACGTGGTGGAGCAGGTGCAGCGATTTGCTTCGGACGTTCGGTCGCAGCGCATCATGACCCCCGAGGGACCTCCGTTCACGTGCGTGATCCACGTGGGCATCGGCGGCTCTGCGCTGGGCCCCCAGCTGCTGCTGGACGCGCTGGCGCTGGGTGACGGGCTGTCCGTGACCTTCGTCGACAACACCGACGCCGACGGGATCGCCGTGCAGCTCGGGCGGCTCGAGGGCGCGCTGCGCCACGCCCTGGTGGTGGTGGTGAGCAAGTCGGGTACCACGGCCGAGACGATGAACGGGCTGTCGCTGGTCCACGAGGCGCTCCGGATCCGTGGGATCGACGCTGCGCGCCACACCGTGGCCGTCACCCAGCAAGGCTCGGCGCTGCATGGCCGCGCGGTGCGAGAGGGCTGGCTGCTCACGCTTCCCATGTGGGACTGGGTGGGGGGCCGGACCTCCGTGACGTCGGGGGTGGGCCTGCTCCCTGCGGCCCTCGCGGCCGTCGACGTGGAGCAGCTGCTGGCCGGTGCGCGCGCCATGGACACCTGGACCCGCGGTCGGGACTGGCGCACCAACCCGGCGGCCCTGCTGGCGGGGTGCTGGCACCAGGCGGGCTCGGGCCGCGGCGACCGGGCGATGGTGGTGTTGCCCTACGCCGATCGCCTTCAGCTGCTGTCTCGCTACCTGCAGCAGCTGGTGATGGAGTCGCTGGGCAAGCGGCTGAACCTGCAGGGGGAGGTGGTGCACCAGGGGCTGACGGTCTACGGCAACAAGGGCTCCACCGACCAGCACGCCTTCGTGCAGCAGCTGCGCGACGGGCGCGACGACTTCTTCGTGACCTTCCTGCAGGTGCTGGAGGACGGCCTCGGCTCCACGCTGGAGGTGTCGGCTGGCGCCACGGCGGGGGACTTCCTCCAGGGGTTCCTGCTGGGCACGCGGCGGGCGCTGTCGGAGGCCGGGCGCCCCAGCCTGACCGTCACGGTGCCACGGGTGGATGCGCACCACCTGGGGGCGCTGGTGGCCCTGTTCGAGCGGGCGGTGGGGCTGTATGCCTCCCTCGTGGGGATCAACGCCTACCACCAGCCCGGGGTGGAGGCTGGCAAGCGGGCTGCACGCAGTGTGCTCGACATGGCGTCGGCCCTGCGCGCGGCGCTGTCGGAGGAGGGGCGAACCGCCGATGCGCTGGCGGCGTCGGTGGGAGCGGACGCAGTGGACGCGTTCCACGTGCTTCAGCGCCTGGCGTCCACGGGTCGCGCGAGCCGGCAAGGAACGGGCCCCACCGCTCGGTTCGCCAAGCCATGAGCACACGACGCGCTGGACTCCTGCTGCATCCCACGTCGCTGCCGGGCCCCTACGGCATCGGAGACGTGGGACCCGCTGCCCGCGAGCTGCTGGCCTGGATGGACGCAGCGGAGCTACGGATCTGGCAGGTGCTGCCCCTGACCCCGGTGGACACCTTCGGCTCGCCCTATGCGTCGGACTCGACGTTGGCCATGGAGCCCCTGCTGCTGTCCATCGACGACCTGGTGGAGGACGGCTGGTTGCTCGCCCGGGAGAAGCCCTTCTTCACCGGTCGTGGCACGCGGGTGGACTGGCCTGCGGTGACCCAGGCGAAGGCGAAGGCGCTGGGGCTCGCAGCCGAGCGAGCCGTCGCGGCGGGCGCGGTGCAGCTCGAGCCCCCCCTCGAGGACTACGCCCTGTTCCGCGCCCTGACGCGCGAGCAGGGAGCGCCTTGGCACCAGTGGCCCGAGCCCCTGCGACGTCGGGATCCAGCGGCGCTGGCTGCGGCGCGGGATCGCCTGGCCGCATCGGTGGCGCGACAGCGAGCGCTGCAGTGGCTGATCGGCGAGCAGTGGGCGCGGCTGCGTCGGGAGTCGACGCGTCTCGGTGTCGACGTCTGGGGGGACGTGCCCTTCTTCGTGGGCCTCGACAGCTGCGACGTGTGGTGTCGACCGGATCTGTGGCGGCTGGACGACGACGGCCTGCCCGAGGCCGTCAGCGGCGTGCCTCCCGACGCCTTCAGCGCAGAGGGCCAGCTGTGGGGGCATCCGCTGTTCCGGGAGGGGGCCCACGCCGACGAAGGCTTTGCCTGGTGGATCGCACGGTTCGAGCGCGCGCTCCAGACCGTGGACTGCGTGCGCATCGACCACTTCCGCGGCGTGTGCGCCGTGTGGGAGAACGCCGCGGACGCCACCACGGCGATGGACGGCACCTGGGTGCCGGGGCCGGGCCGACCGCTGCTCGCCGCCTTGCGGGAGCGCTTCGAGGACATGCCCTTCCTGGCTGAGGACCTGGGCATCGTCACCGAAGACGTCACCGCCCTGCGCCAGGAGTTCGCGCTGCCGGGCATGACCATCCTGCAGTTCGCCTTCGACGGCGGCGCCGACCATGCGTACCTGCCCCACAACCACCAGCGCGATCGCGTCTGCTACACAGGCACCCACGACAACGACACCACGGTCGGGTGGGTACACGGACTCGACGAGACCCGTCGCGATCGCATGCGTCGCTACCTGGCCACCAGCGACCGCGACGCGCCCTATGCGCTGATGCGCGCCGCTTGGCGCAGCGTCTGCGACACCACCATCCTGCCGCTGCAGGACATCCTCGGGCTGGGGGCGGATGCGCGCATGAACGTGCCCGGCACCTCCACCTCCAACTGGTCGTGGCGCGCGGGCGTCGGCGCGTTCTCGCTGTCCCTGGCGTCGCGGGTGGCCGACGAGGTCCGGATCTCCGGTCGCCACCAGGGTTAGCATGGGGCGCGCCGACAGGAGGCAGTTGTCGTGTGGTGGATGATGATGGTGGGTTGCTTCACGTTGCCGTCGGAGGAAGGTGCCTTCGACGGCGACATCGAGCCGAACCTCAAGATGAAGGTCCGGGAGCGCCGCCACGTGCTGCCCGGGATGAGCTCCACGCCACCTCCTCCCGAGGAGGCGGTCACGTCGGGTCAGTGCGGTGACCTGACGGATGGAGGCCCCGTGGCAGGCCCGGACTGCGTGACCGCCACCATCTCGTGTGGCGAGACCGTGATCGGCCACACCCGGGGGGGGGTGGATCAGTTCGACACTGCCTTCTGGGAGAAGAAGTTCTGCTGGCCTGCCACCGTCCCCCACGACAGCGGCGACGAGCGGGTCTACCGCCTCGAGATGCCCGACGGAGAGTGGCGTGCCTACGTGTGGCTCGACACGCCCTGCGCGGATCTCGACATGATGGCCGCGCTGCACACCGGAGACACCTGCCCCACCTTGGGCCACAACGTGCGGCGCTGCGAGTCCGGCCTGCAGAAGGGGTCGGGGCAGCGGGAGATGATGGAGCTGGTGCATCAGGGCAAGGCCACCTGGTACATCGTGGTGGAAGGCAGCGGCGACGACGAGGGAGCGTTCGCCCTGCACGTGCAGTGCCGCGAAGGGCTGCAGTAGATGGTCACGTTCCTTCGGCAGTTCTTGAGCAAGCCTGTGGAGATCGGTGCGCTCGCCCCCTCGGGTCGCCAGCTGGCACGGCTCATGGTGAGCGCCTCGGAGCTCGAGCCAGACCACGTGGTGGTGGAGCTCGGCGCAGGCACGGGCCCGGTGACGCAGGCCATCCTCGACGCTCGCGCCGAGGGGCCGCTGGTGAGCCTCGAGCCCAACGCCACCTTGGCGGGCCTGCTGCGGCGGCGCTTCCCCGAGGTGGACGTGGACGAGCGCCCCGCGCAGCAGCTCCCGGAGATCTTGCAGGAGCGCGGGTGGGGATCGGTGGATCGCTTCGTGAGCAGCCTGCCCTTCGCCATCTGGCCCGAGGAGCTGCAGAACGACGTGCTCGATGCGGTGGTCGCCACGATGGCCCCCGGGGGGCGCATGGTGACCTTCAGCTACCTGCAGAGCCAGCTGCTGCCTGCATCGGCGCGGCTACGGGAGCAGCTGACCAGGCGCTTCTCCAGCGTGCGCCGCACGCGCGTGGCGTGGATGAACCTGCCGCCAGCACTCGTGTTCGTCTGCGACGCCTGACCCTCGGACGTGCTCCAATCCGGTCTCGAAGCGCCCAAGTGCGCGCAACCTCTACGGGGTAGTGCCCTGCACACCGGGAGGCGCTCCGTCGATCACGCGGAACTCGGCGCGCCGGTTGGCAGCCCAGGCCACCTCTGTGGAGCCCGCCTCGAGCGGCCGCTCCTCGCCGAAGGAGACCACCGCGATCCGCCTGGGGGCCACGCCGCTGTCGGCCAGGAAGTCCAGCACGGCGCGGGCGCGACGCTGGCCCAGCACGAGGTTGTAGTCCGTGGTGCCGCGCTCGTCGGCGTGTCCCTGGATCTCCACCGACAGCTTGGGGAACTCCTGCAGGATCGCGGCATTGGCCGTCAGGGCGTCCTTGGAGTCGCTCGTGAGGTTCGACGAGTCCACCTCGAAGTGCACTCGCTCGAAGTTGCGCGCGAGCTCGGCCATGGCTGCCTCGGTGGCGGCCTGGGCCTGGTTGGCGGCAGCGGCTCCAGCACCGTCCGCGGCCTGATCGACGATGGGTTCCGGAGGGGGCTTGCCCTTGCAGCCGGCGCAGCCCATGGTCGCGAATACGAGTGCCAGCAGGTACGTCTTCATGAGGATTCCTCGCGTCGAGGGGTGCATGCTCCTCAGCGTGGAAGGATCCCTGGGTGACCCGGGTTCCAATCCGTCGCCTCGGCCCCTGATTAACGCCACCATCCGCACGTGCATTCCGAACCGCGCCGTCCTCGAGCAAGGAAAGTCCGGTCGATCGGACATCCGTTTTCGCTGAAGGTATGGAAAGACCGGAGGCTCCATGCCCGCCACTCACCACGAGCTGCGTACCATCTACGCCGAGCTGCGCACCGTGGCGCGTGCGCTGCTGCGCCGCGAGCCCTATGCCCACACCTTGGAGTCGTGCGAGCTGGTGCACCAGGCCTGGGCGCGGCTCCTCGCTGGTGATCTCCGGCACCTGGCGGTGGACCAGCCGGAGCGTGTGGTGGCGCTCGCCGTCACGAACATGCGGCGGGAGCTCGTGGACCATGCCCGTCGCCGCAAGGCCGCCAAGCGCCCCAACGCGCGCACGCGGCTGCAGCTCACGGACGCGCCCGAGCTGTCCCACGAGCAGCCCGAGGTGTTCCTCGAGGTGGATCGTCTGCTCGACGAGCTGGAGAAGGGTCCGGCTCGGGTGCGCAACGGGGCGCGGAAGGCCGCTGCCGCCCGCTTCGCCCTGTACGGTGGGCTCTCGGAGAACGAGATCTCGGAGCTGATGGGCGTGCCCAAGTCCACCGTGGGCAGCGACGTGCGCTTCGCCCGCGCCTGGCTCGGCGCCCGACTCGACGCCGACGAGCCGCGGCTCTCCACCACCGCCGCAGACGACCCGTGAGTCTGTACGTCGACGAGCTGTTCGAGGAGCTGTCGCGCCTTTCCGAGGCGGACCGCGAGCGGCTGTTGACGTCTCGCTGTGTGGACCATCCCGACATCGAGGCGGAGGTTCGCGCGCTGTTGTCGGCCCACGCCGACGGTCAGGACTCGGGGGAGCCGGTGGCGGTGGAGCCAGGTGCGATGCTCGGCCGCTATCGGCTGGAGGAGCTGCTGGGGGAGGGCGCCACCGCCAGCGTGTGGCGCGCCTGGGACACCCAGCTCGAGAGCTACACAGCGCTGAAGCTGCTCCATCGCTCGGGCGGTCTGCAGGGCGACTCCGCGCTGGAGGCCGTGCTCCACGAGGCGCGCGCGGCCTCTGGGATCATCAGCGATCACGTGGTGCGCATCAAGACCGCCGGACGCTTCGACGGTGGCCCTCACTTCATCGAGATGGAGCTGTGTGCCGAGACGCGTCCGGGACCGGACGGCAGCGAGGTGCTCGAGATTGGCCGCTCCCTGTCCGAGGTGGCGCTGCGATCTCCCGAGGAGAAGGCCCGCGTGATGGCCGAGGCGGCGCGCGGGGTCGACGTGGCCCATCGCATGGGCGTGCTGCACCGTGATCTCAAGCCGGGCAACATCCTGATCACGCCGGTGGGGCGCCGCGCGAAGGTCACGGACTTCGGGCTCGCCGCCGATCAGCTCTACCCCGCACCCACGCCCTCCACGGCGGCCCATCGCACGGTGACGGTCCTGCTGGAGGCCCAGGACGGCAAGGTGGTGGGGACGCCAGCCTACATGCCCGTGGAGCAGGCCTTCGGGCAGCCGCCCACCCGAGCCACCGACGTCTATGCCCTGGGCGCCACCCTGTATGCGCTGCTCACGGGGGACCATCCCTACGTGCCCAAGCCCGGTGCCAGCGTGCCGGCGCTGGATGTGCTCGCCCAGGTGCGCGAGGGCCCTCCGGTGCCGGTGCAGCGGGTGATCCGGGTGCCGCGGAGGCTCGCCCGCATCGTGGCGCGGGCGATGGCCCGCTCCGCCCGCAACCGCTACCCGACGGCAGCAGCCTTTGCGGACGATCTCGACGCCTGGCGCCAGGGCTTCGCCACTTCGGTGGACGGCCCAGCGCCGCTGCTGCGCACCGCGCTGTTCGTGGGGCGGCACCGCACGGTGGTCACGAGCGTGGCCGTGCTGGGCCTGTGCGTGTTCCTGTTCATGGGCGTGCTCGGCTGGATGGAGGTCCAGCGCCAAGTGCTGCAGGGCAAGATCGCCCGCGCCCAGGCGGAGCTGCAGCTGTCGATGGAGGACGCGGAGCACGCCGACCGGGTTCGGGCGCAGGCGGTGCACGCGGCGGAGGAGGCCCGATCGACCGCGGAGGCCGCGAAGCGGTTGGCGGCCGAAGCTCGCAGAGAGGCCGACGACGTGACGGCGCTGGCGCAGACGCGGGTGGAGGAGGCAGAGACCGCCCAGGCAGACGCCGAGCAGCAGCGAGACGAGGCGTTGGTGGCCCGACAGGTGGCGGAGGAGGCGGCAGCAGCGGCCGACGAGGCGCGGGACCGCAAGGAGGCCGAGCGCGCAGCGGCGGTTCAGCAGGCCCTCGATGCCGAGCAGGCCACGGCACTGGCCCAGCAGCAACATCGTGAAGCGAGTGCCCAGCTCGCCGACGCGCGCGCCACCCTGGCGCAGCGGGAGCTGGCCCTCGGTGAGCTGCAGGGGACCCTCGAGCGCGAGCAGTCCCGGGTGCGCCTGCTGCAGCGAGATCTGACGGATCTGGAGGCGGAGATCGAGCGGGAATCCGGTCGGCGCCAGCACGTCGAGGAGGAGCTGAGGCAGGTGTCCGAGCGCCTCGCGAAGCGAAGGGCCGAGGTACGGCGGCTGAAGGAGGCCCTGGACGCGGAGCAGGGGGAGCAAGGGCGCCTGCTGGGTCAGATCGATCGGCTCGTGAAGGGCCTGAGCCCGAGCTCGCCGCCCTCGGAGGCCGACAACCGCCCGCTGGCCATCCCCTAGCAGGCCGTCGCCCAACGCCCGTTTCGGGCGGACTCGACGGCCTGCTCGCGCCTACGCGAGTAGGTCGCGGAGGTGCGTCAGGAGCACCTCCATGGGTGCAGGCTTGGGGATCATGCGCTTGATCCGACCGTCGAACAGATCCAGCAGCACGTGGTCGGTGCACTGGGTGTGGGAGACCACCATCGGTCGCACCGACAGCCGGTCCAGCTCCTCGAGGAGCACGAGCCCCCCCAGGTGCTCCACGTTCTCCTGATATCTCTGCGCCCGTGGTCCCAGGATCCGCTGTGGATGATCGCCGAGCGGGATGAACAGGTCCATCACCACCGCCTTCCAGGGCCGCTCGTGGAGAAGCTCCACGGCCCGCTCCACCGAGTCGGCGATGGCCACCGGCAGCTCGAGGCTGTCACCCAGGATCTCGGCCACCAGAGAGATGTTGTCGGGCTCGTCGTCGACGAACAGAACACCAGGGGAGCCGGTCGCAGCACCGGAGTCGTTCACCATGGGGGCTCCATACCTCCCTGCCGGAGCCTGCGCAGGCAGGCGCTCTACAACCGGCGTTTCTTGGGGGTGGGAGGCACCTCGGGCGCAACGGAGGGATCCACGGCGGGATCAGGCTCGGGTGGCTGTGCGGGCTCCGGCGCGGGCGCCGGCTTCAGGTTCTCCACCTCGGGGTGGACAGCGCTCTGCTGCCGGCGTCGCAGCAGCAACGCTCCCCGGGCCACGTTGGACAACCGCTTCCACAGGCTCATTGGAGCGACGGCCCCGCGCTGGCGGTGGGCATCGTGCAGCCGTCCAGATCGAGCACGGGCACGTCCCCGTCGCACTTGGAGTTCTCCCTCACACACGAGTAGAAGGGCTGCAGGTCCTCCTTGGTGTGGAGGACCCCGGCGCAGAGGTTGTCCGCGGTGTAGCTGATGCCCATGCACGGGGTCAGCGTGTTCATGTACGCGACGTAGTCTTCGCAGGCCTCCAGGTTCGACTGGTTGCCTGGGTCCTCGAACAGTCCACACCCCGTGGCCGATAGGACCACGCACAGCCATGCGACGGGAGTGGAACCGAAGGGAAGAGCGACGTGGGATAGGCAAGACACGCAAGCTCTTACCATCTTCGTGGCCCGCTGGCTCACCAGGACGCTCCATGGACCTGTTCACCCTCGACGACGACGAGCTCAAGGTTCTCGTGGGCTTCGTCAAGCTGATCGTGCACGCCGATCGCGTGGTGTCGGCGCAGGAACGGGGCATGCTCCGGGAGCTTCACGCCGAGGTGGGACCGGCGCGATGGAACCTGGCCGTGCACGCTGCGCGCGAGGCGTACCCCACGGTGGCCGAGCTGCAGGCCGACGCCCGCGCGGTGCGTCGTCCGCGGGTGCGGCAGCTCGTCCACGACGTCCTGCTGGATCTGGCAGACGCCGACGAGCTCATCGAAGCCGAGGCCGCCGTGGTGCGCTGGGTGGTGGCCGAGTGGGGTGTGGACTCCGACGTCGACGAGGGCGGCGAAGACTACGTGCTCGTGGATCCCAACCCGTAGACGAGGCGCTGCACCGCCTGCTGCAGCAGGTCCCGGGTGTGCTTGTAGGGAGCAGCGAACCAGTTGCCCGTGGGATCGTCGATCTCGTACACGCCGGCGAGTGGTCCGAGCTGCACCACCTTGGCGTAGGACTCGGGATGAAGGGTGGCCACCGCCTCGGCGTGATGCAGCTCCATCACCGCGATGGTGGTCGCCCAGGCGCACAGGTCCTCGGTCAGCCCCTGGCTGCGATGGGTCGACAGATCGAGCCCCAGCTCTCGGGCTGCCGAGACCATCTGGGGGTAGGCCGGCTGGCCGTTGATTCCCAGGGTGCCCGCGGACTGGATGTCCACGTCGAGGGCGGCCTGCAGCGCCGCATGATCCGCCAGCGCTGCCGCCAGGGGGGAGCGGGTGATGTTCCCGCTGCAGACGAACAACAAGCGATGGGTCACCCCGGATGCTCCTCGGTTGCGAAGTGGCGATCGGCGAATAGCTTTGCCCCAGCTGACGATCCACCGCACTTCAAGGATGTGCCAACATGTCTCCTGATACACCTGCACCGCCCATCGACATCCCCGGATCCGGCACGCTGATGGCGCGGTTCGTCACCTCCGCGGGCAACATCGAGGCGGAGCTGTACGAGAGCCAGGTGCCGCGCACCGTGGCCAACTTCGTGGCGTTGGCCACGGGCAACGTGGAGTGGACCAACCCGAGCGGCCAGAAGACCTCCGATCCGCTGTACTCGGGCACCGTGTTCCACCGCGTGATCCCGGACTTCATGATCCAGGGGGGCTGCCCCCAGGGAACGGGCACGGGCGGACCTGGCTACCGCTTCGGCGACGAGATCGTGGCCGGGCTGACCCACAGCGAGCCGGGGATCCTGTCCATGGCCAACGCGGGCCCCAACACGAACGGCTCCCAGTTCTTCATCACCGAGGTCCCCACGCCCCACCTCGACGGCAAGCACGCCGTGTTCGGCAAGGTGACCGACGGTGGGGATCTCATCCCCAAGATCGCGCGCATGGGCAACTCGGCCGTGTCGCTCGAGCGGGTAGAGATCTACCGCGCCTGATCTGGTCGTCAGCTCGGTAGCGGGCGCGAGCCCGCACGAGCCTGGCCCGTGGCGTTCAGGAGCACGCTCACCTCGAGACCTCCTCCTTCGGCGAGCTGTGCCGTCACGCGACCCTTCGCCTGCGTGACGGTGCCCTTCACCAGCGCCAGCCCGATCCCCGTTCCTTGGGTGGTGCGCGTGATCTCGCGCTCCCCTCGGTAGAACGGCTCGAAGATCCGCTTCAGCTGCTGCGGCGGAACGCCCGGTCCGTGATCGCGCACGGAGAACAGCACCGATCCTCCGTCGCCTCGCGCGGTCAGGTGCACCCGCTGATCCGATGCCTTGGCGGCGAACTTCACGGCGTTGTCCACCAGGTTCGCGAGCGCGTGGATCAGCCCGTCCCGATCGGCGAGCACCGCGGGCAGATCAGGCTCCAGCTGCACGTCGAGGGTGGCGCCGGTGCGGGCCAGGACGGGCCGGACCAGCTCGGCCACCTCGTGGACGAGGGGCGCGACCTGAACCGGTTGCAAGACGGGGGTGTCGCTGCCACGCTCCAGGCGCGACAGCGTGAGCACGTTGCCCACCAGTCGGGTGAGACGCTCCGACTCCCCCACGATGGTGGCGTGGTACTCCTGCTGGCGTCCGGGGCCGGGCACCATGCCATCGCGAAGCATCTCGGCGTACATGCGGATCGTGGTCAGCGGCGTCTTCAGCTCGTGGGTCACGGCGGACGCGAAGTCGGAGCGTCGCTGGGCGAGCTCCACCTCGGCACGCACCGCGCGGAACAGGCCCGCTCCTCCGGTCACCACGACGACGAGCACCAGCAGTGCGAGCCCCACGAGTAGCTGGTCCTCGTTGTTGGATGCCTCGGGGATGCGATCCAACGAGGCGCGCACCGCGAGCGACTCGAAGGGCGGGGCGAAGCGGTGGGTGAAGATGTGGGGGGCATCCCGGGGCGGAGCGCTGTTCCAGGCGAGCGTCACGTGCTGCCGCAGCGCACTGCTGCCGAGCACCGTGGACTCGAGGTGTTGCGCCAGCTCGGGCGTCCGCAGCACCAGGCCCTGCCGCGTGGTGAGGGTGTCCACGGTGACGTTGCGGTAGAGCACGAGGTGCGGGTTGGCGTCGTGGGACTCCATGGGCGAGATCCGCACGTCGATCTCGCGGGGAGGCACGGGGCGGGGGACCGGTCGAGGGGCGGGGACGTCGGGTGGGCGAAGCGTGCTGCGGCTCAGGCCGCGAGTCTGCACGTCTTCGGGCGGAGCACCGCTGCTCGTGCCGTCGCCAGAGGGAAGGGAGGGCTCGATCGTGGCGTAGTTGTTGAACTCGGCAGCGCTCCAGGCGTCGATCTTGGCCTGTTGCTCCACCCGACCCGTTCGCTTGACGGCACCTCGCTTGAGGGAGCCGAGGGGATTGCTCTTGACCTGGGCCTGCACCTTGGCGCTCTGGATGGTCTTGGCCGTGGTGGAGGGGGCGATCACGGGCTTCGGAGGAGGGGGCGCAGGGGCAGGGGGCGCCTCGGGCAGCGACAGCTGAGCCACCGCCGACGCCAGCTCCTCCGCCATGTCCAGGGGCAGTGCGATCCCGTCGTGACCGACCTGGAAGTAGCCCACCAGATCGTCGCGCTCCTCGCCCCAGGCGGACGCGAGATCCGAGGCGTCGTCGCGGTAGGCCAGGAACGACCGCTGCTCCTCGCGGGCCACCAGGTCCGACAGCTCGCCCTCCAGCGTATCGAACAGCTCTTCGGCCAGCAGGCCGTGCTGCGTCGCCTCGCGGTCGGCGGCGCCCTCGATGGCCTGCAGCACGAGCCAGGCCGTGACGCCCAGCACCACACCAGCCACCGCCGTGCCGCCGAGTAGGATCGAGCGCAGTCGCGTCACAGTCGGGCCTTGTAGCCTGCACCACGCACGGTCTCGATGAGCTCCACGTCGCTGATCTCCGCCAAGCGGCGCCGGAACTTGGAGATGTGCATGTCCACGCAGCGGGTCTCCACCCGGTCCACGCACTGGTAGCCCCAGACATCGAGGAGCAACTCCTCGCGCGACACCACGCGGCCGGGGCGCTCCGTCAGGTAGCCCAGCAGCTTCACGTCGCGACGGGTCAGGGCCAGGCATTCGCCATCGATCTCGAGCTGCAGAGCGTCGGCGTCGATCACGGCGGGACCGAGCTCGAAGCGAACGGGCACGTTCTTGGGGCCCGTGCGGCGCAGGAGCGCCTGCACGCGGGCGAGCAGCTGCGCCACGCTGAAGGGCTTGGTCACGTAGTCGTCGGCACCCGCCGAGAACCCCTCGAGGATGTCGTCCTCCGATCCGCGCGCCGTGAGCATGAGGATGCCGCGGCTGGGGTGGCGCTGCCGTACACGCCGGCAGATGGTGAAGCCGTCGACGCCTGGCAGCATGACGTCGACGAGCAACAGATCCCAGTCCTCCTCGAGGCCCCGCGCCAGGCCGTCGTCGCCCGTGGCGGAGCCCGTGGGGTCGTGGCCGTGGAGCACCAGGACGTCGCACAGCCCGCGACGGATGGGCTCTTCGTCTTCGATCACCAAGATGCGTGCTGGCGAGTCCATGCCATCCCTGTAGATCGCATGGGGCCACGCCTGCAAGTAAGCGCTCCGTAAGCGGCGCTCAGGCGTCGTTGACCCGACCGAAGAAGCGCGCGTGATCCCGCGCGAAGGCATCGAAGCCCTCGAGGGCACGCTCGCGCAGGGCGTCGCGGCGCTCCGACGGCGTGTAGCGCAGCGCGCGGATCACCCCGCCCACGGCCCAGTCGAAGTGGTCGGCTTCGACGCCGCCCCCGTGGCCCGAGTGGATGGAGATCCAGGTGTAGGCGTTGTGATCCTGGCCCGCGATGGGCACGTCGTGATCCTCGAGGAAGGCCACCAGCTCTGGGGCAGCCTCGCGCAGCCGGGCGTCGATCAAGGAGAACTCTTCGTCGGCGAGGACCTCGGAGCCCAGGTGGTACCCCATGGCGTGAAACACCTCGACGTCGGAGGTGTCGCCGAAGGCGCCGTAGCCGTGTGCCACGCGGCTCTCCAGTGCTCGCAGCCAGATGGGCACGGCGAGGGCCGTGTTGGCCTGCTCGGTGGTCCAGGCCCGATCGTGCTGGGCATCGTAGTCGAGCACGCCCTGCAGCACGGCCTGGGCCAGGCAGCGGTGGGTGTCGCGGTGCACCGTGTCGCGGTCGTCGAACTCGTCGCGGGCGGCATCGAAGAAGTAGCTGGCCACGTACACGGACCGATCCGCGACGGCCGTGACGGGCTGGTCGGGATCGAGGAACAGGTGCCGGCTGCGGCCGATCTTGCCCGCAAGCGACGCGACGGCAGAGCCGAAGTGGCCGTTCCAGGAGGTGTAGCGCCCCAGGAAGCGCAGGCGGCCCTCGCGGGTGGCGAAGGCCTCCTCCATCGCGGCGAGCACCTGGCTGCGGCTGGTGGCGAAGTCGTGGCGGGCTTCGAGATCGGCGCGTGTGATCTGGCTCATGAGGCCACCCCCTGAGAGGCACGTTGTGAGGCGCGGGCTGCGTTGCGTCGTCGGAACAGGTCGTCGAGCTCCTCGTCGACGGCCAGATCCAGCGCCTCCTCGACCCGCATGCGCTCCACCGCCTCGGTGAGCTCGCCCGACACGGTGCGCGAGTTGGGGTTCGCCACCACGCGCTGGTAGACCTCCTCGAAGGTGTCGGCCATGGCGAGCATGGCTGCCTCCAGCGACGTGGCCCGGGCCCACAGGCTGGCCCGCCGCTCGAGGATCCCCTCCAGATCGGCCTTGGCCTTCTGAAGCCGCTTGCGCTCCACGGCACCCAGATCCTTGTCCAGCTCCCGGCCGATGCGCTTGAGCTTGGAAGAGAGCTTCTTCTCGTCGGTGTTGCGGTAGCGCTCGGCCATCACCAGCCAGGCCAGCCACAGGCCGAGGTAGTCGACGGTGGCCTCCTCCAGGCGCTCCACGTCGCGGTGGGTCAGCCCTGTCTCCCGGTGGGCCGCCAGCGCGTCCAGGGAGGCCAGGCGCTCGCGCATGCGATCCCAGGTGCGCCACTGGGGTGCGGAGGGATCGGCACGGGCCTGGAGCTGCTCGATCAGGTGCTCGCGGGTGGCATCGCGACGCTCGCGGCGCTTCTTGCGCATGATCCACTCACGGAACACCGGAGAGCTGGGCACGAACAGGGCCGCGATGGACTCGGCTGCGGCGTAGCCCAGCAGCGGAAGCGCGCCGACCCCGAGCCCCAGTGGGAACGACAGCACCGCCCCGGTGAACAGGGCGGCGAGCAGGCCGTAGCCACTCGGTGCCGACACCACCATCTCCCGCAGGAAGTTCACCGACGCCTCGTCGGGCTCCTCTGCTTCCCAGGGGCGGTCCGCCATCAGACGGACACCCGGACCTGGCCGCGACCCGAGCTGTGCAGGTGGCCCAGGATGCGCTCCTCGAGCTCCTGGGCCTCCGTGGAGCGCTGCCAGGCATGGCTCCGGGGTCGAGCTTCCGGCAGCGCGAAGTCGTCCACCACCTTGGCAGGTCCCGCCGACAGCACCACCACGCGATCTCCCAGGATGAGGGCCTCCGTCACGTCGTGGGTCACGAAGACGATGACGCAGGGATTCTCCGCGTACAGCTGGCCGAGCAGCTCCTGCATCTCCTCGCGGGTCTGGGCGTCCAGGGCGCCGAAGGGCTCGTCCATCAGCAGGATCCGAGGACGTAGGGCGAGCGCTCGCGCCAGGGCCACGCGCTGGTTCTGCCCTCCGGAGAGCTGGAACGGCCGCAGCTTCGCCTTGTCGGCCAGCCCCACGGCAGCCAGCGTCTCCGACACGCGCTGCTCACGTTGCTCCCGGGTGAAGCGGCTGCGCCACAGCGAGAGCGTGAAGGGGAACATCACGTTGTCCCACACAGTGAGATCGGGCCGGTTGGCGTACTGCTGGAAGACCATGACGGCGTCGTCGTGGGGCCCCGTGCACGGGGTGCCGTCGATGAGCACCTGTCCGCCCGTGGGCGACACCACGCCGTGGGGCCGCACCCCACCCATCATGCGCAGGATGGTGGACTTGCCACAGCCCGAGGGGCCCAGCAGCATCACGATGCCGGGCTCGTCGATGGTGAGGTTCAGCCCGTCCACCACGCGGTTCACACCGCCATCGGGGTGCGGGTACTCCTGAACGATGTCCTCGAGCTCGATCGAAACCGTCACGACGTTTCCCAGGCGAACAGACGCCGCCGCAGCGCTACCATGCTGGCATAGGTGACCAGCGCCAGCCCAATGATCATGATGATGCCCGCAAAGACCTGATCCATCGCGGAGAAACGACGGGCGTTCTGGATCAGCTGCCCGAGGCCCTTCTCCGCATTCACGTACTCGGCCACGGTGATGTAGGTCCACATCACGCTCACGGCCACGGTCACGGCGTCCGCGATGCGGGGCATGGCCATGGGGAGCAGGGCCTTCCGCACGGCCTCGAGCTCGGTCGCCCCGAGGTCCAGGGCGGAGGTGTAGTACGTGTGGGGCACCGCGCGCACGGCGTCTCGCACCATCGGCACCAGGTACACCACCGCTCCGAGGAACAGGAACGTCACCTTCATCGCCTCGCCGATGCCCAGCCACATCACCAGGATGGGCATCACGGCCACGATCGGGGCGGAGCGGAAGGGATCCACGAGCGGCGACAACACGGCGTTGACGCGCGGGGAGGCCCCCATCATGACGCCCAAGGGCACCCCGATGAGCACCACGAGCGCGCCAGCGGCGAGCACCCGTCCCAAGGACCAGACGGTTGCGATGAGCAGCGGTGATTCCCCCTTGGCAGAGTCCCACGAAAGCTGCACCAGCGCGCCGCCCACGTCCCAGGGAGCGGGCAATCGGTTCGGTGACACCATCCCCGACAGCGCCAGCGCTGCCCAGACGGCCAGGACCGTGGCTGCTCCAGCGATGCCGAGGGTGCGAGCCTGCCCGCTCTCGAGCGGGCGGTAGGGGTTCCACACGGCCCGCTACCTCGAGTGCACGGCGAGGCGGGTGGTGCGGTTGGCCGCACGGCATTCTTCCAGCGTCATGCCCTCGGAGCCGGGATCCCGCTCGTTGCACAAGGGCTGATCGGGTCCGTTGCCCACCACCAGGAAGCGCTCCCGGGGGAACTCCCACTGCTTCACGAGGTAGCTCACCACGGTATCTGCGCGACGCTTCGACAGCGCCAGGTTGGCGTTGCGGGAGCCCGTGGAGTCGGTGTTGCCGGTGACCTGGAAGTACGCCGAGCCGTGGTTCTCGATCATGGGCACCATCTGCTCGTCGATGGTGCGCTCGGAGCGCTTGTTGAGCTCGGCGGAGCCCGTGGAGAAGTTCACCGTGACGGGCCGCGTGACGATGGCGTCGCCCTGCGTCGTCTTCTCGCGCTCGCCCTCGCTGAACGTGAACTCGGGCTTCTTGGCCTGCTGCTGGGCCGCCTGGTCCTTGGCGAGCAGCGCCTTGATGTACTTGTACTCGAAGGACTCGGCGGGGTTGATCACGGGGGAGCTGGGGTTCGCGATGGCGCCCGCCGCTCGGTAGATGCGATCGAAGCGCTTGTAGACGCGCTCGTAGTGGTTGGTTCCGCCCGCCAGCCCGAGGATCCGTGCGTTGTCCTCCAGGCCGGTCCACACCAGGTTGCCGAACAGGCCCTGCACGAAGTCGCGGCCCTCTTCCTTGGCCAGGAGATCGAAGAACTCCTCGTTGGCCACCAGCGCGTCCACGGCGGTGGCGGGGTTGGCCTCGGCCACCGTCACGCCCTTCATCCAGCCTTCCACGAAGGCGCCGAAGGTGGCGTCGTTCGCAGCGTCGTCGAGCACCGCCGCGTTGCAGACCATCACGTCGTAGATCAGGTTGGTGGCGGTCTTGGTGCTGTACACCACGTGGGCGCCGGGCACCTTGGCGAGGGCTAGCGACAGATCGGGATCCCACAGCGCTGCGGCGTCCACGTTGCCGGCCTCGAGGGCAGCCCGCACCCCGGCGGTTCCCTCGTCGACATTGATGAACACTTGCTTGATGGACTGCTTCTTGCGTGCCGACAGCGAGGAGTTGTCGATGGCGTCGATCACCATGCCGTGGGACGGAGTGAACTCCAGCAGCGCCACCGACTTGCCTGCCAGATCCTCGATGCGCTGGATGCCCGGATCGCGCGCGATGATGGCGTCGGCGCCCTGGGTGTTGTCCACCACCATCACGGCTCGGGCATCGAGCCCGGTGTTGCGCAGGTTGGGGTGCTCCTGGGCCCAGAAGTCCGAGGTGCGCCACGCGCAGTGGGCCGTCTCGCTCTCGAAGATGGTGGTGAGGGTGGGGATGTCGTCTTGGATGACGAACTCGATGTTCGTGCCCAGCTCGTCGTAGATGGAGCCGCTCCGCGTGGTGAGCCCACCGTTCGCCACGAGTGCTGGCGCGTAGCCGTGAAAGCTCACGATGGAGACCTTCAGCGGATTGCCGTCGCTCCCGAGCGGCCCGCTGGGACCTCCGCCGAACAGGCCTCCCCCGGGCTTGGGCCTCGGGTTGTCGGCCGTGGTGCCGTCGGAGTCGCCCGACACCAGGTTCTTCAGACCCAGCTGCCAGGCCAGGGCTGCGGTGACGGTGAGGATGGTAACCGTGATCAGCCCCTTCGCGAGGGGGGTGAGCTTGGCCATGACGTCATTGCTCCGGGTCGGTGTTTCCGAACATGGGGTACAGCGAACGCAGTCGCTCCATTTCATCGTGCAAGCGGCTGCCCTCGCGGTCCCGGGCAGCCTTGGTCTGGGCGCGATGGGCCTCGATCCGAGCTTTCTCGGTGGCCACGGCCATCATCTCCTCGGCGAGCAGCGCCTCGAGCTCTGCGATCTGCGCGTGTACCTTCTCCTTGGCGTCGGCTGCGCGGGCTTCGGCGTCGGCGAGCTGCTCGGCGGCTTGGGCCTCCGTCGCCTGCACCACCTGATCGAGCGAGGCGAGCTTGCGCTGTAGGACGCCGACCTTTCGCTCGGCGTCGAGCAGGGAATCCCCGACGGTCCAGGTCTCGTCGGCGTTGTCCATGGCGATCACCGCGGCCTTGCGCACCGCGGGCTCCATGGCCGCCAGGCCCTCGAGCAGCTTGAGCAGCTGCTCGGCGGGGTAGGGGCTCTCGGGCACCTCGGCCGCGGCATACAGCTCGTCGAAGGGCTGTCCTTCGGGCAGACCGTCGACGGGGGCCGGCGCGGCTGGCTCGACGGGCAGGGGCGGAGGTGTGTCGGGGGTCTCCGCGGCCTCTGGCTCGGACACCTCGGGTTCGTCGGCGCCGGGATCGAGCTGGCCGGTCATGGCGCGGGTCTCGGCGAGCAGCTTCTCGATGTCGTCGGAGCTGGTGGGGGCGTCGCCACGGGCCTCCATGGCGGCTTGCTCCTCGTCGGACAGCTCCACGAGTCCCATCTTCGCAAGGGTCTTCAGAAACCGCGCCATCTGTCGCCTCGAGGGAAGGGGCCAGAGATAACCGCCTGTGACCGGTGGGCCTGTGCACGCTGGGTCCAATCGGCAGTATCGAAGGAATGAAGACGGCTATACGGGTCCGTTGGAGCGCACCTCCAGGCACCCCTCCCAAGAAATACGGGTGCGATTCCAACCCTTGTGGGCCGACTGGCATCCAAGGGCAGACGTGAGGCGAATGCCCCTTTCGATGTCGGCACAGAGCGTAGACCTGCTGGGGCTGGTGCGCCTTGCGCAGTTCGGTGACATGACTGCGTTTGAAGCGCTTTATCGGCGCACTGCCACCCGGGT
Organism: Myxococcales bacterium; assembly: GCA_019634415.1. Classification (GTDB taxonomy): domain Bacteria; phylum Myxococcota_A; class UBA796; order UBA796; genus DRPG01. The sequence continues at coordinate 64,977 of JAHQVJ010000128.1, forward strand.
CCACGCTCTGTGCCTTCGAATGACCGCCGATCCCGCCCTGGCCGACGAGTGCTGCCAGCGCACCTATGTGCGCGCTTGGGAGCAGCTCCACACCTTCCGGGGCGATGCATCCCTGACCACGTGGCTCCACCGCATCGCGGTGAACCAGGTCCTCATGCATCGGCGCACAGACACCCGACGCCAGGCGCGGATCCTACCCATGTCTCGTCCCCCCGATCCGCAAGGCCGCCCCCCCGCCGAGGCGGCCTTCGTCGATCTGGAGAGGGCCTTGGTGCGCCTGCCCGAGCGAGCCCGAGCCGTGTTCGTGCTGCACGACGTGGAGGGCTATCGTCACGCCGAGGTGGCGAACATGCTCGGGATCACCGTAGGCACCTCCAAGGCCCAGCTACATCGTGCGCGGCGCTTGCTGCGACAGGAGCTGTCCCATGGACTGTGAACTCGCCGGTCCACTGCTCGACGAGCTGGTGGACGGAACCTTGCCCCGAGATCAGCACGCGCAGGTGAATGGCCACGTGCAGCGCTGCGACGCCTGCACGGCGGAGCTCGCCGCGATCACGCGTCTGATCCACCTTGCCTCCGAGCTTCCGCCTCCTCCTGCACCAGACCAGTGGAACGCGGTGCAAGCCGACCTGTCTTCGCGCACTCCCCCCAGACGGTGGCGGCCCCCGTCCGCGCGAAGGGCGGTGGGGGTGGGGTTGCTGGTGGCTGCTGCGGCAGCTGCTCTGGCCTTGTTGCCCGAACCGGCACCTGTCCGGCCCCCCCCACCGCCGCTCGCCCGCACCGGCGACGTGGCGGAGCACCCTGCTCCGGTGGCTGCGCTGGACGAGCTGGAGCAGGCGTCGGCCGATCTACAGGCCACCCTGCTCGACGATCCACAGCTCGATCCGGTGCTTCGTGACGAGCTACAGCAAACCCTGCGCGTGATCGACTCGGCCATCGCCGATGTGGCGCGCGCCCTCCGCGACGCGCCCCGGGACGGACGCCTCAACCGAACCCTGACCCGCCTGAAGCGACGAAAGCTGACCGTGCTCGCGCACACCGAGGTCCAGCTCGCGTCGATGGAGACCCCATGATGTGGAGCCTGATCCTCGCGGCGTCCACTGCCCACGCCGCCGAGTACGTGTCTGTGGACGCGGCGTGTGGCACCGTGACGGTGGTGGGAGGTGCTGCCCGCACCGACATCGTGCGCAACCCCGTGCCCAGGGAGCACCGCGTGGGTGGCCTGCCCTGCGTGGATCTCCAGGTGCGCGTGCCCCACGAGGTGATGGTGAGCGTCACCTCCATCTCGGCGTCCTTGGTGGTGACGGACTTCGCAGGCGAGGTGCGCTTCAAGTCCCTGGACGGTGGATTGCGCGTGACGGAGGAGGGCAGCGCGCCGTCTCGGATCAACGCCGAGACCGCCAGTGGTGCCGTGGAGGTACGCGTGGGGGCGGGCGGGGAGCTCCGTGCCGAGACCGTGTCGGGAGCCGTGGCCGTCAGCGGCGGACCGGCGAAACGCATCAACGTGTCGACGGTCTCGGGATCCGTCACGGTGAAGGCGGAGCTGCTGCCGGATGCCTGGGTCTTCGCCTCCACCCACAGCGCCCCCATCACCACCACGCTCGACCGTGCCCCCTCGGAGGTGACGGTGGACAACTTCAGCGGCACGGTCCACGAGCAGACCGCCGCGGCGGCGCCCTCGGGAGAGGGACCGCGCGTCGAGGTGGAGACCTTCAGCGGCGCGGTGCGGGTGCAGAGCATCAAGTAGGAGCCGCGGACGACCGATTGCGGGACAGCCCCCCGTGCCGGAGTCGTCGTGCATCTCGTGCTGTCCCTCGTGTTCGGAGCCACCGCCCAGGCTCAGACGCCGTCGTTTCAAGACGACTTCGACTGCAGTGACGACTCGAATTTCGGTCAGCCCGCAGGCCGAAACGGCTGGTCCTCCACGTTCCCCAAGGACTCCTGGTCCACGGACTTCAACGGGGGCGTGTCGCCGAAGACCGACAACGGGGCGGGCTCCTTCGGAGGAGCAGCGGAGGACTACGAGAACTTCCTGCTCACGGGGCACCCCGCCTGGAACGATCTGACGCTGGAGGCCACCATGGCCGACCAGGACGACGATCAGATGGGTCTGGTGGCTCGGTTCTCCGACACCGGCCACTACTACATGTGCGCAGCCACCAAGCACAGGCAGCAGTCGTGCAGCACCGATGGCACGTCGGGGGTGGATGGTGCCCGTCTGTATCGTGTGGACACCGACACCAAGTGCACCGACGACTACGTCGTGGACGACGACCTAGGCTTCTCCTTCGCGCAGGGGACGGCCTACCGCATTCGACTCGATCTGCAGACCACGGGGGGCGTCACCACCGTCACCTGCACCATCGACTCGGGCCTGGACGGGCTGGATGTGGGCACGGACCTCGTGCTCTCCTACGTCGACAACGATCCTCTGCCGTCGGGGCTCGCGGGGTTGGTGAGCTACGACAACGGGCGAGCGGACTCGGGTCCCAAGCTCGGTAGCGGTGATCTCGTCTTCGACGACGTGGTGATCGTCACGGGCGATCCGGATGACGACGCCGACGGGGTTCCCAACGCCGTGGAGATCGATCTCGGATCCGATCCGAACGCCGCGGACACGGACGCTGACGGGGTGCTCGATCCCTACGAGATGGGCATGCAGTCGGAGCCCTACGACACCGATGGAGACGGGATTCCCGACTTCGACGAGGCCGACTCCGACGGGGACGGCGTGCTGGATGGCGCCGAGGCGGGCTCGGGCTGGCCGCTGGCCGACACGGACTGCGACGGTATCGCGGACCATCGGGAGGAGGACAGCGACGGCGACGGGGTGCTCGACGGCTCCGACAACTGTCGCACCGTGGTCAACCCAGGCCAGGCGGACGCCGACAACAACGGCTTCGGCGACGACTGCGAGTTCGACAGCGACGGGGACGGCCTGCGCGACAGTGACGAGGTCTTGGTGCACGGCACCGATCCGAACGACGCCGACAGCGACGACGATGGCCTGTCGGATGGCCTCGAGATCGACTCCACACAGACCGATCCGCTGGATGCAGACAGCGACGAGGACGGCCTGTCCGACGGGGCGGAGGTGGACACGGATCCGCTCGATCCCGACACGGACGGCGATGGCGTGGAGGACGGCGTGGAGGCGGGCGTCGTGGTAGGTGTGCCCAGCGGTCTGAGCGACGACGCCGGAATTCCCTACGACGGCACCGATCCCAGCTTCACGCCGGACGCCGATCCGAAGACCACCACCGATCCTGCAGACCCCGACACCGACGGCGACGGTCTGCTCGACGGGGAAGAGGACCTGGACGGGGATGGCCTTCTGGAGGCCGGTGAGACCGATCCGAACGATCCCGACAGTGACGACGACGGCCTGACGGATGCCGAGGAAGTGCAGATCTGGGGCTCCGATCCGAACGACGACGACAGCGACGACGACGGGCTGACCGACGACGAAGAGGTGCAGGTCCACGACACGGACCCGAACGACCCCGACAGCGACGGCGACGGGTTGCTCGATCCCGACGAGCTCGATCTGGGCACGGATCCGAACAACCCCGACAGCGACGGTGACGTGCTGCTCGACGGCGAAGAGGTCTTCGACGAGGGCACTGATCCGCTGAACCCGGACACCGACGGGGGAGGGGTGAACGACGGTGCCGAGGTGGGAGCGGGCACCGATCCCCTGGATGGCTCCGACGACGTGCCCCCCGCAGACAGCGACGGCGACGGGCTGCTGGATCCGGAGGAGGATCTGCTGGGCACGGATCCCCTGGACCCGGACAGCGACGGGGACGGCCTGGACGATGGCGAGGAGGTGGAGCTGGGCACCGATCCGCGCTCGCCCGACAGCGACGGGGACGGCCTTCAGGACGGCGCCGAGGTGAACACCCACGGCACCGATCCACTGGATGACGACACGGACGACGACGGCCTCGGGGACGGCTCGGAGATCTTGGTGCAGCGCACGGATCCCAACGATGCCGACAGCGACGACGACGGGCTTCTCGACGGCGCCGAGGTTCGGACCTGGGGCACCGATCCGCTGGACGACGACACCGATGACGACGGTCTGCTCGACGACGAGGAGGTGCTGGTGGAGGGCACCGATCCCCGCGTGCCCGACACCGACGGCGATGGCCTGCAGGATGGACAGGAGGTCAACGATCTGGGCACCGATCCCCTGGACCGCGACACCGACGACGGCGGCGTGTCCGATGGGGTGGAGGTGGACCGAGGCACCGATCCCCTCGACCCTGGCGACGACGGGCCTGTCGATCCCGACACCGACGGCGACGGTCTGACGGATGCGGAGGAGGACGTGCTGGGCACCGACCCGGCGGACGACGACAGCGACGACGATGGGTTGAGCGACGGCGAGGAGGTGGACCTGGGCACCGATCCGAACGACCCCGACACCGACGACGATGGGCTGACGGACGCCGAGGAGATCGTGCTGGGCACCGATCCCACCGACGCCGACACGGACGGGGACGGCCTGGACGATGGCGACGAGGTGGACGAGGGAACGAACCCACTCGACGACGACAGCGACGACGACGGGCTGTCGGACGGAGACGAGCACATCGTGCACGGCACCGACCCGCTGGACGACGACAGCGACGACGACGGGCTGACGGATGGCGAGGAGCTCGACGAGTACGGCACCGATCCGCTGAACCACGACACCGACGGCGGCGGTGCCACCGACGGCAACGAGGTGGACGACGGCAGCGACCCCCTCGATCCGCGCGACGATCAGCCGCGAGACAGCGACGACGACGGGCTGACGGATGCCGAGGAGCTCGACATCGGGACCGATCCCGACGATCCCGACACCGACGACGACGGGCTGACCGACGGAGCCGAGGTGCTCGAGCACGGCACCGATCCGCTGGACGACGACACCGACGGTGGGGGGGTGTCGGACGGCGAGGAGGTGGAGCGGGGATCCGATCCCCTCGATGCCAGCGACGACTTCGAGCCGCCCACGGTGGGGGAGTACGTCGGAGGCGCCTGTGAGGGATGTGCGCCCACAGGCAGCGGTGCTCCGGCGCCGCTGGCTCTGGGGCTGCTGCTGCTGTGGGCCCGTAGACGTGGAGGTGCGGCATGATCGCGATGTGGTGGGGGCTCGCGGCGACGTCCGCGGCCCAGGTGGTCACGGCGGGGGACGTTCCGCAGATCAATGCTCAGATGTTCCGCCCCACGCTGGACACGGCGCAGCCCATGACGGTGGATGTGGCGTCGATGCCGCAGGCCGGTGGCAGCGCGCGGGTGTGGATGGGCTACCACGACGACCTGCTGGTCTATGCGTCCGAGGGGCAGCAGCGAAAGCTGGTGGCGAACGTGGTGCAGCTCAACGTGCTCGGTGCTTGGGCCTGGGGTCCTGTGCGCGCGGGCGTGGACATTCCCGTGCTGCTCTTCGCCGACGGAGATGCCACCCAGCCCGAGGCAGGCTTGTCCGACGTCGCCCTCGATGCCCGCGTGGCGATCTTCGGCACCGACGCCCCGCTGGAGTTTCCGGTGGACCTCGGGATCCAGGGCCGGCTGTCGGTGCCCACGGCCACGGTGGACACGGCCCTGGGGGCCAGGCGCTCCACGGCGAGCCTCGCGGCGGTGGCCAGCACCGATCTGGGGCCGGTGCTGGTGGCCTTGAACCTGGGGGCGCAGCTGGGTCCGCGGGTGGATCTCGAGAACGTGTCGCTGAACGATGCCGTCGACCTGCGCGCCGCCGCCGCCTACAGCATCACCGAGCGCACCTCGGTGTCCGCCGAGGTCGCGGGCCGGGTGGGGTTGGGCGACGCCAACCGGGCGGGTCTGCCCATCGAGGGCCTCCTCGCCGGTTCACACCAGCTCACGGATTCCTGGCAGGTGCGGGGTGGTGTGGGACGAGGCTTCACCCCGGGCATCGGCTCCCCCGATCTACGACTCCTGGTGGGTGTGGCTTGGCACAGCGCGCCTCGCCTGGAGGCGGTGACGGTGGACCGCGACCTGGACGACGACGGCATCGTCGACGAGCTGGATCGCTGCCCCTCGGAGCCCGAGGACCGCGATGGTCACCTCGACGACGATGGCTGTCCCGACGCGGGAGCCGTGGTGCGGATCTCCGTGGTGACCCCCGACGGCACGCCCATCGACACGGCGCGAGGTGGGGTGGCTCCGGTCGGGGAGGAGGCGCCGGTGGAGCGCTTCCGCGGTGGGTTCGCCCAGCTGCCGCTGCCCGAGGGCAGCTGGCAGGTGCGCGCCCGGGCTCCGGGCTTCGAGCCCGGCACGGCACAGGTGGAGGTGCCGGACGGGCCGGCGCTGGATGCGGTGGTCACGCTGCAGCCCAAGCGAAACGCCAGGGTCCGGGTCACGCGGGATCGCATCGAGCTCGCGGACAGCGTCTACTTCCGCACCAGCTCGGCCACCATCTCCCGGGGCTCCCTGCCGCTCCTCGACGAGGCTGCGCAGATCTTGCTCGACAACCCCGAGATCGCGCTGCTGAGCATCGAAGGGCACACCGACAGCCGCGGCAACGATGCCTTCAACCTTCAGCTGTCGCGGGACCGGGCAGCGTCGGTGCTGGAGTACTTCGTGGCGAAGGGTGTGAGTCGGTCGCGCCTGGTGAGTGCGGGCTTCGGCGAGGAGCAGCCCCTGGACACTGCTGCCACCGAGGCGGCCCACGCGCGGAACCGTCGCGTGGACTTCAAGATCCTGCGCTGGGAAGGGCGCTGACGCGATCGTGACAGCCAAAACGAATCCGCCATGGACGTTCTGTATACAGATTAGTACACGGAACGTGTGATCGGACTTCTGCCCCTTGTCATGGCCATCGTGGCCCTGGCCGCCGAGCCTGTCCCGCCGTCCTTCGTGGAGGGCCTGCAGCCGGTGTATCCCGCATCGGAGCTGCAGCGCGGGCAATCTGCCGCCGTGCTGTTGCAGCTCGAGCTCGACTCGCAGGGAACGGTGGTGGCTGCGCAGGTGGTGGAGTCGGCGGGAGACGCCTTCGACGCAGCTGCGCTCACCGCGGCGCGCTCCTTCCGCTTTCGCCCTGCCACCGTCGACGGGCAGCCCATGGCCATCGCGATTCAGTACCGCGTGGTGTTCGAGCCGGAGCGGGCGGCCGAGGTGTCGCTGGAGGGGCGGGTGCTGGAGGCGGGCACGCGCCAGGCGCTCGCCGGCTTCTCCGTGGCCCTGACCCAGGGCGAGACCACCCTGGTGACTGAGACGGGGGAGGACGGCACGCTGCAGGTGGCGGGGTTGGACCCTGGCACGTGGACGCTGACTGCCGCCTCGCCAGGCTACGCCCTCGATCCCGCCACGGTGGAGGTGGCTTCGGGGCGCGTGGCGCAGATCACGCTGTTTCCGGTGGTGGATCGGCCCTGGGAGGTCGAGGGCGAGGAGATCTCAGAGAGCGTGGTCGTGGTGGGACGCCGCGTGGCGCCGGAGATCACCGAGCGTGTGCTTTCCACCGAGGAGGCTCGCTACCTGCCCGGCACGGGTGGCGACATCGTGCGGGTGGTGCAGAACCTGCCCGGCGTGGCTCGCCCTCCGCTGAACATCGGCCAGCTGATCGTGCGGGGCACCGCGCCGGAGTCCAGCAAGTACTACATCGACGGGGCCGAGATTCCCATCGTGTTCCACTTCGGTGGGCTGTCCACCGTGCTCAACGGCGACGCCATCGCCGAGATCGCGTACCTGCCGGGCAACTACGGTGTCCGCTACGGACGCACCGTGGGCGGCGTGGTGGACCTGCGGACCGACGGGGAGCTCCCCGAGCGCTCTCGCGGCTACGTGAGCGTGGATCTGTTCCAGGCCACCGCCTTCGTGCAGCAAAAGCTGGGGGAGCGCACGGCGCTGACGCTGTCAGGGCGTCGTTCCTACGTGGATGCCGTGCTCACGCCGGTGCTGTCGGGTCTGGGCAGCGCCACCGTACAGGCCCCTCGCTACTACGACCTCCAGCTCCGGCTGCATGGCAAGACGCGCAGCGGCGGGGTGCTCGACGCGCTGTTCCTGGTGTCCGACGACCGCTTCGAGGTGCTCGGGGAGGACGCCGACGAGACGGAGCAGGTGCAGATCGGGCTTGCCACCACGTTCCAGAAGCTGCGCCTGCAGTCTCGGGAGGAGCTGCCCGGCGGCTGGCGCAACGAGGCCTCCCTGATCGCGGGGCCCGAGCAGCAGTCCTTCGACCTGGCGCCCAACGGTGTGGCCTTCGAGCGTCCCTTCACGGTGGGGCTGCGGGAGGAGCTGTTCCGGGCACCTGGACCTGCTCCGGTGTCGCTGGGCCTGAGGGCGGGGGTGGACCTGCAGGTGGGGGAGTACCGCTACAACTACGACATCTCTGCCTTCGGCGAGCCCGAGGCGGCTCGGGTGCTGCGCCTCGCGCCTGCGGCCTACCTGGAGCCCACGGTGCGCCTGGGACGCCTGGACGTGGTGCCCGGGATCCGCGTGGACGGGCTGTCGCTGGGCGACGTCTTCACAGCCACCACCTTCGATCCGCGCGTGGCCACCCGGCTGGACCTGGGAACCACCGCGCTGAAGGCGAGCACGGGGCTGTACAGCCAGTGGCCCACGGTGCGCCAGGCCATCGACCAGCCGGCCCTGGTGGCGGCGCGTGGGTGGCAGAGCTCGCTAGGGCTGGAGCAGCAGCTCGGGCCGGATCTGTCGGTGGAGCTCACGGGCTTCACCCAGCAGCTGCGCCGGCTGGTGTCGGGCCGAGAAGACGCGTTTCGCTTCTTCTCGGGGCCGCCCCCCATCGGGCCGCTGGACACCGATCCCTACGCGAACGACGGCGTCGGCACGGTGGTGGGCGGCGAGGCGCTGGTGAAGCTGGCCACGGAGCGCACCACGGGGTGGGTGTCGGCCACGGTGAGCCGCTCCACCCGAGTGGACCGTCCCGGTGACGAGCGGGCGCTGTTCGAGTACGACCAACCCCTGGTGCTCACCGCCCTGGCCAGTCACCAGCTTCCCAAGCGGTGGCGGCTCGGGGCGCGGGCCCGCTTCGGCTCGGGTAATCCCTTCACGCCGGTGGTGAACCGGGTCTTGGACCTCGGCTCCCGCAACTTCGTGCCCGTCTACGGACAGCTCGACAGCGCGCGTCTCCCCCCGTTCTGGCAGTTCGACGTCCGCGTCGACAAGGACTGGGTGTACCGCAACTGGCAGCTCACCGCCTACCTGGATCTCCAGAACGCCACCAATGCCCAGAACGTCGAGGTGATGGCTTGGACCTACGACTTCAGAGAAGAAGATCCCATCACCCAGCTTCCGCTGGTGCCCGCCTTCGGCGTGCGAGCGGAGTGGTGATGCGTGCCTCGATCCTGCTCGGTCTCGTGGCCTGCGGTGGTCCCGATCAGCAGACGCTGATCGACGAGCTCCGCGTGGTGGCCGCCGTGTCGGAGCCTGCCTCCGTGGGGCTGGGCGAGCCCT
>JAHQVJ010000129.1 GCA_019634415.1 Myxococcales bacterium
ACAGGAGTCGGGGATGTCGAGTGACGAGATGGTGCAGAAGGTCAAGGACATCATCGCGGAAAGCCTCGGTGTGAAGAAGGCCGACGTGGTGGCGACGGCCTCGTTCATCGACGACCTCAACGCCGATTCCCTCGACATCGTCGAGCTCGTGATGACGATCGAGAAGGAATTCGACATCGAGATTCCCGACGACGAGGCCGAGAAGATCCGCACGGTGCAGGACGCGGTGGACTACATCGTGTCCCACGCTTCGTAAGGAACGCCGTGCGTCAGGGCACCCTACGCCCACCCCCCGCTCAACGACGTGTGGTCATCACGGGCTTGGGGTGCGTGGGGCCTTGCGGCAACGACGTCGCCTCCACCTGGGATGCCATGGTGGCGGCGCGCAGCGGCATCGGACCCATCACCCGGTTCGATGTGACCGGATGGGCCACCCAGATCGCGGGGGAGGTCAAGGACCTCGACGCCACGGCGCTGCTGGGCGCCCGAGCGGTGCGTCGCCTGGGCTTGTTCATGAAGTACGCCATCGTGGCGGCCGAGGAGGCCATGCGCGACAGCGGCTTCGACGTGGGCGAGCAGGTGGGCTCGGGCACCCCCGAGGACTGGCCTGATCCCGAGCGCCTGGGCGTGTACATCGGATCGGGGATCGGCGGCTTCCCCGAGATCGTGCACGCGGCCGTCACGGACGTGGATCGCACCCGGGTGAGCCCGCTGTTCATCCCGCGGTCCCTCATCAACCTGGCCACGGGTCAGGTGGCGATCCGGTTCGGAGCCCAGGGCCCCAGCTTGTGCGTGGCCACGGCGTGTGCGGTGGGCAACCACGCCATCGGTGAAGCCTGGCGGGCCATCCGCGACGGTGACGCCGACGTGATCGTGGCTGGCGGCACGGAAGCGAGCCTCGATCCGCTGGGGGTGGCGGGCTTCATGAACATGCGCGCCATGTCGCGTCGCAACGACACGCCGGAGTCGGCGAGCCGCCCCTTCGACAAGGACCGAGATGGGTTCGTGGTGAGCGAGGGGGCAGGGGTGCTCGTGCTCGAGGAGCTGGAGCACGCCCGGGCGCGCGGTGCGCGCATCTACTGCGAGCTGCGCGGCTATGCGGCCACCACCGACGCCCACCACATCACGGCTCCGGCCCCCGGAGGCGCGGGGGCGGCGCGGTGCATGGAGCTGGCCATGCGCAAGGCTGCGGTGAACCCCAGCGAGGTGGACTACGTCAACGCCCACGGCACCTCCACGCCCGCCAACGACGCAGCGGAGACCCAAGCCATCCGGCGGGCCTTCGGAGCGCATGCAGACGGCTTGACCATCAGCTCCACCAAGGGAGTGACGGGGCATCTGCTCGGAGCAGCGGGTGGGATCGAGGCCGTGGCCACCTGCCTCGCGATGCGGAAGGGGGTGGTGCCCCCCACAGCCAACCTGCTGACGCCGGATCCGGAGTGCGATCTGGACTATGTGCCGCGTGAGGCCCGCAGCATGCCGGTGCGGGTGGCGATCTCGAACGGCTTCGGGTTCGGGGGAACCAACGCCGTGCTGGTGTTCGGCGCGATCTAGGAGGGATGTGATGAAGGTGGCAGTGGGGTCGGATCACGCGGGCCTGTCGCTGAAGGCGGAGGTGATCGGGCACTTGCAGGCCCTGGGCCACGAGGTGCACGACGTGGGCACGCATGGCTCGGAGTCGGTGGACTACCCGGACTTCGGCCGCCAGGTGGCGTCGATGGTGGCCGACGGCGGGGCCGAGCGCGGCGTGCTCGTGTGCGGCACGGGCCAGGGCATGGCGATGGCGGCGAACAAGATCCCCAACGTGCGAGCGGCCGTGGTGTCCGACACCTTCAGCGCTCGCATGGCCATGCTCCACAACGACGCCCGAGTGTTGTGCCTGGGCGAGCGGGTGGTGGGAGCGGGGCTGGCCCTGCAGCTCGTGGATGCATGGCTGGGCGAGACCTTCGAAGGAGGGCGTCACGCGCGGCGTGTGGGCAAGATCGAGGGGGCTGCGCCCACGGGATGACGGTGGGATACAGAGCACGGCCGCAGACGGAGCTTCCATGCAGCCCCTGGCCTCCCAGGATCCCGACGTCTATGCCGCAATCCAGCGTGAGCTCTCCCGGCAGGAGAACGAGCTCGAGCTGATCGCCTCCGAGAACTACGTGTCGGAGGCGGTGCTCCAGGCGATGGGCACGGTGCTGACCAACAAATACGCCGAGGGCCTGCCAGGCCGTCGGTACTACGGGGGGTGCGAGCACGTGGACGCCGTGGAGGAGCTCGCGCGCAGCCGCGCGAAGGCCCTGTTCGGCGCCATCGGAGCCAACGTGCAGCCCCACTCGGGCGCACAGGCCAACGCAGCCGTCTACCTGGCCACGGTGAAGCCCGGAGAGACGATCCTGGGTCTCGACCTCACCCACGGCGGGCACCTCACCCACGGCTCGCCCGTCAACAGCAGTGGTCTGCTCTACCGCGCCGTGCACTACGGGGTCGACGAGAGCACCGGCCGGATCGACATGGAGCGCGTGCGCGCCATGGCCCTGGAGCATCGGCCGGCGCTGATCTGGACGGGGGCCAGCGCGTACCCTCGCACCCTCGACTTCGAGGCGTTCCGCTCGGTGGCCGACGAGGTGGGAGCGGTGCTCGCCGCCGACATCGCTCACATCGCGGGGCTGGTGGTGGCTGGGCTGCATCCGAACCCCGTGCCGCACTGCGACTTCGTGACCACCACCACCCACAAGACGCTTCGTGGACCGCGGGGTGGGCTGATCCTGGCGAACCGCGAGTGGGCTCCCAAGATGAACAAGGCGGTGTTCCCCGGCACACAGGGAGGCCCGCTCATGCACGTCATCGCGGCCAAGGCCGTGGCCTTCGGCGAGGCCGCGACGCCCGAGTTCGTGACCTACTCCGAGCGTGTGATCGCCAACGCGAGGGCGATGGGGGAGGCCATGGTGGAGGACGGGCTGACGCTGGTGAGCGGCGGCACCGACAACCACCTGCTGCTCGTGGACCTGGGCGAGATGTGTAGCGGCAAGGACGCCGAGGAGGCCCTGGGTCAGGTGGGCATCACGGTCAACAAGAACACCGTGCCCGGTGAGCGCCGCTCTCCCTTCGTCACGTCGGGGATCCGCATCGGCACGCCGGCCATGACCACCCGAGGGCTGGGTGTCGAGGAGTCCGCCCAGGTCGGGCACTGGATCGCCAGCGTGGTCTCGGGTCGTGCCTCGGAGGCCGAGCGCGCGGCCATCGCCGGGGGCGTCCGAGAGATGTGTGGGCGGTTCCCCGTGTATCGGAGCGACCTGCACAGCTGATGCGCTGCCCTGCCTGCCATCACCCCGAGAGCCGCGTGATCGACTCCCGCACCACGGGAGACGCGATCCGCCGACGGCGGAGCTGCCAGTCGTGTGGCCACCGCTTCTCCACCTTGGAGAAGGTGGAGCTGCGGCTTCCCTGGGTGCTCAAGAAGGACGGGCGCCGCGAGCCGTTCTCCAGCGCCAAGCTGCTCGACGGGCTCACGGTGGCCTGCCGCAAGCGTCCGGTGGATCGCGATGCGCTGGAAGCCGCCGTGCGCGATGTGGAGCACCGCCTCACGGAGCTGCGCGTGGCCGACGTCAGCTCCGCCGAGGTCGGCCGCATCGTGATGGAGGTGCTGCGCGGCATCGACGCGGTGGCCTACGTGCGGTTCGCGAGCGTGTACCGCGAGTTCGAGAGCGTGGAGCAGTTCACCGACGCCATCCTGCCGCTGCGGGACGACGGGTGAGCACCGACGCCGACCGGCACTGGATGGCTCGGGCCCTGGGCCTCGCCCACATCGCCACGGGCTCCACGGCGCCGAACCCGCCGGTGGGGGCGGTACTGGTGCGAGACGGCTCGGTCCTCGGCGAGGGGTGGACGCGTCCCATCGGCGGACCCCACGCCGAGGTGGCGGCACTGCAGGACTGCGCCATACGGGGGCACGACCCGCGTGGAGCCACCCTCTACGTCACGCTCGAGCCCTGCTGTCACCAGGGCCGCACGCCGCCTTGCTCGGATGCGCTGATCGCGGCCGGCGTGTCGCGCGTGGTGGTGGGCGTGCTCGATCCGTTCCCCGCCATGCGGGGTCAGAGCGTGGAGCAGATGGAGGCGGCGGGGCTGTCGGTGGCGGTGGGCGTAGAAGAGGATGCCTGCGCTCGCCAGATCCTGGGGTTCGCCCGCGCGCTGTCCTCGGGGCTGCCCGAGGTGACCAGCAAGGTGGCCATGACGCTCGATGGCCACATCGCCACCGCCAGCGGGGAGAGCCAGTGGATCTCGGGGCCGCAGGCACGGCAGGACGGCCACGTGCTGCGGGCCCACCACGATGCGATCCTGGTGGGGATCGGCACCGTCGTGGCGGACGATCCGCGGCTGACGTGCCGGCTGCCCGCCGAGTCGCTGCCCGGCGGAAGCGTGGACCGGGATCCTGTGCCCGTGGTGCTCGACTCCCAGCTGAGGGTGCCCGCCGAGGCGCGGGTGCTGCAGAGCCGCGACGCGGTGGTGGTGTGTGCCGAGGACGCTCCGAAGCGGGAGCTGTCGGCGCGCGTCGTGCGGGTGGCCCGGGGGCCTCACGGACTCGACGTGGTGGCGGCGCTGCGAGCGCTGGTGGACCTGGGTCTGCATCGAATCCTGGTGGAGGGGGGAGGCCACGTGCACCGAGCCCTGCTCGATGCCGCCGTGGTCGACACCCTGCAGGTCTACGTGGCGGGGCTGCTGCTCCCGGGGGGGCGCCCCTGGGTGGCCGGGCCCACCGTGGAGCGTCTCGCCGAGGGGGTGCGCATGGATCTCGCCGATGTGGTGAGGCTCGGGCCCGACGTGCGGCTGACCTATGCGCTGCGTCATGCCATCGCCCCTGATCCACTGGCTGCGCTGAGGCACCAGCGGACCACACCGGCACGTTAGGAACGCGTGAGGAGAAACCATGCAGCAGCCCGCACACAGCGGTCATTCCGGGGCCGCAGACTTCGAGGTGATGCATCCGGACCCGATTCGGCGGGTGGAGCTCGCCATGGAGGATCTGCGTGCCGGTCGGATGGTGATCCTGGTGGACGACGAGGACCGGGAGAACGAGGGCGACCTCGTCGTTGCCGCCGAGAAGATCACCCCCGAGGCCATCAACTTCATGGCCACCCACGCGCGAGGGTTGATCTGCCTGTCGCTCACGTCGGAGCAGGTGGAGCGGCTGGCGCTGCCCATGATGGCGACGAACAACCAGAGCGCCTACCACACGGCCTTCACTGTCTCCATCGAGGCGCGCGAGGGAGTCACCACCGGGATCTCCGCACACGATCGGGCGAAGACGATTCAGGTGGCCATCGATCCGGCCTCCACGCCGCGGCAGATCGTCACGCCCGGCCACATCTTCCCGCTGCGCGCTCGCGACGGCGGCGTGCTCCAGCGGGTGGGGCAGACCGAGGGATCCGTGGACCTGGCTCGTCTCGCGGGCCTGCATCCCAGCGGCGTCATCTGCGAGATCATGAACCCCGACGGCACCATGTCGCGGATGCAGGAGCTGCTGGCCTTCGGCCATGAGCACCAGATCCGGATCGCCGCCGTGGCGGACATCATCAAGTACCGCATGCGGACCGAGCGGGTGGTGCAGCGTCAGGGCGACGGCGAGATCGAGCTTGCGGGCCTGGGCACCTGGCGCACCCGGCTGTACTCGTCGGTGACGTCGGGCGGGCTGCACCAGGCGATCTGGAAGGGCGATCTGCGCGCCGAGCCCACGCTGGTGCGCGTGCAGTCCGCACCTCCGCCGTGGGCCTTCGCCAACCCCGAGTCCACCACTCTGGGCGCATCGGCGTGGTCGGCCCTGCGTGCCGTGGATGCCGCGGGCGGAGGCGCCGTGGTGCTCATGCACCTGTCGGCGCCCGCAGATGCGCTGCAGCGGTCGTTTCGACAGCAGTTCGAGGGCACCCACGAGGAGACGGTGCAGGCACGTGCCGAGGCGCTGCGCGACCTGGGCACGGGGTGTCAGATCCTGCTCGATCTGGGTCTGCGGGACCTGAAGCTGCTCACCTCGTCTCGTCGCCCCATCGTGGGAATCGAGGCCTATGGCTTGAAGATCTCGGAGCGCGTCCCCTTGCTTGCGGGGAGGTCGACGTGAACCTCATCGAGGGGCACCTCGTGGACTCCGGTGGGCGGATCGGCATCGTGGCGGGTCGCTTCAACGAGCTGGTGGTGGAGCGCTTGCTCGCAGGCTGCCTCGACGGCTTGCGGCGGCACGGGGTGGACACCGACGAGCGAGTGGACGTGGCCTGGGTGCCCGGAGCCATGGAGCTGCCGGTGGTGTGCCAGCGCATGGCCAAGAGCGGCCGCTACGTGGCGGTGATCGCGCTGGGTGCGGTGATCCGCGGAGCGACTCCGCACTTCGATCTGGTGGTCTCGGCGGCCGCGACGGGCTGCAGCCGTGTGGCGCTGGATGCTGGGCTTCCCGTGATCTTCGGGGTACTCACCACGGAGACGATCGAGCAGGCCTTGGAGCGGGCGGGCACCAAGGCCGGAAACAACGGGTTCAAGGCGGCGCAAGCGGCCATCGAGATGGCTTCCCTCATGCGGAAGCTGGAGGCCTGATGGCGTCGCGGCGGCGAGCTCGTCAGTTTGCACTCCAGGCGCTGTTCCAGGCGGACCTGCGGGAGGTCTCTGCGGCCACCGCGCTCAACGATCTGTGGTCCGGTCTGATGGACGACGATGGCATCGAGGGCGAGCGTCCTCCCGAGAGTGAGGAAGTGGAGTTCGCCCAACGGCTCGGGCACGGCGTCGAGGCTCACCGAGAGCGGATCGACACGTTGATCGACGAGTGCAGCACCAACTGGCGACTGGCTCGGATGCCGGTGGTGGATCGCAATGTGTTGCGCATCGCTGCGTACGAGCTGATCGACTGCCCCGACATTCCCGCCACCGTGGCCATCAACGAAGCCATCGAGCTCGCCAAGAAGTACGGCACCGCCGACTCCCGGGCGTTCGTCAACGGCATCGTCGATCGGATCGCGCGGCAGGTGGGTCGCATCGAGGGGCGAAGGGGAGCGACGTGAGCAGGGTGCTGGGCTGGCTCGACGCCATCAGCCGCCGACCGTGGTTCGGTGAGGGCATCCTCTTCGCCGGGGCGCTGGCCATCGTGTTGCTGGCCATGCTGATGTCGCCGTCGGCGGGTGCCGTGTCGTTCTTCGGGTTCGACGTGCCGGTGCTGTGTGGTTTTCGACGGCTCACCGGCATCGGGTGTCCCGGCTGTGGGCTCACGCGTAGCTTCGTCTTCCTCGGTCACGGGCAGTGGGCCGAGGGGTTTCGCATGAACTGGCTCGGGCCACCGTTGTTCGCGTTCGTGGTCGTGCAGATTCCCTTTCGGCTCTACCGGATGCTCCGCACGCCGCCGCCCTCCGATGCGGGCACGGCTCGAGCGGCGCCGAGCCAGGTGCGGCCCAGCTGAGCGAAGCGAGCCAGCAGCTGCTGGCCGTTGGAGCCCGACAGGACGCTCTCGGGATGGAACTGCACGCCCCACGCAGGTGCCTGTCGATGGGAGATGCCTTGGATGGTGCCGTCCGTGCCGTGAGCGCAGACGCGTAGCTCGGAGGGGACTCGGTCCACGACGATCGAGTGGTACCGGGTCATGGACAGCGGGGAGGGCAATCCCTGGAACAGCCCCGTACCGTCGTGCTTCACGGACGTGGCATGACCGTGCACCGGTCCATGGATCCGCAACGTGCCACCCAGCGCTTCGGCGAGGGCTTGGTGCCCCAGGCACACCCCCAACAGCGGCCGGCGTGCGACCAGCAGGCGAGCAGCGTCCAGGAAGCACCCTGTCTCCTCCGGTGTGCCTGGGCCGGGGCCCAGCACCACGAGATCGGCATCGAGCAGCTCGGTGGGCTGCACCTCGTCGCACCGCACCACGGTCACCGTGCGTACGTGCGGTGCCAGCGCGTGGACGAGGTTGTGGGTGAAGGAGTCGTAAGCGTCGACGAGAACGAGGTGCACGGACCGCCCAGAGCAGGGGGGGCGTCATATCCCGGGCGCCGAGCTGTGGCGTTGTTAGAGACCCGGATGGAGGGCGTCGTGACCATCGAGCTTTCGGATGGAGCGGTTCAGCGCATTCAGGAGATCCACCGGGAGAACCCGGGGGCCTACGCTGGGTTGCGTGTGGGGCTCAAGGACGGTGGGTGCTCCGGCTACAGCTACCTGCTGGAGTTCGAGACCAAGGCCGACGAGGACGACGTCGTGTTCGAGAAGGACGGCGCCCGGGTGTTCGTGCACCCGCTGCACCTGCCGTTCCTCGCCGGATCCGTCCTGGTGTGGAACGACAGTGAGCTCGTCAGCGGGTTCGATCTTCAGAATCCCAACGTGGCCCGCGTGTGCGGCTGTGGGGAGTCCTTCGACGTCTCCACCTGAGACGTCGTCTCGCTCGACAGGAAGTCCTCGGCCACCAGTCGTGCCGTCATCTTGGCCGACATCATGACGGACGGGGTGCCCGCTCCCGGCTGTGCGCCGGCGCCCACCAGGTAGAGCCGGTCGACGTCCTGGGATCGATTGTGGGGCCGGAACCAGGCCGACTGCGTGAGGCTCGGCTCTGGGCCGAAGGCATTGCCCAGGTGTGACAGCAGCGTCTGCTCGAAGTGGTCGGGTGTGATGAAGCTCTTGTGGACCAGTCGGTCCATCAGGCCCGGGATGTAGCCCCGCTCGTCCAGGAAGTGCAGGATCTTGTCGACGAAGGCGTCGCCGATGGCACTCCAGTCGAGTCCCGAGCCGTTGTGCGGGACCGGCACCAGGGTGTAGGCGGCGTGGTGGCCCTCGGGGGCCAGGCTCGGATCCGTCAGCGTCGGGATGTGCAGGTACTGGCTGAAGTCCTTCCCCAGCACCTTGCGATCGAAGATCTCCGTCAGCAGCGCCTCGTAGCGGGGGCCCAGGATGATGTTGTGGTGCTGCAGATCGAGTGGTGTGTCGGTCTTGCGGAAGCCGAAGTAGATCACCACCAGCGACATCGACTGACGCATCGCCTTCACGCGCCAGTCCGGGTTCCACCTGCGCCACTTGCGGTCCACCAGGTGCATGTGGGTGTGGGCGTAGTCCGCATTGGACACCACCAGGTCGGCGTCGAGGGTGGTGCCGTCCTCCAGCACCACACCGGTGGCACGAGGACGGCCAGACGGGCCTCGCTCGCAGCGAATCGACTGCACCGTGGCGCCATAGGTGATGGAGCCGCCGAGGTCTTGAAGCTTGCGGACCATCCCGTCCACCAACGCCCCCGTGCCCCCCATGGCGTAGTGGATCCCCCAGGTCTTCTCCACGAAGTGGATCATCGCGTAGATGGCGGGCACCCGGAGGGGGTTGCCGCCCACCAGCAGGGTCTCGAAGGAGAACACCTGCCGGAGCTTGTCGCTGCGGAAGTAGCGCGACGTGAAGCGGAAGAGGTTTCGCACCGCATCCAGTCGCAGCAGGTCCGGCACGACCTTGATCATGGAGGGGACGTCGCCGAAGTGGGTGTAGCCCAGCTCGAGGAACCCTCGCTCGAAGATGGCCTTCGCCGCGGCGTGGAAGCGCTCGTAGCCGTCGAGATCAGCGGGCTCGATGGCACGGATCTGCTCGCGCGTGTGCTCAGGGTCTCCGTCGTAGTCGAAGTAGGTTCCGTCGTCGAAGTAGATCCGATAGAACGGCAGGATCGGTCGGATCGTGACGTACTCCGAGGTGGCGGGGCCGCCGCTGACTCCCTCGCGAACGCGCACGTCGTCCCCGAGCACCTCGGGTGGGAAGTCGGGGCGGTCCAGTCCCGCGTCGCCCGGCTGCACGGCGAAGAGCTCTTCGATGAAGTGGGGCACGGTGAGCACGGTGGGGCCCATGTCGAAGGTGAAGCCGTCCACCTTGCGCACCATCGCGCGCCCCCCCGGTACGGGGCTTCGCTCCAGCACCTGGGTGCGGAACCCCAGCCCCTGCAGCCGGATGGCGGCAGACAGTCCTCCGATTCCGGACCCGATGACGACGGCGTTTCCTGCGGACACGACCACCTCTGTACATGCTTTGCACAGCCTTCGTATGCCACGCGGACGCCACCGCCAAGTCGGGCTACACCCGTTGGGTCGGAGGGCGCAGATGCAGCCGGAGCAACGTCAAGCGTACGACGAGACCATGGCGCGCGCGAGCGCGGCCACGGACAGCGACGATCTGTCGGGCGCCCTGGCGCTCTACATCGAGGCGACGAACCTGGGCCGCGCGATGGGCAGCGAGATGTTGGTGGCGAATGCGTCGCTGGATCGGGCCATCGTGCGAGCCATGATGGGGGAGGTGGACCAAGCGCTGCAGACCCTCGAGGAGGTGATCGCCACCGCCGAGCGTGCAGAAGCACCCCTGCTGGTGCTCGAGGCACGGGCAGCCCGCGCGAGCATGCTCGCTCGCCGTGGGCAGATCCGCGAGGGCATCGAGGAGCTCGAGGCGGTGCTGCCGGAGGTGGTGCACCACGTGCAAGCTCATCGACGGTTCGTGGAGGAGGCCCCCGAGGCCATGCGGGAGCAGATGGCTCAGGTTCCCGACGACACCGAGCAGCTGATGGCACACGTGCAGGCCGAGTTGGACGCCATGCACAAGGCGCTGGGCACGGGGGAGGAGGCGTGAGCCTCCGTCATGCGGTGACGGTGGCGGGCTACGAGCCGTTCGAGGCTGCCGAGGGCCAGCGACTGCTGGAGGCGTGCGAGGATGCAGGCCTTCCCATCGATGCCGCCTGTGGGGGGTTCGCCTGCTGCAACACCTGTCGAGTGGAGGTCGAGCAAGGGGCCGATCACCTCTCTGACCGGCTTCCCGAGGAGGAGCCCTTCCTCGATGCGGTGGCTCAGCGCTTGTCGTGCCAGGCCACCGTGCACGGACCTGTGGTGGTGCGGCTTGCCCCGGGTGAGTGATGCGTTAGGGTTCGCCACGCGATGGCCGGGTAGCTCAGTTGGTAGAGCAGGGGACTGAAAATCTCCGTGTCGGCGGTTCGATTCCGTCCCCGGCCACACCTCGCCTCTCCTCGTGGCTCGCACGCCCCATGGCGTGGCTGTGTGTGGCCTGGATGGCGTTGGGATGCGGTGATGCCTGTGAGCAGCTGTGCACCCAGACAGCGGAGCGCATCGACACCTGCCGCCCCGATTCTCTGTTGTGGGAAGACCTCGGAGCGGAGTCGCCCAACGACTTCTCACGGACGTGCCAGCGGCAGTGGGATCGCGAGCGCATTCGACTGTCGGCTGGAGATCTCAGCGTTGCGCTGCAGGTGTGTCGGGACACCGACGCTGCTCTACGGGATCTCACGTGCGAGGAGGTCCGCGCGCTGGACGTGCCGACGCCGTAGCTGCCTCACTCGTACTCGATGTCCTTGACCTGGATGTCCAGCCGCCCGATCCGGTAGTTCAGGTTGGAGCGGGAGACGCCCAGCCGTCGGGCCGCACGGGCCTGCACGCCACCCGCCTCCTTCAGCGCTGCGACGATCACCCGACGCTCGAAGGCGAGTAGCCAGCTCTGCAGCGTCATGTCTGCCGGGGGCAGCACGGACTCGCTCCGTTGCAACGGTGCGGCCTCCTGCTCGTCGGGAAGCTCGATGTCGTCGATGTCCGGATCCTTCGACAGGATCACCAGCCGCTCTACGAGGTGCTCCAGCTGCCGCACGTTGCCGGGCCAGTCATAGGCCTCGAGCTTCTCCATCGTGGCGCGGGAGAGGCGAGGCATCGGCTTGTCGTTGTGCGAGGCGTACTTCGCCAGGAAGTGGTCCACCAGCAGTGGAACGTCCTGCCGCCGCTCTCGCAGCGGGGGCAACGTCAGGGCCACCACGTTCAGTCGATAGAACAGGTCTCGGCGAAACCGATTCTCGCGAACCTCCTCCATCAGGTTCTTGTTGGTGGCCGCCACCACGCGGACGTCCACCTGGATGGTGGAGGAGCCCCCGACTCGCTGCAGCTCTCCGCTCTCCAGCACGCGCAGCAGCTTGACCTGCATCAGTGGGTCGATCTCTCCGATCTCGTCGAGCAGCAGCGTGCCTCCGTCGGCTTGCTCGAACTTGCCGGCGTGCTGGCGGATCGCACCTGTGAATGCACCCTTCTCGTGCCCGAACAGCTCGCTCTCCAGCAGCGTCTCGGGGATGGCCGCACAGTTGACTCGGACGAACGGGCCACTGGATCTCGCGCTCCGGTAGTGGATCGCGTGGGAGATCAGCTCTTTGCCGGTGCCGGTCTCACCCACCAGCAGCACGGTGGCGTTGGTGTCGGCCACCGCAGAGACTTCCTCGTACAGGCGCAGCATCGCAGTCGTGGTGCCGATCAGGTTGTCGAAGCCGTAGCGCTGGTGGACCTCTCGTCGGAGCAACACCAGCTCGGCTCGCATGGAGCGGCGCTCGAGTGCACGCTCGATCACGACGAGCAAGGCGTCTTTGGTGATCGGCTTGATCAGGTAGTCCGCCGCACCTGCCTTCATGGCCTTCACGGCGTCTTCCACCGAGCCGTAGCCGGTCATCACCACCACCGGCGTCTCGGGCCAGGCATCCCGCACCTTCTGCAGCAGCTCCAGCCCCGTGGCGCCAGGCATGCGCATGTCCGTCAGGACGAGGTCGAAGGGTGCATCGTGCAGGGCGTCCAGCGCCTCGCTCGGATCGTTGGCCAGCGTGACGTGCATGCCTTGCTTCGACAGGTTGACTTGAAGCGCCTTCCGTACGGCGCGATCGTCGTCCACCACTAGAATGCGAGCCATGCTCATCGGCGTTCTCCGGTCCTGATCCCGACGAGGATGTCGTGGGTCCACGTCGAGACAGCCGGCGTCGAGCTACATCCCAAGACTCCGCCTCCCGATGGTGTTCGGATTGTGACACAGGCCCCGAATGCGGGTCGCGCGCCGATCAGACCACGCTTATGATGTCGGGTGACGGCTGCATTGCCGATCCTCCCACCCCCATTTCCCCTTCCGACAACCCCGGAGAGCCCATGTCGCGATTCTGTGCGTGCCTGGTCGCCCTTCTGCTCGCTCTTCCGGCCAATGCAGACGACCGACCTGGACAGAACGGCACGGCGGGGCAAGAGGGGCGCGCGCGTGCGACCCAGCTCGAGTCGCTGCTGGTCGACGTCACGGGAAGCTGGCTGTTCAAGAAGGCCGACGTCGGACTGCAGGTGGTCGACGTCAAGACCGGGGAGGAGGTGTTCTCGCGCGGGGCCAACGATCTGCTGAACCCTGCGTCCACCATGAAGGTGCTCACGGCCGCCACGGCGCTGAACACCCTCGGCCCGGCCTACCGCTTCACCACCGACATCTTCACGGATGCCGACGTCGAGCTGCGGCCCAACGGGCGCCTCGAGGGCAATCTGTACGTAAAGGGCCACGGAGATCCCACCTTCGTCATCGAGAAGATGTGGAAGCTGATTCGGGATCTCAAGCTCAACGGGGTGGAGCGCGTCGAGGGCAACGTCGTGTTCGACGAGTCCTTCCACGGAGGCGGCTACAAGCTGCCCGGCTGGAACAAGCCACGGGATCTCGAGCGAGGTCCGACCTACTTCTCCACGCTGTCGGCGCTGTCGCTGAACATGAACACCGCTGTGATGATCGTGGGGCCGGGCAACGAGGTCGGCTCCAGGGCACGCGTGATCCTCGAGACGCCCACCAAGGGCTATGTCGAGGTGCAGAACGACGTGACCACCGGCCGCGCCGGGAGCCGGCGGAGCATCGAGATCGAGCGGGTGGTGGAGGACGGCAGTACCAAGTTCACGGTGGACGGCACGGTGCCGCTAGATGCAAAGCGCGTTCGCTACCGGCGTACCGTGGGGGATCCCACACAGCACTTCCTGGCGGCCTTCCAGCACATGCTGAAGGACGAGGGGATCCGGGTAGACGGTCGCTTCGTCCGCGGTGTCACACCCTTCGACGCCGAGATGCTCTTGAGCGTCCCCTCTCCGCCGCTGGTGTCGGTCCTCATGGACATGAACAAGTACTCGCTGAACTTCCAGGCCGAGCAAGTGCTCCGCACCTTGGGCGCCGAGGTCGAAGGGGAGGGCACCACACAGGGTGGGCTGCGAGTCGTGCGTCGGTACCTGCAAGGTCTCGGAGTGACCGATGCGCATGCCGTGCTCGTCAATGGCAGTGGTCTGTCCAGAGAGGCGAAGCTCGCGCCTTCCGCCCTGACTGCCGTGCTGGTGGACATGGCACGGAATCCTCGCGTGGGTGCCGAGTTTGCATCGTCGCTCGCGATCGGTGGTGTCGACGGCACACTGTGGCGACGTCTGCGAGACGAGCCCAGCCGGATGCGCGGCAAGACGGGTACGTTGGATGGCGTTCACTGCCTGGCGGGCTATCTGGACGCTGACTCCGGCAGACGCTACGCGTTTGCCTTCCTCACCAACTGGTCGAACAACACGCGGGTGTCGTCCGTGCGGGACGTCCATGACACGTTCGCACGCCAGATGTTCAAGGCGTCCGTGGGAGGGACCGATTGATGTTGCGACCAGGGAGCCGACAGTGACACGCGCTTTGCGTCCACGGAAGAACCCGGCCCCACCCCTGTGGGGCCTGCGCACTGGATGGACCCCCATTGGAATCCTCTTTGGCTTCGGCCTCCTCGTGCTCGGGATGGTCGACGTGGCCTGGGCACAGGATGCCCCTGCGGAGCCTGCCCCTGTCGAGCAGGCCGGCCCTGACGGGGAGGGCACCCCCGACTCGACCGATCCCTCGGCGACCGATGATCCGGCCGCCTCGGGCTCGGCCGACGACGAACCGGTCGTGCAGGATCTCACGCCCGAGGCGATCTCCGAGTTCCGCCGTGAGCTGCAGACGGTGGAGGAGGACGTCTCCAATCTCAAGGAGCGCGTGTTTCGCTCCAAGGCCACGCTCAAGCTGCTCAAGGAACTCGTGATCGACGCAGCGGCGTCGGGCTCGCGACTCATCCTGTGGCACATCAACAAGCTGGGCGGCGGGTACTCCATGGAGTCCGTGCAGTACTTCCTGAACGGGAAGAACGTGTTCAGCAAGGTGGACCCTGGAGGCACCCTCGACTCCATTCGGGAGATCAAGGTGCACGAGCAGACCGTGCCTCCCGGTACCCACAACCTGCAAGTCAACATGGTGCTTCGCGGAAAAGGCTACAAGATCTTCAGTTATCTGCGGACGTACCAGTTCAAGGTCCAGTCCTCGTACACGTTCAAGGTCGAGGAAGGAAAGATCTCGCTGATCCGGGTGGTTGCAGACAGTCGCGGCGGGTTGCGCAACTTCGTCGAGCGACCGACCATCCAATATGACGAGCGCAAAGAGACGTTCAGAGAGGAGTAGATGCCCACCCTCCGCTTGACGTGGACTACGGGGTCCACGCGTCGTGCTCTCGTCGCCGTTGGCTTGGTGAGCCTGGCGGTGCAGGCGCATGCTGCCTCCTACGAGACCGAGATCGACGTGATCGCGGCCAAGTCCACCGAGATCTCCGATCGGGTGGACGAGATGGAGACAGCCACGCAGCCGGGCGCCTTCCTGTCCAATGCGGAAGCCATCACCCGCTTCCAGGACTTCCTGTACCTCCACCTGGTCGGAGAGCACGGGCCCGCCGCTGAGGGCTTCTTCAGCCTGGTGACCACTGGGTCGCTGGCGGACTCCGGGCTGCACCGGGACGCCGAGTGGTACCTGGCCGAGTCCCTGCTCGGCATGGAGAACTACCGGACGGCCGAGCAGCGGTTCGCGGTGATCGTGAAGGACGACACCCATCCCTTCCGCGAGGACGGGGTCCGACGGCTGCTGGAGCTGTATGCCCAGTGGGGCGACAAGGAGTCGTTTCGAACCCTGTACAACCAGGAGATCGTGCAGGGTCGTGTGAAGCCCACTGGGCTCATCACCTACTCGCTGGCAAAGAGCTTCCATCAGCAAGGCGATCTCGAGGACGCAGCTGGGTACTTCCGCAACGTGGAGTCCGGCAACGACTGGTACGGTCGAGCTCGCTACTTCCTGGGCACCATCGCCGTCGAGCAAGGGGACCTGCCCTCGGCCGTCGAGTACTTCGAAGAGGTCGTCGACCTGTCCATCGACGGGGACATCGACCGGCAGGTGCACGATCTCGCGCTCCTCGGCCTCGGTCGAATCCACTACCACCTGCAGGACTACTACCAGGCGTCGGAGTTCTACAACCGCGTGGGCGGCGACAGCGTCTACCAGGCCGACAAGCTGTACGAGGTGATCTGGACGTCCATCCGGCGGGAGCGCTGGCGGGACGCCCTCAACAACGTGGAGATCTTCCTGCTGGCGTACCCGGATCACGAGTACACCGCGCAGCTCAAGCTGCTGCAGGGCCACCTCAACTTCCAAGAGTCCAACTGGACCGACGCGCTCGAGGCCTACGAGCAGGTCATCGCCGACTACGGTCCCGTCTACGACCGGTTCTCCACGCTGTCTCGACCCGACTCGGATGCCGAGCCCGAGGTGCGGGAGGTGATCGAGGACGTCGAGGGGGCGGCCGGTCTTCCTCCCTACGCCGTGGCGATGATGCGCAAGGATCCCGTGCTCGGGCGGGCCATGGTGGTGTTCGCGAACCTCGATGAGGAGCGCCGGGACATCGAGACCTCGGAGCGGCTGATCACCGATCTCCGTGGCTTCCTGTCGACCACGGGCTCGGTGGGATCCTTCGAGGCGCTGCGGCTCGAGGCGATCGAGCAGAGATCCGAGATCGTGCGACAGCGAATGGCGCTGCTCGAGGCGCAAGGGGAGTGGATGGCTGGCCGCGCAGGCGGCGGTGAGGTGGGGCGCCTCACGTCTCGTGTGGAGTCCCTACGCTCCGACTTCGCACCCGCTGAGGGGGCCGTGGCGGAAGCGCGGCTGATCCTCGATGGGTACGAGAAGCGGGTGGGTCGCTTGCGGGCGGAGGCTGCTGGCGTCCGCGGAGACGCCGACGGCGCCAGGGAGGAGGTGGAGACCCTCCGCACCCGGCTGACGCTGGCCACCCCCATGGCCGACGACGCTCGACGAGAGACCCTGGAGCGCATCTCGGACCTCGAGGGAGATCTCGACGATGCACGCCTACGGCTGCAGGAGATCGACCAGCAGCTCGCAGGCATGCAGATCCCGCACATCCTCGACACGGTGCAGCCCCAGGTCACCGACGCTGGGTTCGCATCGGTGGGCCGCTTGGCCGAGGAGCTTCGCGGCGCGCGGGGATCGCAAGGCGGTTCGCTGGCTCAGCGCATCGACGCCGCCGACACGCTGCTGGCCGACAGCTATGCTCGGCTCGGTGACGTCCTCCAGGGCATCGGGCAGGTGGAGCGGTCCGAGATCGGCCGGATCCGGAAGCGGTTCGAGCGAGAGGTGGACGAGGTGGCCCGCCAGCGAAACGACTACGAGTCGACGCTGACCGCCGCCCGTGCGGTGTCTCTACAGCTCACCCGCGGCGGATTCGGGCGGCTGGAAGACTTCTTCGCGAACTCCATCCTCAACGCGGACATGGGCGTCGTCGACGTGTACTGGGCTCAGAAGCTCGAGGTCGCCGACGAGCTTCAGCGCGTGCGTGAAGAGAAGGACGAGCTGGTGGCGGATCTCGAGCGGCGCTTCAAGCTCATTCGCGAGAAGATGGGAGACGGGAAATGAGGCGAATCTCCTCGCTGTCCGGACTCCTCGGTCTGGCCCTGTTGTGGATGCCTGCCGCGGTCGCGCACGCCCAGAGCGCGGCGGATCGGGTGGATGGAGTCGACGCCTCCGAGGTGGAGGCGTTGCGTGCCACGAAGGAGCGGTTCCGGGCTCGCATGGTGGAACTCGAGCAAGACACCCGGTCCTATGTGGATCTGCGGGAGGAGGAGGAGCTCACCAAGCTCGTGGGTGGCTACGACAGCCTGATCTCCGCACTGGAGACACAGGAGCGTCAGCAGCGCGACATCGCCATCACCCGCTTCGAGCGGTTCCTCGAGCGCTACCCCACCACTGGCTACGCCTCCCACGTTCGCTTTCGTCTCGCGGATCTGTACTTCGAGCGCTCCACGGAGCTGTGGCAGGCCGACGCGGAGGCCTACTTCACCAAGCTCGAGGATCCGGATCTGCCCATCGAGGAGCTGGAGGCACTCGGGGAGCAGCCTCAGCGTGACCTCGGACAGTCCCTCGACCTGTACCTGCGAATCATCGAGGACAACGTCGGTCTGCCGGAGGAGGAACGGTACGAGCGCCTCGACGGCACCTACGTCATGCTCGGGTTCGTCTACAACGACCGCAACAACGTGCAGTTCGACGAGGCCAAGGCACGCCAGTCCTTCCTCGATCTGATCGCCAGCGTGCCCGAGTCCGATCTGGTGGATCGCTCCCACCTCTTCTTGGGCAACTTCGCCTTCGCCGACAACGACTTCGACACGGCGATCGCGTCGTACGAGGCCGTGTACGACAAGGGGAGCGAGTCCAAGTACTACATGGAGGGGCTCTACCAGCTCGCCTGGGCGCAGTACAAGCTCAACCGCTTCGACGACGCGCTTCGGTTGTTCACCGAGCTGCTCGACGCCTCGCACCAGTCGAAGCTCGACTCCGGTCGTGAGAGCGCCTTCGCGCCCGATGCGCGGCGCTTCATGGCGTTTTCCTTCGCGGACCTCGGCTATGACCGAGACGCTCCGGCCGAGCAGATCGCTCAGTCGTACTTCGAGGGCATCGGTCAGCGTCCCTACGAGCGTGACGTCTACATCGAGCTGGCGGACGTTCTCGTCCGGTACACGAGGCCCGAGGAGGCGATCGCCACCTACCGCGAGCTCCAGGGTGACGACCGCTGGGTGCTCGAGCCCGACAACCCCGCGCACCAGATTGCGCTGATCCGGTTGTATCAGACGTCGGTGGCCAGAGATCTGGAGAAGGCCGGAGAGGAGCGTCTCTCCTTCATCGACACCTACAGCGAGGGCACCACCTGGTGGGAGGCCAACCGCAACGATCCCGAAGCCCTCGAGGTGGCTCGCAGCTACATCGAGGACTCACTGCTCGACGTGGCCATCGAGTACCGGGTCCGGGCACAGGACTCGGGGCGGTCCGAGGACTTCCAGCTTGCCGCAGCGAAGTACGAGGAGTACCTCGACAAGTTCCCGATCTCCGACGACTACTACACCCAGCAGTGGTACCTGGCCGACTCCCTCAAGCAGGCGGGACAGTACGACGAGGCGCTGAACGAGTTCGACTCCCTGGTACGCACCAGCCGCTACCACGAGTTCGGAGATGCGGCGCGATACGCCTCGATGGACGTTCGCTACCAGGAGATGCTGGCAAAGGGGCACATGCCCAACGAGCCGCCCGCCGAGGCGCAGGTGGAGCGCACCTACCAGGCCGGCGGCAAGGAGATTCAGGTCTTCGCACTGAGTCAGGACCGGTCGGAGTTCCTGGTGGCGGCCGACGCCGTGGTCGCGCACGATTTCACCGGAGTACCTACCGGAGATCTCCCCGACTACCGAGAAGAGGTGGAAGAGAAGCGACCCCTGCTCATGTACGTCGGTGGCCAGATGCTGTTCTACCACAACCGTTTCCGCGAGGCGCGCGAGCGATTCGAGGCGCTGATCGCAAGATATCCTCGAACCATCGAGGCCAACTACGCGGCGGGTCTGTTGGTGGACTCCTTCCTCGCCGAGGGGGATCTGGAGCAGGTTCGTGCCTACACCCTGCGCTTCACGGTGAATCCACCTGGCCCGACCTCCGAGACGGACACCGACCAGTTCCAGGGCACCCTGGAGGGGACCACCTTCAAGCTGGCCATGGAGCGCGCCAACAACGGCGACAACCTCGCTGCGGCGGAGGCGTTCCTCGCGTTCCGAGAGGAGTTCCCCGACTCGGAGCTGGACACCGACGCGCTGTACAACGCGGCCTTCTACTACCAGAAGGCAGGCAAGGTGGAGCAGTCCAACGAGCTGTACGAGCGGTTCGTCGTGGACCACCCGGACGACAAGCGGTCCAAGGGGCTCTTCTTCCGCATCGCCGCGAACTACGAGGCTGCGTTCGAGCTCGAGAAGGCCGAGAGCTACTACGATCGAGTGCTGAGCCACCCCGACGCGACGCAGACCGAACGCGCCGACGCCCAGTTCAATCGCTCCTTCTTGCTGATCGGCCTGGGGCGGCACAAGGAAGCGGCCGAGGGCTTCGAGACCTACGACCGCCGCTACACCGCGCAGGAGGACCGGGAGTCGATCCTGTGGCTGGCTGGTGAGCAGTGGGAGCAGGTGGGCAACAAGGAGGCCATCGACTTCTATCAGCGGTACCTCGAGCGCTACCCGAGCGAGAACCCCGACCATGCCATCGAGGCGCAGTCACGTTTGCTGGCCCTGTACCAGGACAGTGGTGCGCAGGACTGGCGGATCCGGCGCCAGAAGAAGGCCATCCTGGAGACCTTCGGTCGCCTCGCCAGCCAGGGCGCAGAGATCGGGGCCAACGGGCATCGGTACGCAGCCCAGGCGGACTACCCGCGCTTGGAGGCCTTGTTCGCCGACTACAGCGACGAAGCGCTGTCGGGCAACGAGGATCGGGACGCCACGCTGCTCAACGAGACCAAGCCCGAGGAACTCAAGGCGTTCGAGGCCGAGGTGAAAGGCTACATCTCGAAGTTCAAGAGCTTCGAGTTCAACTCGGGTGCGCTGCTGCTACAGGCCAGGGCGGCGCTGTACCTGGCCGACCTCGGACTGTCCATCTCGTGTCCTCCCAACCTCTCGGAGGAGGACTGCTGGCTGTACGAGGACATCCTCCAGGAGAAGGTGTTCCCGCAGTACTACGAGATCGAGGACGTCGGGATCCGAAGGCTCCAGGAGCTGATCGCAGCTGCGAAGGACAAGAAGCGCCATTCGCCCTTCATCGACGAGGCCCTGGCTGAGCTCAATCGGCGTCGGCCCGCAGAGTTCCCTGCTGTCAAGCAGGAGATCGAGGGTGGGACGGATGCCTCAATCCCAGTGGAGTATGCGCCCCGTCGGCTCGGCGACGTGGGCCAGGAGGGCACCCCATGACGAGGACGATGGTTCTGCTGTTGGGTCTGGGGGGATGCTTCGGCAAGAGCGGCAGCTCGCCCGAGGCTGCCACGTCGTCGGCTCCTCAGGCCATGATCACCGATGCCAACCAGGCGCCCGAGGATCGCATCGACGAGGCAGCTCGCCTCATCGAGAGCGGAACCACCGAGGACCTCGATCGCGCCATCTTCCTGCTCCAGTCCACGGTGGACGACGACACCACGGGGGTGGCCCGCTTCAACCTCGGGTTGGCCTTCCAGGCGCGAGGGAACCTCAAGCGGGCAGCGAACCAGTACCAGGCCATCATCGCCACGCGTCCCGGAATGGGAGATGCGTGGCTCTACCTGGGCTTGGTGCAGCAGCAGCAGGGGCTGCTCGATGCTGCCGTGGGCAACTTCCGGTCCGGGATTCGGAACGATCCCGAACACATGGGCCTTCGCGAGGCGCTCGTGGCCGTGCTTCGCAAGCAGGGACGGGTGGACGAGGCCATCCTCACGGCGAAGGAGGCGCTGAAGGTCAACGCGAACTCCCTGGCCATCTACAACAACTTCGCTCTGGCCTATCTCGACAAGGACGACACCACGCGCGCAAGGTTCATCTTGCAGAAGGCGCTGCAGTCCGTCGAGGGAGCAGTGAACAACGCTTACCTGCACACGAACCTCGGGTGGTCCTACTACCTGGACGGGAACATCCCGGCGGCCACCGAGTCCCTGGAGAAGGCCGTTCAGATCGACGGTGAGCTGGTTCCTGCGCTCGTGTACCTGTCTCGGGTCTACATGGACGACCGCAACTACCAGGACATGGTTCCGTTGCTCGAGACGGCGGAGAAGAACGACCCCGCGAGCGCGGACGTACAGCTGAACCTCGGCATCGCCTATCGAGGCCTCGGGCGCCTCGACGACGCGAAGGCCGCCTACCGCAAGGCGCTGTCGCTGGACCCGGCGAATCCCACTCCTCACTTCAACCTGGGTATCCTCCTAGGCGACTACGAGAAGGACTACGACGGCGCTGTCGCCGCGTTCAACCAGTACATCGCTGCGGGTGGCTCCGAGGGCGAGCGAGCCGCCAAGTACATCGAGGACGTGACCCGCGAGAAGGAGCGCGCGGAGCGTCGAGCTCGGGCGGAAGCGGAGCGCAAGCGTCGGGAGGAGGAACGGGCGCGCCGACAAGAGCTGCTCGAGTCGGCGCCCGAAGAGGACGGTTCGGCACCTCCCTCCGATGCGGAGCTGGGTGCTGGTGACGGAGCATCGGAGCAGGAGACGCCATGAACGGAAGACAATGGCTCGGCTTGGCAGCACTCTCGGCTGTCCTGTTCTGGCTGCCGAGTTCGGGAGATGCACAGGAGACGACATTCGACGATGACGAGTTCGTGATCGTCGGTGAGATTCTCAAGCCTGAGATCACCGTGGTGATCAGCAGGGAAAACCTGAACAAAGCGTATGATCTGAAGTTGGAGGAGAGCTTCCTCGACAAGATCATCCGGTCGGTCGAGAGCGATCCGTTTTAGGGTGCGCGCGATGAAGCCCTCACCAACCGTTGACGAACCTCGGTGCGCAACCGCGGTCGAAGGTTCAGACCCCATGCTGGGGAGGATCGTGCTGAGGCAGGTCTCACACGCTCCTGACACGTGTTCGCTGCTTGCTCGGATGCGGAAGAGTAGATTCGCAACTCGACGGCGCTGAGACCAGAAGGCCTGGCGAAGCGCACCACAGGGATTTGGAGGAACGAGATGGTCGATCCAGTCACCATGTTCAAGGAGGGCGGCGAGTTCATGTACGTGATCCTCGCCGTCGGCGTATTCGCGATGGCGATTGCGTTCGAACGCCTCTTCTACATCGTCTTCCGCGCCAACATCAACGCTACGGCGTTCATGGCGCAGATCCAGAAGCTGATCATGGCCAACAACATCGATCGGGCCATCAAGCTCTGCAATGCAGAGCCGCATGCGGCCCTTCCGCGCGTGGTGAAGGCCGGGCTGACCCGGGCCAACCGCACCGAGAAGGAGATCGAGAACGCCATCGACGAGGCCACCCTCGAGGTGGGTCCGCTCGTGAACAAGCGCACGGCGTACCTCGCAATGCTCGCCAACATCGCTACCCTGACCGGCCTGCTCGGCACCATCATGGGCCTCATCATCGCCTTCAACGCGGTGGCGAAGGCGTCGGCCGAGGTCAAGCAGGCGATGCTGGCCAACGGGATCTCGGTGGCCATGTTCACCACCGCGGGCGGTCTGATGGTCGCCATCCCCACCCTGGTGCTGCACTCCATCATCACCAACCGGTCGAACAAGATTCTCGATGACATCGACCAGTACGGCCTGAAGACCGTCAACCTCCTCACGGCGCGTCGTCGCGGCAGCCTGAAGGACGAGGCCGCAGCCGACATGTAGTCGGCGGGGCCCCCCCACCCACCTCGAGGAGCACAGCGATGGCGAAGGGGAAGCGAGGCGGTCAGGCCGAAGAACTCGACCTGGTGCCGATCATGAACCTGGTCACGATCCTCATCCCGTTCCTGCTCATGGCGTCGTCGTTCGTGAGCTTGGCGGCGATCGACTCCACGCTGCCCGCCATCGGGCAGCCTCCGGAGCCGCTTCAGGATGACGAGGATCCGCCGTTGAGCCTGTCCATCGACATCACGGACGAAGGCTACATCGTGAAAGGCGGAGACGAGTCGCTGAAGGGCGAAGGCGAGGACAAGGGTCTGCGGATTCCTTGTGCCCAGTCGAACTGCCCGACGCCGGACACCTACGACACCAAGGAGCTTCGTTCCCTCCTGGTGGACCTCAAGGAAGCCTGGCCGGAAGAGGAGAACGTCATCTTGGTTCCCACCTCCCAGGTGCCCTACGAGGTGCTGGTGTTGACCATGGATGCGACACGCAACGACCCGGAAACAACCGAAGACGGCAAACCTCGGGATCTCTTTCCCTTCGTGGTGATTGCCGGCGGCGTTCAGTGAGGTAGCCATGGGTAGGAAAAACAGCCGCCGCCAGTCGCCGGATGCCGGCCTCACCATCACGTCCATGATGGACATGATGACGATCATCTTGGTGTTCTTGCTCAAGAGCTACCAAACCGACGACGTCTCCGTGGCCCCCTCGGAGGACCTCCAAATCCCGTTGTCGAGTGCGGAGAAGACACCGAAGCTCGCCGTGAACGTGGTGGTGTCACGCAAGGACATCGTGGTCGACGGAGTGTTCGTGCTCGACATCGAGCGCGGCATCTCCGACGACACTGGTGAGGAAGAGCTGTCGATCCCGGCGGACGAGAAGCGCGGACAGCTGATCTCCAAGCTGTTCGACGTGTTGCTCGAGAAGGCTCAGACCGCGAAGGACATCGGTGCTCGAGCGGGCACGGACGAGATGGACTTCAAGGGGGAGATCCTCTTGCAGGTGGACAAGCGGATGCCGTTCTCGGTGGTCCGCGAGGTCATGTTCACTGCGGGGCAGGCCCAGTTCGGCAACTTCCGCTTCGTCGTGATCAAGGGTGGCAGCGGGTGACCGAGGAGTCACAGCCTCTGTGAACACGGTCGCCATCGGGCGTACCGAGCTCAACGAGGCAACAAGGTCGAGGAACTGCCTCGATGGTTTCGCCCTCGTCGGCATTGCCGGCGGGGGCGTGCTACGTACGGCTTGGCCACTCTCTCGTGGCTGGCGCACATCAGCTCGCAAACAGGAGAGCCTGTTGTCAGCGGGCTGGGTTACGTCTATCGTAGCCGTTAGAGCGATGACGAGTGGTCATCGAACTTCGAGCCGGAAGTGACCCAACAGCGAACCGGAACGGAGACCGATGGTCAGTATGAGCGAGCTGATCGGCAACCCATCCCTTCACGGATTGCGGCAGCGGTCCGATAGGCAGATGACCAGGGCACCGGAGACCTGAATCCATGGCAGGGCATGCGCGTCAGGCGAAGGTGTTGTGCATCCGGATCATCCAGGGCCAGAACGTCCTGGACAAGACGATCGATCTGGGTGACTCGGTGACGATCGGCGAGTCACCCAAGAACACCTTCGTCATTCCCGATTCTCACCTCGAGGCCTCCGACTTCCCGCTCTTCAGGGCTGCGGGGAACGGCTACATCCTGCACTTCACCGAGCAGATGAAGGGCAAGATCGAGTCTCGCGGCGCTGTGACTCGACTGCAGCAGCTGTTCAACGACTCCTCCGTCACCCGAAAGGCGGGCGTGGCGCAGGTTCCGTTGACAGAGCAGGACCGCGGGAAGCTCAAGATCGACTCCACGACGGTCTTGTTCCAGTTCCTTCCGCCGCCGCCGGCTCAGGCGCTGCGGCCCATTCAGCAGATGGACTTCCGGCCGCGGCTGCTCGAGGAAGACGATCCCGTCTTTCTCGGGTTCCTGGCCATCTGGTCTGCGCTGGCCACCGTGCTGGTGATCTGGGTGTGGAACACACCCGTGCGTGAGTTCGCGCTCGAGGATCTGCCCGACCGTTTCGCCAAGGTGATCATTCCCGAGGCTCCCGAGCCAGTGGTCGAGCCCGAGATCGACGAGAACATGGACGGGACCGAGGTCGATCGGCAGGAGGAAGAGCCGCAGGACGATGGCGCTGCCGATGTCGCCGAGGTCGAGCAGGTCACCGAGGTCGAGCAGGTCAAGGCGGAGCAGCAGCGCAAGGAAGAGATCGTTCAAGAGTCGGCGTTGCTGAAGATCTTGGCGACCACGGGCGAGAGCTCTGGTGGGGTCGTCGAGAACCTGTGGTCTCCGGAGGAGCAAGGGCTCGGAGACATCGATGCCGCCTTGGCCGAGAACGTCGGCAAGGGGTACACCACCCAGAAGCTGCGCGACACCGAGAAGGGTGGGAACGCAGCCGCGGAAGTGGACGTCAAGGGCATCGGTGGTGGCACCGGTGGAGATGTCAGCGGTCCCGCCGTCACCGTGAAGCCGCGTGTGCGTGCGGAGGCCGGCACGATCGATGCCTCCGGAGACGAGAACGCCACCAAGAGCGTGGTCCAGAAGTACTCTGGCCAGCTCACCTACTGCTACGAGAAGCGGCTCAAGGTGGTGCCGACCCTCGAAGGGCGTATCGAGGTCGGTTGGTCCGTGTCCGGCGGGTCCGTCGTGGGCTCTCCCTACATCATCTTCAACGGAACGGGTGATGCCGAGTTGGCGGACTGCATCACGAAGAAGATCCGCCGTTGGTCCTTCCCACAAGACGTAGATGGCGAGCTGTCGTGGCCGTTCGCCTTCCAGGCGAAGAAGTAAGGCGGTCGGGATGCCCGGACGAGAGGTGGTCGTGAGCCAAATGTTGCGGAAGGTGGTGTGCGGACTCGCTCTGTCCATGGGGTGCGCCGCGACGGTTGCCCATGCTCAGGCTCCCCCCATTGGCGTGTCGAGCGAGATCGAGCGGACCTCGTCCACGACCCCTCAGGAGAAGATGGGCTACGCCGAGGACTCCAATGCCGAGATCCGAGAAGGGGAGCGGCAGGTGTCTCGTCTCCTGGAGCAGGCACGCAAGGATGGCGATCTGGAGGCCATCGAATGTCTAATCAGTCGGCTCACCTCCGTTCGTGCCTTGCTTCAGGTGTCCGAACGGGCGGAGGGCTCGATGCGAGACGCAATCACGGCTGGCGAAGAAGAAAAAGCCAACCACGAGTTCAGAAAGATCGCTGTAGCAGTCAGCAAGACTCGAATGTTGCTGGCCGAGGCACAGCGCTGTGCTGCGGACCAGGACATGGAGTCCGGAACCACGGTCGTAGAGTGGTCCGATCAGCTGACCGAGGGAGATCCGTTCGAGGCGGTTGAAATCAGCCCCTTCGACGTCTCCATCGATCCTCCTCAACTGAGCCCCTTCCTGTAGGGACCCACCCATGACGGTTCAAACGACATTGGCCGTGGGACTATGGCTTGTTCCCACGGTTGCCTTCGGCGCACCCGGGGATCACGTGAGGGTCGGCGACGTGGTGATCACGCCGAGCGTGACTGCTGGAGCCGAGTACCGGACCAACGTCTACCGAGACGAGAGCACCCCCGTGGGGGCGGCCAACGTACTCCTCGTGCCTGGGATCTCCGCCGTGGCGGAGGGGGAAGACCATGCGTTCCGAGCCGGTGGTGACTGGTCGCTGCGCAAGTTCTTCGCAGTGGCAGACGGCGAGCTCGGGTCCCAGATCTCGTCTGGCCAACGGATCGGCAACCTCGACCGGTTCAACGAGTTCAGCCTGTCGGGCAGCATGGACACCTTCCGCCGCAACGTGGTCGGCTTCCGCGTTGCTGACGAGCTTGCGCTGAGGAACTGGACGTCCGATGCCGAGTTCGCAGACGTTCCCTATACGAGCCAGCTGCGAAACTCCCTGGGAGCGTCGCTGCGGACCAACCCCGGCCCAGCCCTCGAGATCACCCCTGGGGTGAGCTGGGTGTTCAGCCGCTTCACGGTGCCCACGAAGACGCGCTTGGACGAGCCTCAAGGCGCGTTCAACCTTCGCAACACCTTCGGGCCCAACCTCGCCGTCAAGTGGGCGTTCCTGCCGCGGACGGAGCTGGTTCTCAACGGAACCTACGAGGTGAACACCTGGCAGAACAACGTGATCGCCTCGGGTGCCGACTTCGTCGGTACCGAGCTCGCCCTTCCCGACTCCCACTTCTTCAAGCTGTGGTCGGGCATGAACGGTCGCTTCACCGAGAAGGTGTTCCTGGAGCTGTTGCTCGGCTACGGCAGCGGCGCGTATCGGGCGAACAGTGTCGCAGGCGGCTCCGAGCAGCCTTCCGAAGCTGCGAACAACGTGCAGGGTCTCAGGCGTCTGCTCGTGAAGACGCAGGTGCGCTACGACATCACCCCAGGGTCGGAGAAGCGAAACGGCACGACGGTCTCTGCGGGCTACGTGCGCGACTTCCGCGACTCCTTCTTCACGAACTACGTGGGTCTGAACAAGGTGTTCGTGGCCTACAACGGTCGGCTCGGGGCGTTCTCCCCGAGCGCTGCCTACGAGATCCGAGTCGAGGACTACGAGGGAGAGATCGCTCGCAACGACATCGTCAACCGGGTCAAGGCGGACATGTCCTACTGGTTCCAGGACTACGCATCGGCGTCGCTGGGCGGGTGGTGGCAGCAGCGGGCTTCGATCGACGACACGGTCGAGTACGATGATTTCAACATCAACCTGACGGCCACGTTCAAGTATTAGCCCGATGTACCGGCTCAATGTGGCTGGTGCTCGAGGCTGGATGTGGAAGATCGCTTGATGTGAGATCACTGGTACCTCTGGTGTCACCAGGCCGTGTCCAGACAGCGGGGATCCCGAACACAGGTTGATCCTCGGCGGTGCCCGTCGGTTTGCCTTGCAGATCGAGGGTGATATGTGAGCTGCAGCCTGCGCAGCCGATTGTTGCGTTTCGGTCGTTCCGGAGGGCAGTCACGGTTCATGCGCGCACGCAACACCCTCGTCGAGGTGAGCAGCGTCCTGGGAGGCCACCGACGGGAGTTGGTGATCCTGGGTGGGCTTCTCGCGTGCGCCTTCTGCCTGGCCTCCCTGATCGGCTATCACCCGCTGGATCGCACGCTGTGGAGCGACGGTCTCGGGCCTGTCAACAATCCCTGCGGGCCGCTGGGGGCCATCGTCGCGGACCTGCTCTTCCGCTTCTTGGGCGTGGGGGCATGGCTCACGTTCGCGGGCATCGTGCTCTGCTTCTTGGCGCTGGCCAGGAAGCCTGCGTGGGGAGCGTGGCGGGTGGTCGCCGGGGCTGGGTTCGTCGTCGGTTCGCTGGCTATGTTGGAGCTGGCCGGCGTCTCCAGAGACGTCACCTCGCGCGGCGGCATGGTCGGAGAGGTCGTCGGGGGCTCGTTCGTGACCCTCGTGGGGTCGTTGGGTGCGTGGGTGCTGCTCGTCGGAGTCTGCGTCCTGTGTGCTACCGCAGTGTTTCGTCTTCCGATTGGCCGCGTCGCGTCTGCGACCGTGGGAGCAGGTGAGCGAGCGATGTCCTGGAGCATGAAGCGAGCGTTGGCAGCGTTGTTCAGACCCGTGACGGACGCGGGCACCGCTGCGTGGTCCACGGTGGCGGACTCGATCGGTCGCATGCGGCGCTCGTTCGTTCGACGAGAGGAAGAGGAGGAAGACGCCTGGGGCGCATCCTCGGAGCTCGAGTCCCTGGACGGCGACCCAGACGGGTTTGCGCCGGCCTCCTACGTGGACACCACGCAGGTGTCGGGTCCCAGTGCGCTCGCGGAGGTCCGCTACGATCCGACCGAAGACAGCACCCACACGGAAGAGCCGACCGACGACGTGCTCGGTCTGTTTCCGGTCCTCTCTCCTCGTCGCTCGGCCCCGAAGCAACGTCGGCGGCCGATCCGGAGGCTCCGGAGGGTGCGGGATCTACCCACGTCTCCCTCGGAATCGCCCGTGACGGTGCCGACACCTCCGCCGCGGTCGGAGGGGCCCTCGCCGACTCGGACCACGGAGCGGATTCCGAGCATCCCGCCGATGCCGTCCCCCGCAGCGGCGACGCCCGACAGCTTCGCTGCGCCCGTTCCCGTGCCTCCCGAGCCCGTGGCTCTGATCGGTCGTGACATGACTCCGGTGGCCCCTCCGGCGAGGACGCACGAGCCCGGTCCTCCTCGCCTGGACGAAGCGCTTCCTCCCATGGACCCGGAGCTTCCCGTCCCGATCTCGCAGCGTCCCACGCAGCCTCGCGAGATCACGGTGCGTCACAGCCACGACGACGTGGTGCCCGAGGGCATCGGCGCGATGGTCCCTCAGCAGCCTGCCTTTCGGCTGCCCACGCTGTCGCTGCTCGACACCGTGCCCTCGCAGCATGCGGACTTCGACCGCGACAAGCTGCAGGATCTCGCCCGCCGCGTGGAGGAGATCCTCGCCTCCTTCAAGGTGCAGGGGAAGGTCACCGACGTGCGGGTCGGACCCGTCGTCACGACGTTCGAGTTCTTGCCCGACCGCGGGATCTCGGTGCGCAAGGTCGCGAGTCTCGACGATGATCTGGCGATGGGACTGCGCGCTCTGTCGGTGCGGATCGTCGCGCCGATCCCGGGCAAGGGCGTGGTGGGAATCGAGATTCCCAGCGAGTTTCGCCTCACGGTCTACCTGCGAGAGATGTTGGCCAGCGACGCCTTCCGCCAGTCCACCCTCACGCTGCCCATCGTGCTCGGGAAGAACGTGGAGGGCGCGCCCATGGTCGGCGATCTCGCCACCATGCCCCACCTCCTCGTGGGCGGCACCACCGGCTCTGGTAAGTCCGTCGGCGTCAACGCGATGCTGATGTCGCTGTTGTTCCGCTTCAATCCACAGCAGCTTCGGCTGTTGCTCATCGATCCGAAGCGACTCGAGTTCAAGATCTACGAGGACATCCCTCACTTGCTCCACCCCGTGGTCACAGAGCCTCGGCAGGCGGCGGCAGCGCTGTCGTGGGCGTGCAGAGAGATGGACTCCCGCTACCAGCTGCTCGCCAGGTGGGACTGCCGGAACATCGAGGGCTACAACAACAAGGTCGAGGTGGAGCTTCGGAACTGGACCCGCGAGAAGGCCGAGCGCTACGCGCCCGAGGACTGGCCCTCCGGTCAACCGCTGCCCACCCCCGAGCGTCTTCCGTACATCGTCGTCGTGATCGACGAGCTCGCGGATCTGATGTTGGTGGCCAAGAAGGACGTGGAGAGCTCCATCGCTCGTCTGACCCAGATGGCGCGAGCGTGTGGCATCCACTTGATCGTCGCCACCCAGCGGCCCAGCGTCGACGTGGTCACTGGGCTCATCAAGTCCAACCTCCCCACGCGGATCTCCTTCAAGCTCCGCTCGGGTACGGACTCGCGCACCATCTTGGACTCCACTGGGGCGGAGTCTCTGCTGGGACGCGGCGACATGCTGTATCTGCCCAATGCAGGGGACCTGGCGCGGGTGCACGGGGCGTTCGCTTCGGATGACGAGACGCTTCGGGTGATGGACTTCCTGCGCGAACAGGGCGAGCCACGCTTCGTCGAGGGTGTGGTGGACGAAGGCAGCGAAGAGCTGGACGACGAAGAGAGCGAGGTGGATCAGCTGTACGGTCAGGCCGTGGACCTGTGCGTGTCCCTGGGCAAGGCCTCGACCTCCATGATCCAGCGCCATCTCAAGATCGGATACAACCGGGCCGCTCGCATCGTGGATCAGATGGAGGCACGAGGTGTGGTGGGACCGGCTGATGGCGCCCGTCCGAGGGAGGTGCTAGTTGGCGGATCGGGGCACTGATGGGCGAGGGTGAATGGGCTCGTCGGCGCCAACGTCGTCAAGGTAGGTCGCCCGCTCGCTTGCGGGGGCCGGAGGACCTCCATGAACATCGGCCTTCTTCTCGCGCTCGCCACCGGCTTTGCTCCTGACGCCCAGGCAGCAGACACACCCCATTCCCTCGATGCAGACACCGCCAAGGTCGTTGCCTCCGTTCAGAAGAAGTACGCCACCGTGGAAGTGCTCCGCGCCAACTTCGTGCAGGTCGCTGTGTCCGACCTGTATGGGCGAGAGGAGCAGCGAGGCACCTTGGTGCTTCAGCGGCCCGGCAAGATGCGCTGGACCTTCGCGGGCTCGGGCCGAGAGTTCGTGACGGATGGCGAGACGATGTGGATCCACAACCCGGAGGCCAAGCAGGTGCTGCGGTTCCAGGACTTCAGCGCTCAGGCCTCCACCGTGGACTCGCTACTGCAGTCGCTGCACAAGGTGGGTGAGCTGTTCGAGGTCGCCAGCTTGCCTGCCGAGGGCTCCGGAGCGCGCCTGTCGCTGGTTCCCAAGGAGGAGTCGGCCAAGGCCCAGGTCAAGGCGCTAGAGCTGCAGCTGGACGCGGAGCTGGTGCTCCGCAAGCTGGTCATCACCGACGCCTTCGGCGCGGTCACCGATCTGTCCTTCACGGACGTGACCCTGGGTGGGGAGATCGGCGCCGACACCTTCCGGTTCCAGATCCCGCCGGGCGTAGAGGTCATCGATGCAAACGGAGCCGGATAGCGGCGCAGTACGCCGAGTCCACCTGGTCTCACTGGGATGTCCCAAGAATCGCGTGGACTCGGAGGTCATGCTCGGCACGCTGATGGAGCACGACTTCGAGCTGGTGGACGACGCCGCCGAGGCGGACGTAATCGTGGTCAACACGTGCTCCTTCATCCAGCCCGCCACCGAGGAGTCCATCGACACGGTGCTGGAGATGGCGCAGCTGAAGCGCTCGGCGAAGTGCGAGACGCTCGTGGTCACGGGGTGCATGGTCCAGCGATACGGTCGCTCCCTCGAGTCCGAGCTTCCGGAGGTGGACCACTTCCTGGGAACCGGGGAGTACCACCGCAT
The DNA here is from genome assembly GCA_019634415.1 of Myxococcales bacterium. Classification (GTDB taxonomy): domain Bacteria; phylum Myxococcota_A; class UBA796; order UBA796; genus DRPG01. The sequence goes on from JAHQVJ010000129.1 coordinate 32,144, forward strand.
CGCCGACGTGCTGCAGCAGCGCACGGAGCAGCCCCAGATCCGGTCCCACGTGGACGTGCCGCTGTACATCCACGACGAGCTCAGCCCCCGCATCAACAGCTGGAGCCGCTGCAGCGCCTACCTCAAGATCAGCGAGGGGTGTGACCACCGCTGTGCCTTCTGCATCATCCCTACCCTGCGTGGGCGCTTGCGCTCCCGCACGGTGGAGTCCCTCGTGGCCGAGGCGACCACGCTCGCCGGTCAGGGTGTGGTGGAGCTGAACCTGGTGAGCCAGGACTCCACTGCCTACGGACGGGATCTGCGAGATGGTACCGGCCTAGGGGCGCTCCTGGACGGGCTGTCCACCGTCGACGGCATCGAGTGGATCCGGCTGCACTACGCCTACCCCCACGGCATTCCTGATGGGCTGCTGGAGCACCTGGCCCACAACGACAAGGTGTGTCGCTACCTCGACATCCCGCTGCAGCATGCCTCCGGGCCCATGCTGAAGGCCATGCGTCGAGGGGTCACCCGGGCAGGTCAGGAGCGGATCTTGGACCGGATCCGAGGTGCTGTGGACGATCTGGCGATCCGAACCACCTTCATCGTCGGGTTTCCCGGCGAGACGGATGCGGACTTCGACGAGCTGTACGACTTCGTCCGCGCCCAGCGCTTCGCCCACGTGGGCGTGTTCACGTACCACTCCGAGGAGGGAACGCCGGCAGCGACCTTCGGGGAGCAGGTGCCGGACACGGTGAAGCAGGAGCGGCAGGCAGCCCTGATGCAGCTACAGCAGGAGATCTCCAAGCAGCAGCTGTCCCAGCTCGTGGGAACCACCGTTCAGGTGCTGTTGGAAGGGACCAGCGAGGAGAGCGAGCTGGTGATGCGCGGCCGCATGCAGACTCAGGCCCCAGACGTGGATGGACAGGTCTTCCTTCCGGTGATCGAGGCGTCCGTGGGCAGTCTGGTGGACGTTCGGATCACGCAGGCCGCGAACTACGATCTCGTCGGTGAGCTCGCCTGATCGCTAGGGCGCAGACGTCGTGAGCACGGAGATCGCGCGCGCCAGCTGAGGGTCACGCTCCAGCCGCTCCTCCACCGGCAGATCCCAGGCGATGGCGGCCGAGCGGGGGCGGTCCTTCGGGAGTTGGGCCACCAAGGCCTGCAGCTCCACGCGATCGGCCTCCTCGAGGGCCAGCGCTGCGATCCGGCGCTCGAGCTTGGTGCGAGGGCCGGGCGGCGGGGCGAGTGTCACCTCGATGTCGGGAACGCGCCCTTCGCTCGGGGCCACGGGAGCGCCGCTCGGGGTGTAGTACCGGCCCACCGTGAGCTTGAGAGCAGAGGGGTGAGGGCTGTCGCGGTGGAGGTACAGCTTCTGCACCGTGCCCTTCCCGTAGGTGCGTTCCCCCACCAGGATGCCGCGGTTGGTGTCCTGCAGCGCGCCCGCCAAGATCTCCGACGCCGACGCGCTCATCCCGTTGATCAGGACCACGGTGGGCAGCGACGTCGGAAACCCACCCGGCGTGGCCAAGTGGGTCTCTTGATCGTCGGCCGCTCGGTTGCGGGTCCGAACGATCACCCCCTCGTCGAGGAAGAGATCCACCACCGCCACGGCCTCCGCCAACAGTCCGCCCGGGTTGTCGCGCACGTCCACCACGAGGCCGCTCAGCGAGGGCACGCCACCGACGCCTGAAGCCACTCGCTCCACCTCGGCGAGCAGGGCTTCGGCAGCTCCTTGCTGGAAGTGGGCCAGGCGCGCGTAGGCGATCCCGCTCGGCAGGAGCTCGGCTCGAACCCCCGCCGTGGCGGGGCGCTGCTGCTGCGCGGTGCGCAGTCGTCGAGGAGAGGTCCATCCCTCACGGAGCACCGTCAGCGTGGCGCCGTGGGGTCCCTGCGCTCCGTGAAACGTCTGCTCCACTTCGTGCAGCGGCAGGCCCTGAAGGTCCTGGCCATCCACCTGTAGGATCCGATCCCCGGGGATCACCCCCGTGCGCGCCGCAGGGCTTCCCTCCACCACGCGCACTACTCGAACCCCCGAGTCGGACGGGGCGATGTCGAGGCCCAGACCGCTCGCGGGGGCTGCATCGGGATCGTTGCGGAGCGCGCGCAGCTGGCTGTGATCGAGCCACCGACTCTGACTGTCGAGGTGATCCACCATCCCTTCGATGGCCGCGTCGACGAGCTCCTCCGTGGGAACGGGCTCGACGTAGTCCGCTTCGATGGCGGCGAGCACGCGGGCCACCAAGGCTACCGAGGCATAGGGTGCGTGGATCCGCTCCAGCGCGACGCGGCCGATCCAGGCGCCGGACAGCAGACCCATCACCACCAGGCCGGTGACGAGGAAGGTGGCTCTGGAGGGGGATTGGCGCACCTCTTCATCATAGTCTTGAGTCCATGAGAGTGGCAGTCTACGGCGGGAGCTTCGACCCGCCGCACATCGGACATCTGCTGGTGGCGTCCTGGATCCTGTGGACTGGGCGCGCGCAGCAGGTGTGGTTGGTTCCCGCCTTCGATCATCCCTTCCAGAAGCGTATGGCCCCCCACGCACGACGGATCGAGCTGTGTCGTCGAGTGGCCGCACAGGTCGACGGGGTCGACGTCAGCGACATCGAGGGGACGCTTCCGGTGCCGAGCTACTCCATCGACACGCTACGGGCGCTGCGGGGGATGCATCCCGAGCACGACTTTCGCTTCGTGCTGGGGGCGGACAACCTGGACTCGCTGCACCAGTGGAAGGAGTGGCGCACCATCGACGAGGAGTTCGAACCCATCGTGGTGGGGCGCCAGGGATACCCCGACGTGCCCGACAGCCCCGCCTTCCCTGGGGTGTCGTCCACCGAGGTGCGAAGGCGAGCCCGACGGGGGGAGTCCATCGATGCCTGGGTACCGGACTGCATCGTGGAGGACGTTCGAGGGCTGTATGTGGCAGGGAGCGCCGATGGGGAAGGGTAGACTCCAGCTTCGACGGATGTCGACGGACGAGGGGTGACATTGGAGCAGGTACCGATGGACCGGGTGTCTTCGCTGGCGATCGACGGAGTCGTGCACGGCTTCACGGATCGTCGCGGCGGGGTGTCGTCGGGGCCTCGCGCCTCCCTGAACCTGGCGCTGCGCGGATCCGAGACGCTGCCGTCGCTCGCGGAGAACCTAAGGCGGGCGGCCACCACGCTCGCGCCTGCCTGGGGCGCTGGTCGAGTGGCGCTGCTGTCGCAGGTCCACGGGAACGACGTGGTGCGCGTGACGGCTCCACCAGAAGAGGTGGGAGTGCCCGTGGCCGAGGCCGACGCGGCGTTTACGACGGTGCCCGGCATCTGCTTGGCGGTGCGGACCGCGGACTGTGTGCCCGTGCTGTTCGCCTGGCCAGCCGCCGAGGGCGTGCCGCCCGGGGTGGGGGTGGCCCATGCCGGATGGCGCGGCGTGGCTGCCGACATCGTCACCGCATGGCTGCGTCGGGTGCGAAAGGACCTCGGTGTTCCAGCCACATCGGTGCGAGCGGCCATCGGGCCCGCCATCTGTGGCGCTGCCTACGAGGTGGGCTCCGAAGTCGTCGACGCGCTGCTCGAGGCGGGCCTGGAGCGTGACGACTTCCTGATGCAGGGGAAGGGCAGCAAGCCCCACGTGGACCTGCGCCGCGCGGTCCGCGCCCAGCTTGCTGCCGCGGGGGTGCAGCAGGTCGGTCAGGTGGACCGGTGTACGGCCACCGACGCGCAGCTGTTCTCTCATCGTGCGGACGGACCGCAGACGGGCCGGCAGGCCGGCATCGTGGCGAGGGTCACATGACGTGGGTGGCTGCGATCTGGCTCGGAATCGGCTGTCAGCGCTCGGATCCCGAGCTCGTCTCCCAGCGCCGGGCCGCCCAGGCGTGGGTGGCCGGTCGAGATCGGCTCGAGCAAGGCGACGTGGAGGGGGCGCGCTCGTCCTTCTCCGAGGCGATGCGTCACACGGACCATGCCGTGCTGCGAGCCTGGGCGGCTCAGGCCGACGCGGAGGCGGGGGATCTCCAGCGGGCCATCGATGGGATGGCAGAGGCGCTGGAGGCGGACCCCACCTTGGCATCGGCTCGCTACAACCGAGCCGCCTACCTGGTTCGCGCGGGTCTGCCGGAGCAGGCGGCCCCCGAGCTGCGGCGAGCGTTGGCCGAGGGAGCGGCCACGCCGCTGCAGGCGTTCGAGGACCCGGACTTCGCCGAGGTCAAGTCGCTGCGGGCCTTCGACTTCCTGCCCCAGTCGGCCCTCGTGGTCAGCGTGGAGCCTCCGGAGCCGTCGGCCTTCCTGGGCAGCGAGATCACGGTGTCGATGACGCTGCAGGGCATCGTGCGCGCACCCGTTCAGGTGCGGCCGCAGGTGGCCACGGGCCCCATCTCGCTGGTGGCGGTGACGGAGACGCGACGTGCCCAGACCCCAGAGGCGCGCCTCGACCTGCGCTGGACATGGCGCGTGGAGGGAGCGGGCGCCGTGTCCCTCGGGCCCTTCGACGTCCAGGCGGGCCCCTACGTGGCGACAGCCCCTGCGGTGGAGGTACTCGCCAAGGCACCTCCGGGGGCGGAGGCGCCCGCCGGTGCTCCGCTGCTCCTTCCCGTTCCCTCCACCCTGGCGCAGGGAGTCGATCTCCCAGGGGCTGCTTCGGTGGATGACGCCGTGGTGGTGCGTGCCGCACCCCACGACCAGATCACCGTGGAGCCGCCTGCCCAGCGGAGGACTGCACGCATGGAGGTGGATCTCCGGTCGCGGGTGGCTCCCGGCGCGCCCGCCGCCACCACCACCCAGTGGGTCCTGCATCGCGTGGTGGCGGACCCTCCGATCGCTCGGGTCGTAATCACGGCGCCCGACGGCACCGTTCGCTTCGATGGGGCGCCCGGTGTGGTCAACCCGCCGCCGCGTCGATAGCCCGCTGCCCACGGAGGTTCGATGGAGCGGCAACGACTGCTGGAGGAGCTCGCACAGCGCGAGGCGGACTCGCGCGGCGGAGGCGGCGAGGCGCGCGTCGCGAAGCAGCATGCAGCGGGAAAGATGACCGCACGAGAGCGGCTGGTGGCGTTGCTCGATCCCGATTCCCTGCGTGAGCTCGACCCCTTCGTGGTGCATCAGTGCCACGACTTCGGACTGGACGAGCAGAAGGTGGCGGGAGACGGCGTGATCACTGGCCATGGCCGCATCGACGGACGACTGGTCTACGTCTTCGCGCAGGACTTCACCGTGTTCGGTGGATCCTTGTCGGCTGCCCATGCCTCCAAGATCTGCAAGGTGATGGATCACGCCATGCGCAACGGTGCACCCGTGATCGGCCTCAACGACTCGGGCGGCGCTCGCATTCAGGAGGGGGTGGCCTCCCTAGGGGGCTACGCCGACATCTTCCTGCGCAACACGCTGGCCTCTGGTGTGGTGCCTCAGATCAGCGCCATCCTCGGACCCTGTGCCGGAGGAGCGGTCTACAGCCCGGCCATCACCGACTTCACCGCGATGGTGGACCAGACGGCGTACATGTTCGTCACGGGCCCGGACGTGGTGAAGACGGTGACCCACGAGGTGGTGACCAAGGAGGAGCTCGGTGGTGCCACCACGCACTCCTCCAAGTCGGGAGTGGCGCACTTCAAGGTGCCCGACGAGCAAGCCATGATGGCGCTGCTGCGGGAGCTGCTGTCGTATCTGCCCCAGAACAACATGGAGGAGGCCCCTCGCAGGCCCACCTCCGATCCGGCGGATCGCTCCTGCACCGAGCTCGTGGAGCTCGTTCCCACGAACGCGAACAAGCCCTACGACATCAAGGAAGTGGTGGTCAGCCTCGCCGACGAGGGGCGCTTCCTGGAGGTCCAGCCCGACTTCGCGTCGAACATCGTCATCGGCTACATCCGCCTCGACGGGCGCAGCGTCGGGGTGGTGGCCAACCAGCCCTCCGTGCAGGCCGGCTGTCTCGACATCGACAGCTCCGTGAAGGCCGCGCGATTCGTTCGCTTCTGCGATGCCTTCAACATCCCGCTGCTCACGTTGGTGGACGTGCCTGGCTTCTTGCCGGGCACCGCGCAGGAGTACGGGGGCATCATCCGAAACGGGGCGAAGCTGCTCTACGCCTTCGCCGAGGCCACCGTGCCGAAGATCACCGTGATCACGCGCAAGGCCTACGGTGGAGCCTACGACGTGATGAACTCCAAGCACATCCGCGCGGACTTCAACTTCGCGTGGCCCACCGCCGAGATCGCCGTGATGGGACCCGATGGGGCCGTCAACATCATCCATCGTCGCGACCTCGGCGAGGCCGAGGACCCCGTGGCGCGCAAGGCCGAGCTGGTGGACGAGTACCGTCGTACCTTTGCCAATCCGTATCGGGCGGCAGAGCTCGGCTTCGTCGACACCGTCATTCGGCCCGAGGACACCCGGCGGGTGCTCGTGGAGAGCTTCGCCACCCTCGACAACAAGCGAGCGGAGAACCCTCCCAAGAAACACGGCAACATTCCACTTTAGGAAGCCTGCTCGCCAGGCCACAAGACGCCTTGCGAAGCAGGGGCGCATCTGCTAGTTGCCCAGGTCTTTGTCGATTCAGGAGATCATCCGACATGGTCCGCATCCGGTTGACCCGTATGGGTGCAAAAAAGCGGCCCTTCTACCGCATGGTAGCCGCCGACTCTCGCGCTCCACGTGACGGGCGCTTCATCGAGCAGCTCGGCTACTACGATCCCATGCGGGAGCCCATGGTGGTGGAGCTGAAGCTCGATCGTATCGATCACTGGCTGTCCCACGGAGCTCAGCCCAGCGACACCGCCGCCAAGCTGATCACGCGCGCCCGCGCCGCGGCCGAAGCCGCTGAGCGTGGCGAGGTGCTCGAGCAGGCCCCCAAGGTGAAGAAGGCTCGGGGTGCCAAGGCGCGTGCACGTGCCGAGGCAGAAGCTGCCAAGACTGCAGAGGACGCCCCGCCGGCAGCGGAGGAAGCCGCCGCGGCTCCTGCTGCCGAGGGTGAGCCGGAGGCCGAGGGCTGATGGAAACGCTGGTTCGTCATCTCGTGGAACCCATCGTGTCCGACCCCGAGGCCGTCAGTGTTCAGGCGGTGGAGGGGGAGAGCGTGGTGATGCTCGAGCTCGTCGTGGCTCCCGATGACAAAGAGGTCATCGAGGGCGACAAGGGGCGCACGCTCCGAGCGATCCGGAACATCCTGTCGGCCGCGGCCGGCCGTCGGAAGGCCACGCTCGACCTGGTGGACGAGCATGGGGAATTCGACGAAGAGTAGCGAGCTCGAGCTCGGTACGATCTCGGGGATCTTCGGGGTGAAGGGAGAGGTCCGCCTGTTCCTGCACAACCCGGAGTCTCACTTGCTCGACGGCCCCGTCGACGTGACCTTGGTGGGACCGGAGGGCCAGCGCCGCGCCGCTCGGGTGTCGGCGCGGCCGGGTGCGGGCAAGCGGATCCTCGGGCGCCTCGAGGGGGTGTCCTCCCGCGACGAAGCGGCCAGCTGGATGGGCTGGCGCATCGTCGTCGACCATGCGTCGCTGCCCGATCTCGAAGACGACGAGTACTACGTGTGGCAACTCGAGGGTGCGGAGGTCCAGCAGGCCGGTGAGCGTGTGGGCCGGGTGGCCGCCGTGCACACCGGTGGTCCTGTGGAGATCTTCGAGATCCACGGGGCAGGAGAGCCCTGGTTCGTGCCGTCCACCGGCGACTTCGTGGAGCGCGTGGACCTCGAGGCGCAGGTGGTGCACCTGCGGCCGGATGCAGCAGAGGAGTGAGGGTGCGCTTCGACGTGCTGACACTGCACCCCGACATGGTGCGCGGGCCCTTGGGAGCGTCGATCCTGGGCCGCGCCACCGAGCGCGGTGCGATCCAGGTGGAGGTCGGGGACATGCGGGAGCATGGGATCGGGCGCCATCGCACGGTGGACGACACTCCCTACGGCGGGGGGGCGGGCATGGTGCTGCGTGTGGACGTCGTGGTGGGGGCCATCGAGGCGGCGCGCGGCGAGCACGGCCACGTGGTGCTGCTGTCCCCGCAGGGGCAGCGCTTCACCCAGGCCCACGCCCAGCGTCTGGCCACTCGAGAGCACCTCGTGTTCGTGTGCGGTCACTACGAGGGCTTCGACGCTCGCGTGGAGGCCCATGTCGACGAGATGCTGTCCATCGGCGACTTCGTGGTCACGGGGGGCGAGGTGGCCGCCGTCGCCATGGTGGATGCGGTGGCTCGTCTGGTGCCCGGCGTGCTCGGCAACGATCAGTCTGCCCTCGACGAGTCCTTCGCCGATGGCTTGTTGGAGTACCCGCAATACACTCGGCCACGCGTCTTTCGGGACCAGGAGGTGCCCGAGGTGTTGCTGTCTGGGCACCACGAGCGCATCGATGGGTGGCGCCGGGAGCAGGCCGAGGCTCGAACGCGTCGACGACGACCGGATCTCTGGGCTGCGCGGGCCATTGACGTCGACGTGCCGGAGGAATAGAGGTCACCGGTTGCGCGCACCGTGCGCGCGTTCGGCTGACCGCCGCGGGCTGTGGCGTCGTTGTACGGCGCCTGGTCACCGTGGCCCATCATTCGGGGGCTCTGGGTTGCGCCCACCGATGCGAGGATTTCCATGAACCTGCTCGAGCAGATCGAGGCCGACATCGTCGCGGCCCGCGAGCGTCCGCCCGTCGATGTCCGTCCGGGAGACTTGGTCCGTGTTCACGTGCGGATCACCGAGGGTGACAAACAGCGGATCCAGGTCTTCGAGGGCACCGTGATCCGGATCAAGAAGGGCGGTCCGCGGACCACCTTCACCGTGCGCAAGGTCGCATCCGGCGTGGGCGTGGAGCGGATCTTCCCCGCGTCCTCGCCCAACATCGCCAAGATCGACATCATGGCGCGTCACAAGGTCCGTCGGGCGAAGCTGCACTTCCTGCGCACGCGCCGCGGCAAGTCCGCGCGCCTGAAGCCCATCCGGGACTTCAAGCCCACCGCGGTCCGATAAGCGACGCCGCAAAGCGGAGGGCTGCGTACGAGCGTGGCTGCTCCGCGGAGCAACTCGTGGCGACTCACTTGGAGTCGCTCGGGTTCGTGGTGCGTGATCTGAACTGGTCGGGCGCCGGCGCGGAGCTCGATCTGGTGGTGGCACGCGGGACCGAGCTCCGCTTCGTGGAGGTCAAGGCCCGCCAGGTGGGAGATCCCACGGCGCTGGAGTCGGTGGACCACCGCAAGCGTCGTCAGCTCACCCGAGGCGCCCGAGCCTGGCTCGCCCAGCACGAGCCAGATGCCGACGAGCTGGCCTTCATGGTGGCCGTGGTGGAGTTCGCGCCAGCCGGCTGGACGGTGGAGATCCTCGACGACGCGTTCGACGCGGTGTGATCAGACTCAGCGCTTCAGCGACAGGCGCCCGTCCACCTGCACGAACCAGCCCAGTCGCCACGTGTCGGCCGTGGTGGAGACGTCGTAGACGTGCTCCAGGCGGTACGGGGTGCCGTAGCGAGCCTCCAGGCCCAGTCGCGTGCGAGCGGCGGAGCGCACGTCGACGTCTACCGCGAAGCCCGCGGTGGCTGCGATCTGGTCGTCGGTGGTCACGGGGATGCTGCGGGCACCGTCGAGCACGTTGGGCAGGTACACGCCGCTCGCGATGTCTTCCCAGGAGCGGTACTGACCGCCCAGCCACAGATCGAGCTCGACGCCCGTGTCGGCCTCGGTGACGCGGCCAGCCCCCACGCGAACCCCCATCACCACGTCCGCCGTGCTGGCCGGCCGAAGGGCCACGTTGCGCGCCCACTGTGTGTCGTCCTCGTCGCGGATCGTGGCCGAGAAGCCACCCTCGCGCTGGTACGTGGCCCGCAGCCAGGGCGTAGCATTGCCGCGCGTGGTGCTGAAGGTGCTGGCGAGGCGTACGGCTGCGCCCCCTGGGGAGGGGCCTCGCCGGCCGTTGCGGGTCGTCCACAGGTTTCGGCCCGCGCTCGGCGTGCGAACCGCAGCGTCGAGCCTCCAGCTGGAGCGCTGCCCCTTGTCGTACGTCTCCGAGAACGGTGCCACGGCTCCGCCGAGCCACAGGCCCCGGATCCCCCCCGCGCGGATCTCCACCGGATCGCTCGGATCGCCGTCCAGGTAGGAGCCGCCCCCCGTGACCGGCTCCAGCACCATGCTGCGTGCGTTCGAGTAGCCGTACCGCAGCGTCGGGGACAGGGCCAGGCCCAGGGTGGCGGCGACCCCCTCGAACGGGGAGAACTCCGCCACCAGGTCGAGATCGTCTCGACGCACCCGGCGCTCTGCCACGCGCTCGCCGCCTTCCACCAAGCCGCCGCCCTCACTGGAGCCTGCGTAGCGCAGGCTCGTGACCAGCTCGAAGGGAGCGGGTACGTCCACAGGGGTGGCGGCGGGATCCGCGAACGCGACGATGCTGCCCAGCAACCCGATCATGCGGCCCAATCCTCCTCGGCCCCGCCCGAATCCATGTCAGCTGTCGCGAAGACCATACTCTTTCATCTTGGTCTGCAGCGACTTGCGGCTGATTCCGAGGCGTCGCGCAGCCCGGGTGACGTTTCCGTCTTCGGCCTCGAGTACTCGCTGGATGCGCGCTCGCTCGAGGCGCGCGGTGTGGACGCGCACGTACTCCTTGAGACCGAGGTCATCGAGCTCGTCGGGGCGAGGGGGGAAGGTGCCGCCCCCGCGCAGGCCAGGCAGATCCTCCACACCGATCACCTCGGTTTCCGCCAGGAGCACCGAGCGCTCCATCAGGTTCTCCAGCTCCCGGATGTTGCCTGGCCAGCTCGACGCCATCAGGGCAGCCAAGGCATCGGGGCTGACGGTGTGCACGTCCTTGTCGAGCTTGGTGTTGAAGCGCTCGAGGAAGTGCTCCACCAGCATGGGGATGTCCTCCACGCGGTCGCGCAGCGGGGGCAGCGCGATGGGGAACACCGACAGGCGGTAGAACAGGTCCTGGCGGAACGTGTTGTCCTCGACGGACTTCTCCAGGTTCGCGTTGGTGGCGGCGACGATGCGCACGTCCACCTCGATCTCCTGCACGCCGCCCACCCGGTCGATGCGGCGCTCCTGCAGGGCCCGGAGCAGCTTGACCTGCATGTCGCGGGGCAGCTCGCCCACTTCGTCGAGGAACAGCGTGCCGCCATCGGCCAGCTCGAACCGACCCGGCTTGCTGGTGACCGCGCCCGTGAACGCGCCCTTCTCGTACCCGAACAGCTCGGCCTCGAACAGCGTCTCGGGGATGGCGCCACAGTTGACCTGGATGAATGGCCCCTCGCGTCGATCGGAGCGCTCGTGGATGGAGCGGGCGACGAGCTCCTTGCCAGTGCCGGACTCCCCCGTCACCAGGATCGTGGTGGGGGAGGGAGCCACCTTGTCGATGATCCGGAACACCTCGCGCATCTGCGGCGTGTTGCCCACGATCACCGTGTGGCCGGCGACGCGTCGGGCACGGGTGCGGCGCCGGGCACGGGTGGCGAGGGCCTTGGTGATGACGCCGTGCAGCTCGTCGCGGTCGAAGGGCTTCGTGATGTAGTCGAACGCCCCTTCCTTGATGGCCTCCACGGCGGAGTCGACCGTGCCGTGGGCGGTGATCAGGATCACCGGCAATGCCTCCTGGTGGGTGACGATCCAGCGCAGCAGCGCCATCCCGTCCACCTGGGGCATCTTCAGGTCGCTCACCACCAGGGAGAAGGCTTCCTGTTGGAGGAGCGAGATCGCCGCGCCTCCATCGGCGGCGGTCTCCACGTCGTGGCCAAACCGACGCAAGTGCGCGGAGAGCACCTTTCGGATGGAAGGCTCATCGTCGACGATGAGGATGCGCTCCGACATGGGTGGGGGCTAACACGCGACACCCGTCGACACCCGGCCCGGCTCGGTGCCTCCTACTGGATCTCCGCGACCACGGAGGAGCCGATGGCACGACTGGATGGATGGCGGGTGTGGGTGACGAGTGCTCTCCTCGCGGCGTGTGCGGGCTGTACGGTCCCGCCATCCACGTCCGACACGGGCCCGACGACGACCACCCTGGGGGCGGATCCGGTGCTGGCGTTCGATCAGGGGGACTTCGTCTGGCTGGCCGACGAGGCGGGCAGCTGGCAGCTGGCACGCGGCGAGCGGCCCGCTTGGTCCCCAGACGGCGCGCGCGTGAGCTACCTGCGCGACGGTGATCTGTTCGTGGTGGGCGTGGACGGAGCGGGCGAGCAGCAGCTCACCGACACACCCGAGGAAGAGCACGAGCACGCGTGGTCCCCCGATGGCACCCAGCTGGTCTACGTGCGACCCGATGGCGAGGGCTTCGACGAGCTGTGGATCGTCGACGACGATGGCTCGTCGCCGCAACCCATCACCGAGATGAACAGCCTGCTGGACTCTCCCCACTGGGGTGCTGCCGGGATCGTGTTCGAGGACAAGGGGGTGGAGCCGTGGGCGCTGAGGCTGCTCTCGGCGCCGGGCTCGTCTCCCCAGCTGTTCGCGCAGCACGACATCTACCTCAACGATCCGCACTGGTCCTTCGACGGCCAGCTGATCGTGCTGTCGGGCTTCGTGACCAACGACAACCAGGAGATCTTCACCCTCACGCCGGATGGGCTCACCCTCGAGCGGCTCACCGACCGCCCGGGAGACGACGACGAGGGCTCCCTGTCGCCGGACGGGTCTGTGGTCCTGTTCGAGAGCGATCGCTCCGGGTTGCTCGATCTGTGGGTGATGCAGCCCGACGGATCGGATCCGATTCGTTGGCTGGATCAGGCCCCGGATCAGCCGAGGCGGCGCCCGACCTGGCGCCCGGGACCTTAGAGAGGGGTGACGAGGAGGACGTGTGGTGGATGGGATCTCCCTGCTCCTGGCGCTCACGGCGGGTGGGGCCGTGGCGTCGGAGCCAGCTCCGGTCGAGCCCTCGGAGCAGATCGAGGTCGTGGCGGCTCCCGACTTCTCGCTGCCCGATCTGAAGGGCGAGCAGGTCAGCCTGTCGGGCCTGAAGGGCAAGGTCGTGGTGATGTCGTTCTGGGCCACCTGGTGTGGTCCGTGCAAGGAAGAGATGCCGCATCTGCAGCGCATGGCCGACGAGCATGGCTCGGACGGACTCGTGGTGCTTGCCATCTCCACCGACGACGCGAGGTCTCGCGGGCGCGTGAAGCCCTTCGTGCGCCGCAACGGCTACACCTTCGAGGTGCTCCTGGACCGCGACAGCACCGTCTTCACGGCGTACCATCCCGCTCGCACACTTCCGTACACCGTGGTGGTGGACCGGCAGGGCGACGTGGTGGAGCGCAAGCTGGGCTACGATCCGGGCGACGAGGTGGCCCTGGAGGCCACGCTGGAGTCGCTCCTCGCTGCACCCAGCCCTCCCTAGGAGGGCCCCTCCGCCGCGGGCAGGGTGGTGAGGACGTCATCGGAGGGGGGCAGCAGGGGGGCGCGGCAGCCCATGCGCAGCACGGCCTTGAGCGCGCGGATCCCTCCCGCGTCGCGCACGCGGTTGACTCGCTCGGCCATGCCCTCCTCGAGCTGACCCTCTCGCTCGCGGAACAGCCGAAGGCACAGCGAGGGCCAGGCATTGGCCAGGGTGCTCACGAACCCGGGAACCCCAGCGACGTCGCCCACCCGGCTCAGCAGGGCATCCCCGCAGGCCACGATGGCCCCCGGATCCTCCTTGGCCAGGCGACGCACGCGCCAGGGATCTTCGCTGGCATCCATCAGACCCGTGAGCAAGCCCTCCTCGCGCAGGTGGCGGTACACCTGTGGTGCGATGGGAGCCTGCAGGCGGTGCGGGTCGTGGTAGGCGTAGACGGGCAACCCGCAGGCCGCCACCGACCCGTACCAACGGGCCAGCCCGTCGATGTCCATCGGGTAGAGCAGCGGCGGAGGGAGCATCACGGCAGCCGCCCCCTGCGCGCGAGCGGCCTCCGTCAGGGCGACGGTGGCCTCGGGGGACGGGTCCCAGGTACAAGGCACCACGGGATGGCCCCCCGACGCATCGAGTACCGTGCGGTGCAGGGTGAGGCGCTCCTCCACCGTCAGGTACAGGAACTCGCCGGCGGTGGCCGTCACCACGAATCCGTCCACGCCCTCGGCCAGCAGCCACAGGACATGGGCCCGGATCCGCGGAAGGTCCACGGCACCACGCTCATCGAAGGGGGTCAGCAGGGCAACGTAGAAATCCACGAGCTACACTCACTCGATACGGAGGGGTTCGCACATGAGGTGGATCGTCGGGGTCTGGGTGATGGTGAACCTGACCGCGTGCAAGAGCGAGGGCAACTTCTTCGAGCAGACCGGGAACGACACCTGGGCCCAGGCGCCGAACAACGAGGTCGACATCCTCTGGGTCATCGACAACTCCACGTCGATGGTGGAGGAGCAGGAGAGCCTGGCCGACGGCTTCGTCAGCTTCGCCTCCGAGATGGAGGACTCGGGCACCGACTTCCACATCGGCGTGATCTCGACGGCGTTCGAGAACGGAGATGCCGCAGCGGGACGCCTCATCGGGGATCCACCCTACCTGACGGCGGCGGACGCCTACCAAGACGCCTTCGTGCAGCGCGCCACGGTGGGGGTCACCGAGGTGGTGCGTGCCGACAAGGAGAAGGGTCTGGCGGCTGCGGCCTTCGCCTTGAACCCCGTCATGACGCTGGATGGCGGCCCGAACGCGGGGTTCATTCGCCCCTCGGCCCAGCTCCTCGTGGTCTTCGTCTCCGACGAGGACGACTGCTCCGACAACGGAGCGCTGGACGCGCTGCCCGCAGAAGCCTGCTACGAGCAATACGATCAGCTCACGCCCTACTCCGTGTACGTGCAGGACCTGCGACAGCTCAAGCCGGATCCGACCCTGGTGCAGGTGGGCGCCATCGTGGGCACCGAGTCGTCTGCGTGTGACGGCGTGTTCAACGGCCGCCGCTACATCTCCAGCGCGCTGCTCACGGGCGGCATCGTGGGCGACATCTGTCAGGCCGACTACAGCCAGATCCTCGGAGATCTCGGGTTGACGGCGGTGGGGCTGCGGGCGAGCTTCCAGCTGAGCAACGCCGCGAAGCCCGAGACGTTGAAGGTCTGGGTGGACGATGCGGAGATCGACGAGGGAGAGGGAGGCTGGACCTACGATGCGGCGTCGTGGGTGGTCACCTTCGCGGAGTCGGCCATTCCGCCCCGCGGCTCGGTGATCAGCGCCAGCTACACCATCCAGC
Organism: Myxococcales bacterium; assembly: GCA_019634415.1. Lineage (GTDB taxonomy): Bacteria > Myxococcota_A > UBA796 > UBA796 > DRPG01. The sequence continues at coordinate 47,217 of JAHQVJ010000129.1, forward strand.
CGGGCGCGACGGGACCGGCGGGGACCGCCACCACACCCTGAGCAAATGCCTCGTTCAGGCGGAGGGATCCCCCACCAGCAGCCACACGGCGGCTTGCTCCACCGGGCCCAGCTCGAGGTGGTGCAGGCCCTTGCCGAGGGGCGTGACGAGGCGCTCGGGGATGGAGCCCGGGCAGAACTCGTTCGTGACGCTGTTGGTGACCTCGGTGCGGGTCTCTCCGCTCCACACCGCAGTCAAGGCCCCGGGGTGGTCCAAGAAGAGGGTGACCGTCACGTCGTCGTCGGCGTTGATCGTCACGAAGTTGGCTTGATCCTGGAGCAGGTTCACCCGCACCGGATCGCGCCCGACGGGTGCCTCGCGGGCCGCGGCTCGCGTGGCGGAGCCATCCAGGAGCGTGCCCTGGGTGGTCACTCCACAGGCATACACGTCCAGCTCCTGCTGTAGATCGGTCTCGCTCTCGCCAGCACAGGCGACGAGGAGCGGGGAAGCGCTGAGGACCAGGATCAGAGGGCGTGGCATCCCCGGAGTCTACTCCGGAGCGTCCAGGACGCCAGAGAAGAAGTCCACCAGATCCGTACGCACATCGGGCTTGTCGCCGAACATGCGCGTGCCGTGGCTACCGTTGGCGTACTCCAGGAACGACCAGCTGCCTGGGTCCAGCGGCTTCTGAGCGTCCGACCAGGCGCTCTCGGCGGTGGAGTAGGTGAAGACGGCCGGGATCTGCGGCAGCGTCTTCATGGCGTTCTGGTTCTCGGTGTAGTTGCCACCGGTCATGAAGCCCACCGCCACCGGCTCGGGCAATCCCTCGCCTCCGGCCCACACGGCGTAGTCCAGCAGCGAGGTGGTGCCGTTGGAGGCGCCGATGAGCACCAGATCCGTGGCCCCGCGATCGGAGAGGAAGCTCACCGCTGCCTCGACGTCGAACTTCCCGTTCGGTCCTGTGTAGGCCTCGCTCGCCACGCCGTCCGAGCCACCGGCGCCCCGGCGATCGACGGCCAGGGCGGACCATCCGTTGTCGACCAGCAGCTCCATGAAGTCCGTCGGCCAGTTGGTGCGATCGTTGCCTGGCGGGATCATGTGCAGCAGCACGAAGGCTGGACTGCCGTCTACGCCAGCGTCGTAGAAGTCCGCCTCGAGCGTGACCTCGTCACGCGTCTGCAGCTGGACCACCTCGGACTTCTGGGTCGTGGGCACCGGCGTGGGCGTTGGCTCGGGGGTCGGCGTGGGGGTGGTGACGTCGGTGTCCGACTCGGGCGACGTGCCCGACGAGCAAGCCACCAGCCCCAGGGCCATCCAGGTCCACCTCATGGTCTCCTCCGTGCGCGCCGCATCGTCTCGCGAGCGCGCTAGACGCTACGTTCGCGATCCCACGAACGGTTACCGACGTAGCACTCGCCGCACGTTCTTGTCGATCACCTCGATCCGCCAGCCGGCCACCTTGGGCACATACTGAAGGGGGGGCAGCTCCTTGCGAGGCCCGCCCGTCTTCTCCAGCACGACGAGGCGCCTGGCAGGGTGGTAGCGAATGACGTACTGCGCGTCGCCGAGATCCAGGCTGCGCGGAAAGTCGCGCTCCAGCTTCTGCTGGTCCCACGGATCGAGGCCTTCGGGCATCAGGTCCTCGACGTCCAGCAGCTCCAGATCGCTGCCGCTGTCCACCTGGAGCTCCAGCAGCCGCGCCTCGACCCACGCCGCCAGCTCCGGTGGCGGCGCAGCCTCCGTCAGGCGCGCCCACAGGGTGCGCATCTCGAGGCGCTCTCGGGCCCCCTCCACGTCGAAGACGCGACCCGCCAGGAACAGATCCCGCACGGCATCTCGCGCCAAGCTCCCCTCGGGCACCTCCCGTCGAGCCTCGAGCACCCGCCCGGCGTACACCCGCTCCACCACGGCCACTGCGGCGCCGCCCTCGAGATCCACACCTGCCAGCCGATCCCGGCCGAGGCCCGCATCACGCAGCCACGCCAGCGGCACGGGCATGGCGGCGGTGCACAGCAGCTGCTGCTCCAGGCGATGACGGGCCACGGCCCGCACGTCGAGGGCCAGGATCGCCTCGGGCTCGGACTCGTCCACCGCGCTGCCGGCCACCAGCTGCAGCTCGGTGCCGCCGTTGCCGAACGCCACGTGGCGCTTGCGCCGCCGCGCGACGTGGGCCACTCCGGGCCACGCAGCCAGCACCACGTCTGCCAGCCGCCGCCGGTCGAAGGCCTGCGGGGTTCCGCCCGCGGACAGTGCCTTGGTGAGCCGCTTCACCGCGGATCGCGCCAAGGCGAGCGCCTGGCGATCCAGCGAATGCCTGCCGGGCTCGCCCTCGCGCACGGCGCGCACCAAGGCCACGGCGTCGCAGCCACCGGTGCCGTCCGGATCGAGCCCGTCCAGGCGCGCCCCGGGCCATCGCCCCGGGCCCCGCAGGTCGTCCTCCGGTAGCTGCGGGCGCGCTCGCCGAAAGAGCGGCCGATCCAGCGACAGCGCCGCTGCCAAGGCGATGGCGTCGTGCAGTGCGGCGTCGGAGTGGTGTCGCGCCTGCACCAGCACCCGTCCCAGCGCCGGATCCAACGGCAGCCCGAAGAGATCGGAGCCGGTGGGGGTGAGATCGCCCGAGGGGGCGAGCGCTCCGAGGCCACGCAGCGTGTCGCGCGCAGCCTGCAGCGCGTGATCCTTGGGCGGATCCAGCCACGGCAGCTGCAGATCGGGCGCGCCACAGGCCGCCGCCCCCAGCACCAGGGGCACCAGCGACTCCCGGTGGATCGCCGGGGGCGTGGCCCGCGCCAGAGGAGCGCCGCTGGACCACAGCCGCAGCGCCACTCCGGGCGCCGTGCGCCCTGCGCGGCCCGCGCGCTGCTCGGCGGCGTCGAGGGCCACGGGCGACAGCGTCAGCACGCCGCGGCCCTGGTGGTAGCGGGTGCGGCGCACGAGCCCGCTGTCGATCACCACGCGCACCCCCGGCACCGTCAGCGACGTCTCCGCCACGTTGGTGGACACGATCACCTTGCGCTGGGCGTCGTCGTCGAACACCCGCGCCTGATCGGTCAGCGACAGGCCGCCGTGCAGGGGCCGCACCACGATCCCGGGCATCGCCGCCAGGGCGTCCGCCACCCGTCGGATCTCGGCCTTTCCGGGAAGGAACACCAGCACGTCCCCCTCCGGGGGCGCGCCGCGGACGGCGGCCACCACGCGCTCCTCCAGCCGATCCAGGCTGGGCACGGGGGGCTGCCCGTCGGGGTGGCGGATCTCCACGGGGAAGGTGCGGCCCTCGCCCGCCAGGTGCACGCCGCCGAGGTGCTCCGCCACCCGGTCGCCGTCGAGGGTGGCCGACATGGCCACCAGATGGGGGTGGCGCGCGAGCAGGGCCACCAACAGATCGAGATCGAGGCTGCGCTCGTGCAGCTCGTCGAGGATCACCGTGTCGTACCCGCGGGCGGCGCCGCTGCGCACCATGCGCAGGGCGATGCCGGTGGTCACGAAGAGGATGGCGGTGTCGGTCCCGTCCACGCGCTCGTCGCGCACGGCGTAGCCCACCCGATCCCCCAGCGAGACGCCCTCGAGCTGCGCCACCCGGCTCGCCAGCGCTCGGCAGGCCACGCGGCGGGGCTGCACCACCAGCGTGCGTCCCCGCTGGGCGCACCAGCGCGGCACCTGGGTGGACTTCCCCGAGCCCGTGGGGGCGGTGATCACCACCGGGCCCGCCTCGTGGGCTGCGGCGAAGGGCTGCCGCAGCGCATCGATGGGCAGGGAGCCGGGCGTCACAGCAGCATCGTGACGTCGCGACGGCTCGGAGGGCGCTCCAGATCCCCCAGATCGCCCGCCTCGGCGCGCTGGAGCAGCTTGAGGATGTGCGGGCCCAGCACGTCGATCTCGGTGCTCACGAAGCGCTGCTCGCCGAAGTGCTTCATGCGCTCCGTCTGCTTGGCCAGGATCACTGCGTCTTGGCCGAAGATCCGCAGCGCCACGGGCAGGGCCACCGGGCGCAGCAGCCAGCCCGGCAGGCGCGTCTTCACGGCCACCACCGCGTACAGCAGCGTGTCGTAGTCGTCCACCGGGGTCAGGGCGGCGTCCACCAGCACGTGGTTCTCGGTGCCGATCCGGTACTCCACCTGCACGATGGAGGGCAGGAAGAAGCGATCGAAGTGGGTGACCACGCCGCCCGAGGGCGACAGGATCCGCCCCACGATCCCCTCGGGGCGAGCCTCGCCCACGTACTCGCACTCCACCCGGTCCGCCCAGCGCTGGACCACACACGTGATCGGCTTCCGATCGCGGTCGTTGCGGAACAAGCCACCGTGCAGGAAGGCGGTGTGGGGCACGTCCAGGGCGTTCTCGGCGACGGCGTGCACCGTGGCCTGGGCGCGCACCTCACGCCGCACCACCAGGTAGTCGGGGGCGTCCGCCAGCGCGAAGCGCCACGGCTCGGCATCGGGGGCGTGATCGGGATCGCCCCACACCCAGACGAAGCCTTGCTGCTCGCGCACGGGGTACGCCGTGGCTCGGTGCATGGACTTGGTGGCGGGGCCGTCCAGGGCGGGCACGTGCACGCAGGCCCCATCGGGGGCGAACTGCCAGCCGTGGTAGGGGCACTGCAGCGTGCCCTCGTGCACCTGCCCCTCCGACAGGGGCACGTTGCGGTGGGGGCAGCGATCCAGCAGCGCACCGACGTCGCCCGAGCCATCGCGGAACAGCACGATGGGCTGACCGAACAGTCGTCGCAGGATCGGTGTGCGCCGCAGCTCTTCGCTGCGACAGAGGATGTACCAGGCGCGCCGCACCCGCGGCGGCGTGAGCAGGGTCGTGTCCATGGAGTCGCGTATCGTGTCGCAATGCTACCGGCGTCTGTTCTGACCTGCCCCCTCGCCAACGAGGGCGTGATGCGCCGAGGCCCAGGTGTGGACGGTGGGCGCGCCCGCGTGGTCGCTCGAGCGGTAGGCCCTCAGTTCCCGATCGTGATCCGGTTCACGATCCGACCTTCCTTGCGCAGCGCCAGCAGCTCGTCGCGCATCGCGATCTGCAGCTCGGTGTTGTCGCCACCGTCGCCCGGATCCTCACGGCGCAGAGGGATCTTGAAGATCCAGAACGCCTCCTCCGTGCCGTCCTCGAACAGGAACTTCCACTTGTGGCGGCCCGAGGCCTTGTGGGTGGCGCCGTCGGCCAAGGTCACCGTGGTGGTGGTGCGCAGCACGCAGATGAACTGGGTGGGGGTGAAGGAGGAGTCGAAGCTGCAGTCGATGTCCTCGGGGCCCCCGAAGGCGATGTCCACCGAGCGGATCTCGTCCCAGGTCTTCTCGATCTCCGAGGTGCCGTCCTCCAGCGTCACCGTCCACTTCAGCGGCTTGTCCGTCCAGCCCTTGTCCTCGTAGAAGCCCTGGCTGCGCTCGATCCGGACCAGGTGGCCCGACACCTCGGTGCCGTCCACGAAGCCCAGGGTGGCCTGGAGATCCACGTTGGGCTCGGCTGCGACCGGCTCGGGCTCGGGAGCCGGCTCGGGCTCGGGGGCGACGGTCTCGGTGGGCTCGGGCTCGGCAGCCACCTCGGGAGCGGGAGCCGCCTTGCCGCTGCAGGCGCCCAGCGCCAGTGCGGCACAAGCCACGGGAAGAATGGACACGAACGAGGTGCGCATGCGGCCTCCGCAAATCAGGAGCACCGCCCTATCATGCCGTGGCGGGTCGTCGCGCTACTCGGTCCAGCGCTGGATCTCCCGTCGAACCTTCTCTTGCTCGTACTCGCCGAGCAGACCGTCCGCGCCCTTGTTGCGCAGCTCCACGATCACCAGGACCGTGCCCCAGGTGCCGATCCGCCCCGCCACGCACTCCTCCTCGAGCTCGTCGAGCAGGCCGTGGGCCTGCAGCCGCGGCCGGACCTTCACCTCCTCCACGAAGGCGCGGCCGATCTCCACGTTGCTGGCGCACCGCTCCTCGGGGCTCGCGGCCACCAGGCCAGCCAGGATCCCACCGAACACGGCGGTGCCGCCCAAGAAGGCCGACAGTCCGCCGAGGATCGCCGCCACGGCGACGCCCACCACCGACATGGCCGCCGCGGTCGTCCACCAGCGGCGCCAGAGAGGCTGCTCCTGGGCCTCTGGCGGCAGCGAGGGCGCCAAGGGGCGCGTGGGTGGCGGGGGGTAAGGCGTGGGCTGTCGCGGTCCCTCGTCGCGCAGCGGTGGCAGCTCCATGGTCTCCGCCGCGTTCGGCAGATCCAGGGGGCTGCGGATCTCGGTGTGGGCGTTGTCGATGGCCGACAGATCGCCGAAGCTCGACGGCAGGCCGGGGGCCCGAAGCGGGGAGGGGCCCTCCGCCTGGGTCATCAGCTCGCTCAGATCCGACTTCTTGCGGATGACCGTGGAGGGATCCTCCACCGACTCCAGGTTGAGGAAGCCGCCTGCAGGGCTCTGCGAGCGGGAGGGAGCCTGGTCGCGGGTGTCCTCGTCGGCGAGGCTGATCTCCTTCTTCCGGATCACCGTCGACGGATCGCCGAGCTCCTCGGTGGGCTCGAACCGGACGGGCATGGCCGAGAGGGGAGCCACGGTGGAGGGCTCCTCGAGGGGCTCCTCCAGGGGCGCTGCCGCACCTACCGTGGGGGCGCTGGGATCTGCGCCCGGTCCGCCGCTCCCGGGCTCCCACGCGGGGGTGAAGGAGACGGACATCCCTCCCGCCGCCGTGGCCGGCGTGGCGGCGCGATCCACCAGCGGGGCGGGCGTGCCGCCGCGGGGCCTCGGGGGAGGCTCGGGCGGTGGCACCTTCTTGGGCCTGGCGACCTGAAGCCCCTGGCCGGGCTTCCGCAGCTCCACCTGGAGCTTGCGCCGCGTGGGGCCCTCCAGGCCTTCCTCGCCGTCGTCCACGAAGCTGTCGCGCGCCCAGGCTGGAGAGCGCGCGCCTCCTGGCGCCATGTCGGCCATCGGCTGCGCTCTGCCCACGGTGTCGGGGGTGCGATCCCACCCAGCGGACACCTCGGGGCTGATGGAGCGAGCGGGGGCCTGCGTGCCGCTGCGGCCACGCGAGGGTGCGGGGGCGCGCACGCGGCTGCTGCTCTCCTCGACGCCAGCACCCTCCAGGGTCTGCCCCGACAGCGGGCCCTCCCGGGAGCGCCGCCGGCTCACCAGGTCGCCCACCACGTCGCGGGCCCAGGTGGACAGCGCCACCTCGGGGAGGCCCGCCTGCAGGCTCCGGCACACCAGGCAGAAGATCTTGGCCGTGGGTCGGCGGCGCGGATCGTAGGCCGTGGCCTCGCGCAGCAGCGTGCGCACGCCCACGGGCAGTCCCTGGGCGGCGAGGTCCGCGTCGATGGCCCGCACGCGCTCCGCGTGGTCCTCGGCCCTGTCGGACGGCGAGCCCAGGGGGATGCGGCCGAGCAACAGCTCGGCCAGCGTCATGCCCAGCGCGTGGATGTCGATGGGATGACGGTCGTTGCTCTCGGCCCGCTCCGGGGCGAGGTGGGGCAGGCTGCCGTAGACGCCCGAGCCCTCGGTGGCCGTGCGCAGGTCGAAGTTCTTGTGGGCGACGCCGAAGTCCAGCAGCTTGAGCTCGCCCGTGGGGCTGACCAACAGGTTGGACGGCTTGAGATCGCGGTGGATCAAGCGGAGCGCGCGGCCCTTGCTGTCGGTGGCGCCCTGGATGGCGTCCAGCGCGCTGGCCACGGCCTCGGCCACTCGGAGCGCCACCGGAGCGGGGAGGGGACCCTCCGCTTCCAGCACCTCGCCCAAGGTCACGCCCTCCACGTACTCGCTGACCAGCGACCAGTGGCCCGACAGATCGCCGGCAGCGCGCACCTTGAGGATGGCGGGGTGCCGGACGTGCCGCACGTAGCGCGACACCTTCTGGATCCGCTTGAGGTGGTGCGAGTCCTCGGCGAATTCTTCGGCGAGCACCTTCAGCGCCACGTGCTTGCCGGGGCGTCCCACGATCTCCGCGCGGTACACCGTTCCGGTTCCTCCCCGTCCGAGGACGTCGAGGACTCGATATGCGCTGGCTTGTTGGCCACCCTCAGCGTGCGCCATGGGTGGATTGTATGCCGTTGGGGTCGCCTTCGGGACCAAGTTGGGTTCCTTGCGCGTATGGAGTTGTCGACGTTCGCCGAGCAGGTGCTTTTCGGCGGCACGATGGCAGACAAGCTGTCAGCCCCTGCCGCACACACCCTGGTGGACCGATGCCCTTCCTCTCATCGGCTCCCCCGCCAGCCCAGTCGACCCCCGGCACTGGCGCCGCATTCCAACACGGTGCGGCTGCCCCGTCCAGATGCACTCCGCAGCGAGGCCGATCGCGCTCGCATCCTGCACGCCCTGGTGAACCACGAGCTGCAGGCGCTGGAGCTGTTCGCGTGCGCGCTGCTGCGCTTCCCCGACGCGCCAGCGGCCCTGCGTCGCGGCTGGGCCGTCACCATGCTCGACGAGCAGCGCCACATGGCCAGCTACCTGCAGCGCCTCGAGACCTGCGGAGGGGAGCTCGGGCAGCAGCCGGTGTCGGGCTTCTTCTGGAACGCGCTGCACGACGCGCCTGATCCGCTGTCCTTCGTCACCGGCCTCGAGGTGTGCCTCGAGCAGGCCAACCTGGACTTCGCGCGCGTGTGGGCGGCGGCCTTTCGGCGCGCGGGCGACGCCGCCACGGCCACCGTGCTCGACGAGGTCTACGAAGACGAGATCCGCCACGTCCGCCTGGGCATGACGTGGATGCGCCGCCTGGGCCAACCCGGAGACACCGACTGGCACACCTTCACCCGCGCCCTGCGCTTTCCGCTCACGCCCGCCCGCGCGCGGGGCCCGCAGCTCGATCGGGAGGGCCGTCGTCGCGCGGGGATCGACGATGGCTTCATCGAGCAGCTGGCCACCACGGAGGTGTCGCGGGGACGCGTTCCGCGGCTGTTGTGGTTCAACCCTGGCGTGGAGGACGAGATCGCGGGACGGTCCGCCACGGCGGGGCAGCGGGCGGTGCAGCAGGAGCTCGCCGTGCTGATCGGTCTGGCGGCGCGCTCGGGAGATGCCGTCGTCGCACCGCGGCCGCCCACGTCGTTCCTGTCGGCGTGGCGCGGGATCGGCCTCGTGGTGCCCCAGTTCGTGGAGCAGCTCGGCGCGCGCCAGCTGCCCGACGAGCGGGTGGCCGAGGTGGTGCCCTGGGGCTGGTCGCCCCAGGTGGCCGCGGCCTGTGCGGTGCACGGAGGGCGCTGGGAGCCACGGTGGCGGCAGCTGCACAGCAAGGCCTGGGCGGCAGAGCGCCTAGTCCACTGGTCACGGCAGCACCCCGGCCTCGTCGCGCCCGAGCACCTCGGGGTGGTGTGCACGTCGGAGCATGCCGTCGAAGAGGCGCTGCAGCGCATGGCGGAAGCCCCCGGCGACACCTGCTGGATCAAGGCAGCCTTCAGCGCGGCCGGTCGCCATCGGCTCCGCGTGCATCGGCTCGAGCCTCCGCAGCGCACCTGGCTTCAGCGCGCGCTGCAGCAAGGCGAGGTGGTGGTGGAGCGCCACCTCGACGTGCGGGCCGAGCTGTCGGCCCAGGTGGAGATCGGCGACGACGGCGTGCGGCTGCGGGGTGTGGTGCGCTTCGGAGCCTGCCGAGCCGTGTTCCGAGGCGCCGTGGTGGGCAAGCCCACCCACGGGCTGCCCTCCGACGTGCTGCGAGCCGTGCACCAACACACGCTGCTGGATCGTCTCGGGGCGGCGGCGACGTGGGTGGGTGAGCAGGCTGCCGAGCGAGGCTACCGCGGGCCGCTGGGGGTGGATGCGCTGCTGGTGCAGCACGAGGGCGAGGTGCGCCTCAAGCCGGTGTCGGAGATCAACCCGCGCCTCACCATGGGGCGCCTCTGCCTCGAGGTGCAGCGGCGGGTGCGCGGCGTGGGAGGCTGGCTGTTCCTGCCCGTGCGCGCGCTGACGGCCGCGGGCACCGATCCCGTGGACTTCCTGCGGCGGGCGCAGGGGCGTGTGGAGGTGGTCGTGGCCACGAACCCGCCCGAGCAGGCGCGCCACGTGCTCACCGTGCTGTGGCTGTCGGCCACCCATCGGGCGGGTGTGCACGCCTGGCGTCAGCTGCTGGCGTCGCTCCCCGGCGACCCGTCGGCGCTCGAGCGCGCTACGGCCTGGCTGTCGGTGGACTGATCGGAGGGAGGGCGGGTGGCCACCGTGATCCCGACCAGCACCACCAGGCCCCCCACCGCCGCCATCGGTCCCGGCAGCTCCCCCAGCACCACGATGCCGAGGAGGGTGGCGCCCACCGGCTCCAGCAGCATGATTGACGAGATGGTGGTCGCGGGCAGCCACTTCACGGCGTAGTTGAAGCCCTGGTGCCCCAGCAGCTGTGGGCCCGCGATGGCTGCCCCCAGCAGGGCCCAGGTGGACAGAGGCCATCCGCCCAGGGGTGTGCCCGTCGCCCAGGCGGCTGGGAACAGCAGCGCCGCAGCGGCCGCGCACACCAGCCCCATGTAGGTGTGGATCGACACTCGCTGGCGCACCCGGCGACCCACCAGCAGGTAGATCGCCCAGAGCACGCCGGCGAACACGGCCAGGCCGTCGCCCGTCCCCGAGGCCGTGCCCGCAGGATCCCCCGCGAGCAGGCCCAGCCCCGGCAGGGCCACCGCGATCCCCAGCCAGTGGGCCGCACGCGGCCGCACGCCGAACAGTCCCCACTCGAGCAGCGCCGTCCACGCGGGCACCAGGCACACCAGCAGGGTGGAGCGGAGCACCGTGGTCTGCTGCACCGAGGCGAACCACGCCCAGAAGTGTAGCCCCAGGGTGGCCCCCGCAACGGCGATCCCGAGCACCTCGCGACGGCCCACGTCCACCAGGCCCGCGCGCCCCGGCACCGCCAGCAGCAGCGACGCTCCAAGGGTGCGCCAGGCCGCAATCGCCAGGGCCGGGGCCACCATCGAGCGCACGATCACCGCCGAGCTGGAGATGCCCAGCACCGCCAGCGCCAGCACCACTAGCACCACTCGCTTGGTGGAAGCTGGGGTCTCGGGATCGAAGCCGAGCCGGAACGTCACGAGATTCGTCGTCGAACGGTGTGTTGCACGTCTGGGACGGTCGCCTCCTGGGGTCACAGAGTACCGGGCTGCGACAGGAGGACTGACATGAAGCGATTGACGGCGATTGCCCTGTTGGTGGGATGTGGTGGCGAGAACGTGGTCTTTGCCGAGCTCGATGCCCAGGAACGCACCGACTACATGACCGATACCGTGCTTCCGGAGATGCAGGCGGAGTTCGAGGCCTTCGACGCCCGGTTCGCCAACATGAGCTGCAACACGTGCCACCAGGACACCACCTTTGCCATCCCGAACCCCGATCTGCCCGGGCTCGATCTGACCAATCCGCCGACGGGTGCCGGCGCGGACTTCATGGCCGACACGGTGGTGCCCAGGATGCAGGAGCTGCTGGGCGACGACACCCTGGACTGCTTGAGCTGCCACCCGTCGCTGTAGAGGTCGACATCGCGGGTGTGAGCGGGCACATGGTGCCCATGAACACCGTGGCGATCCTTGGCTGTGGCACCATGGGCGAGGCGATCCTCGGAGGCCTGCGAGCGGCTCCCGACGCTCCCCAGGTGTCCGTGGTGACCGTGCGACGAGCGGCCTCCATCGAGCGGCTGTCGCGCCACGAGGGGCTCGAGGTCCTCACCGACACGGTGCAGGCCGTGGCCGGAGTGGACGTGGTGCTGGTGGCCGTGAAGCCGGCCTCCGCCGAGGCCGTGCTCACCGCCCCCGGCGTCACGGAGGCCCTGGCAGGCAAGCTGCTCGTCAGCATCTGCGCCGGAGTCACCACCGCTCAACTGGCCAACTGGGCGCCGGGTGCGGCCATCGTGCGCGCCATGCCCAACACCCCCAGCCTCATCGGCGAGGGCATGACCGTGGTGGCTGCGGGACCGGGGGCCACCGAGGTGCACCTCGACGCGGCGGTGCGGATCTTCCGCTCGGTGGGGCGGTGCCGGGTGCTCGACGAGAAGCACCTCGACGCCGTCACCGGCCTGTCCGGCAGCGGCCCTGCGTTCGCCTGCGTGATCCTCGAGGCGCTGGCCGACGGGGGCGTGCGCATGGGCCTGCCCCGCGACGTCGCCGTGGAGCTGGCCGCCCAGACCTTCCAGGGGGCCGCGCGCATGGTGCTGCAGACGGGCAAGCACCCCGCTGCCCTCAAGGACGAGGTCACCACTCCTGCGGGCTGCACCATCGCGGGGCTGCTCACCATGGAGGACGGCCGGATCCGCTCCACCCTGGCGCGCACCATCGAGGAGGCCACGCGCACGGCGTCGGGGCTCGGCCAGCGCAAGGAGTGAGCGAGCTGCAGGCCAGGATCGACGACCTGCGCGACCGGGTGCTGCGGCCGAGGCGTCCCCGGCTGTGGGTGCTGCGGGAGCGGATGCGGACCGCCACCAGCGTGGAGGAGCTCACGCGGGGGCTTCGGGGCGAGGCCTGCTGGCCCCGCGAGGGGCGCTACTTCCGGGTGCGCGGTACGTCTGCGCCGAAGGTGCTCGATCATGCCGTGTACCTGGCGGCCTCCCCCGACGCGATGCAGGCCGCAGAGGAGGCCGCCCGTGCCTTCGCCGTGCGCCTGTGGAGGGTGCTGGATCTCGACGGTGCGGCTCCCACCGACGTGGTGTGGCGCGTGGGCAGCTGGGGCTCCTCCCCCGATCCCGAGCGCGCTGCCGCCAAGTGGGCCACGCTTCGGATCGACGAGTGGATGGCGATGGTGGGAGGGCGCGTCGAGGTCGACGTGAGCGCCTACACCGAGCCCTTTGCACAGGTGGTGCGGCTGGTGCACGACGACGCGCGCTGGCAGGCCCGTGCGCCGACGGAGCTGGGGCCGAGTCCGGCAGCGGCGCTGATCGAGCTGTGGCGCACGGGCTGCGCCCTGCGACGCGTGCGAGATGGCCAGTTGCACTTGCTGATGCCCGAGCGCGGCGCACCGCCGGTGCGGGTTCGGGACGTGCCGCGGCACCCCGTGGAGCAGGCGAAGCTCGATGCAGCGCTGGTGCTGTGCTGCGTGCGTCCGAAGGCCACGCGTGACGTGCTGGTGGAGATGGACGCGTTGCTGGCCGAGGGCGCCGATCCCGACGCTCGCTCCCTGGCGGACAGCCCCGGCACGGGCCACCCGGGCTGGGTGTCGCTGGCGCGGCGCCGACGGAGTGAGGAGCCCGCGGCGTTCGTCCATTGGCGACGCCTCCGCGGGTGCCCGCCTCCGCTACACCTGCTCGCGGGTCATCCCGAGCCCGATCTGGCCGCCGCGATGATGCGCAAGCTGCTGGCGGCTGGAGCGACGCCTGGTCGGTGGACGTCGCGGGGAAACCCCCTCAACTTCGCCACCACCCGGTGGTGGACCCACGGCTCTCGCCCCGTCGGCTCGATCCCGTCGCTCTTCACGGCCGAGCGCATGGTGCAGGCCGGCTTTCCCGTGGACGCCACGGACAGCGTGGGGCGCACGGCGCTGCACCATGCCGCCACCACGCACATGGGCGACGTCGAGGCCCTGGTGAGGCTCGGGGTGCCCCTCGATCAGCCCGATCGGTTCGGATCCACGCCGCTGCAGTACGCACGGGCCACCCCGATCCCCGAGCCCCACGAGGGCCCGCTGCTGGCCCTCGGCGCGAATCCCGATCCGCCGGCCCCCGCCTTGCCGCCCGTGCGCTGGATCGATCCCCCCGCCCCACTCCTCGAGCGCGTGCAGGTGCTGGCTCCCACCCACGAGGACTGGGCCGTGCTCGCCGACTGGTGGCAGATGCAGGGCGACTTCCGCGGCGACCTGGTGGCGGCGGCGCTGGCGAAGGGGCTGGCGCCCGACATGGAGCGGGTGCGCTGGGGGCGACAGCTGCAGGTGCGAGCGGCGGTGTGTCCAGGGCCCCCGCTGCGCGTGTGGTCCGGGATCTTCGAGCACAACCTGCTCCGCAGGCTCCAGATCCCCCGAAACGACGTGATCGAGGCGTGGCTCGCCCATCCCGCCCACGCCGTGGTGCGCACGGTGGAGCTGTCCAATCGGCAGACGCTGCCACGGCTGCCCGCGCGGTGCCCGGCAGTGGAGCTCGTGCTCCAGCTCGAGCATCCGTGCGACGTGCGCATTCCTCCTTGGCCCTTCCTTCGCTCCCTGACCGTGTCGATGGCCAGCGGCTCGGTCGAGCTCACCGGGGTGCGGGTGGAGCGGCTGCGGATCAACGCAGCACCGGGCATCGCGGTCCGCGTGGAGCTACCCGCGCTGCGCTCGGCTCGGCTCGGCATGAACCGGTGGGCGGAGTGGCTGCCCCGCCTGGTGCCGCTGCAGCGGCTCGAGGTGAGCTCCTGCGACTCCGATCAGCTGCGCGCCATCGCGGCGTCCCGCCACGCGCAGCGCCTCGAGTACCTGCACCTGCGAGGCGTGGCACCCGCCACCGTGGAGCTGCTGGGCCAGCTCACGGCCCTGCAGTCCGCTCGGATCTACGTGCACCTGGATCGTCGGGTGGGGGTCGAGGGACGTCGTGTGCTCGAGCGAGATCTGCGCGAGGCCGGCTGGCGCGTCGAGGTGCGCGACGGAACCGGTTCGGGGGCGTGACGTCCAAGCGCGTGGTGTCAGGAGGATGTCATGCAGCTGTGGTGTGTGGGTGCGGTCTTGCTCGGCTCGCCGGCGATGGCCCAGGAAGACGACGAGGACGTGCAGTACTCGCCTCGGATGAGCATCGACTTCGACGTCGTGTCGGTGGAGGGCTCGCTCGGAGCGACCCCCGGAGGCGCCCAGGACATCCGGTTCTTCCGCGACCGGGTGGCCGACGGGGAGGTGCCCCTTCCGCAGGTGTTCACCCCCGAGGGGCTGTTCAGCGAGCACGATCTGCCGCTGGCCGAGGAGCAGCGCTGCCCCCGGCTGCTGTGCACCAACGCCAAGGCCACCGACGCGGTGCTCCCCGCGCAGCCCGACGTGCAGTTCATGGGGCTGGTGGGCTTCACCTCGGGGCTCGATCCCGACTTCCAGCGCGCGCCGCTGAACCTCGTGGCGGTGATCGACAAGTCCTGCTCCATGTCGGGCGAGCCCATCGAGACGGTGAAGGCGGCGCTGCAGGCGGTGACCCACCAGCTGCGTCCAGACGATCAGCTGTCCATCGTGCTGTACGGGTCCACCACCCACGTGCACCTGCCGCCTTCCACCGCCTCGAACGGGCGGAAGCTGCGCGACGCCATCGCCGACATCGCCATCGACGGATCCACGAACATGGAGGCGGGGCTCACCCTGGGCTTCGATCTGGCGCGTCGCACGCGGCGTGGCTTCGACGGTACCAGCCGGGTGATGCTGTTCACCGACGAGCGGCCCAACACCGGTCGCACCGATGCGGGCAGCTTCATGGGGCTGGCCCACGATGCGTCGGTCGACTCGATCGGCATGACCACCGTGGGGGTGGGCGTGCAGTTCGGCGCCGAGCTGGCCCAGAAGGTGAGCTCCGTGCGCGGCGGCAACCTCTTCTTCTTCTCTGATCACGCCGATCTGCGCGAGCAGATCCACTCCGACTTCGACCTGTGGGTCACCGAGCTGGCCTACGATCTGGAGCTGACGGTGCGCCCCGCGCCGGGCCTGTCCATCGCCGGGGTCTACGGCGTGCCGGGCAGCCTGGTGCAGTGGACCGACGACGGCGCGCTGCAGCTGCAGGTGGCCACGATCTTCCCGAGCAAGTCGCGAGGCGGGATCGCCGTGGCCTTCGCGGCCGACGACGCGCGCGGCAAGCGCCTGCGGCCCGGCGATGCGCTGGGCCGGGTGACGCTCGGCTACGAGGCGCGGGACGGGGCGGGTGATCCCGTCACCCACCAGCTTCGCTGGTCGCAGCCGAGCCGCGCCGACGTCGGCTTGAGCCGGGTGATCGCCTTGGTGGACGAGGCCACCACGCTGAAGAAGGCCACAGCACTGCATCACCAGAGCAACGACCAGGAGGGGGCCTACCAGCTGGTGCACGCGCTGCTGGGTCGGCTGCAGTCCAGCCGCGACGGGGCACTGGAGCCCGAGCGCGATCTGGTGCGCCAGCTCGACGCCACCCTGGCGCGCCTCGCGGGCCGGGCAGGGGAGGCGCCCGCCCTGACCACCCAGCTCGATCCGGTCACCGGGTTGCCCGGTCGCTAGGGTGCGGGCTGCGGCGGGCCGTGCACGCGGGTCATGGCCGCCAGCAGCTCGGCCTCGCTCACGGTGAAAGGGGGCCCGTCCGGGTCGTCCGCCAGCATCTTCGGGATCAGCACCTGCCGCACCGGCGTGAGCAGATCGAAGTGGCTGGCGCGGGGCACCGGATGCAGCGTCATGGTGGCGCCGCTCGAGGTGGCCAGGCGCGCCATGGCCGCTGCGTCGCCCATGCTCGAGGCGTCGCCCTCGAAGTAGTACACCGGGTGCTTCAGATCGCTCGCCCAGTGGATGGCGGAGCGCAGGCGCACGTGCAGGGAGTCGGACGTGTCGAAGGGCATGTCGCGGTAGTGCACGTCCTGCAGCGACGCGCGGCCCCCGAACACCAGCGTGGCTCGCGCCTCGGCTCCGGCCACCGCCGCCAGCAGCACGTTCGTGCCGCCCGTGCTGTGGCCGGCCAGGTAGATCCGGCGCGGATCCACCCAGGACAGCGTCTTCAGGTGGGTCAGCGCCGCCAGCAGGTCCTGCGTCTCCCCGTAGAAGATCTCCATGTCGCCCGGGTTGTCGAGCTCTCCGCGGAAGGCGGGCGCGAAGACCACGAAGCCCGCGTCCACGAAGTCCATGGCGCTCTGGTCGTTGTCGACGGGGCGCCGCTCCCACACCACCGAGGGGCCGCCGAAGCCGCCCTCCACCCACAGCACTGCCGGGTGTCGCTGTCCGTCGCCGGGATCGCGGGTCAGGAAGCCCTGCAGCTCCACCTCCCCCGCGGCGTAGGCGATGCGCTCGAAGGGGGCGTCCTCGGGAAGCTGGGCGGCGATGCCCAGGCGCTTGGGGAGCGTGGTGAGCTGGGCGCGCTCGCGGGCCTCCAGCAGCGGCAGCGGATCGAGGTCCATCGCCGCCGGGGCATCGCCCCAGGGGATCTGCGGCGAGGTGGGCAGCACCAGCAGCGACTCGGTCAGCGCAGCCGTCCTGGGCTCGTTGCGCACCCAGGCCTCGCGCGTGGACCAGATCTGCAGGAACAGCAGGCCGTGGGGAGCATCCACCACCACCATGCGGCGGCGGATGGCCACGTCGTCGTGGGTGCCCTCCATGTCGCGCCAGGCGGCGGGACGGCCGCTGACGGTGGTGAACACCACGTCGCCCACCGGCGTCTCGTCGATCACGGCCTCGTCGAGGTGAGCGGTGAGGGAGGTGGGGGGCAGCTCGTTGCGGTCCACGCTCTCGATGGCCAGGTACAGCTCCGAGAACGGTGCGCCCAGGGCGATGGCCGCCCCCGGGAGCAGGTCCATGGGCATCATGCCGCGCACCGGGGTGATTCGGCAGTGGCAGTCCACGGACTGCACGGGCTCGGGCGGCCCGAGGAGGCCGCAGGCGAGGGTGGTCAGCACGACGAGGAACACGGGCCAGCGCACGAGGGCTCCAAAGGCGTGGATCCACATAGGTCTTGGCGGGGCGGGATGCAGCCGCCGGGTGAGTGCGCCCAGATCGCGGATGCGCATGCGGGGTGGGGCGGGTCGGTTCCCTCGCGATAGGATCGGGGCATGTCCATGCCCGCCTCCGATCCACGCCGTGCGCCCCTCGAACACGGTCAACGCCTAACCTCCGAGGAGTTCGACACCCGCTATGAGGCGTCACCGCACATTCGTAAGGCGGAGTTGATTCGGGGGGTCGTGGTCGTGGCGAGTCCGACCAGTGTGGACCACGGTCTGTGTCATGGCGACGTGGTGACGTGGCTGGGGGTCTACGAGGCGCATCGTATGGGTGAGGTTCAGCGGCTGCTGGCGCCCACGGTGCATCTGGTGAACGGGGCACGCGTGGAGCCCGATGGGGTGCTCAGGAGGCTCGGGCCAGACGGCGCCTCGCGTGTCGTGGGCGAGGGCCCAGCCGCACGGGTGCACGGGGCACCGGAGCTGCTCGTGGAGGTATCCATCGCCACGCGGACGATGGATCTGGACGACGTGCACGGCAAGATGGCGGACTATCGAGAGTCGGGGGTGCGGGAGTACCTGGTGGTGGCTCCCGCACAGCGCGAGGCCACCTGGCTCGTCTTGCAAGATGGGGCCTACGTGTCCATCGAGCCTACGCACGACGGCGTGCTGCAGAGTCGGGTGTTCCCGGGGCTGCGGTTGGACGTGGCGGCGCTGTTCGAGCGGGATCTGAGCCGGCTGCTGGCGGTGCTTCAGTCGTCCTGAGCGGCGAGCTCGCGGCTCACGCGGGCGACGATGGCGGCCACGTCGTCGAGGCTGCCGTGGTCGGGGAGGCTGATAGCGTGCACGATCCCCAGGCCGTAGGGCACGCCGTCGGGATCGTCGGGCACGCCGTCGAGGTAGAGCGGGATCAGGCGGTGGCTGAAGGTGCGGGTGAGAACGATGCCGCGCTGGACCTGCTCACGCTGGGTTTGGTCGGTCGCGAAGGCCGGGGAGAGCGCTGCCAGCGTGATGCGGGCGGTGCGCTGAGCGTTCCAAGGCGCGGGTCCAGATCTCGCCGGGCTGCAGATGCTCGCGGTCGAGGAAGACCCCGAGGCCGTGCTTACGCAGGGCGTCGGCGAGGGCTGTGGCGCGCTCGGCATCGGCGCGGGCGTAGGTGAGGAAGACGTCCCAGGCGGGAGCGCGGGCGGCGGTGGCCGCTCCCAGACGCCCAGCGCCAGCAGCCGGTCCGCCGCCACCTCCGCCCCCGAGACCGCCACGACGCCTGCAGGGCGGTCGCTGCCTCCAGCGGCACCGGCACCTCCAACACCGCCGACGCCTCCGCCAGCGCACGCTCCGAGGCCTTCAGCAGCCCCACCAGCGCATCCAGCCGCACCCGCTCGAAGAACCCCGCCACCTCTGCATCCGGCAGCGCCGACAGTGCGCGGGCCTCCAGCTGCTCCAGCACCTGATCCACCACCTCCGCCCGGTCGCCGTCCGAGGCCAGCTGGAGCAGCTGCGTGGTCAGCCCCGGGTTGCCGCGACCCAGCTCCGCACACCGCTCTCGCAGCGCCGCGGTCACGCCCGCCGCCGCCGGTAGCCGAACCCGCTCGTCGGGCTGCAAGCCGCCCAGGGCCACGCGCTCGAGGGTCGCCAGGCGCTGTCCGCGCACCTCGAAGTCGAAGCGCGAGGTCCAGATCAGCCGTCCCAGCGGGCTCCTCGCCCGCCGCCAGGCCCGCAGCACCGCTGCCAGCACCTCGTCGTAGCTCCAGATCGTCCAGCACCAGCAGCAACGGCTCGCGCTCCAGTGCGTCCGCCAGCGCTCGCTCCACCACCTCCGGTCCGGCGAAGCTCGTCCAGCTTGGCCGCCACCGATCTGCCCACTCCGAGGGCATCGCGTCCGCTACTGCATCGAGCACGCTGCGCGCGTCCAGCTGCGCCGCTCCGTGGCACACCACCAGGCGGAATCCTCGCTCCGACACCGTCAGTCGGTCCGCCAGCCGCGCCGCCAGGCTCGACTTGCCCAGCTGCCCGACCCCCCGCATGGGTGCCGCCCCGCAAGGTGCGCAGGCATCGCTGCATCAGGCGCCGCCGCCCCACGAAGCTCATGGCGTCGGCCACCGGAACCTCACGGTTGTCGCCGAACCAGCGAACCTCCGCGCGCCAGCCACGTGTACAGCGCCGTCGTGAATGCAGTGGCCTCGCCATCCGACACCGTGCCCGCCCAGCCCATCACCGCCCGGAATCCCTCGCCCAACAGCGCCTGCGCCAGCGAGTCCACGGCTTCGTCGTCTCCGGCCTCCGCCGTCTCGCAGGCCGACACCACGCACAGCCCCACGTCGCCCGCCTTCCGCGGGCGGGGCTCGCGCAGCAGCTCTCACGGCGCCTGCAGCAGCGCCCGCTCCTCCGGCGGTGCCACGATCTCCAGCACGGTGTGGTGTGACTGCTGGCACAAAAGACGTCCCCACCCACACCCATCGTCGAGCCATGAAAACAGCTCGATGCCAACCTGGACCAGCGCCTCGTGTCTGCGTGCTCGCCAGGCCTCGTGGTAGCCACGGGCAAGCCCCTCTAGCAGCGACCGATCGTCCTGGGTGAAGCTGCGCCGCTGGCCCGTGGACAGCTGGAGGTGGTGCGGGTCGTCGCATCGCAGCTGCAGCAAAGGACCTCCGTCGCTCAGCAGTCTACACGGTGACGCGAATTGTTGTTCCCTCGTCTCACGTGCTCGATTACCGTCACTACAGAGCGGACGAGCGTGGATCTGCCTTCCCGAGGATCCGGCTCGAGCGATCAGATCTGCCCCCACGGACCATCCAGTCGGGTACAACTGACACGTCCCGTTCCTCTGGGGGAAAGACATGCTCACCGCCCGCTGGGTGCTGCCTGCCATGCTGATCGCGCTGTCGCTGTCGTGCAATGGCAACAAGGACGACACCGACACCGACACCACCACCGATGCCCAGCCCACGGGCGACACCGGTGAGCCCGTGGACTCCGAGTTCGGTCTCGACAGCCGACCCGCCAACCCCACCTGTATCGCCGGTGCGCGCCCCATCGTGGGCTCGCAGGCCGCCCTCGTGCGGCAGTTCCCGAACCTCGGGTTCTCCTTCGGCAACGTGGCGCTGCAAGCGCCTGGCGACACCGACCACTGGTACGTCGCCACCCTCGGCGGGGAGATCCACCGCTTCGACGCCACCGATCCCGACGTCGACGCCACCGAGCTGGTTGCAGACGTGCCCGTGCGCACCGGCTTCGAGCGCGGCCTGCTGTCGATGGCGTTCCACCCCGACTTCCAGAGCAACGGCTACCTCTACCTGTACGCCTCGCGGGGCCAGGCCGGGGGCAACGTCGATCACGTCGCCCGCATCTCTCGCCTCGAGAGCACCGATGGTGGCGCCAGCTTCGATCTGAAGACAGAGACCACCATCCTCGAGTTCGATCAGCCCGCCGGCAACCACAACGGCGGCACGCTGCTGTTCGACAACGATGGCTACCTGCTGCTGTCCAACGGCGACGGTGGCGGCAACGCCAACACCAGCCAGAACACCAACAACCTCCTCGGCAACGTGCTGCGCATCGACGTGGACGGCGGCGACCCCTATGCCATCCCGTCCGACAACCCCTTCGCCACCGGCGGTGGCGCCCCCGAGATCTATGCTTGGGGCTTGCGCAATCCCTACCGCATGAGCATCGACCGCCCCACCGGCGAGCTGTACGTGGGCGACGTCGGCGAGGTGTCCTTCGAGGAGATCTCGAAGATCGAGCTCGGCGGCAACTACGGCTGGCCCCTCATGGAGGGCTTCGACTGCCGCGTGAGCGACGAGGAGTGCGAGGAGGCAGGGCTCACGCTGCCCGAGCTCGACTACGGCCGCCAGGGTGGGGGCGCGTCGGTCATGGTGGGCGACGTGTACCGGGGCTCGCTGGTGCCCGCGCTGCAGGGCGTGCTGCTCTACAACGACTACTACCGCAACGAGATCCGCGGCATGTTCGCCGATGCGCAGACCGGCGAGATCGACAGCCGTGCCGTGGTGCAGAGCTCGGGGATCACGGCCGTGCACTACCACACCGGCCACGACGGCGAGCTGTATGTGCTCGACCAGGGGGGCAACGGCGGTCTGTACCGCTTCGAGCCCGCGCCCAACGCGCCCATCGACACGTTCCCCACGCTGCTGTCCGAGACCGGCTGCATGGATCCGAGCGACGTCACCATGCCCGGTCCCGGCCTCATCCCCTACGACGTGGCGCACACCTTCTGGGCCGACGACGGCGACAAGCAGCGCTGGATGGCGCTGCCGGACGGACAGACCGTCACCATCGACGCAGACGGCGACTGGCTGTTCCCCGTGGGCACGGTGCTGGTCAAGCAGTTCCGCCGCGACGGCGAGCTGCTCGAGACCCGCCTGATGATGCACCACGACGACGGCTGGGGCGGCTACAGCTACGTCTACGACGACGCGGGCACCGAGGCCGTCTTCTCCCGGGCCGGTGAGCTGATCGACGTGGGCAGCAGCCCCTGGGAGATCCCCACCCCCGCCGACTGCCTGGCCTGCCACACCGACGCCGCCAACCACGCCCTCGGCCTGGAGTCGCGGCAGCTCGCCATCGACATCACCTACCCGAGCACCAACCGGCGCGCGCCGCAGCTCGACACCCTGGCCCACATCGGGGTGGTCGCCGATCCGGGGGCGCCCGAGGCGTTCCCCGCTCGCGATGGCACGGCGTCCGCCGAGGAGCTGGCGCGCACCTACCTGCACGTCAACTGCTCCTCCTGCCATCGGCCCGGCGTGGCCGGCCGTGCGGAGCTCGATCTGCGCGTCTCCACGGGGCTGGCGGAGACGGGCCTGTGCGATGCACCCGTCCTCGGCGGCCTCGGCAACGACAAGGCCCTGGTGATCACGCCCGGCGATCCCGCCGCCTCGGTGCTGGTGGACCGCATGTCCCGGCGCGACGCCCACGGCATGCCGCCCATCGCCACCCACCGCGTCGACGATGACGGCGTGGCCCTGGTGGAGGCCTGGATCTCGTCGCTGTCGAGCTGTCCATAGAGCAGCACTCAGAAACCTGTCCACAACACCGTCGGGCCTTCCAGGCCCGTTTCGACGGCGCCATGGCCAGGCCCCTGTGTCCTGCTCCCTCCCGGTGTCCGGTCGGCCTGGCGGCCGACCTCGATAGAGCACCGCTCCGGAATGCTGTCGCATCCTGTGCGGTGCTCTAGGGCAGCGAGGGAGGGCCCACGTACCTCGCCCGAGGTCGAAGCAGGCGCCCCGAGGCGCGCTGCTCCCGGGCGTGGGCCACCCAGCCCGCCGAGCGCCCCAGCGCGAAGAGGGCCGCAGCCGCCCCGCGCGGCAGCCCCACCGCGTGTCGCACCGCCACCAGCCCCACGTCGATGTTCGGGGCGGGGTGGCCCGCCTCGAGCATCGCCTGCACCAGCGCGTGTAGCGCCTGCTGGCGACGGTCCGAGGGGCCGCCGGCCCAGGCCACGGCGAGCAGCGCGTCGGCGCGTGGATCGCCCTCGCCGTACAGGGGGTGGCCGAAGCCCGGCACCGTCTCGCCGCGGCGAAACCGCTCCCCCAGCCAGGCGCGCACGTCGCCCGACGCCTCCGCCTCGTCGAGCATCGCCTCCACTCGATCCGACAGCCCGCCGTGCCGCGGCCCCGACAGCGTGCACAGCGCCGCCTGCACCACCGCGTACAGATCCGCGCCCGTGCCCGAGGCCACCCGCGCCGTGAAGCTGCTCGCGTTCAGCTCGTGATCGGCGCACAGCACCAGCACGCGCTGCACCGCCTTCGCCCCCTGCGCGGGGGCGCCGTAGGCCCGCAGCACGGCCTCGGCCACCGTGGGCGCCTGCAGCGCTGCCTCCGCTCGCGCCTGCCAGCCCGTGCGCGGCCCGCACAGCGCCAGCAACGCGGCCATGCGCCGCACCATGCGGCGGGCCCGCGCCAGCTCCGCCACCTCCGTGAGCGCGTGGCGGAGCGGATCGGCGGCGGCCAGCGCGCCCACCGCCGTGCTGAGCACCACGTGGGGCGGCGCTCCCGCCGGGAGCAGCTGGGCGAGGGCCTCGGCCGGCACCCCCAGCCCCGGCGCCGTGAATCGCGGCGCGGTGCCGGGCAGCTCGCTGCCCCACAGCAGCTCGGCCACCGCCTCGAAGGGCACGTCGCCCTCCGCCAGCGCCGTCGCCACGTGCCCTCGGTAGGCTGGGCCGCGTAGGTCGATCGAGGTGATGGACGACTCCAGCACCGGCTGGCCGAAGTCCATCGCCGCCGCCGCTGCCGGCCCGTGCCCCTTGGCCGCGGAAGCACGTCTGCGCAGGGTCTCCACGTCCGACGCCAGGTACATGCGCTGCCGACGATCCGCAGCGGGCGCGATGCGGATCAAGCCGCGGCTCGCGTAGCTGTAGAGCGTGGAGCGCTTCACGCCCAGGGCAGAAGCAGCTTCTTCCGAGGTGAGGTACCCCGACAGTGGTTCCGAGTGCATGGGGTGGTCTACAGCAGCTCGATTCGTCGATCAAGGTATCTACGTGTGACGTCTTCCCATGGGAGGTGCTCATGGGGGCCCTGGGTCTCGAAGGCGTGGTGGCAGCGGAAACCGAGATGTCGATGGTGGACGGGCAGACGGGGCAGCTGGTGATTCGCGGCTGGCCCGTCGCGAAGCTCGCGGCAGTGGGGCAGCTCGAAGCGGCCATGGCGCTGCTGTGGGACTCCGCCGTGCCCACCCTCGCCAACGGCGCGGTGCATCGACAGCGCCTGGGAGCGGCGCGCGTGGCGGCGTGGCCCTGGGTACAGCGGGTGCTGCCCCTGCTGCCCACGACCGATGCCATGGCGGCGCTGCGCAGCGGCGCGTCGCTGGTGCAGAGCGAAGATCCCCATGCGCTGGTGGCGTCGCTGGCCGCGCTGTGTGCGGCCTGGGATCGGCGCCGTCGGGGGCTCGATCCCATCGCGCCCAGCGCGCAGCTCCCCCATGCCCACGACCTGGTGCGCATGCTCGGCGTGCCCGAGTCGCAGCTCGACGCCCGCGGCACCGCGCTCGGACGGTACCTGTGCACCATCGTGGACCACGGGATGAACGCGTCCACCTTCACCGCGCGGGTGGTGGCCTCCACGCAGTCCGACGTCGTCAGCGCGGTGGTGGCTGCCATCGGCGCGCTGAAGGGGCCCCTGCACGGCGGGGCCCCCGGGCCCGTGCTCGACATGCTCGACGCCATCGGCACGCCCCAGGCCGCTAGCACCTGGATCGAGGCCGAGCTCGACGCTGGCCGGCGCATCATGGGCATGGGGCACCGCGTCTACAAGGTGCGCGACCCGCGCGCGGCCGTGCTCGAGGAGGCGCTGCACGGACTGTCCCACGCGGGCGTGGCCAGCGATCGGCTGGCCCTGGCCAAGGCGGTGGAGCAGGCAGCGGAGGCGGCGCTTCAGGCGCGCAAGCCTGGCCGCCGCCTGCGGGCGAACGTGGAGTTCTACACGGCGGTGCTGCTCGATGCCGTCGGCGTGCACCGGTCGCTGTTCACCCCGTTGTTCGCCTGTGGCCGCGCCGTGGGGTGGCTGGCCCACGTCGACGAGCATCGGCGAACGGGTCGGCTGATCCGGCCGAAGTCCGCTTACGTGGGGCCAGCAGCGGCCTAGGGCGTCACGTCAGCAGACGTAGCAGCGGCAGGCGCCCTGCGGGATGCAGACGCCGAACTGGCACCCCTTGCTCTCGCAGCGGTCCTGGCACCAGTCGTCGGTGCAGATCAGGGCTGCGTCCACCTCCGGCGAGATCACCTCGTCGAGCTCGCAGAACGCGGGCTCGGCGTCCGCCGGTGCGGTCGCCTCGGGGCCATCGGTGGCGGCCACCGCCGCCGTGGCGAGGGTGGCGACCGTCGCGAGGGCCAACAGGCTGCGCTTCATCGGATACCTCCTTGCACGTGAGTGCTCGTTGAAGGTGACCCGGCCTCGGTCGCGCTTGCGTCGCGCGGTGTGTCAGGTTGTACCAGCCCCACCGGCGCGCTCGAGGAGCCAGTAGTCCACGGACTTTCCGTGCAGCACCTCCGTGAGGTGGGGGGTGACGAAGGCCGGCACGGGGGCGCGGCGCTCCACCTTCATCACCACCCGCGGTGCCGCTGCCAGGCACGCGGCCAGCCAGGTGTGATCCAGCGGAGCGTGCACAGCCACCTCCCGCAGCAGCTCGAAGCCCGGAGCCGCGGCTGCGGGCGTGCCGAACATGGGCGAGAGCATCACCGCGTCTGCCTGGGGCAGCGTGGGCAGCAGCTGGCGGGCGTCCCCGCACAGCGGCGTGATCCGCGCGGCCGCAGCCACCCCCTCGGCCGCCAGCCGCGGCAGCCCCGACTCCGCCAGGCAGAACAGCGGTGCGCTCACCTCGGTGCCCCACATCCTCGCCCCCGTCACCTCCGCCACGTGCAGCGCGTCCTGGCACAGGCCGAGGGTGGCGTCGATCACCGTGCCGGGAGGGGTGCCGTCCACCGACAGGGCGCGCACCAGCGGATGCGAGGCCCCCGTCGCGCGGTGGGCGTGCAGCAGGCCCACGTGCACGGCCACCCGACCCACCCCGTCCGTCAGCCACTCGCGCTCCCGCCCCACCACGTAGGCCAGCGCTGCGCCCGTGTCGGTGAGGTGCGCGCGCATCGAGCGGCGGCGCAGCACGGTGGGGGCTCCGCAGCGCCGTGCCACCGCTGCCGCGCGCGCCAGCAGGGTCGGGTCGGGATGCGAGCTCGTCGTGACGATCAGGGGACTGCCTGGGTGCGGGTCACCAGCTGGCCCCCAGGGGCCCGCCGTAGGCACCGATGTCGCTCGGCGAGCCGTCCGCGTCCAGCGCTTCGCCGTCGCCTACGTCCACCAGCGGTGAGGCGGGCTGCAGCGTGAGGTCCCAGGCCAGCGGATCGGTGGCCGTCAGGTCGGTGTGCAGCGGCGCCGCCACCAGGTTTCCGTGGGCGGCGCTCGGATCGTCGGTCAGCCCGTGGAACGCGCTGCCGCCCGTGTTGCCGAACACGTTGGTGTGCGTCCAGGTCAGCGCCGTCTCGTCCCAGACCCATAGGGCCGCGCCCTGAACCTGCTTGCCGTCGATGTCGTTGCCGCTGATGTTGGAGCTGTGCACCGTCGTGGCGTGGTCGTCGGTGACGGACAGGGCGCCTCCCCACACCTGCCCGCTCGACAGCACGGTGTTGCCCACGAGATCGAGGTGAGACATCGTGATGGGGCCCCCGTTCGCGTCCGCCGACATCACGCCTCCGCTGATGAAGTCGGCCTGTACGGTGTTGCCCGCCACGATGGCGTTGGACAGCGCGAGGGACTCGTCCGAACCGTACGTCTCCAGCAGCACCATGCCTCCCCGAACGGACGAGGCGTCCACCGTGTTGCCGCGCAGATCCACGTGGCTCATCACTGAAGCACCGATCGCCGTGAGCAGTCCGCCGGCGGAGGCGTTGCCCAGGTCCGAGCTGGCCTCGAACACGTTGCCGTGAGCCACGAAGCCCTGAAGCGTGCTGTCGCCCAGCAGCACAAGACCGCCGAAGGCGCCCGCGCTCGTCGGCGACTGCGCCAGCGCGGTGATCCCCGACAACGTCAGATCCGTGATGTGGGAGGTGCCCCATCCGGCCTGGATCATCGCGCCCACCGAGGCCCAGCGGCCCGTCGTGTGGGCATCGATGTCCTCGAGGGTCCAGCGCTCCGACACCAGCGTGCCCGACTCCAGGTAGGCGACCACACCCGCGGTGAAGGTCCCGTCGCAGTGGAGATCCACGGAGAGGTCTCGCACCTCGGTGTCGTAGACCTCCACGTCCGACCCCACGGCGTGGATCATCAGTCCCGTCAGGGAGCAGCCCGCCTTCTGGCTCTTCCCCGTCACCACCGTGTCCCGCAGGGTCACGCCTCCGAGCAGCACCGAGGCGTCCTGGGCATAGAGGATCGGCGCAGACAGATCGAACTGGCCCGTCACCTCGAGATCCTCCACCACCGTGTCGGTGACGGACAGCTCGCCGCCGGTCACGCTCATCAGGCCGCCAGCGAAGCCACCGAAGTCCTCCATGGCGAGCCGGTTGCCCGTGAACACCAGCTCGTCGAGGTAGACCGAGGCGTCGGAGGCGCGCAGGAACGCACCCGACACCACGTCCAGCTTCACAGGCGTGCGATCGATGCCGGTGATGGTGAAGCCGCGGACGGTGGCCAGGCAGCCGGCGTCCTCGCCGCCCGTCGCCGTGACGAAGGGGCCCTCGAGCCCCGACAGATCGAAGGTGGTGTGCTCCGGTCCCCCCGCGCCCGTGATGGTGATCTGGTGGTCGCCGAAGTCGAAGGGCTCCGTCCAGATCCCCGCCGCCACGCAGGCCTCGGCGTCGTGGGGCAGGGCGTCGATGGCCGCTTGGATGGAGTCGAAGTCGCCGGGCACGGTGTTGTGGTCCACCTGCCCGTCGCAGTCGTTGTCCAGCCCGTCGCAGACCTCCTCGCCGAGGGGGTTGGCCAGCTCCGAGGTGTCGTCGCAGTCGGTGCCGTCTTCGACGGTGCCCTCGGGCTGGGTGCAGGCCGACACCGTGTTGCCCGGGTCGCCGAAGCCGTCGCTGTCTGCGTCGACGTAGAAGGTGAGCTCCGTACAGCCCGTGCTCGTGGTGGGCGTCGAGGAGGGGGACTCCTCGGAGGGGGTGGTCGGCTCCTGTGGGCTGGACGTCTCCCCCGAGCATCCGAGGGCGATCAGGGCAGGGATGTGGACGATGCGCATCATGCGGGCTCCCGAGGGGTGGTCGCTTGCCCCTACGCAGCCGGTCTGCTCGGTCCGCCATCTCCGTCGACGATGTAGGCTGCGCCCATGTGGACCCTGCTCGCCGTGATTGCCGTGGCGTCTGACGATGCCCCCGTCTCCTCTGCCCTCGATGCGCTGGCGCGGGATCGACCCCTGCAGGCCGAGGCCCTGCTCGTGGAGGCCACGGAGGCCGACACCGGCGACGTGGACGCCTGGTGGGCCCTCGGGTGGGTGCGCTACACCACCGGCCACTTCGACGCTGCACTCGACGCCTGGCATCGCGTGGCTCAGCTACGCCCCGAGCACCCCGAGGTCTCGCTGTGGCTGTCTGCCGCTCGGGCTCGCGCCGCCTACCACGCCGCCCCCATCTCCGAGGTCGAGGTGGACGAGAACGCCGGACCCGCAGCCGTTCGCATCGCAGCCGTGGGCGACCTGATGATGGGGTCCGATCTCCGCGGCCCTGCAGGGCTGCCTCCCGGTGATGGCACGGCACTGTTCGACGGTGTCCGCCCGCTCCTCGTCGACGCCGATCTGACCTTCGCCAACCTCGAGGGCACGCTGGCCGACGGCCTGAGCTCCGGCAAGTGCGCCGCTGGCGCGGGCCCTTGCTACGCCTTCCGCACGCCCACCCGGTTCGCACCTGCGCTGAAGGCCGCCGGCATCGACGTGGTCAGCCTTGCCAACAACCACGCCATGGATCTGGGCGACGCGGGGCAGCGCGCCACCATGGAGACGCTGCAGGGCGTGGGCATCGCCCACACCGGCCGCTACGGTGACGTCGCCAGCGTGCGAGCGGGCGAGCTGTCCGTGGCCGTGATCGGAGCGCACTCCGGCACGTGCTGTCTGTCGGTGAACGACCTCGACGAGGTGCGTGCCGCCGTGGCCCTGGCCGACCGCACCCACGATCTCGTCATCCTGTCGTTCCACGGTGGCGCCGAGGGGTACCAGCACCGCCACGTGCCCGGCACCCTGGAGATCGCCTGGGGCGAGCGCCGCGGCGACGTCACCGCCTTGGCCCACGCCGCCATCGACGCCGGCGCGGATCTGGTGCTGGGCCACGGTCCCCACGTGCTGCGCGCGATGGAGGTCTACCGCGGTCGGCTCGTGGCCTACAGCCTCGGCAACTTCCTCGGCTACAAGGCCTTCGCCTCGAGCCGGGGCTACGGCCACCGGACCGTGGCGCTACACGTCACGCTGTCGGCCAACGGGGCGCTGGTCGGGGCGAAGCTGCATCCGCTGGCGCTGTCGCGCGACGCCGTGCCCCGGGTCGATCCCGCCGGCCTCGCCCTCGAGGACGTGCGCGAGCTGTCCGCTGCCGACTTTCCCGACACCGGGGTGACGGTGGCCCCCGACGGAACGCTTTCTTGGCAGGGAGGCTGATCGCGGATCCGGCCCCTACAAGGTAGGCTGGCTGCTCGTGACATCGGGTTGGAGGGGATGTGAACAGGATGGCTTGGGCGATGGCCGCGTCGATGGTGTGGATGGCCTGCTCGGGGGGCACCGAGCCCACGAACATCGATCCTCCCGACCCCACCGAGACCGACACCACCGACACGGACACCGGCACCCCACCCGTTCCCGCCAGTCCGGATCTGGTGTTCAGCAACCTCAACAACTACAGCTTTCGCGGCACCTGGACGTTCCCCTCGGTGACGGTGCGGCCGCAGTTCGACACCATCCTCGACTGGGGTGATCTCACGGCAGATGCCTACGGGAACAAGCGGCTCGCCAGCAGCTACGACCGGGTCGTCCTGTTGCAGGCCTCGGGCGACATCGACGACTTCACCGACACACTGCGCGACGACCTGCTCAACAACACCACCGCGCTCCTCGGCGCCTGGCAGCAGGATGTCGGTGGCACCGTCACCCGGCTCAACCAGCTCCTGGACGCGTCGAAGCAGCCCTTCGAGTCCGAGAACTTCTTGCTCGTCAGCGGCTCCATCACCTACTTCGTGGGCCTGTGCGACGTCGTCGGGGAGAGCTGCGACATCCGCGCTGGCATCGTGCTGGTGCCCGACGACAAGTCCAACGAGAGCCGCGCCGAGTTCCCGGACGGATCGTCGAGCTTCGTGGTCGACCAGATCGCCTTCGACGGCGAGCCTGTCGTCACCTCCGGCGTGCACGACCTCTACACCGCCGACTGGCGTCCCGTCACCACCAACGTGCACGGCGAAGACATGGATCGCTTCACGGCCAACGAGCTGTTCATCGCTCACTGGGCCGACGGTCGCGACCCCGCCACCCTCACCCCCGACATCTTCGATCTCGCCGCCAACGCCGACGGCTACTGGACCGCCGACGTGCTGCAGGACCGGGAGCTGCGCCTGGAGTTCGCCCGCGACGCCGACGGTGCCAACTTCGGCGGCTTCACCAGCGGCGGCACCTGGATGCTGGGGGTCGGGTGCGACAACTGCTGGGGCAACGTGCCGTGGTTCCTGTCCGTTATCGAAGTTGAATAGCCGATAGCTTAGTTATTCGGGCAGGGCGTCGTATTCGTACCCGAACGTAGCCAACGGTCTCCAAATGTCTGGCACCGGATGCGGGTCGCTGGAAACGGTGTCGTCATGGGTGATGATGCGTCCGGTCGTCGCCATCCAACCCCCGTCGCGACGCATGGCAGGTGACGACCGGGCGCTTCTCATCTCTTCGAGCAAGCCCGTCGACGGTGTGGGTCGTGGCGGGTACGGTGGGGCCAGACCAGCTGTAGGAGTGTCGGGATGGTGCGATGGATGGTGGCTGCGGTGGCCCTCGCTGGGTGTCCCAGCCCCGGGGATCTCGGGTTCGAGGCGTCGAACAACTATGCCTTCACGGGAACCATCGGGATCGACACCGTGGAGCTGGCCGCTCAGACCGACTTCGGCATCGACTGGTCCGCCGTCACCACGGACATCCGCGGGCGCGCCTTCGACGGCCAAGCCGACGAGCTGTCCTTCGTGCGGTTCGACCTCGACAAGGACAGCATCCTCGAGGGGCTCGACAAGAACACCCTGCTGCAGGAAGACGCGCCCGTGGCCTTCCTCTACGACGTGCCCGACGGGGCGAGTGCCGCGTCGATCTCCGACTTCGAGATCATCGGCAACTTCGTCGACGTCGACATCGATCTGGTGGCGAACGACACCGCCCAGAGCAACTGGCTGCTCACCGTCTCGAACACGCCGCTCGGGCGCATCGAGGCCCTGATGAGCTTGTTCGTGGACCTGACCGACACCGGCACGGGCACCGAAGCAGCACTCGACGACGACAGCTCCAGCCTCACCGTGGACGTGGATCTGACCTCGCTCACGCCGCTGTCGGCGCCCGCCGGTCGCGACGACTACACCTGGGACTGGTCCGGCGTGACCCAGGACGTCAACGGCAACGCCTTCGACGCCCTGCGCGGCGACGAGGTGCTGGTGGCGCGCTTCGACGTGGACGGTGCCGAGGCCATCGAGGACATCTTCCTGCGCCTCGACAGCGAGGCCGCCGAGCTGTACCGCCTGCAGGTGTTCGGGGTGACGTCGGCGAACCTGATGGAGGCCGCAGACGAGTCCGGCGCGACCTTCGGCGGCTTCACCACGGACGGGGTGTGGGTGCTGGGCATCGGCTGCACGCAGTGCCTCAACCCCGCGCCGCTGTTCATGACGATCGTGGACGTGAACTAGTTCTGGTGCGGGTGTCGGCGAACAACCACAGCCCGGCACCCACCAGCAGCGCCACGTCTGCCACGTTGAAGATGGGCCAGGTCTCGGTGCCGAGCAGGCTCCGCAGGCCGCTGGCCAGCTGCGGGTGACCCATGGTCACGCACACGAAGTCCGTGACCGAGCCGTCGCCGATCCGGTCCAGCAGGTTGCCCAGCCCGCCTGCCGCGATGGTGGCGATGGCGGCGCTGTGCAGCGTGGCGTCGGCGGGCAGCTTCACCCAGGTGTAGGTCAGCACCCCCATCAGCAGCGTGCCGGCCACGGCGATGACCACCAGGGGCATGGGGATGGAGAACAGGATGTCGGGGTTCTCCGCGTGCAGCACCGACAGCCACCCCGGGATCACCTCGATCTCACCGCCCACGGGGAGCTGGTCGTTCACCCACGCCTTGCTGCCCCAGTCGAAGCCGAAGAGGGTGGGTAGCAGCGCGATCAGCCAGAACTCCTTGCGTCGAAGCACGGTCACCTCCGGGCCCCACGCTACCCGACGGGGAGCTGTGCCCCACGTCACGGTTTGCCGTCCCCTGCCAGGGGGTGTCCGCGGTACCATCGGCCCCCCACCTAGGCGAGGGCGCTCATGGCCACGATTCCGCAGAACGAAGCGCGAGGCAACTTCGGGTCCCTGATGGGCTTCGTGATGGCGGGAGCAGGCTCCGCCATCGGCCTCGGCAACATCTGGCGCTTTCCCTACATGACCGGTGAGAACGGTGGGGCCGCGTTCCTGCTGATCTACCTGCTCTTCGTGGTCGCCATCGGCGTGCCCGTGCTGTTCGCCGAGCTCGCCATGGGGCGGGCCTCGCAGCGCAACCCCGTGGGGGCGTTCACCGTGCTCGCACCTGGCTCGTCCTGGGGCTGGGTGGGGGGCCTGGGCGTGCTCACGGGGTTCTGCATCCTGGCGTTCTACAGCGTCGTGGCAGGGTGGACGCTGGGCTACCTGGGGATGGCCCTCTCGGGTACCTTCGCGGGGCCCGTGGACGCCGAGCGCAGCGGCGCCATCTTCGGCGACTTCGTGGCGGACCCGGCGATGGCGGTGGGGCTGTGCATCCTGTTCCTCACCATCACGGCGGTGGTGGTGCGGGGGGGCGTGCAGAAGGGGATCCAGCGCACCACGTCGGTGTTGATGCCGGCGTTCTTCGCGCTGCTGGTGCTGCTGGCGGGCCGGTCGCTGACGCTCGAGGGCGCCGAGGCCGGTGTGTCGTTCCTGTTCGCCGTGGACTTCTCCAAGATCACGCCCACGGTGGTGGTGCAGGCCCTCGGCCAGGCGCTGTTCAGCCTGTCGCTGGGCATGGGCGCGATGATCACCTACGGAAGCTACCTGGACCGCAAGGCGAGCATGCCGCTGGCCGGCGCGTCCGTGGCCCTGTTCGACACGGGGATCGCCATCTTGGCGGGCCTCATCATCTTCCCCGCCCTGTTCGCCTCGGGGGCCGACCCCAGCGGTGGCCCTGGACTGGTGTTCGTGGTGATGCCCACGATCTTCGACGCGATGCCCTTGGGCGGCGTGTTCGCCGTGGCCTTCTACCTGCTGCTCGCCACCGCCGCGCTCACCTCCACCATCAGCCTGCTCGAGGTGGTGGTGTCGTACCTGGTGGACGAGCGGGGGATCGGGCGCGAGGTGGCGGTGTGGGGCACCACGGCGGCCTGTGCTGCCCTGGCGGTGCCGTCTGCGCTGTCGCTGGGGGCGGTCTCCGGCCTGTCGGAGCTGCCAGGGGTGGGCATGGGCTTCCTCGACTTGCAGAACGCCCTGTGGGGCAACTACGCGCTGTCCTTCGGGGCCTTGATGATCTGCCTGTTCGTGGGCTGGCGCTGGGGCGTGCAGCCCGCCCTCGACGAGATCGGAGCGTCGGGCCAGCCGTTGCCCGCAGGAGCGGTGTGGGGGGCGCTCGTGCGGTTCGTGTGCCCCGTGGCCGTGGGCGGCTTGCTGGTCTACATCGTGGTGACGCAGAACTACTTCTGACGTCGACTGTCGCTGTGATTCCTCCGACCCTCGTGAGCCGCAGCGGCGCCAGCCTTCGTTTCGTCCATCGATCGGCCGCGAACGCGTCACGACCACGGTCACCGCAGATGTCATGAAGGAGTCGGGCTGCACAGGTGCGCTGCTCGACGCAGTTGGGTCGAGCCCGTCAGATTCTTCGACCAAGGTGGGGCAAGCTACAGGCGGCGCGCTCGGGTGAGCACCATCGTGACCACCTGAGCGCGCATTCCGCGGTCGTCCGAGGCCCAGCTGCGCACTGCCTCTGCCAGTCCCTCGTCCGACGCCGCGAAGCGCCGCTCTCGGAAGGAGCCGTAGCCCTCCGGCAGTGCTTCCTCCGGGGGCGGCTCCAGTGGATCGAGGTGCCTCGACGCGCGCACGTCGTTGGCGATCACCTCGGTGCTCCCTTGCATGAGCAACCCCGATCCCAGCTGCTCCGGCACCTCCGCCGGCAGCTGCACGCCCGGGAACCAGAAGGGGCCGATCCAGCCCCGTCCCAGGTGCAGCACCTCCGCCCCCACCGCGTCCGTCAGCTGCGCGCGCAGCGCCATCAGCGGGGTGGCGAAGTGGCGGGTGAGCAGGTGCTGGAGAGACTCCTCGATGATCAAGCGCCCCTGCGGATCCAGCCGGATCGCCCCCGTGGGCGGCCCCGGCGTCTTCAGCTCCACCCGGACCCGCACCCAGCGTCCGTCCGGCACCATGCGGTCGTAGGCCAGCGCCACCTGCATCCAGCCCGAGTCGCCGATGCGACGGATGGCGCCGCCGATGCGGGTGGCGGGCAACAGCTCCGCGGTGCGCAGGTGGCGATGCAGCGTGCGCCGATCGTGCATGCGCGCCCCCAGCTCCGGATCGAGATCGCGGGCGCGCTGTAGCTCCGCGTCGCTGGGATCCTCGGCGTCGGTGCCGCGCGTAGCCAGCACCGCCTCGCTGCGCGCGCGCTCCAGCCACTGGTACGTGGGCATGCCGGTGTGG
The DNA here is from genome assembly GCA_019634415.1 of Myxococcales bacterium. Classification (GTDB taxonomy): domain Bacteria; phylum Myxococcota_A; class UBA796; order UBA796; genus DRPG01. The sequence continues at coordinate 81,984 of JAHQVJ010000129.1, forward strand.
GTGGAGACCTCGGCAGGCAACAGCAGCGATCCGCCGTTCGCCGGATCGAGGGCGTGCAGGTGATCGAGGGCGGCCGACAGCGACACGTGGTCCTCGTTGGGAGCCAGCGCATCGAGGGCCGCGCGCAGGGCGCGCACATAGGGTCCCACGCGCTCGCGGGGCAGCTCCATCAGGGATCTTTGCCGAGCAGGTTGTCGATCTCGGCCTGCGCCGAGTCCCGCAGCGCGCGCTCCGCGTCGGCCTTGGCGCGATCCCGATCCACCGCGAGCAGCTCCACCTCGAGGGCTGCCTCGGTGGCCTCGGTCTCGGCCTGGACCCGCGCAGACAGGTGCGGTAGCACCTCGGCGATGAGCAGCGAGCTGCGCTCGACGTAGTCGGCCGTCGCCTGCATGGCCTCGTTGAGCTCGTCCAGCGACTCCTGGAGCTCCTGCACCACGATGGGCGCATCGGCCAGCATGCCCAGCCCCTGGATCCGGCGACCCGCCGCGTTGACCGTGTGGGTGGCCGACAGCACGTACTGCGCCATCTCCTCGTGCAGCTTGAGCACGGTGTCGCGCAGCGCACGAGCCGAGGGCAGGTGCTGGCGAGCGAGCTCGGCGGCGGCCTTGTGCAGCTCCAGCGCCACTGCCTCGGTGCGGGCGTCGAAGGAGTAGCGATCGCGTCTGCGGGCTTGCTCCTCGGGGGTCAGCGAGGCGTCCTCGTCAACCTCCTGCAACGCGTCCTCGAGCTCCAGCACGCGGCGCGCAGCCACCTGCTGGTTGTGCAGCGACTCCCCCAGCTCCCGGTGGAGCCGGTCCACCTCTTGCTGCAGCTCCAGCGCGCACAGCTTCAGCTCGTCGCTGAAGGCGGTGGCCTCGCGCAGGCGCACGCTCACCTGCTCGTACTGGCGCAGCAGCCCCTCGGCGATGGAGCGGCGCGCCAGCGCACTGCGCCGGGCGGTGAAGGGACGCACCAGGGAGGCGAGCAGGGAGCCGTCGGACTCCTGGTTCTCCATGTGGTCGAGCTCGGACCGCTGCTTGCGCAGCGTCACCAAGCCATCCGCCAGCTCCCGGCCGATCTGCTTCTGGCTGTCGAGCATGTCGGAGACCTGTCCCATCGCGCGACGGTGGCGCTCCGCCACCTCCCGCTGCCGCCGCTGCAACACGGCATGGGAAAGCTGCTCACCTAGGTAGTTCTGACGGTCGCTCATGGCCCTCGCAGGACCTGTGGCCCCATGCTACCAGCGGAGCATGGCGCAGTCGTACTTCGAGGTGGATCCGGATGTGCGGTCCGCCCGCACACCCCCCTCACAGCTGTATGGTGATCCGGCCTGGCATACACGGATCCTCGATGCAGTGTGGGCGCGGGCGTGGCACTACCTGCAAGGAGTGGTGCTCGAAGGCGACACCTCGTCGTCGCCCAACGTGATCCCCCTCGACGTGTGTGGCGAGCCCCTGATCCTCACGCGCGGCGCCGACGGGGCGGAGCGTCTGCTCTCCAACGTGTGCACCCACCGCGGGGCCACGCTGCACGACGCGCCCTGCACGGTGAGGCACCTGCGCTGCCCGTACCACGGGCGTCGCTTCCACCTGGACGGCGCGGTGGCGGCTGCCCCGGGGTTCGATCACCTCGAGGGTTTCCCCGGTGAGCGCGACGCCCTGCCGAGCGCACACCTGGCGCGTCTCGGTCCGCTGCGCTTCGGGTCGCTGAAGGCACAGCCAGAGGCCGAAGCTTGGCTGGGGCCGGTGTGGGAGCGCCTGCCGTGGGTGCCCTGGGACGAGCTTCGACCGCAGCCGGCCGGGGAACGACACCACCGCATCGCCGTCAACTGGGCGCTGTACGTGGAGAACTACCTCGAGGGGCTGCACATCCCCTACGTGCACCCGGGCTTGGCCCGCGTGCTCGACGGGCCCGCCTACCGCACCGAGCTGCTGGAGCACGGCACGCTGCAGGTGGGGGTCGCGAGCCCCGGCGCGCCCTGCATGCACCCTCCCGCAGGTGCGAAGGACCACGGCACCGCCATCGGCGGGTACTACGTGTGGTTGTTCCCGGGCACCATGATCAACCTCTACCCGTGGGGGGTGAGCATGAACCAGGTGGAGCCGGTGGGGCCCACCGACTCCATCGTGCACTACCGCACCTGGGTGTTCGATCCCCAGGCGCCACCGCCCGACGTGGACACGGTGGAGCTTCAGGATCAGCAGGTGGTGGCGCGTGTGCAGGCCGGCGTGCGAGCTCGGCTGTACCAGGGCGGCTCCTACAGCCCCACCGAAGAGGTGGGCGTGCATCACTTCCATCGCCTGCTGGCGGCGGCCCTCTGAGTACCGAGGCGCTGGCGCTGGGCTTGGGGATCGTGGCCGTGGTGTGGTTCGGGCCCACGCTGCTGCGGCGGCTGGTCGCGCGAACGGTGCAGTGGGCGAGGGGGCAGCCGCGCCTGGATCCCTACGCGTCGCGGGTGGGTTCCGAGCAGCGACAGCGCCTGCAGCACGCCTTGGCGCAGGCGGTGCGGAGCCCAGAGCTGAGCACCTTGAGCGACGCCCTACACGCCTGCAGCGTGGATCGCTTCGGCTGGGTCTGGCGCGACGGCGCGAAGCGGCTGCAGCCGCTGGTGGCACGCGCCCTGGAGCGCGAGCCCCAGAGCGTGGATCTGCGGGCGCTGCGCGCGCAGGTGCTGGCTCACTTGGGAGATCTGGCCGGCGCCAAGGAGATGGTGGATCAGCTGCCGCCGGATCACTGGCGGGCCTGCTTCACGCGGGCGCTGCTCTACGACGCGGCAGGGGACGTGACGCGCACCAGCAACGCCTTGGTGGCGGCCCTGGAGCTGGCGCCGCAGCCCCCGCGCCCCTTCCTCGTCGAGCAGCTGGAGCGCTTCGCCGCGGAGCGCCGTTAGGGCCTCACGGCAGCTTCGGGAGGGTCCGACCCTCGAACACCTCGTTGAGGCAGACCTGCTGGGCCGCCCGCTCCCGTGGACCGAGCGCTGCCTGGATGGTGGGGTGGTAGATCATCTCGCAGTAGCACTGGCGCGCCAGGCGCGAGGCAGAGTCCAGCCACACCACGGGATCGCCCCCGGTGGGTAGTCCCGGCGGAGGGGCCGTGAGCACCCCCGACGACAAGCACACCCGGTTGCCCACAAGGAAGGTCGCCACGGGCTCGTAGGTGGGGAAGTCGCGCCAGGCGGACCGAAGCTCCGTGGCCTGCACCGCACTCTGGAGCTGGGAGTACAGAGTGGCGGCGCGGGGGCGACGAACGGCACGGCGGGCCAGGGCGTACAGCCCCACCGGCGGGATCGCGGCCACGCCCGACATCTCGTGCACGTTGGGGGCCCGCTGCCCGGGGTACACCCGGTCCCAGTGCACCAGCGGGCTTCGCATGGAGCTGCGCAGCATGGGCAGGGTGCGCGCGTTCTTGTAGCGCTTGCGGGCGTCGCGGATGGGACGGCACTCCCACTTGCGATCGAAGCGGTTGCCCGAGGCTCCCGAGTCCACACAGCGGCGGTAGGGGAACGACGCTGGTGTGGGGTTGGCCGTGTAGCCGTGTGCGCCAATCAGGAAGCCGACCGTGGTGGGGAGCTGTGGCCAGGCCGGTGTGGCGAGCACGTCCGCCTTGCGGCTCGCCACGTAGGGCAGGACCGCCTCCAGCGCGCGCCAGCGCTGCAGCCGCATCACGCCCTCCTCCTCGGGCTCGGCCTCGCGGCTCATGCGAGGGGGCTGCGTGCCGAACTCCCGCACGTTGCCCGCCTTCGAGGATCGCAGCACCCAGCCGTTGTGGCCCCAGCGCTCGGGGGGCGTGCCGCCAGCGGCGTCGACGTCCAGCGCGATGGTGGCCAGCTCGTCGCTCTTCCCGCGCGGAGCGAGCCACGACTTCCAGCTCGCCCACGGCTCGATCTTGCGGGTGCGTCCGCCGCGACTGCGGCACCAGAACGGATCGGCCGACTCCGAGCTGCACCACACGTCGGACCAGACCTCGAGGTAGCTCGCGGCTCCCTTCAGGCTGTCGCGGATGGCCGGCGGGATCGGATCTCCCGACTCGCGGCGTGCGTCCGCCAAGGCGAGCAGCTCCATCTGCATCTGTGGCAGGAGGCCTGCGTGGGCGAGCCCACGCTGAGCCACCTCGCTGCCGATGCTGGGCAAGGCGACGGCGCAGGGCACCTGCTGCCACGTGGGAGGCCGCAGCCGGAGGGTGGGCTGCACCTGACCCGTGAGGCCGTTGAGGTCGCTACCCCAGGCCAGCCGCACGCCGCTCTCGCCGATGGTCTGCTGGTACAGGCCCGCCACCACCGTGGTGCCCATGCAGTCGTGGCCCTGCAGCGTGTCGGCGAAGGGGCCGGGCTCGCCGCCGCTGCGGATCGGGTCGTTGCCGGTGTGCACGCCCACGAGGCCATCGCGGGAGGCGAGATCGGCGAGCTGATCGGCGTCGAGGTTGCGCTCGCGCAGCAGCAGGTTCGCCGAGGCGGGGTACGCGTGCGACGCGTACACGGGGTACTCGTCGGTGCTCCCGTCCACGCGATCGATGTGCTCGAGCACCTCGGCGAAGGCAGCGTCCGAGATGTCGGCCACGTCGATGGGCATCCCGCGCGCCATCATCGCCTCGACGAGCACCTTGCCGTCGGCGGACAGCCCGTAGGGGTTGCGGTACTGCTCTTCGTCGAGGGACGCCTTGCGATAGGCGGTGGGCAGGCGGTGAGGTCCGCCGAGCAGCGCTCCGACGGCCGAGGGGAGCCCGCCACCGGGCCTCCCCGCTCGCGTCGAGGCCTTGGCCTCGCACTCGGGGTAGGGCGCGTCGGGGAAGTCCTGCCACTTCCACTCCTTGGCGGCCTTGCCGCACGCCACCACCTTGCCGTCCACGTTCTCGGCTCGACCTCCGCGGGCATCGAGCCACGCCTGCTCGCGCACGGCCTCGGCGTCGAAGAAGCCGGCTCCGGCGAAGGGGCTGTCGTGCTCGTGCACGAGCTGCAGGGTGCTCACCTTGGGCAGCTCGTCGAGGTAGGCGTCGATGGCCGACCGCACGTGGGTGCGCACCATGGAGGCATCGCCGGCCAGTGCTCGAGCATGGCCGCGGTAGCCCTCCCGGAAGGGCACCCGGTCGCCGATGGTCTCCGATGGACCCAGCAGGTCGCTGGTCTGCATCGACAGCACCACGGCGAGCTTGCCGTCGCGAATCGCGTTGTCGGCCTCCTGAGGGGTGGTCACCACCTCGGCCCACTCCCGATTCTGCTCGGCCCAGTGCAGCGCTGCGTCGTACTGGCGCTTGATGGCATCCATCGCGTTGCACCGCGTCGGATCTGCGCGGAGCTCGCGCTTGGGGACCTGGGCGCGGCAGCGCACCTCGTCGTGGGACAGGGACACCACCACGAGGTTCACCCCGACGGCACCGGCGTTGGCGGCGTCGATGATGTTGCGCCGGTAGGCGCCGTAGAAGGCCTCGAGCCCCCGGTGGATGTCGTCGTACTGGGGATGCTCGGAGAGGAACCACAGGGCGGGGACGCCGTCGTGCGCCAAGCGCAGCCAACCCTCCCACACCTGCTGGTGGGTGGTGGTGTCGGGGGTGGGCCAGCCGAGCCAGTTGGGAAGGGTGTCGTGGCCGCTGATGCCCGACGGTGGGTGTGCGGCGTCGCGGTCGTCGGCCTGGCGATCGGGCTGCTGGTCCCGCTGGCTGCTGCACTGCGATGCCTTGCGCCCGTGCTCGGTCTTCAGGGGGCGGCCCCGCCGATCCACGCCACCGCAGGCGGCGAGCGCATCGGTGGGCGGACCGGAGCCGTCGCCGTGGAACCACGACCCGTGCTCCAAGGCGGCCCAGTGATGGACGTGCAGATCGGCCATGCCGAGGAGGGGAGCCACGGGCTTCGGGGCCGAGCGCGGGTCGATCCCCGTGGGCCAGTCATCGGGACCGACCGCGAGGGCGAGGGTGCCCCAAGCCATGAATGTCCACATCTATCCTTGCTCCCACCCGGAGTGTCGCCCCGCCGACGGCCGGGAATTCTGCTGGAACGCCGCGGAATGTACGTCCTGATGGGGGTCGGCGCAACCGACGGCCCCTGCAGTCGACCCATTCCTGTCCGCGGCGCCCCTCAAGAGTCGGGGACCTCTGCGGGAACGCGGGCGAACAGTGGCGGTTGCTCGCGAACGGCCCGCCCCACGAGCCCATCGTCGCCGAGCAGGGCCTCGGGGAGGGCCGTGCGCTCCGTCTCGCCTGCTGCGACGGCGTCGAACAGGGTGCGCGAGGTGCAGGGCATCACCTCGGCCACCGCGCTGGCGTACAGCCTCACCAGCGCTCGAGTCGTTCGCAGCACCACGGCACGTCTCGCATCGGACGGGGGCAGGGACCAGGGTGCCTGCGCGTCCACGTAGCGGTTCCCGATGCGGAACAGCGCGCGCAGCGCACCGATGGCGTCCCTGAACCGCAGGTCCTCGAGCGCTTCCTCGAGGGCCCGTACCTGCGCCCGGCAGCCGCGCCAGACGGCTTCCTCCTCTCCCGACGCGGAACCGGAGACGGTGGCGTGTTGCTGGGCGCAGAGGCGCTGGATCCGGCGCACGAAGTTCCCGAGCTGTCCCACGAGATCTTTGTTCACGACGGCTGCGAGCTGCTCCCAGGCGAAGCGGCTGTCGGCGGTCTCGGGCGTCTGGGCCAGCAGCCCCCAGCGCCACACGTCGGCGGGCAGGAGCTGCAGCGCTTCGTCCAGGAAGATCCCCACGCGGCGGCTCGTGGAGAACTTGTCGCCGTACCAGTTCAGCCAGTGCAACGCCTGGACCCGCCTGGGCGCTGTGGTGTTGTTCGTCTCGTCCTGCGCACCGAGCAGGATGGCAGGCAGCCACAGGGTGTGGAACCAGGCGTTGTCCTTGCCGAGGAAGTGGGTGACTGCGACGTCCTCTCGCCACCACCCACTCGGTGCTAGGGAAGCGTAGGCGATGGGCGCGTCGAACCAGCACCAGAACACGCGGCCGGGAAGGTCGGGAACGGGCACGCCCCAGTCGAGGTCTCGCGTGATGCAGCGATCCTGCAGCCCGACGGACAGACCTGCCTCGGCTGCGGCCCGCGCCACCGGCGACCAGGTCGGGGCGTGCTCGTCGACGTAGCGTCGCAGCCTGGGCTGCAGCTGCGACAGGGTGAGGAAGGCGTGCTCCGTGGCCCGCAGCTGCAGGTGGCGACAGCCCGACAGGGCACTTCGCGGATGGCGTAGGTCCGTGGGATCCAGGAGCTGCCCGCAGCCGTCGCACTGATCGCCCCTGGCATCGGGATGGCCGCAGCGAGGGCAGGTTCCGAGGACGAATCGGTCGGGCAGGGTGCGTCCGTCGGTGGGGCTGTAGAGCTGACGTCGGTAGTGGTCGGACTGGAGCGCGTGGTTGTGGGCGCAGTAGTCGGAGACGGAGCGCCCTCCGCCTGCGCACCGAGCTCCGCCACCGTTCCGTGCTCGTCGGTGGCACACAGGAAGAACACGTCGTGTCCCCTGCGCCTGAGGTGGCGCGCCGCCACGTCGGCGGGGAGCAGCGAGCCGATGAGGTTTCCGAGGTGTTTGGCCCCGTTGACATAGGGCAGGGCACTGGTGATCAGGTGGCGCGCCATGGCGGCCTCCGCGGTCGAGGTAGGGTGGGTGGATCTGGGCGTTGGATGCCCACCCCGAGAGACCGGAGGCGTTCCTGCTGGCTACACCTCGTCGCGTCCCGGGGCGGGCCCGGGCATGCGCAGACGAAGGTGGTGGATCAGCCTCATGTCGATGGCCTAGCGCGTGAACGCTCGTTTCGCACTATGATGAAGTCCCGCGCTCTCCTCCTCTCCTCTTCGCCCCTACTCCTGCCCCCTTCTGGCAATCGTGGAACACGCTCCCGTCGTCGCCCTTCAGCTCGGTCTGTTCGGGCAGTCTCCCGTGATCGTCGGCTACCACCGAGTCTCTGCCCACGTCCGTGTGCTGTCCACCGGCCACGAGGTGTTCGTGGGGGAGCACCTGCGCGTGGACCGCGGCCGAGTCGGCCCGAGGTTGCGCCCAGTGTCCCTGCCCGTGCCCGCACCCGCCGACGATGCCCAGCAGGAGTTGTTCGCCTCCGATGCGGAGCGCGACGCGCACCTCATGGAGGAGGTGGAGTTGCTCCCCGGTGCCTGGCAGCAGCCGCTGTGGCGGCGGTGAGGGTCACTGCGCGAGCTGCTGCAGCAGCTCGTTGAAGCTCCATGGATCGCGCATCAGCGCGTACATGCCCACCACCACGAAGGACCAGGCGAGCCCGAAGGTGAGCACGCAGGCGGCGCCCACGGCTCGCAGCGCCCAGCCCGGATGACGCTCGTTCGCGGCGTTGCGCCAGCGCAACACCGCCACGCCCCAGGAGCCCAGTACGGCGAGGATCACACCTCGGATCCCGGCCACGGCGAGGAACAACAAGCTCGCACCGAGGGCGGTCATGCTGCCCGACAGCAAGCCCGAGCGCGAGGCACGTGCGGAGGCCGCGGCGAACACGCCGAGCACGCCGAGGCCGAGCCACCACGGCACGTACAAGGCAGAGGCGAAGGCGATCCAGCCCGGCAGGGTGTGGACGGGTTGCACCTGCGGCAGCGCCCGCTGGGCCAGGGCCTCGTCCACGATGGTGCGCAGGTCGGTGGTGAGGCTCGACAGATCCACGGCCGCCAGCAGCACCACCACCTCGGCGCCGTCTGGCTCCCAGCGCAGGTAGCTGCTGTAGCCCAGGGGAGAGAGTGCTCCGTTGTGCCAGACGAAGTCGTCCTCCACCACCCAGCCGCCCGCGTACTTCTCCAGCGCCGGTGTGAGCAGCTGCGCGCGGGACTCGTCGGACAGCAGCTGGCCGGTGCGCAGGCCCTCGGCGAAGCGGACGAGGTCGCGGGGCGTCGAGGACACACCTCCGTCACCAGAGATGTCCCACCGCAGATCGTGGGGCATCCAGTGAGGCAGCAGCTGCCGGGCCGGTTGCAGCCCCAGCGGGCCCGCCCACAGGTGGCCCGGCACCTCGCGGGCGAGCTGCTCGGTTGCCGGCTTCAGGGCGGTGTCCGCCATGCCCAGCGGATCGAGGACCCGCGCGCGCAGGAGCGCCTCGAAGTCCTGCTGCGAGGCGCGTCGGGTGGCCTCGGTGAGCAGCACGTAGCCACCGTTGGAGTAGTCGAAGGACGACCCCGGAGGGTTGTGCATCACCGTCTGTTGCGTGACCTCGATCCCGGTCCACCACTGGGCGAAGCTGGGCTCGCGGGCCCAGGGGCCCACGACCATCGGCCCGATCCCGGCGGTGTGGTGCATCAGGTGATCGAGCCGCACGAGCTCGTCTCCGAACGCCAGATCGGCTTCGGGCACGTGATGCACCAAGGGGTCGTCGAGCGTCAGCGCCTCGTCCTCCGAGAGCGACATGACCACCGCCGCCGTGAGCGACTTCGAGATGGAGCCGATGCGGTATCGGCCACCCTCGGGCGCTCCCCCGAGCCTGCGGCTGTAGGTCTCGATGCCGTGCTGCGAGGCCACCACCTCCCCGACGAGGAGGCCTCGGGATTCGAGGTCGGCCAGTGCTGAGTCGAGGGCGACGTAGCGGTCGGGAACTTGTGCGCTGGCGGGGGCAGCCAGCAGGAGCAGCCACATGTGGACGCCTCGTTCAGCCGCTCTCGGAGCGGATCAGGAAGTGTTCGAGCTCGATGCCATAGTACGCCTGGGTGCGGCCCAGGTGCGCCATGCCGATGCGCTGCGCCACCCGCATCGAGGCGGTGTTCGGCGGCTCCACCACGGCGTGGATCTCGGGCAGCCGCAGGGTGTCGAAGCCGTGCACCAGCAGTGCTGCACCCACCTCGCTGGCGTAGCCGTTGCCCCAGTGGGCGCGGCCCAGGTGCCAGCCCACCTCGATGTCGGAGGTGGGGTCGCGCTGCGCATCGGGGAGCGGCTTGAGCAGCCCGCAGCCCACGAGCTGGTCGCCGAGCAGCACGGCCCAGGACCCCAGGCCCCGATCCAGATCCTCGGTGCGGGCGATGCGTCGGGCGAGCTGCTCCCGCACCTCGTCGACGTCGCGGGCCGTGTGCCCCCCGATGTAGCGGGTGACCTCGGGGTCGCCGTAGATCGGCCACGCCGCCTGGGCGTCGTCGAGGCGCCAGCGCCGAAGTCGCAGGCGCTGTGTGTGCAGCTCGTCCATGATCAGCGCCCCACGAAGTTGCCGCCGCAGACCCGCAGCGTCTGGCCGGTGAGGCCGCTCGCACCCGGGCTGGACAGGAAGGTGGCCACCTCGGCCACGTCGGTGGGCAGGCCTCCTTGGGCCAGGTTCGACAGGCGACGTGCCACCTCGCGGGTGGCGGCGGGGATCGCCTTGGTCATGCGCGTCTCGATGAAGCCGGGCGCGATGGCATTCACCGCGATGCCGCGCTCGGCGACGCGCGGGGCCAGGGCTTGCACGAACCCGATCACACCGGCCTTCGAGGCGGCGTAGTTGGTCTGCCCCACGTTGCCGGCCAGCCCGGCGATGGAGGACAGGCACACGATCCGGCCGTGGTCGGCGATCAGCGGGTCCAGACCTTCGGTGAGTCGCACGATGGCCGACAGGTTGACGGCCAGCGTGAGGTCCCACTGCTCGGGGCGCATCTTGGCCAGCGTCTTGTCGCGGGTGACGCCCGCGTTGTGCACCACCACGTCGACGTGGCCCGGTCCGTCGCGCAGGTGTGCGGCCACGGTGGCGGCGGCGTCGGGGGCCGTGACGTCGCAACCCAGGAAGCGGCCCCCCACCTCGCGCGCGACGGCTTCGCCCTCCTCGGCGTCGTCGGGCCGGTCCAGGATCACCACCTGCGCTCCCTCCCGGCTCAAGGCGCCGGCGATGGCGCGCCCGATCCCCCGGGCGGCGCCGGTGACCAGGGCCACCTTGCCCGCCAGCGGCTGCTCCAGGGGCACCCGAGGGGGGGCCGCGCACACGCCGTCCACCCGCAGCGGCTGGCCGCTCACGAAGGCCGAACGCGGCGAGAGCAGGAAGCGCAGGGTGGCTTGCAGCCGCTCCTCGGCCCCTGGCTGGACCTGCACCAGGTTGGCGGTGGCCCCGCGCCGGCCCACCTCGCGGCCGCAGCTCTTCACGAAGCCCTCGAGTGCCCGCTGCGTGGCGGCCTCAGCCACCGAGGAGACGTCCTGAACGGGGCGCCCGAGCACCACCAGTCGCCCCGAGGTGGCCAGCGTCTTCATCAGCGGCTGGAACGCGTCGAACAGCCCGCGCAGCTGCTCGGGGGCTTCCAGGCCGGTGGCGTCGAAGACGGCGGCCCAGGGACGCTCCCCCGACGCCTCCGCGCCCATGGCCCGCGCGACGTCGTCGACGGCGGCCCGCAGCGGGGAGTCGCCCGGAGCCACGACGACGGATCGACCAGCCAGCGGCTGTCGCTGCCACGGGCCGTCTCCGCGGACCAGCGTGGTAGGCATGGGAATGGGCAGGCCCAGCGTGCGCACCACCCGGCGGGCGCGCGAGCTCGATGCCAGCTGCAGCAGCAGATCAGCCATGGCGAGACTCCTCGAAGGTGGCGGTGAGGTAGGCCTCCTCACCCGGTGCGTCCCCCACGAAGAAGCTGCCGTCTTCGACGAACAGGGAAGGGGAGGCGGGAAGCACCAGGGGCCGAGTGAAGCGCACGTCCACCGCTGTGAGCTGCGTGGGGTCGCCGTCGAAGCGGTGCCGGTTCAGCGCCTCCAGCGCATACGCCAGCGTGGCGAAGCCGTGGAGGATGGTGCTCGGAAAGCCCGCCCAGCGGGCGTAGGGGCCGAGCCAGTGGATGGGGTTGAAGTCACCCGTCAGCAGCGCGAAGTGCCGCCCGTGCCGTGGCGTGACGGGCATCTGGGCCAGCGGCGTGGCGGTCGCTGGCACCACGGGCTTGTCCTTCTTCGGCCCCTTGCGCCCGCCAGGCAGGCGGACCACGGCGTACATCCAGGCGGTCACCGCCGCTGGCGCGCTGGCGGTGCCCGTGGTGATCCGGTTCTCCAGGACCGCGCGGCGCCCGTCGTCGTCCACCGACTCCAGGCACGCCTCGAGCTGCAGCGGCTCCCCCCCGGGAAGCGGGCGCGCGATCTCCATGCGGCAGCCGCCGTTCAGCGCGCGCCGCAGGTCGTAGGGCACGTCTCGCAGGGTGCTGGCCAGCAGCGGAAAGCCCCACTGCGGAAACAGGTGAGCCGGCACGTCGGTGCCGTAGGCGGCCGGATCGCCTCCGCAGTGGCGAACGTAGTCGCGCACCAGGTCGGGGGCGCGCGCCGGCACCGTGCGCCGCACCACCGGACCAGGCACCTGGGCGTCGGTGGGCCGACTGCGGAAGGGGGCCGTGAGTGCCGCGCCAAGCACCGCGCGGAGGATGGGCAGCTGATGGCGAAGGTGTCGTCTCACTTGGCCGCCATCACATCGGGAGCCGCAGTCTGCGCGAGGGCGTCGAGCAGCCGCTGGCCCTGGGTGAGGATCTGGTCGAGGGCACCGCGACTGCGTGGCTCGGCGCGCTCGAGCCATCGGACCAGCAGCTCCCGCCGGTCCTCGTGCTCCGCGCACTGCTGAAGCAGCTCCTCGGCCACCGCCACGTCCGTGAGCACGATGCACAGCCGCTCGGCGTGCAGCAGCGCCGGGGCGAAGTCTCGCTTGGGATCGAACTGGCGAATGGCACGGCTCCAGTCGGCCATGGGCTGTCCGCGCAGCTCCCTGAGCTTGCTGCCCGCCAGCCGCGACAGCAGGAAGCGGATCGCCTGGTGCTGCAGCGTCTGAAGCTTGGCCACCCGCCGCGCCAGCGGATCGGAGGCCATGGTCGCTCGCCAGCGAGCTGCCGCTGCGGTGCGCACGAAGGTCCGCGGGTGATTGACCGCTGCCATCAGGTTGTCCTTCATGGCCATCAAGGCCTGGATCTGGCTCGTGCCCTCGTAGATGGGCATCACCATCGCATCGCGCAGCAGCTTCTCCACCCCGCTCTCCACGATGTAGCCGCTGCCACCGTGGATCTGCAGGCAGCGCTGGGCCATCTGCACCGCCTTCTCGGCGGCCAGGTACTTCAGCAAGGGCGTGAGATGACGCGCCCGCCGCTGATGGTGCGCCGACTCGCGCTCCAGCGCCGCTCGCTCGTCCGGATCGGCCGGGGGCATCGCCCGCAGTCGGATGTCGATCTTCTTGGCCACCTCGTCACGGTAGCCCGCGCTCATGGCCAGGCAGCGGATGGCCTGGATGTCCGTGCGCATCTCGTCGAGCATACAGGCGATCATCTCGTGCTGATCGAGCGTCTTGCCCATCGACACGCGCTCGCTCGCGTAGTCCGCCGCTGCCCGGTGGGCGGCCTCGCACAGCCCCAGGGCCTCGAAGCCCACCCCCACGCGCGCGCCGTTCATCAGCACCAGCATCTGCTGAAAGCCGCGACCGCGCTGGCCCACCAGCTGTGCCGGCGCGTTCTCGAAGCTGATGGACACGGTGGCCGAGGCGTGGTGGCCGAGCTTGTCCTCCACCCCGTCGAGGGTGGTGTGGGTGCGTCGCACGGTGCCGTCGGCGTCGACGTCGAAGGCCTCCACCAGGAAGAGGGACAGCCCTCGGAGCCCGGGCTCGTCCTCGGTGCGCGCCACCACGAAGTGCCAGCGCCCGTGCCCGCTGGTGATGAAGATCTTCTGCCCCGTGACGGTCCAGTTGCCGTCTGCGTCGAGGGTGCCACGGCAGCGCAGGGCGGCCATGTCGGAGCCGGCGTCGGGCTCGGTGATGTCCATGCTGCCCCAGGCCTGGCCCGCCACGATGGTGTCGACGACCTCGCGGAAGCGGGTGTCCACGATGCGGCCCTCCTCGTCGAAGGTGGTGGTGCCCTCGTCGATGGAGTACGCCAGCGCGGCCATGGCGATCCCCGCGTGGAAGCCGTGGTGCGCACACACCGACACGTCGGCACGCGCCAGCAGCTCGCTCTGCATGTGGAAGACGAGCAGCGGTGCGTTGAGCCCTCCCAGCTCTCGCGGCACCGTCAGGCCGTGCAGCTCGAGCGCGTCCAGCTGTGCGAGCACGCTCGCGAGGGGCTCGGGATGCACCACCTCGCCGGCCTCGAGCCGGGGGTGGGCGCGGTCGATCGCCGCTGCCTTCGGCGCGATCTCGTCGGCCGCCACCGTCCCCACCAGCTCGAGGACCTCCTGGTAGAAGTCGATCGCGGCGCTGACGTCCTCGAAGCCTTCGTCGAGGCCGAGGGCTCGCTCGGTGAGCGACACCAATCGCTCCCAGTCGACCCCGCGCTCCAGATAGAAGCGAAGATCTTCGTTGTCTCGGAAGAAATTGCCCACCCGACCTCCCCGTCCTGACTGGCTCGTCCAGCCCTCGCCCGCAAGGGTCACCGTCGCGCCCCTGGCAGCGGAGGACGACCTGTCGCCGCTGTGGGCCCGGTGCTTCGAAGACTGGCCTCTGCCCACGGCATCCTTGCACGCCTGGTGGCGCGGATCCGGCCACGCCTGGGTGGCGCGGGACGATCGGGGGGTGGTGGGGGCGTTGTCGCTGGACGAGGTGCGCGGGGTGGCCCACGTGCGGGCAGTGGCGGTGCATCCTCGGGGGCAGCGGCGCGGGGTGGCGACCGCCCTGCTCGGCCACGGCCTTTGCACGATCTCTGCCGAGGGGGTGCGGATGGGCGGTGGCCGAGACTACCTGTGGCCTGGCCCGCCCGCAGGCTGCGATGCCGCGATCGCCTTCGCCCGAGCACGCGGCATGCCCACCCTCGGGCAGTGCCACGATCTCGTGGGGTCGGCATCGCTCGCACCCGCCAGCCGAGCGCCCGGTGTGCGAGTCGCCCTGGGGCGAGGGTCCGATCGCGCCGCCGTGCTCGGCCTCGTGCAGCGGGAGCTCTCGGCCTGGACCGAGGCCTATCGGCGAGCCTCGCCGCAGCGCATGGTCCTCGCCTGGCGGGGAGGCGAGGTGGTGGGCGTCACCCTCGTCACCACCGCCGAGCACGGAGCGGAAGACGGAGCCGAGCTGCGGTGGCGGCACCTCCACGAGGGCGGGAAGCCTGCTGTGCGGTGTGGCGCCCTCGGCTCCGTCGGGGTGGCCCAGTCCGCGCGCCGTGCGGGGATCGGTCGGTCGCTGGTGGCGGGAGCGCTGGGGGAGCTGCGCCGCCGAGGGGTGCAACGGGTGATCGTGCGATGGACCTCTGTGCCAGAGTGGTACACGGCCCTGGGTTTCCGAGTATGGCGAGACTATGTGGCATGCGCCACGTGCTCGTTCGCACCACTGTCGGGTGGAGCCCATGGCCCTTCTGACCGAGGATAGGACATGGTCTCCCCGTCACCCGCATCGCGGATGATCGACACGCGCGCCCGTTCGCTGGCCTGGTTGGCCATCGGTGTGGCCTGGGTCGTGTCCTTCCTCGCGTGCCTCGCGACCTACCACGGGGTGAAGCGCGCCGCGGTCCTCACCTACCAGGGGCAACAGGAGCTGACGGTCCAGGTGGTGGCGAGTCGAATGGTGGCCGGCCTCGAGCACCACATCTTTGCCCTGCGCACCATCGACGTGTCGCGGTTGCCGACGGCGGACACCGAGGAGCGGTGGCTGGCGGAGCACCGGAGCCGTCTGGGGCTCACCGAGGGGCAGGGTCTTCGCATCGTGCACCCCGACGAGGGACAGCACGCCAGTCACCGGCACGCCGCCGAGTCGAGCCAGCCGTGTCCGCGCTGTGCCTCCATGGGCATGCTGGTCTTCACATCGAGTCGAGGACCCGACGGGCGCTATCTGGAGCTGGCGTCGCCGTCGTCGTCCATGTCGCGCATCCTCGAGGCGTTCTCCGGCTGGGTCGTGGGGCCCGGGTCCGAGATCGTGGCGCACTACGATCAGTCTCAGATCGGCACCAAGCCCTTCGATCCGACCCTCGACGATCCCGCGCTGACGGGGATGCTGCAGCAGATGGAGCAGGGCTCGGCCGGGGCGGCTCGATACGCCTGGGAGGGGGACGCTCGGCTCGCCGCGTTCGCCCCCGTGGCGGGCACGGACGGCTGGAGCGTGGCGGTGTCGGCCCCCACGGGGGTGGCCCTGGGCCCGGTGAGTCGGAGCCTGCGGAACCTGGCGTTGGCGATGGCAGCCTTGCTGGTGGGGCTTCCCACGGTCGCCCTCGCGTTGGTGGCGGCGCAGCGCCGGGTGGCGTCGGAGCGACTCCGGGCCGAGCGAGAGGTGCTGGCGGCGGCGAACGTGGCCGCGCACACCGACAGGCTCGCGCAGCTGGGAGCGCTCACGGCGGGCGTCGCCCACGACATCCGGAGTCCGCTGACGGCCTTGAAGCTGGGGCTGGAGGAGCTCGCCGAGCATCCCGACGCCGATCAGCCGTTGTTGGGCGAGATGGGGCGGGCGGTGGAGATGCTCACGGTGTTGTCGTCGGACCTCACCGGGTTCTCCCGCCGGCCGTCTGCATCGGATGCCGAACAGGCCGAGCTGAGGGCGGTCTTCCGGTCCACCACTCGCATGGTGGGAGGTGCGGTCTCGCGAGTGGAGTTCACGGAGCCTCCCTGTGATCCCGTCGCCATCGCCAGCGTTCGCCTGGTGCAGATCTTGTCCAACCTGGCGGACAACGCGCTTGCGGTGGCCCAGCGCGTGGTGGTCACGGCAGCGATCTGCGACGGCTACATGGAGATCCGGGTGGAAGACGACGGACCTGGAGTCCCCGAGGACATGAAGCGACAGGTCTTCGAGCCGTTCTTCACCACGAAACCCGTGGGGGAGGGAACTGGCCTGGGGCTGCACCTGTCGCGCCGCCTCGCCCAGGAAGCGGGGGGCGACCTGTCGCTGCAGCGAAGCTCCCTCGGCGGAGCCGCATTCGTCCTCCGTCTTCCGTTGTGGCGGTCTCCCCCTGATCGCGACAATCAACGGGGTTGATTGTCGCGATGCTACAGGTTGCCGCTCCGCGCCTGGACTTGCTGCACTCCCTGCACGCGCTCGCACGCTCGCTTGTTCCAGTCCCACTGCAACCCCGGATCAGGTGCGCTCCGCTCGATCGCGACAATCAACGGAGTTGATTGTCGCGATGAGAGGTGCCTTACGTCTCGGCGACCCGCGGGAGTACGTCGAGTGGGGTGTTGTGGCCATATCGATGTCTGAGCCATGCTTATGGCTCGATTAAGGCGTGCTCGTCGCCTTAGCCCACCTTGCCTCCCGGTACGGCGCATTCCTCTGGAGTGAAGTGCGCCATAGCCTTGCCGAGAACGCTGGAGGCAAACATGTTTCGAAGCAACAATCTCGTAACCATCGTGGTGCTGGCTGCCGTCGGGTGCGGAGGGCCGTCCGAGCTGGAGAAGCGCGGCGACGAGCTGGTGGAGCAGGCCCGCGCCCTCGGCTTGTCGGACTGTATCGATGACTACTTCGCGTGCACCGACTCCGTGAGCGACTGTGTGGACGCCTTGTTCGACTGCATCGATGATGCGGAGACGGGTGGGGTCGGGTCGAGTGCCTGCAACGTGCAGGTCTCCGTCAACGGCAACACCCAGGGGATGGAGTGCAGCGACGGCGAGTGCACCTGCACCGACAACGGCTTCGAGGTCGGCGTCTGCGAGGACGACGACTGCGCCATTCCCGGCGGCTGCTGTGACGCCTTCTTCGACGGTGGCGGCACGACGTCGACGTCCACGTCCACCTCGACGTCCACCTCCACCACGGGTGGAACGACGGGCGGCACCACCGGCGGCACCACGGGTACCCCGGGTGGTACGGCCACGTGCTCCTCGGCGGTGAGCATCAACGGTGACAGCCAGAGCATCGACTGCACCGATGGTGACTGCGTCTGCACCGAGAACGACGTCGAGGTGGGGCAGTGCGCCGACAATGGTTCGGGCTGCGCCATCCCCGGCGGATGCTGCGACGACTTCTTCTAAGAGGCGTCCGCTGCGAGCTGCGTTCGCAGCGGCCACCGGCGGCGATCGAATGGGTTGATCGTCGCACTCACGGCTGGGAGCTTCCGACCAGGTCGGAGGGGTGGCCTTGGTAGGTGACGTGCATCTCGGGAGGGATTCGGTATCCGTTCTGTACGCTCTCGATGGCACGACCGAGGCCCTGCTTTCGGAGCTTCGACAGGGCCGCCCACAGCCGGTTCTTGAGGGACGACGGCTTGGCGCGGTCGTTCGGCCATGCCGCCTGCATCAGCTCCACACCAGAGACGGCGGTTCCGGGCGACTCGCTGTGGGCCGTCAGCAGGCGCGCCAACAGACGACGAGGAACGCGCCTACGACGCAGGTCCAGGGGTGGTGCATCTGTGGTCTGCACCCATGTCAGCTGCGGTCCTACCCTTAGTGTCACCCTCTGCTGGGCGCTGTCGTCTGCAGCCACCGCGAGCAGCTGGGCTGCCACGATCACCTCTGCATAGGGAATCCAGCCAGCCGAGCGCTCCTGCACGTTGGTGAGGGTCACCGACACCTCTTGCCGATCCGCCTTCGCGAGCGGCACCCCAGGCGAGCGTCTTCGGAGGTCGAGCTCGTGGATGGCCGTCTTGTGCTGGCCCCGCAGCAGGCTCACCACCGCTCGGCAGGAGTGGGTCACCGCCAATGCGAGGTCGGAGTGCAGATGGAAACGCGGCCAGCTCTCCGGTGCGACGGCTTGCTCTGCGTCGTCCAGGCGGCCTTCCATCAGGGCGAGCCATGCCGTCGTCCGGTTCGGCTGGCCAGCGGATGGGGTGGGGCGGACAGGTGCCGCGACATGGCACGTGACTCCTGCAGGTGGCGGCGAGCTTCCTCGAGTCGCTCCGCGGTCAGCGCGAACTCCGCCATGTTCACGAGGTACCAGGAGACCTGATCGGGCGTGCGAGTGCGTCTCGCGACCCTCAGGGCACGTTCCATGTTGTGCAGCGCTTCGTCCACCAGACCTGCCTCGAAGAACTCCACGGCTTGGGTCTCCAGCCAACAGGCCAGCAGACGCCGGTAGCGGAAGCGACTGGCCATGGCGTTGATGTCCTCGGCAGCAGCCAGGCTGGCCTGCAGCCCAGCTCCGCTGCTCACGATCAGGACCGCCGGACCCTGCAGACACAAGGCCTGCACAGCGTCGCTGCCGGAGCGACGAGCCAGGTCCAGAGCCTCGTCGTAGAGTCGCGCGGCCAGGGCCCGGTTGCCTGCGTTGCGATGGAGCCGCCCCTGGGCCCGCCGAAGCAGCGCTGTCAGCGCGAGGTCCCCGGCGCCCTGGGCAGCTCGATGGCCTTCCTCGAGCTGCGCTTCCGTGGGCTCGGGTGTTCCGTGCAGGCATGCTGCCCACACGCGATCCCGCGTGGAGACGCTGGGCCTCGAGAGGATGGCCTCCAGGTTGTCCGCCTCGGAGATCCAGGCTTCTTCGAGGCCGTCGGCCACCACCGTGCCGTACCGGTCTGCGCTCATCAGCTCGGAGCCTCGTCCCCTGCTGCGGGGTGGCCACCCTGAGCAGCCCGTGCTGCACCAGCGCCTCGAGCAGGGGGTACGCCGGATCCGACTCGACGAGGTGACGCGTCACCTCCTCGGCCGCCTCGATCCCGAACCCACGTGGGAAGACCTGAAGGGCCTTGAGCATGAGGCGCTCGCGGTGGCTCAGCAACGTCCAGGACCAGTCCAGCGCAGCTTCCATGGCCACGTGCCGAGGGGCGACATCTCGCCGACTGCTCCGCAGGAGACGAAGGGGCGCGTCGAGCCGGGCCCGGATCTGGCGCGCCGACATCGTCTGCAGGCGCGGCGGCGAGCTCGATCGCCAGAGGGATCCCCTCCAGGCACTCCAGCACCTCACGCAGATCATCGAGCTCGTGCTCCGGATCGAATCGGAAGTCCAGTGCCCGGGCACGGGCCACCAGCAGCTGGAGTCCCTCCTCGATGCTCAGCGGTCCGAGGAGCACGACCTGCTCGGCCGCGACCCCGAGGGGAATGCGTGAGGTGACGAGGAAGCGGACGTCGGGCGCCGCTCTGAGCCACTCCGCCAACACGTCGCTGCCGCCTGCTGCGCTTCCCTCCACCGCGTCGACGACGAGCAAGGTCTCGTCGAGGGTGGCCAGCGCCGCCCCGACCCCGGCCGTCGTCTCCTCGCTGCACCTCCCCGCCAGCTCGGCGGCCACGCTCAGCACCAGGTCCTCGGCGGTCCGGGCATCGGTGGCGTCCACGACGACGACCGGGGTGGACAGCTGCCGTGCGAACTCGAGGGCCAGCCGCGTCTTGCCGGCCCCTCCGATCCCGGTGAGGGTCACGAGTCGGGCGCCTCCGTCGTGGAGCCGTACGAGCGCGGACAGCTCCTCGCGGCGGCCCACGAACGCGTTGTCGGGAAGCAGCACGGTGGGGGGGCTCGAGGCCATGCGAGTCGAGGGATCGAGTTTCACCAGTACGCCCCTTCGGCGTCCTCGAAGCGCACGTGGGAGCTGTCGAGGCTCATCGCCGTCGAATCCCGCGCCGAGTGGAGTAACGACCTGCGCAGGTAGCGGATCGCGGCAGTCCCCCAGGTAAGGTGAGTCCGACCTTTCCTGTCGTCGGATCATCGAGGCCGAAGCTTGGGGGACACCGGGACTGGTGGTGCGGCGGCGCTGATGAAATGCAAGGCGCTGGGTCTGCGGAGCGGGTCTTGGCGCTGCTGCGTCCGTGGTACGACGTTGGCTCGGGGGAGCGATGAAGCTGTACGGATTCGGCGGGCCGAGCCGCGCCACGCGGGTGGCGTGGGCGCTCGAAGAGGCGGGAGCCGAGTGGAGCTACCAGGCGAGCCATCCCCGCAGCGACGAGGTGAAGGCCCTCAACCCCCACTGGAAGATGCCCATCCTGGTGGACGGCGATCTGGTGCTCACGGAGTCCTTGGCGTGCTGCAACTGGGTGGCCCAGCGGTTTCCGGAGGCGGGGCTGGCTCCTGCCCTCGGCACCCGGGAGCGCGCCGAGTACGACCGCTGGTGCTCCTTCGTGGTGACCGAGCTCGAGCAGCCGCTGTGGACGCACCGGCGCCACAACGTGGTGTACCCGGAGGCGCTCCGCGGCGACGTGACGGCTTCGGTGGACCACGAGCTGGGTCGGGCGCTGAAGGTGCTGGAGGCGGGCCTACAGGATCGAACCTTCCTGGTCGGGGATCGGTTCACCTGCGCCGACATCCTGTGTGTGCACACCCTGAGCTGGGCACGGGGGGAGGGGTTCGAGGAACGGCTCGATCCCGCGCTGGTGCGCTACCGCGACGGCCATCGGAGCCGCCCCGCCTTTCAGCGAGCCACGGCCCGGGAGGCGGGCGCCTGAGGCAACCGGCCCACCACCGTCACCTGGAGGGGGCTGAACAAGACGGTGCCTGGCTGCTCCCGGCGCTGCTGCCAGGCGGCTCGGAACGCATCGGCCTGCGCGGCGGAGAGCTGACCGCCCTCGATCACCGTGTGGAGGTGCTCGAGCAGGAACCGCTCCACCCAGCGCCACACGTCGCCACCGGGCGGGCCCGCCGCGGCGTGGGGGGTGACGGCTTCGACCTGCAGCCCGGCCTGCGCGAGCATCGCGGGGAGCCGGGCGGCGATCCACAGGTCGCCTCCACGCGCGCGGTAGGCGGCGCGAAAGGCCTCGATGGCCCCGTCGATGTCGGGGTGGCGGGGCCACACCCCCAAGGCGTCGTGGTTGTAGTCGTGGATCACCAGCACCCCACCAGGGGTCAGTGCGGTGGCCATGCGGCGCACTGCCTCGGAGGGCTGGGGCAAGAACGACAAGACCCAGCGCGCCACCACGGCGTCGAAGGGGCCCCCCAGCTCGTCCTGCATGAGGTCGCCTTGGCGCACCTCGGCGCGCTCCCCGAGGCGCTGCCGAGCGGTCCGCACGGCAGCAGGATCTTGCTCGAGACCCTCGGCTCGGCCGGTGAGCGCCACGAGATCGCACAGCAGGTCTGCCGCGCCGCAGCCCACCTCCAGCACGCGGCTGCCGAGACCCACCCCCGCGCGCCGCAGATCGTCGAGCAGCCGTGGGCCCCACAGCGCATGCTGCTCCGTCAGTCGACTCCACTCGACGGGCCCATGGCCCAGCAGGTACTGGTCTTCGTCTGCCATAGCGATCGCTCAAGTACGTTGACGAGGACTGGCTGGCCACCTATGAATGGCAGCCAGCGAGGACGAGGCATGACGTCGACCCAAGCAGAGATCGATCTGAGCTACTCCGTCTCCAACGACTTCTTCAAGTTGTGGCTCGACGAGAACATGCACTACACCAGCGCCGCCTGGGAGGATCCCAGCTGGACGCTCGAGCAGGCTCAGGAGCGCAAGGCGCGTATCCTCTACGACTTCGCCGAGCTCGACGAGACCAAGACGGTGCTCGACATCGGCTGCGGCTGGGGCTCCGCCATCGAGTGCATGACCCGCTACGGCATCAAGGAAGCCCACGGGATCACGCTGTCCACCGAGCAGCTGGCCTACTGCCACGAGCGGGGTCTGCCGGAGGACAAGGCCAAGTTCTGGCTGCAGGATTACGCCGAGTTCAATCCGCTGCACAAGTACGACGGGCTCGTCTCCGTCGAGATGATCGACCACCTCTGCTCGCCCGCTCAGGCGCGTCAGGGCTTGGCGGTGCAGCTGTACCGCGACTACTTCAACAAGCTCGCCGAGTGGGTCGAGCCGGGGGCCGCCTTCGGCTTCCAGGCCATCCTGCGCAACCGGCTGCCGCGCGGTCGCAAGGACCTCGAAGATCTGGCGTTCACCGCCGATGTCATCTTCCCCGGTGGGCTCAACCCCCGCATCGAGGAGCTGGTGGTGGCCATCAGCCCCAAGTGGGAGCTGGAGCGGCTCATCATGCGGCGCACGAGCTACCGCAAGACCACCGCCGAGTGGTACCGGCGCATGCAGGTGCACGAGGCCGCCATTCGCGAGAAGTGGGGCGACCAGGTCTACGACGACTACGATCGGTACCTGTCCACCTGCGTGCGCGCCTTCGACAACCACTGGTCGGGCGACGTTCAGATGAAGCTGCGACGTATCTGAGTTGCGCCATCTAGCGCTCCTGCTGGCGTGCCTGAGTGCGTGTTCGGGGGAGCGCGAGTCGACCACGGGTGCCTGTGCGCTGGCTGCCGAGCTCGACGCATGCCCCGACTGCTCGAACGGGCCCACCCAGTGTGAGTTCCGCAGCACCATCGTGGTGCTGGAGAGCTGCGGCAGCTGCCAGGCCGAGCATGCCCTGCTTCGGCAGATGTGCCGCGACGACGAGCAGGCCACACGCCAGGAGCTGGAGGCCGAGCTGTTCTGCGAGGCGGCCACCTGCACCGTCTGGTACGACGACTGCTCGGATCCGTGCCTGCCCCTGTGCCAGGACTCCTGGGTCATCCCCGGTAGCGGCTGCGGCACCCTCTGCCTCACGCCCACGTCGCCACCGGGCGCGTGCGTGCGCAACGAGTTCGGCTGCGACTGGCTCGAGGGCACCTCCGACCGCTGACGGGGTCGTCAGGCTCCGCCGGACATCCAGAAGACGAGCTGCTTCAGCGTGGGAACCCCGTTCATCCGGGCGGCTAGGCTAAGCACGCCCACGCCGATCCCGAGCGCGCTGCCCATGGAGCAGACGATGGCCAGCACGAACAGGTGCCGGGCCACGCGCTCGCTGCTCGCGGAGCGCTGGGGGAAGGAGCCGGTGAGGGAGACGGGGCGGTACAGGGTGCCCGTGTCGAGCTCCAGCTTGCACTCCCGCAGCTGTACGAGCAGCTCCTGAGCGCTGTGACACCGCCTGGCGGGGTCCTTGACCAAGCACCAGTCGATGGCCTCCTGCAGACCGCGTGGCACCTGCAGGTGGGGCGCGACCTGCCAGAGCGTCCGAGGGGGGGCGTGGAGGTGAGCGAGCAGCAGGGAGGCCATGGTGGGTGCCTTGACCTCGTAGGGAGACTCGGCCGTGAGCATCACGAAGAGCAACACCCCCAGGGAGTACAGGTCGCTGCGGTGGTCCAGCCAGTGGCCCTGCGCTTGCTCGGGAGACATGAACTTCGGGGTGCCCAGCAGCATGCCCGTCTTGGTCATGTTCGGGCCGTCCATCAGGCCCTTGGCCAGGCCGAAGTCCACCACCTTGATGAAGACCTCGGTGCCGTCCAGGCTCGGCACCACCAGGACGTTGGAGGGCGTCAGGTCCCGGTGCACGAGACCGCAGGCGTGGGCTTCCCCGAGGGAGTGACAGATCTGCTGGGCGATCTGCAGCGCCAGGCCGGGTGGGATGGGCCCCCGCTTCAGCAGCTCGGCCACCGAGTGGCCGTTCACCAGCTCCATCACGAGGAAGGGAGTACCCTGCCACTCACCGTAGTCGTGCACCCGCACGGTGAACGGGCTCGTGAGCTGGGCCAGGCGTGCCGCCTCCATCCGGAAGCGCTGGCGGAGCGTGTGCACGTCGTCCACGCGCACCGGATCGCACGACATCAGCTTGAGCGCGACGAGCTGCTGCACTCGGAGGTCTTCGGCCTTGTAGACCACGCCGGCGCCGCCCCGGGCCACCACCGTCAGCAAGCGGTAGCGCTCGGCGATCACGCTTCCCAGGAGTGCCTCGGCGGGAGGTGCTGGAGGAAGCAGCGAGGCGTTTGCGCTGGACAGCGCCACCGTGCGCTCGGACGAGGGGGGAACGCTGGCGGGCTCGGGTGAGAACGCGACCATCTCGAGCTCGGAGGGAGCGGAAGCGCGCGCCTGCCGGAGTGTCTCCGCGCGCCGCGCGATCTCCCGCAGATCGAGCCTCTCGGTCTTCGCCGACTCCAGCGGGTCCGGATCGAGGCTGGACTCCAGCTCCTCGGCGATGGTCTGATGATCCAGTTGCTCGGTGACCTCGCGGATCCAGCGAGAGAGGGTGTCGTCGGCTTGCTTCAGGATGAAGCCCAGGTGGTCGCTCACCCGCTCGGGAGTGCCCTGGGAGCGTTCCGACAGAGCCCCCATCTGGGCGCGCACGGTGTGTTGCAGGGCAGCACCGTTGTTCCACACCTGCAGGAAGCTCGAGACCGTTTCGAGCTGCTCCCGCAGGGTCCGCTCCCATTCTTGGCTGCGAATGGCGGCCCTGGGGGCGTCTTCGGTGCAGGCTCTCAGGCGAGCAGTCAGTCGGCGAAACGTCGACGCGAATCGGTCCCGCACCAACGAACCCATGGAGGCGGCCACGCGCTCCATGCTGGCGGGCGAGGGCGTGGCGTTGCCGAGGTGGGACGACGCGAAGCGTCGCAGCTCGGCCCGCAGCTCCTCGTCCAGGGCACGTAGCTCCACCTGGACAATGGCTCGGCTCAGGCGGGCCCACATGACGCTGAGGGAATCACCCGAAGCCTGGCTCGTCCGGCGTGCAGCAGCCATCTTCACCTCGACGCGGCGCGGACCACCCGTGGCGAAGCCCCCGCGTGCCGGCTCCGCATCCGCGAAGAAAGCTTACTCGCCTTCGGGAGGGCACGGGTGCCCAGGCTCGACGTCGAGGAGGGAAGGGCTACCTCGATGAGGAGAATCGAGGTTGGATGAACGAATGTCGGATGCGTGCGAGGTTACGCATGGGGTACGAACGCCGCACGACGCTGGGGACATGTGGTGCAAACGGCGGCCGCCGGCGCGATGACGCCGACGACCGTGGGTTAGCCGATTCGGCTAGAAGAACGCATCGCAGCAGCTGCCGGGGATGGCGCAGTTCTGGGCGTTCTGCGCGCACTGTCCCACGTCCACTCCGTTCTCGAGGCAGGTGCACGTGTTGCTGCTGCAGTCCACCTGCAGCGTGTCGCCGTTGACACTGGTCGCGCCACTGCAGTTCACGATGGTGCCAGACGTGCCGCCCGTGCCGGTGTCTGTCGTGCCCGTGTCCACGGGCGTGGTGGTCGTTCCGCTGTCGGTGGTCGTGGTGGTGGTACCACTGTCGGTGTTGGTCGTGGTCGTGTCGTCGTCGTCGAAGAACGCGTCGCAGCATCCACCTGGGATGGCGCACGAGTCGTCCTCACAGGTGCCGACCTCGACCCCGTTCTCGGTGCAGGTGCACTCTCCATCGGTGCAGTCCATGCTCTGGCTGTCGCCGTTGATGGAGCGTGCGGCGCCGCAGCTCGACGAGCCCGAGCCGCTCGCGGACGACCCGTCGATGCAGCTGGACAGCTCGTCGATACAGATCTGTAGCGGCTCGGTGCACGCCAAGTAGGCGTCCACGCACTCCGACAGACCCAGGGTGCGGGCTTGCTCCAGCAGCGCGTCGCCACGCTCCTTGACCTCTGCTTGCCCGGCGCATCCCACGACTACTGCCACCAACGAGACGAGACTCCATCGGATCATCGTTCACCTCCCTTCTTGGATTCGCGTCCAGCCTAGGAGCTGGGTTCTGGGCCAGCCATCTCCGAGCGCATCCGGCAAGGTCAGATAAGAACGAGGGCTCGTGATCTGGCGATGATCCACACCACAGGCACCTGAGCGGCGGCCTGACTCAGCGAGGAGTAGGGGTGTTGTGCTGGGGTAGGTAAGGGAGCGCTAAGGGCGGCTAAGGTGGAGTGCCGACGGTCTCGCGGTACACGGTGACGTCGGCAGCGATCCGGTAGCCTCCGTTCACTCGCTCGATCACTTGGTCGAAGCCTGCCTTGCGGAGCTTGGAGAGCGCGGCCCACAGGCGGTTCTCGAGGGAGGATCGCTTGGCCTTGTCTCGAGGCCAGGCTGCTTCGAGCAGCTCCTCGGTGGACACCGATCCCTCTTCAGAGCGCGCGCGGGCGTCCAGCAGGCAGAGCAGCAGCCGCTGCGGAACCCTCCGCCGGGTCAGATCCAGCACGGGCTCACCGCTGACCTGGACCCAAGATCCTCCCGCTCCCACGTGCAGCGTCTTCCCGCCCTCGTCTCGAGAGGCCAGGGTGGCCTCGAGGAGCCGCCCTGCGACCACGACCTCTGCATAGGGGACGGTGTCGCCCTCGGGTCTGCGCAGGGAGAGCAGGGCGGCCTGCGCACTGGCCTCGGCTTCCGGCTCATCGAGGGCCAGGTGGGTCGCCAAGGTGAGGAGGTGCAGCGTGGAGTCGATGCGGAGGCCGCGGCCCACCCCGCTCGACGCTGCCGCCAGGTCGGACCTGGCACCGGCTGCCTGGCCGGTCCTGGCTCGTGCCAGGGCACGAAAGCCGAGGACCAGGTCCATGTCCACCTGCTGAAACGACCATCGCTCGCGAAACGCCACGGCTCGATCCAGGATCTGCAGGGCTGCCACGAGCTCTCCCCGGAGGAGGGTCAGCACCCCCCGACAGCTGTGGGACACGGCACTGACGAGGTCGGGGTGCGACGTGTGGGCCGACCATCGACTCGGCTCGATGGCCGCCTCGGCTCGCTCCAGGTCCCCCTCCACCATCCCCAACCAGCAGTCGATCCGATTGATGCTCCCGAGGGGGTTCGCTGGCTGGACGGCGGCGCGCTCGGCCAGCTGCTTGGAGGCGTCGAGCCACCGATGCGCGTCGTCGAGGGCTCCGGCAGCGATGGCGTACTCCGCCAGGTGCGTGAGGTTGACGGAGACGAGGTCCAAGCTCCCCGTCTCCTCGGCGAGGGCGCTTGCTCGCTGCGCCGCGTGCAGCGCCTCGTCGATCCGGCCTCTGTGGAACAACCCCACCGAGTAGTTCGACAACCACATGCAGCGGAGTCGGCGGTAGCCGAGCCGCTCGGCCAGCGTGATGACCCCCTCCGCTGCTCGAAGCGCATCATCGATGTGTCCTACTCGAAAGTGCATGATGGTGGGCCCCTGCACGCACTGCGCGAGGGCTTCGTCGCTGCCGGATGCCTGCGCGAGCTTCAGAGCCTCGTCGTACAGATCAGCGGCCGTCTCCGCCTGGCCGTCGAGCAGCGCCTGCCTGCCTCGGTAGTGCAGCAGGAGCGAGGCGAGCACCGGTCTGTGCGCGGCCAGCGCCGTGTCCACGCCGACTCGCAGCCGCTCCTCCGTGGGCCCCGTCGTCCCGAGGAAGCGCTTGGCGTAGGCCTTGGCCAGATCGAGCCGTGCTTCGTCGAGCGGCGATGTTCGTGGGCTGTGGGCCAGCGATGCCTCGACCTGGGAGAGGACTCGCTGCACCCGGCTGGTGGGGCCCACCCGGCTCAGGGTCGCCACCAAGGCCATCGCTGCGCCGACGCGATCGGAAGGGGACGTGCCTGGCCGCCCGATGATGGCCTCGAGATCGTCGACCTCCGGGGGAAGCGAGGGATCACAGGCGTCCATGAGCTGTCTCGCGAGGCCGCCTGCCTCGACCGCCGGGGCGATCAGCTCCATGAAGTGGGCGGTGTGTCGCTGCTCCAGCTCCGACCGCAGCGTCGCATCGACGCGACGACCCACGTAGTCTCGGACCACCTCCAGTAGCCGGAGGCGGCGTCCGCGGGGGGTGTCGAGGAGTCGGATCAGGCCGTGCTGGACCAGCGACTCCACCACCGAGATCGCGGAGGTCTCCCACTCGCCCTCAGCATCCTCGGGGGTGGACACGGCCTCGGCTGCACGCATGCCGAAGCTCTTCGGGAATACCCACAGCCTGACGAGGACCGTTCGCTCCGCGTCGCTCAGGAGCTCCCACGACCACTCGAGCGTGGCCTCCATGGTCGCGTGTCGAGGGTCGGCGTCGCGTCGGTGGCCGCGCAGGAGCCGCAGGGGCTCCTTCAGCCGCTCCCAGAGCTGTCGGGGAGACAGGGTCTGCGTGCGCGCCGCAGCGAGCTCGATGGCGAGGGGGATGCCCTCGAGCCGCGTGACCACCTGCTGCAAGCTCGACCGGTCCTCGTCGGGATCGAAGCGGAAGTCCAGGGAGCGGGCGCGGTCCACCAGGAGCGCCAAGCTGTCGTCGGGCTCCAGCGCCGAGAGCTGCACGATCTGCTCGGACGCGATCCCGAGGGGAATGCGAGAGGTGACGACGAACCACACCTCCGGCGACGCTCGGTGCCACCTGGACAGCATCTCGCAGGCCTCTGGGAGCACCCCCTCCATGGCGTCCAGCACGACCAGGGCAGCTCCCAGGGTGGCAAGGCCTGCCGAGATTCCGGTGGCCGACTCGTCGGGACAGCGCCCGGTGAGGGCGCCGGCCATGGCGATGAGCACATCGGCGGGCTGACGCGCTGCCGACAGGTCCAGGAACGTGGTGGGACGCCCTGCCTGCTGGCTGATCTCCAGCGCCAGGCGAGTCTTGCCGGCCCCACCGATTCCGGTGACCGTGATCAGGCGCTTGCCCGCGTCGAAGGCGCCGAGCACCGCCGCTAGCTCGCGTTGACGGCCAACGAAGGTGTTGTCGGGAAGGAGGCCGGAGATGGAGGGTGGGGTCTGCGCCCCGCTGTCGTCGGGCACTGCCGTAGCATACCGCATCGGCGATGTTCGGCGGTGACGTCATTACGTCACCGCGACCGCCTCGGGGGGGATTGCAAGGTGGGGTAAGTCGAGGAAGGGGCCTGTGACGATACGATGCGGGGATTGACTCGGCTCGGATGCCGAAGGTCAGCCGCACGAGGAGCCATGGCCGGACTCCACCGACAGATCGTCCGACACTCGATCGAGTGGCCGTCCTAGTGTCGATGCTCAGAGACGACTTCGTCGGACGGACCGCGGAGCTCGCGTGTCTGCAGCAGGCGCTCGCCGACGGCCGGAGGCTGATGACGATCACGGGCATCGGTGGCTCGGGCAAGACGCGGCTGGCCCGGCAGCTGGTGTCGTGCATCGAGCTGCCCTGGGCCTTCGTGGCCGTGGAGCAGGCACGGGATCCGAGCGACGTGATGACGGCGCTCGGCCGCGAGATCGCGGCATGTCGAGGCGTGGCCGCCATCGAGGACATCGGGGTGGTGCTGGAGCGCGGTGCCGTCGGGCTCGTGGTGCTCGATGCGTTCGAGGGCTTGGCCGATCGTGCCCACGCGATCCTGGGGCCTTGGCTCGCCGCTGCACCCAGCATCCACTTCCTGGTGACCTCTCGGGTGCCGCTGGGGCTCGCGGGGGAGCAGGTCGTGCTGTTGTCTCCCCTGAGCCTCGAGGACGGGATGTCGTTGCTCGTGTCCCGGACGCGTGCGCTGCAGTTCGACTTCGATCCCTACGCCGATCGAGAGCGCCTCGAGCGTGTGGTGGAGCGCCTCGACGGCAACCCACTGGCCATCGAGCTGGCTGCTCGGCGGCTGCAGCTGCTCACGGTCCCAGCGCTCCTCGACCGTCTCGACGATCGCTTTCACCTGCTGCGGCGACCCGCACACGGCCAGTCCGACCGACATGCATCGCTGCACGCGATCCTCGACTGGTCGTGGCAACAGCTCGATGCCGAGGAACGGTCTGTGCTGGCGCAGTGCACCATCTTCCGACCCGACTTCACGCCCGACGCAGCGGAAGCCGTGGTGGAGCTCGGAGGAGCTGCGGGGGTGTTGGACGTGGTGCAGCAGCTGCTGGCACGCGGGTTGCTGGTCCGTCGTGCGGGCCGCCTGCGCATGCTCGACGCCGTGCGCGATCACGCCCGTCAGCAGCTGGAGGAGCGGCATTGGCGCCCGCTTCGGGAGCGACACGCCGCTCACTACGCGGCGAAGGTACAGGACATCGCCTCGTCCTTGGGGTTCGAGCTCGCGATCTCCGGAAAGCCCGACCTGGCGCTCTCGCCGGAGATCGACAACCTCACCCAGATCGTGGGAGAGGCGTGGGGGTCCGCCAAGCAGCGAGTCGACGTGGCGGTGGCCCTCACGGTGCTGCTCGATCAGCTCGGGCCGCCCAGCCGCGTGCAGGCGAGCATCGACTGGGCGGAAGGGGCGTTGAGCGACAGCGATGGGTATCAACGAGCGCGCTTGATGCGAGCCCGGGCCCATTCGGCCGCGCGCCTCGGTCAGCGCGACAGTCGCTCGGATGACTGCCGGGCCGGCAGCGCCGCAGCGCTCTCGGAAGGGGATATGCGCCTCGCCGCGTCCCTCACGTATGCGGAGTTCCGCCGCGCAGTGGAGGCAGGCGACGAAGATGCGAGCCGGATGCTGTGGAGACGGGTCGTGGATCTGCACGATGCGCAGGACGAGCTGCCGGGCGACCTCCTCCAGGGTCCGGCCGCCCTGGCCCTGCGCTTCGGCACCGCCGAGGATGCCCTGGAGACCTGTCGAGCCGTGATGGAGGCCACCGACCGCGCCGAGCTGTACCGCACGCACACGATGTGGCTCGACAACTTCGCGGTTCGCTTGTTCGACGTGGGGCGTACGGAGGAGGCCTCGAGGTTCAGTGACCTCGCGATCCAGCGGGCGCAGGCGATCTCCGACCATGCGAAGCTCGTCCGCTCGTTCGTCAACCGGATCGAGTATCGGGTGGCCGTCGACGATCTACCAGGCGCTCACGACGCCTTGGAGCAGCTCGCCGACTTGGTTCACCGCACACGTGTCCGCAATCCTCCCCTCGGAGGTCTGGCGCGCGCCCGTGCCCTTCTGGCGCTGGTGGAGGATCGGCTTGCAGATGCAGAGGCGGCCCTCGCCTCGAGCGGTGTGTCCTCTGCCTCGAGCATTCCCACGGTCTCCCAGGCCGTCGCGCGGTCCCTTCGAGCCCAGGTGGCACTGCTTCGCGGTGCGGCCTCGGAGCCTGTGTGGTTGCTCACCGAGTCGTGCGAGACCCTGCAGCGCCACGCCATGCCTCGCCGGTCGATCGCGCTGAGCCTGGCCCTTCGGGCCGTCGCCCACGCCCGACTGTCGGACGAAGTCGCTGCACAGCGAGATCTGGCGCAGGCCAGCACCCCCATTCGAGCCTGGAACGGAGCGAGGCACGTGCTCACGCTGTCGTTGCTCCAGCATGTGGTGTCGGTGCAGCTGCAGCAGCCGGGTGCGGTGGAGGCGGGCAGCCGTGCGTTGACCCGCTTCTTCAGTGGCGAGGATGGCCAGGTGCCCTACATCGAGGCGCGCGTGGCCGCCAGGCTGCTGTCGGACTGCCTGCAGACGGGACACGTCGACAGGATCGTGCTGCGAGTGGGGCCGGAGCTTCACTGGGTGCAGCTCGGGCACGAGTCGCCGATGGATCTACGGCGACGTCCCGTTCCCCGACGGCTGCTGGCGGCGTTGCTCCGAGCCTCGGAGGAGGCACCTGGCCGGGGGATCCCCACCCAGGATCTCATCGAACACGTCTGGCCCGGCGACAAGGCCATGCGGTCCGCCTTGGAGAATCGCCTGTGGGCCACCCTGTCGAAGCTGCGTCGAGAGGGGTTCGAGCCCGTCCTGAAGCGGATGGAGGGCGGGTACCGGATCGCGGACGCTGTGTGCGTCCTGCGTGTGCCTGCCTGGGAACCACGGTGATCGTCGACGAGTTCGTCGGACGCGAGCGCGAGCTCGCCGCTGCTCGGCGGTTCCTGTCGTCCGGTCAGCCGCTGGTGACCGTCCTGGGGGTGGGTGGCTCCGGGAAGACGCGGTTCGTGCTTCAGCTCCTGTCGTCCTTGGACGACGCCGCGGCCTTCGTGGCCCTGGAGCACGCGCGCGACGTGGGGGACGTGCTCACCGCCATCGGTCGGGAGGTCGCTGCCTGTCGAGACCTGCGAGATCTGGGTCAGGTCGGGCGGGCGCTGCGCCAGGAGTCGACGAAGGTGGTGGTGCTCGATGCCTTCGAGCACCTGGCCGATCTGGGGCGCGACGTCCTGGCGCCGTTGCTGACGGAGGCTGTGGGGACCTGCTTCGTGGTGACGTCTCGCGTTCCCCTCGAGGTGGGCGGGGAGCAGATCCTGTTGCTGCCACCGCTGACACCCCAGGAGAGCCTGACGTTGCTGGTGGCGCGGGCTCGCGCCACCCAGTTCGACTTCGAGCCCGGCGACGATCGGGAGAGCCTGCTCGAGCTGGCGGGACGCCTGGACGGCAATCCTCTCGCCATCGAGCTCGCTGCCGCGCGCCTATCGGTGCTCACCCCTCGTGACCTGCTGGCTCGCCTGTCGGATCGGTTCGAGGTGTTGCGGCGCCGTCCTGCCGGTGCCAGCGACCGCCAGTCGTCGCTCGAGCTGGTGCTGGACTGGACCTGGCACCTCCTCACCACCGCCGAGCGGTCGACCCTCGCTCAGTGCACGATCTTCCGTGTCGACTTCACCGTAGACGCGGCCGAGGCCGTCGTGGGGCCGGCCTCGGCCGTGCCGATCCTCGAGGTGCTGCAGAGTCTGGTGGCGAAGGGACTGCTGCGGCGCGAGGGAAGTCGCCTTCGGCTGCTCGACACGGTGCGCGACTACTCGCGTCGACACCTCGGCTCGGAGCCGCACGCCCTCGAGGCGCGGTTCGCCTCCTACTACCTCGACCTCGTGGCGGAGATCTGCTCGCCGGAGGGGTTCGAATGGGCGGTGAATGCGGGGCTCGACGAGGAGCTGCTGCGCGACGCCGAGAACGTGGCTGTCGTGGTGAGGTTGTCGTCGGCGTCGAGTCGTCAGCGCGTGGACGCTGCGGTGGCGCTGGCGCTGCTGCTGGACACCCTGGGCCCACCGTCCAGGATCGAGGCCGCCATCGACGAGGTGGAGCAGGTCCTGCCACCCGACGATCCGGGCCACGCCAGGCTGATGCGGGCGCGAGTGTACCTTGCTGCGAAGTTTCGCACGCCCATGCACGGAGAGGCCGAGCTGAGGCGGGCCATGGCGGTCGCCCGTGCCCACGGGGAGCGGTTGCTGCAGTGCACCCTCGCACTTCGGTACGTCATCAAGGCCGCCGGTGGCCTCGACGTGGAGGAGACCACTGCTCGCTTGGCAGTGCTGACCGAGCTCGTGGAGGCCTCCGGCGTGCCCCTGGCTCAGCTGTACGTCTTGCGTGCCCGAGCCATCTTCGCGCTTCGGTTCGGCACGGTCCGAGACAGCCTGGCGGCGTGCCAGGCCGTGCTTCGGGCCTGCGAGGCCTTCGGCCTGACCCGGACCCACACGATGTGGCTGGGCAACCATGCCCTGCTGCTGGGCGACGCGGGGCAGATCGAGGAGGGGCTACGGGCCAGTGATGCGGCGATCGCCGACGCCACCGAGGCCTCGGATCGCACCCGGCTCATCCCGTTACTGACGAATCGGACCCAGCTGGAGCTGGCGGCCGATCGACCCGACGCGGCGCGACGTGTGCTCGAGCGTGTACTCCAGCTGCTCCACAGCACCGGCACGGCGGCCTACACGTTTCGGCCGATCATGTACGGAGCCGTCTTGTTGGCCTTGGCCGCTGGCCGCCCCCGCGAGGCGCTGGAGGAGCTGTCCACAGAGCGCTGGCCTCGTAGGCGGCGCACGGCTGGCCACGCGTTGGAGCATCAGCGCCATCGCGCCGTCGCTCTGCTGCTTCTCGGGGGAGATCACGAGGCACTCCGCCACTTCGATCAGGCCATCGACACGCTTCGAGCCACGCGCTCCCTCCCCAGGAGGTACTGCGGGGAGCTGGCCTTCCGGGCCTTGGCGCGGGCGCGCCTCGGCGACACCGCAGGAGCCGAGGACGACATGACCGAGGCGTGGGCCAGCGCTCGGGCTTGGGGGGGCCCTCGATTCCTGATCGCCCTGCGGTTGGTGGACCATGCCGTGCGGGTGACCTTGGGGCTGACCGGAGCCGAGGCCAAGGCGGTGGAGGCGCTGATGCGCTTCGATGCTCGGGAGGAGGGGCAGATTCCCTACAGCTCGGCGCGCATCGCGGCACACCTGCTGCGCGGGGCGCTCGGTGCCTCGCCTGCCAAGGGCCCCATACTCCGCGTGGGCCCCGACTTTGCCTGGGTTCAGCTGGAGGACGCACCCGTGATCGCCCTGAGCCGACGGCCCGTGCCTCGTCGGTTGCTGGGTGCCTTGATCGAGGCGGCGGAGCGAACGCCGGGGCGAGCCGTGCCGACCCACGAGCTGTTGAGCGTGGTCTGGCCGGGCGACAAGGCGCTGCGGTCGTCCCTCACCAACCGGCTGTGGTCCACCCTGTCCAAGCTGCGTCGGGAAGGGCTCGGCGCGACCGTGGAGCGCGTCGACGAGGGCTACCGGCTGGCGAGCAACATCGTCGTGGCGCACCTGGACGTAGACGGGGAGCGCGGTGATCCTTAGTGTGGTACCACCGAGTTCTCTACGATCCGCTGCCCATCACGGACGTAAGGTCCATTTAAGGGTGCGTAAGGTCGGCTAGCGGGTATCGTTGGCGTCGTTCCGGTTGGAGGCGACGTGATCTGGCTGCTCGCTGCGGCCGCCTTGGCGACGTGTCCATCTGGGTCCGACGACGTCTCCCAGCTGGTCGGGTACGCCGAGTCGGCGTTCCGTGATCTCGACGCTCCGACCTTCCTCGACGCCACCGACCGCGTGGCGGAGGGGGTGTCTTGCCTGACGGAGCCGCTGTCGCTGGAGCTGCTCCACCGGCTCCATCGGCTGCAAGGGCTGCGCGCGTTCGTCGATGGAGACGAGCGACGCGCTGCGGGGGCCTTCGCCTCTGCACGAGCTGTGCGGCCCGATCTGCCCCTGCCGGCGGAGCTGGTTCCCGGTGGCCATCCGCTCACCACGCTCTACCAGCTGCAGGGCCCCGCCGCGGGAGGGAGCCGGGCATGGCCCGTTCCCGCCGAGGGTGAGCTGTTCGTCGACGGCTCGCGCTCGCTGGACCTTCCCTCCCTGCGTCCCAGCGTGGTGCAGCTGCAGCGAGGCGACGGTGCCGTCGAGATGAGCGGCTACGTGTGGCCCGACATGCCGCCGCTTCCCTACGCCGTGAAGCGCAGTGGGCGGCGCGTGCGCAAGGGAATGCTGGTGGTCTCTGGTCTGAGCTTGGCGTCCTCGGCCGGGTTGTGGCTGGCCTCCAGGCGGTTCCACACGCAGTACTTCGAGGAGGAGGAGGACCTCGAGCGGCTGGACAGGCTCCGGCTCGGCGCCAACACGGCGACCTACGGAGTGGTGGGCGCGGGCACCCTCGGGCTCACCTTCGGTGTGGTGGGGCTCGTGGGGCGGCGACGATGAGCGAGGTGCTCACGGGCACCGTGATCGGGAACTACGAGGTCGGCGCGCCCATTGGTGACGGGGGTAGCTCCGTGGTCTACCGCGTGCGGCACACCACACTCGGCACGATCTTCGCCATGAAGGTGCTGCGAGGGGAGCTGTGCAACCTCGAGGACCGCATGCTGCAGGAGGGGAGGATGCAGGCCTCGCTGCGTCACCCCAACATCGTGGCCGTGACGGACGTGCTCAACGTGGGGGGCAGGCCGGCGTTGGTACTGGAATACGTCGACGGACCGACCCTCAAGGGGTGGCTCGCCACCGCTCGCCCGAGCCTCGACGCAATCGAGGACGTGTTTCGAGGGATCGTGGCGGGCGTGAGTCGGGTGCATGCCGAGGGGCTCGTGCATCGCGACCTCAAGCCGAGCAACGTGCTGCTCCAGATCGACCCAGACGGGCACCCCATCGCCAAGTTGGTGGACTTCACCCTCGCGAAGGTCTTGGAGAAGCCCGGGATGACCCTGACGTCGGAGGCGGGAACGCTGGGCACGCCAGGGTACATGGCTCCGGAGCAGTTCGCCGATCCCAGCGGCGTCGACTGCCGTGCGGACATGTTCTCGCTGGGTTGCATTCTGTACGAGATGTGTACCGGGAGCCATCCGTTCCTGCGGGACAGCCTACATGCAACGGTGCACGCCAGCGCCAACGCGACCTACACTCCCCTCGACTCCATGGCGCCAGGGCTGCCCGCACGGCTCAAGCTGGCCATCGAGGGCTGCTTGGTGACGGATCCGGACCAGCGGATCCCGGACTGCCGTGCCTTGACCTACCTCCTCGACGGGCATGCGCTCTCCGGCTTCGCCCACCGACCACCGTCGGAGCAGCCGCTCGAGCGCAACTGGCGCAGGCTGCGGTACCTCCTGGCCATCTCAGTCGGCGTGGCACTGGGGTCGACGCTCTTTGGCACGCTGCTGGCGGTGATCGCGGCGGTTCGGGTGACGGGTCAGCGGCTGGCCGAGGTGGAGGCGCCGGCCGATGAGGTGCCATCTGCCGAAGTGTCGTCGAGCTCGCTGGAAGAGGAAGGTACTCGGGACCTCGTGGTCGTCGAGCAGGTGCTCGAGCCGATGCCTCCCCAGGAGGTCGTCTCGGCGCCGATGCCCGCTCCCGCTTCCGCTCCCGCTCCGGCCGCCGTGCCCGAGCCGGTCCCTGCGCCCGTTCCCGAGCGGCCCCCCGTCGTGTCTCGGCCCTCGCCCACTGGGCGGGTGAGCACCACGGCGCAGGTCCATCAGATCTTCCTCGTCGGCCCGGACGGTCCCGTGTCCCTCGGAGACGTTCCGCCCGGACGCTATCGCATCATGGTGGCCTTCGACGCCGGGGACTCGGCGAGGGTCGCAGGATCCGTGGACGTGCGGCAGGGCAGCTGGGTGGCGCTGGAGTGCCAGCGTGCCTTCCAGATCTGCAGGGTTCTCTGATGCGGTGGTCCCTGGTGCAGGCTTCGGTGCTCCTCGTCGTCGCTGGATGTCGTGAGCTGGGGGAGGTGGTGGGAGAGGGGGCTCGCCTGTGGACCACGACCGCGAACATCACCCTCGACGGCAAGAAGCAGGTGAGCCTTCCGGTGCGCGGAGACGAGGACAGTCTGTTGGTGACCTTGGAGGTGCCTCCACCGAACCTCGTGCACGTGCGGAGCCTGTCCGATGCGGACGGTGAGGTGGTCTTCGACTACCGGCGCTGGTCACGCGCTCAGCTGAACCTGACGAACGCCGGGTTCCCGGCGCGTGTGGTGTCGCTGGGATGGCCCATCGTCGCGGACGACCCCGGTCTGCACTGGGGGGACTGGACGCTGGAGATCGGTCTGGTGGACGCCGATCTGCGGTTCACCGACGGCGACGTCCAGGTGTCGGCGCTGCTCACCGACGACGACGATCGGGAGTCTGGGACGTTGTCGGTGGCGTTCGTGTACACCGACGGACTCGAGCTCGACGACGACTTCGTGCAGGGCGTGCAGGCGGCGGTTCGAGTGTTCCGCGAGGTGTACCAGGCGCAGGGCATCGAGGTTCGGACCACGGTGCTGTCGCACACGGGGCAGCAGCTGGCCCCCCCGGTGCGAGAGGTGGAGCCCGCCTATGTGGGGATCGCCGCCAACACGCCCTTCGACACCGTCCACGTGGTGTTCTCGGAGATCGTTCAGGGCGGCTTCGCGGGGATCGCCGGGGATTCCCCCGGTCCGCTGATCCCGACCACCCGCTCGGCGGTTCAGATCGGCGCCTGGCTCGCCATGGGCGTCGACGGCGTGTTCTCGGACCGCGAGGTGGCGGTGCTCGGAGAGACCATCGCGCACGAGGTGTCGCACTATCTGGGCTTGTTCCACCCCGTGGAGCTCGACTGGGTCACCTTCGACGCCCTGCCGGACACTCCGGCGTGCGACGACGCGGCGAGCTGCCTCGCGCAGGTGGGATCGAACCTGATGTACCCGTTGATCACCTGTGTCGACGACGGGTGCCCACCCCAGAACGAGCTGACTCCCGATCAACGAGCGGTGTTGCAGCGCTACGCGGGCGTCCGCGAGACGAAGTGAGGTGACGTGATGATGACCTGGACCATCCTGGGTTGCTATGCGATCGGCGAGGGGCAGCATCGGCTTCGCGTCGAGGAGATCGTGGCGCAGCAGACGGACGACACCCTGACGGTGGTGGACGACTTCGAGCTGGGCGACAAGATCGCCACGGAGCTCAGGCTGCTGGCCCTCGTGGCCTGGAGCGCGGATCGAGGGACTGTGGTGGATCCCGTGATCTCTGGGGATCCGGGATTTCAGTCTGCCGTCGCGATCCGATTGTCCGAGACAAACGGGTACCAAGTGGACGGGCGCTGGTGCAAGGTGACGATTCCCCTGGCGGGACAACATCAGTCGCCGACGGCCCTGGAGCGTGGCTTCGACTGGGGCCTGTCCCTGCCCGAGGGGCCCAAGCTGGGCACTTGGTCCAACTGTCTCGAGATGGGCTTCGATCCGGCACAGTTTCCCAATGGGGATCCGCTGACCCTGGCCGACTCCGCCTGGGAGATCTACATGCGGGGCGGACCGCTCGATGCCGAGCTGGTGTCCCACCTCGAAGGGGTCGGAGCCTTCGACGGTGTGCTGGATACGGAGCACTTCGCCGGCGCTCGGCTCATCGGGCCCGAGAGGTTCGGCTCCTTCGACCACGAGAACTACTGGTTTGGCTACACCATGAACGAGTTCGGCGACACGGACCTCGATCGACACGTGTCGTTCGACGAGGTCCTGGCTGGTCCGGGGCAGCTGGAGACGGGCTACTACGTGCTCGAGCAGACGATCTACTGGCTGCTGGATCCGTAGCGTCGGGACTCGTGGAACACGCCGACACGAGGCCCGTCAGGTCTCCCTGATCGGAACGATCTCCACGCTGACGTCGGGCAGGGCTTCGACCATCCTCGGATGGAACCTGCCGCCGGTGCGGCCGTCGTGGGCCACGGCCTCGCCCGCGATCCTCAGCCACACCTGGGCCTCCTCCGCTGCGCCGCGCGCGCCGCGCAGGGCTGCGCGAGCGAGCTCGCACGCGGCCAATGCGTCGGCGGGATTGCGGCTCGATCTGGCACGCTCGTGGGCCTCTGCAGCTCGGTGGGCGGCGTGGCGCGAGGCGCGCACCGCCAAGCGCGACTGCTGCAGCGGGATGGACACTGGCCGGCTGGTCGGGTGGGGGCCGAGGCTGTCGAGCAGCTGACGCAGGCCACGGTTCGCCTCACGGGTGATCTCGGCGGCCTTGTCTGCAGAGCGCTTGGCGTCGGCACGAAGGGGCCCGAGCTGCTCGTGAGCCAGGCGGGCGCGACGAAGCAGCCGACGTAGCCTGTCGAGGGCCTTGCGCGCCCGCGCGGACGTCTGCATGGCTTGCTCACTCACCTCTCGCATGACCTCGACTGCCTGCTGGGCAGCCGAGGGGCTCTTGGCCAGCTGGGCTTGTCGGGACAGTCGACGGGCGCGGGTGGCGCCGTGCCGGATCTGATGGACCGAGTCCTGCAGGTCGTCCATCGCTGCGCGCGCGTTGGGGGAGCTGTGGGATCCCTCGGCCTCCTCACGGCCGGACTGCAGCCAAGAGGTGGCCTCCGAGGCAGCCCGCGCCACGGTTTGCAGCGGCTCGAGTCCGAGCTGGCTCGTCTGTGCCACGGCTCGCCTGTCGTGCTGGCTCTGCTTCAGCACTCGCCGTGCCACGGCTCGGGCCAGCGTGGTCATGTCGGTGGCAGCCCCACGGACCCGTGCCAGCTGACGCCGCCC
Source organism: Myxococcales bacterium (assembly GCA_019634415.1). Classification (GTDB taxonomy): domain Bacteria; phylum Myxococcota_A; class UBA796; order UBA796; genus DRPG01. The sequence continues at coordinate 121,839 of JAHQVJ010000129.1, forward strand.
GTGCTGGAGCAGGTGCTCCACACTCGCCAGCTCGTCGTCACCGCTCGCCTTCGACACGGCGTCTTGCAGCTCCCTGTGGGCTGCCTCGGCGACGTCGGAGATGCGGATCGCCTCGTCGGAGGAGGTGCGCATCTCCTCGGCGGAGGCGCCTCGCATGGCCTCCATGAGCTGCTGTGACGCTTCACGGAGCTCGACGAGGCCTCGCTCGCAGCGGGCCATGTCTGCGGCGATCTCGGTGCGCGCTCGCTCGAGCCGCTCGGTGTCCCCCGTGCGCGTCTGCTCGAGGCAGGAGGCGATCTGCTGCTCCACCTCGCGCTCCCAGCTGGTGGCTTGGGTGGCGAGGAACTCGAGGGCTTCGGCATCGTCTTGCGCCATGGCCTTGGTCAGCTCGTCGAGTCGAGCCGCCACGTTGCGAGCGAGCCGCCGAAACCTGAGCTTGGCCACCTCGGAGTCCGAGCCCAGCACGGTGGATTCGGCCTCCGCCAGCGAGCCCTCCACAGACGTCAGGCGCGCCCTCACGGTGGCGCGAGCCTCCTCGACGCGTCGCCGTCGGGTCTCTTGCTGCTGCCGCTCGGCGTCCTGGCGCGCCTGCACGTGGCGCTCGATGGCCGCCATTCCCGCGCCCTCGACACGGATCACCGCACTCGCTGCTCGTGCGGCCTGCTCACGGAGTAGCTCGGCCTCCGACGCCATACGGCTGGCTTCCTCTGCCGCGCTCGTCTGCGCGGCGATCTGTCGGAGCTGCTGCAGCGAGCTGGCGATGTGCTCCAGCTGATCCACCATGTCGGTCAGGGCGTTCTGTTCGGTCGTCGCGGCGGTGGCGGCGTCCCGCTCCCTCGCCTCGTCGCACAGCCGGCTGGCAGCATCTCGAGCGCTGCCCAGCTCGCTCTCGGCGGCCTGAGTGGCGACCTGGATGGCGATGACGGCGTCCGCTACCAGCTGTCGTTCGGCGTGGTGCTTGCCCACGGCCGTGGCGAGCTGCGCCAGCTGCTCGTCGAGCGCCACCCGCAGGGACGCGCAGCGGGCGAGCAGCGTCTGTCCGGTGGTCATCAGCTCCACGGCGGCGTCCTCGTCCAGCTGAGCCGCGCTGACCCGCGCCAGCTCTTCGGCGGCGTGGCCCTCGTCTCCAAGAGCGTCGACGAAGTGCTGCAGACGTTCGAGCTGTGCGTCGAGCTCGGGCGAGCCCTGTGCCACGTGCTGTCGTGCGTCTCGAAGCCCGTCGACGGCGAGTCCCTGCAGCTCCTCGATCCGCTGCCGAGCCTCCGCGGCGGTGCTCCGGGCTTGGCTCGAGGCCTCCTCGAGCCGGCTGGCGAGCTCGGCGGCATACCGCATCGTCCGGCGCGCCTCCGTGACGTCCTGTGCGATGCGCTCGAGGTGCGACGCGGCGTCCGCTGCGTGGGTGCGCGCGTGGCTGGGGTGGTCCTGCAGCGCGATGGAGGCGGCAGCCGAGTCTGCGTCGGCGGTGCGGAACTCTGCGGCCTCCAGCAGGGCCAGGGCTCGATCTCGCAGGCGCCGAGCGTCCACGTGGGTGGAGCGCTTCAGGGCCTCGGCCACCTGGCGGGTCTCCTCCCTCGCCTCCGCCACCAGGCTACGCGCCGTGCTGGCATGGGCGTTCGCCTCGCGGGCCACCCCCGCCACACAGGCGCGTCGTAGCTCCTCTCCCGCTCGCTCGGCCAAGGCGGGATCGGCCGCTCCCCATGCCTTGATGGCGGCCAAGCGGGCGCCTGCGGCCGCGCCCACCACCCGGCTGGCGGTGCCACGGAGCTCGGGCATGCGCCTCCGGGCGGCCGCGGCGTGCACGGTGACTCGCACGGTGTGTACCAGGCCCTCGAGGTGACCCAGCGACGCCTCGGCTTGGCACACTGACCGCTCCGCCTTGGCACGCTCGCCCTCGACGGTCTCGTCTGAGAGCTGCTCGGTCTGTGCGAGCAGCTCGCGCACCTCTGCCCGCGCTCGCTGTGTGGCACCGGTCGCCTCCACGAGGAGGGCCTCGGCCTCCTGCACCGACGACCCGGGGTCGGCGCCAGTGCCTTGCTGTCGCACCAGCAGTGCGATGCGCTCGGCGGCATCGGCCACCGCTCCTGTGCTCGACCGGGCTCGTGACACCAGCGCCTCGCAGGAAGCCACTCGGCCCATGGCGACTTGGCTGTCGGAGTGCTGCAGAGCGTCCTGGGCGAGTCGCATCGCGAAGGTCGCCGCGGACCGACAGGCCCTCAGCCCCTCTGCCGAGTCGTGGAGGGCTTCGTCGAGGGCTGCGTGTTGGCGCTGGGTCGCGAGGATCGTGCTGCGCTCGTGGGTGGCGCGTGCCTGGCGGAGGAGGAGGTTGACTTGGTGGAAGGCATGGCGCGCCTCTGCGGTGGTGCGCTCGACGGCCCGAGCCTCGATGGCCAGCGCCCTGTCCACGATGGCCTGGCACCTGTGGAGCGCCTCGACGGCGAGCCTGGCGGCGGCCTCGACTCCCTCGGGATGATGCTGGGTGGTGGCGCGCTCTGCCTCCCCCCGAGCCTCCTCGGCGGCCACTCGCGCGTGCTCCAGGGCCACCGCGCAGCCCCGGGCCGACAGTCGACCCGAGCGTCGCTCGTCGTCCAGGGTGGTCACCAACGCCTCGGCTTCCTCCGCCGAGCGTATGGCTCGACTGGCGGCCGCGAGGCCCCGCCCCAACGAGCCGTCCACCACGGTGGGATCCTGAGGCAGCGAGTGCTGCAGGTGCTCGTCCACCTCGGCCGTGGCCGCCTCGCAGCGCTCCCGAGCCGAGCGGATCCACTCCCAGCTCCGACGAGCGGCGTCGAGATCGTGTTCGAGCATCAGCACGTTGGCGGCCCGCCGAGCCGACTCTGCGGCGACGCGCGCCAGCAGGGCAGAGCGACCGACCTCACGTAGGTTCTCGAGGGACACGGAACCCTGGCGCACTCGGCCTACGAGGGCTCGATTGACCTCGGTACAGTGGGTGGACATCTCCAGGCACCGCCGCGCCACCGTCAGCCCGGTGGCCTTCAGCTCCTGAAGCGAACTCTCAGATGACTGGGTCTGCACGGATCACCTACCCGTTGCGAGTCCCGCCGTCGTGAGCCCGAGCCCCACCGCAGCTGTGCCGATGCTGCCGATCACGAGTCCGTTCGTCCAGCGGTACAGCTGCCACGCGTCGGAGGGATCCTGTGCGAGCAGCGCCCGGTCGTACTCGCTGCGGGTCGCATAGCTGGCGCCGTAGGCGGCTGCCGCGAGCAGGTCCAGCGTCAGCCCGGTCACGAGCAGCGTTCGACGGGTGCGGCGGGTGGTGCGACGGGCGCTGGGCGGCAGGTCCTCGGGGGTCCACACGTAGCGGGAGCCCATCACGGCTCCGGCTGCGGCCATGTGCTGCAGCACGAAGGGGCGATCCACCGGGAACACGGTGCTCCGTTGCCCATCTACGAGCAGCCAGCCGTCGACGGGCAGTGGCCATCCCTTGGCCAGGTCGTCCGGAGCAGGCGCGGCGTCGGCCGAGGCGAAGATCTCGTACAGCACGTGCCCCTCGGGAGCGAGGTCCGGGGGTAGCTCGAGGGCGGGGTCGGCGAGCTGGGCGGACCAGAAGCATGCGGTGGCCGTCTGTCGCCGCTCGTTGAAGAAGGCATGCAGCCCCCGCACCATGTGCACCTGGGCACACAGGGCTGCAGAGAGCCGCTCGGGCTGGCATCGCAGGGAGCGATCCACACGTCCCACGGCGGCCTCGAACGCTCGTGCGTCCATCTGGCCGAAGGCATCCGAGGCTTGCGTGACCGCGTCGCTCAGACCTGTCTGACTGCACAGGTCCGAGCCGGCGTACGCCACGGTGAGGGTCAGCGCAACGTACATCTCAAGAACCTACGGTCGCAGGAGAGCTTCACGGCTTGGTCCTGGGGAATGGTGATCGTGCCTGCGTCGTGGACTTCGGCACCGAAGGTGGCCCGGACGCTGTAGGTGCCCGGAGGAATCGGGCCGGGGGAGAAGGTCCCACTCGAGCCCACGAGAGACACGTCGTCGGCGGAGCCGACCAGCTTGACGGAGGACAGTCCAGGCTCCTCGGCCGCAGCGATCTCCGGGGTGGGCTCGGGCTCGACGGGCTCGGGCACCGGGGTGCTCTCGGGCGTGGCAGGAGCGGGCTCGACCTCCTCTGGCGGTGGCGCGGGTTCGTCAGCCGGAGGCTGCTCCGGCGGAGGCTCGGTGGACGCTGCGGGCGCCACGGAGGCTTCGACGGGAGAGGGCAGCAGCTGGGGCAGCGATGCCTCTGTCGGCACCTCGGTCTCGGGGGGCGATGCTGGCTTCGGCGTCGTGCTCCGCGGAGTGACGGAGATCACGGCCTGTCGAGTGGGCTCGGGCAAGGCCACCCCCGCAGACGGCGGCACCTCCTCGGGGGGCGCCACCATCACCACCGTCGGCTCTGTGGTAGCTGGGTCGGGCACCCTCGCCGGCAGCGACAGCACCGAGAACAGGAGCCCCGTCATGGCCGTCGTGACGCTCGCGGCCACGGCGATGGCCACGTCGCGGTGCCAGGAGGGGCGGCGCAGCCTCGGTGCAGCCTCCTCCTGGACGACGAGACCGACCCACCCGTCCGGCTCCAGGAACGCCCCCTCGGCGACGTGGGCCCTCGCCCAGGCCCGAAGCGTGGTCGGTTGGTCTCGCAGCAGCTGGTTCGCGCGCTCCACCACCTCTGCGGCGGTGGGGCGGGCCAGGACCTCCTGGGAACGCATCTGCAGGGCGAGCTGCAACGCGTCGACGGCGACTCGGTCGGTGGTGGGTACGTCGCCGCCGTCGGGAGTGCCCGTCAGCAGCTCCTCGAGCACTACCCCCAGCGCGAAGACGTCTCCCCTCGGGAGCTCGCGGCCGTCCAGGCGCTCGGGAGGGAGGTAGCCCATCGTGGCGGTGAGGGGACCGTTCACCGGTCCGAACCGGGAGTGACGCCACCTGGCCTCACCGAAGTCGAGGAGCACGACGTCTCCGGTGGACGTGACGCGGATGTTGTCGGGCTTCACGTCGCGGTGCAGCAACTCGGCTGGCAGCCCGTCCCACGTGGGCTGATGCCACAGATTGTCCAGGGTGCTGGCCACGTCCCTGACGATCTCCAGGGCGACCGAGGTGGGCAGGGGACCGAGTCGGCGCAGCAGCTCCCGGCAGTCGGAGCCCTTCACCAGGTCCATCGCCATGCACCACCGCCCCGCGAGGCGGAAGGGTGCCGTCGCCGACACGATGCCCCGATCCGCGAGCCAGCCCAGCGCCCAGGACTCCTCGAAGAGGCTCCTCATCTCCTGGTCGTCGGGAGCTGGTCGATCCAGGGCCTTCAGGGCGACCCACTTCTGGGGACCCGAGATGTCCTCGAGCTGGGCCAAGTAGACGGTGGCGAATCCGCCACGTCCCAACACACCCAGGATGCGGAAGCATCGTTCGTTGCCCTGCAGCCTCATCACGAGATCATGGCCCGACGCCCTGCAGCATGTCCAGGATGCGCTCCAGATCACCGCTGGCCTGCAGGTTCAGTAGCAGGCTGGTCAGTCCGACGAGGATGCCGAGCACGCAGCCGATGGTGCAGGCGACGGCGATGGCGAAGAGGCCTTGTGCGACGCGCTCGCTAGCGGGTGAGCCCGTCGACTGCAGCGGCGGCTGACCGGGCATCGAGTGAGGCGGGTGCATGCTGGGCACGGGGTACGTCGCTACCGGCAGCGAGTGTGCGCGGCCCTGCGATGGCCACCACGAACGGTCCTGTGCGCCGTGGGTGGAGGGATGGATGCGTCGGGTGGTGGCCTGCGGTGGCAGGGCACCCTCGCGAGGCCCGGACACGATGGTGGCCAGGCTCTCCCTGGCTTCGTACCAGGACTCCGGCGGCTGCGACTCGCGTGGCGGCAGCGGCCTCGTGGGTCCGTGCAGGGAGTGGTGGCTCGCCATGCTCGCCACCTCCATGTCTCGGCGGCAGTCCCGCAGCAGCGCGAGCAGATCCCGCGCACTGCTGCACCGCTGGGCGGGATCCTTGACCAGGCACCAGCTCACGGCCTCCTGCAGCCGATGGGGCACGAGGAGATGCGGCGCCACCTCCCGCAGGGCACGGGGCTGGCTGTGTACGTGGGCCAGCAGAAGTGCGGTGACGGTGGGCGTCTTGACGGCGTAGGGAAACTCCCCCGTGAGCATGATGAACATCATCACACCCAGGGAGTACAGGTCGCTGCGATGGTCCAGCCAGCGACCCTGCGCCTGCTCTGGCGACATGAACTTTGGAGTGCCCAGCAACGTACCCATCTTGGTCATCTGCCGGGTGCTCATCAGCTCCTTGGCCAGCCCGAAGTCCACCACCTTGACGAAGACCTCGTTGTCGTCGAGGCTCGGCATGACGAGGACGTTGGCGGGCTTGAGGTCTCGGTGAACGAGTCCGCAAGAGTGCGCCTCTCCCAGGGAGTGGCACATCTGCTGCGCGATCTGGATCGCCCGGTTCACCTCGATGGGGCCTGCCTGCAGCAGCTCCGCCACCGACACCCCTTCCACGAACTCCAGCACGAGGTAGGGCGTGCCGTGCCACTCACCGTGATCCTGGACCCGCACGGTGAAGGGGCTGCTCAGCTGAGCGAGCCGCGATGCCTCGAGGCGGAAGCGCTCGGGCAGGTTCTGTGCGTCGTCCACGCCGGTGGGATGAGCCGACAACATCTTGAGGGCGACCGTCTGGTTCAGGCGGAGATCCTCGGCCTTGTAGACCACCCCCACAGCGCCCCTCGCGGCGAGGGCCATCACGCGGTAGCGCTCGGCGATGGTGGTTCCGACCAGGTCCTCGGAGTGCGGAGGCGCGGGGGGGCTGACTGGGTCCAGCCCGGCGGGCGCCAGCAAGCTGTCGCCTGGAGGCAGGGCGATGGGGGAGGGCTCCAACAGGACCACCTTCATGGAGTCCTCTGCCTGCTGCTTCCTTCGTCGTAGCTCCTCCTTCCGCTGTGCGATCTGGGCCTCGGTGAGGCGCTCCGTCTTCCGCACGGCATCGGGGTCCAGGCTCGGGTCCTCCATCTCCACCACGGTGTGGCTGAGCTGTTCAGCAACCTGGTCGATCCAGCGCGACAGCGCGTCCTCGGCGTGGCGGATGATGAAGCCCGTGTGATGTTCCACGACCTCTTGCAGAGCGGACTCGCTTGGGTTTCCGTCAGCGGCAATGCGCGAACGAACGGCGTGGGAATATGCGCCGCTTCGGTTCCAGAATTGCAGAAACCTCGAGAATGCGTCGAGCTGGTCGGTCAGGGCCCGCTCCCACTCCTGGCTCTTGATGGCAGCCCTGGCAGAGTCCTCGGTGCAGGACCGCAGCTGCTGAACCAGACCCTCTCGAGCAGCGTTCAGTCCCGCACGTACCACCCCACTGATGGACGCAGACGCTGCGTCCAGATCGCCGGAGGACGAGCGCTCTGTCTCCTCGGGCACCTCCGCGAAGGAGGTCGCGAGCTTGGTCAGCTCGGCGCGCAGGCCGCCCTCGAGGAGGCGGACGTGGCGCTCGGCGGCCCTGCTGCTGGCGCGCAGCCACCGCGTGCTGAGGGATTCCCTGTGCGAGGAGCTCGGACCGACATGGGGAGTGTCCACCTTCACCTCGACGTGCACCCGTACCACCATGCAAGCGGGCCTACAGGCGCGCCTTACGACCCGATCATCACCGAGCGATTGTTCCGCACACCCGCTCTGGTCGGAGCAGTCTAGCAGTTGTCAACGAATGCTCACGTCGACCATGCTACCACCCACCACAGTTTAAGGTTCGTTAAGGCGCGTAAGGTGCCGAGAGACGGCTTGGCTCTTCGGTTTTGGATGTGGGTTTTTGGGACGTTACGCGCCGACTGCGGCTCGAACAAGCCGGCAGGTCAGCGGCGCGTCGCCCGCTGGGTGATCGTGGGACGGGCCCTCCACTGTGACTCGACGATCTGGAACAGTGGACGTCCCAGTTATTCACCACTCGATTGTGGCATCGCGACAATCAACGGGGTTGATTGTCGCGATGCTACAGGTCGCCGCTCCGCGCCTGGACTTGCAGCAGTCCCTGCACTCGCTCGCTCGTTGCTGTCCCACTGCAACCCCGGATCAGGACTCGAGGCCCATCGCATCCTTGAGGTGCTTTGCCCTTCGTCGGCTCACACCGACCCGTCGGCCACACTCGAGCACGGCCTCCCACGTACCCGAGCTCGAGGGAGTGAGGCGCTCCACACGCTCCACGTGCACGATGGCGCTGCGGCTGACGCGCACGAAGGCCGGGCTCGGCAAGCTGGCCTCGATCTCGGCGAGGTTGTCGCCGAGCCTCGTTCGGCCTCCGTCCACGGTGTTCGCCCAGGCCACGCCGTCGTCCATCTCGATGGCAGTGATGGCGCCGACGGCCACGGGCTGCTGACTCGCCCCGTGGTGGCCCGTGAGCACGGCGGGTGCGGCGGGGCGGGGGGGAACGGCGTTCGCATCGGCGGTGGAGTGCTGGGCCCAGGCCACCCGCCGCACACGACGCAGTGCCTCGGCCAGGCGGTCCCGCTCGATGGGCTTGAGGAGGTAGTCCAGGCTGTCCACGGCGAAGGCCTTCACGGCGTGCTCGGAGAAGGCGGTGGTGAAGACCACGGCGGGGCGGACGCTCTCGGGAAGGTAGGCCACGAGCTGCTCGGCGACGTCGGTGCCCGACATCCCGCACATCTGTACGTCGAGGAAGACGACGTCGGGACGCAGGCTCAGCGCTTGCTCCAGGGCCTCCTCGCCGGTGGATGCCTCCCCGACGACCTGGACGTCGGCGTGGCTGGTCAGCAGGCGGCGGAGGCGGTCGCGGGCACGGGGCTCGTCGTCCACCAGCAGGGCTCGGATCGGTCTCATCTCATGGCTCGGGCGAGAGGGGAAGGTCGAGTACGAGGCGGGTGCCAGCTGCATCGGGATCCACCCACAGGCGTGCGCTGCCATCGGGCCAGGACAGGCGGGTGCGCTCGGCAGCGTTGTTGAGCCCGCCGCCCGCTCCGGCGGTGCCGCGGCCCGACGCCGTCAGACAGCCCGACACATCGGGTGGGAGCCCTGGTCCGTCGTCGAGGACCTCGATTCGGACGCTCGAGCCGTGTCGGCTCGCTCGGACCTCGATGCGCCCTCCCTCGGGTCGCTTGGAGACGCCGTGCTGGATGGCGTTCTCCACCAGTGGCTGCACGAGCAGTCCGGGGACCTGCAGGTGGGACACGTCGTCGTCCAGCTCAACGGTGGTCTGCAGTCGGTCTCCCAGGCGAGCTTGGGCCACCCGGAGCAAGCGCTCCACCATGGCGATCTCGTCGGACAGCGGCACCCAGGTGGTGGAGCTGCGCAGGGCGTAGCGCATCATGGCTGCCAGATCGGTGATCAGGTCCTCGGCGACGTCGGCGTCCTCGTGGACCATCTGGGCCACGGTGTTGAGCGTGTTGAACAGGAAGTGCGGGTTGATCTGGGCCGACAGGGCGGACAGTCGGCTCTCGAGGGCCCGCTGCTCGAGCAGGGCCACCTGCTGGGCCTGGGCGACCACCTCGTCGGCGAGTCGGTGATGGGTGTAGGCCAGCGAGGCGACGGCGGCGGAGGTCAGGCCGGCGGTGCACCCCACCACGGTGGCCTCGGGCCAGCGGAGCACGGCATAGGGCAGGTCGTACATGGTCATCGTCACCACGGCACCCAGCAGGGAGATGGACAAGGCCACACCGACGTCGAGCCAGTCGGCCACGAAGGGAGGGAGCCGCCGCCAGGCGCCGCGCACGGCCAGCGCTCCGCCCACGGCGACGACCGCGCAGGCCAAGGCCCGCGCGGGTTGCAGCTCCCGGTGCAGGAACGCCAGGGCTGCGGTCGCCACCACGGTGCTGGTGCAGGCCACCGCGGCGAGGGCACCAGCGCGCAGCAGCCAGCGGCTCATACGGTGGTCTGCTCGGGGGAGCCCGGCCGGTAGGTGAGCCACATGGCGCCGATGCCCACGAGGACGGCGGCGAACCACAGCAGCCACCCGAACCAGGGAACCGACGACAGCACCACCAAGGGCACGAGACCCACGGCCATCGACACGTAGGGCGAGCCCACGGCACCGGGCCTGACCTGCTCCAGGACGAGGTCACCGATCGCTTGGGCAGCGAAGAGCTGCGCCACGTACATCAGCGCCAACCAGGACATGAAGCCGAGCACCCCCAGGGGGCTGCCCACGATGGTCACCACGGAGAACAGCGACAGTGCTGGCAGGGCCACGGCGACGATCACGCCTACACCAAGGCTGGGGCCGGGTTGCTCGCGGAGCACGCCCGACACCCGTCCTGCGGTGGCGCCTCCCAGCACCAGGATCGCCGCTCCCACGATGAGCTTGGTGATGAAGGCCCAGCCGCGCCAGAAGGTCCACTCGGCGGCTCGGGTGAGGATGCCCGCCTGCTGCTCTTCCTCCTCGTCGAGGATGTCGTCGAGGTCCACGTGGATCACGGGATCGTCGATGGGGTCCACGACGATGTGCACGTCGTGGTCCGCCGACTGAGTGAAGATCACGTCGCCCGTGGTCACGTCGATGGCGCGGGGCGCCTCCGAGGCCGCCTCGTAGGTCAGATCCCCGTGGATTGCGGCGCCCTGACTCAGGCGTAGCTCGCCCACCTCCACGTGGACGTCGCCGCCGATGGGGGCTGCGATCTCGATGCTGCCTGCGCCCCCGGTGAGGTTGCCCGCGACGGGACCCAGCACCTCGACGTCGGCGCCCGCGGTGAAGACGTTGCCGCCGACGGAGCCCTCCTCGTTGATCTGGATCAAGCGACCCATGGCGTAGACGTCGCCAGCCACCTCGGACCCGATCTCGACGACCTCGCCGAGCGCCATGACGTCGCCGTCGACGGGGGCGCCGACGAAGGCGCTCTGCCCCAGGAGGAAGGCGTTGTCGGAGATGGGGGCGAGCAGCTCGATGGTCTGCGCCAGCGCGAACAGGTCGAGCCTGGGCTCTCGTACGGTGACGATGGTGTCGCTGGCGAACTCGGTGGTGGGCTCCTGTACCGTGTCGATGGGCTCCGCCTCCGGTGGCTCGGCAGGGGCCTCTTGCAGCGGTGGCGGTGGCTCGGGCGCCGGGGCGAGGGCGGCCGACGCGGGAGCCGCGGCGACCAAGGCCAGGGTGAGGGGAACGGTGCGGTGCATGGTGCCTCCAGACACATGCCACATGCATCGCTACCAGCCTACCGTCCGTGGCGCGACCGGTGACCGGTCGCCCTGACCACCGAGCGGGCCGGGCGGTCAGATCCCCAGGGGGTGACCGGGCTCGTACTGCATGATGCAGGCGAGGTTGCCCTCGGGGTCGGTGAACTCGACTACGCGGCCGACGCCGGGGATCTGGGCGACGTTGGAGGCTCGCTGGCCGCCGTTGGCCTCGATGGCGTCGAGGCTGGCGTCGAGGTCCGTGACGGACAGGGTGCAGCGATACGCGTTGGGTGTCCCCTCGGCTCTGGGCGCGGTGCGCACCGACAGCGCGCCGGCCACGACCCCCTTGTCGGCGCCGACGTCGATCTTGAAGTAGCCGGGAGGGCCCCAGGCCTCGAAGCCCCAGCCGAACACGGTGCCGTAGAAGGCTATCGCGCGGTCGGCATCGTCGCAGTAGACGGCGAAGTGCACTACCGGCATCCCCATCGCTCCTCCAGTGCCTGCGATGCAGGCGACAGCACGGAAGGTAGCGGCTGGCGGAAGGTGGCGGCAGTGCGATAGTTCGGCGAAAGATGTCGAGATCACGACACACCGTTCGCTCCATGGTGCTGGATCTGGCGCAGGGTGCGCTGGTGGCCGACCATGCGCACGGCTGGGGTCAGCTGCTGCGCGTGGCGGACGGCGTGGCCCGGGTGCGAACGACCCGAGCGGCGTGGGTGCTGCCGCGTGGGCGGGCCCTGTGGGTTCCTCCCACCGTGACCGCCCAGCTCCACTGCGTGACGGATCTGCGGCTGCGCATGCTCTACTTCGCCCCCGATGCGCTCCCGGCACTACCGGGGGACTGCTCGGTGCTGACGCTGCCTCCGTTGCTCCAGGAGCTGGTGGCGCGCGCCGTGGAGCTGGCCCCGCTGGACGAGGGGGCGGAGGGCCCCTCGCAGCGTGTCCTGGCCGTGCTGCGCGACGAGCTGGCGGCAGCCCCGCGGGGACCGCTGGCGCTGGCCCTGCCACCCGCGGGGCCCGCCCGGGCGCTGGCGCTCCGGATCTGGGAGGATCCGGGCTCGCGCACCTCCATCGAGGAGCTGTGCGGCGAGCTGGGGGTGGTGCGGCGCACGATGGAGCGGCACGTGCGCGCGAGCACCGGCGTGCCCTTGGGCGCCTGGCGACGGCAGGCCCGTCTGCTGCGAGCGGTGGAGGAGCTGGGCCGTGCAGCCACCGTGCGATCCGCGGCCCGGATCGCTGGCTACGACAGCGTGAGCGCATTCGTGTTCGCCTTTCGCACGGCGTTTGGCACCACGCCGGCCCGGTGGCGCGACGAGGCGCGGTAGTCTCCGCGTCTTCGGAGGCGGGATGCTGCTGCTCCAACGGCTGTCGGCGGGGGTGAGCCGAGCCCACACCTGGCTGGGCCACGGCGTGCGCTGGTTGGTGTTGGTCATGGTGCTGGTGGGCTCCTTCAACGCCGTGGCTCGCTACTTGGGGCGCTACATCGGCACGAACCTGAGCTCGAACGGCTTCCTCGAGGCGCAGTGGTACCTGTTCGCCGCGGTGTTCCTGCTCGCAGCGCCCTACACGCTGCTGGCGGATCGCCACGTGCGGGTGGACGTGCTGTACGGGCGAGCCAGCCCGCGCACCAAGGCTGCGATCGACCTGGCCGGCACCGTGCTGTTCCTGCTGCCCTTCTGCGTCTTCGGCGCGTGGGGAAGTGCGGAGTGGGTCGCCAACAGCTGGGCGGTGTTCGAGCAGTCCCCCAACACCGGTGGGCTGCCCCGCTATCCCGTCAAGACGCTGATCCCCGTGGCGTTCGTGGCGCTGGGGCTGCAGGGGCTGGCGCTGATCCCCGGGTACGTGACCACCCTGCGGGAGGGCGCGTGATCACGGAATGGCTCGGGCCGCTGATGTTCGTGGTGGCCTTCGCGCTGATCTTCAGTGGCTACCCAGTGGCCTTCTCCCTGGCGGGCACGGCCCTACTGTTCAGCGTGATCGGCGCGGCGGCGGGGGTGTTCGACTTCGCCATGCTCTACGGCTTTCCGGCGCGGGTCATGGGCATCATGGACAACTTCGTGCTGCTGGCCGTGCCGTTCTTCATCTTCATGGGCACGGTGCTCGAGAAGTCGAAGCTGGCGGAGGATCTACTCACCACCATGGGCTCCCTGTTCGGGACGATGCGCGGCGGGCTGGCCCTGTCGGTGGTGGTGGTGGGCACGCTGCTGGCCGCCGCCACGGGTGTGGTGGGTGCGTCGGTGGTGGCCATGGGCCTCATCAGCCTGCCCGTCATGCTGCGCTATGGCTACAGCGAGGAGCTGTCGGCGGGGGTGATCTGCGCCTCGGGCACCCTGGGGCAGATCGTGCCCCCCAGCGTGGTGTTGGTGGTGCTGGCGGATCAGCTGGGCGTGAGCGTGGGGGACCTGTTCATCGGCAGCCTGTTGCCGGGCCTGATGCTGGCGGGGATGTTCGGTGCCTATGTGCTGTTGGTGGCCTGGCTGCGCCCGGAGATCGCGCCGGCGCTTCCGCCCGAAGCGCGGGAGCACCATGGGCTGGCGCTGCTGGGCCGGGTGGTGATGGTGATGATCCCTCCACTCGTGCTGATCCTGCTCGTGCTGGGCAGCATCTTCGTGGGGGTGGCCACACCCACCGAGGCAGGTGCACTGGGGGCGCTGGGAGCGCTGGGCCTAGCGGCGCTCAACGGACGCCTCACGGTTCAGGCGGTGCGCGGCGCGCTGGACGAGACCACCACGCTCACGTCGATGGTGATGATCCTGCTCGTGGGCTCCACGCTGTTCGCTCTGGTGTTTCGCGGGCTCGAGGGCGACGTCTGGATCCAGGAGCTGCTCACCTCGCTGCCCGGAGGCACGGTGGGGCTGCTGGTGGTGGCCAACCTGGTGGTCTTCGGGCTCGGCTTCTTCATCGACTTCTTCGAGATCGCCTTCATCGTGCTGCCGCTGCTGGTACCGGCGGCCACGGCACTGGGGATCGATCTGGTGTGGTTCGGCGTGCTGCTGGGCATGAACCTGCAGGCGAGCTTCCTCACCCCGCCCTTCGGGTTCTCGCTGTTCTACCTGCGGGGGGTGGCCCCCGAGCACATGTCGACGGGTGCCATCTACCGGGGTGTGGTGCCCTTCATCGGGATCCAGCTGCTCGGGTTGATGCTGGTGGTGCTGTTCCCGGAGCTGGTCACCTACTGGTTGACCTGACCCAGAGCCAGGCCTCGTAGGGGCTCGGCAGGTCGCTGGCGAGGGCGGTGGCAGGGCCCAAGCTCACGAGCACTTGGTCGTCCACGTTGCCCACCGCTCCGGTCGGCGCCAGATCGGGCATGACGGCCTCGACCACCTGGCCGGTGGCGTTGCCTCCGCCGCCACGACCGCTATCGGTGGCGAACAGCCGGCCGTCGGCGGACAGCTCGACCCCGCGCAGGAAGTTGAACGGGCCCACGTCGTCTTCGGGGACGAGATCCGCCACGTAGGCGGGCGCGTCGGTGGGTGCGTCGGCCACCGCCAGCCCCACGCTGCCACCGTTGGGGGCCCCCTCGGTGTGGGCCCACAGCAGCCACCACTGGTCCTGCCACTGTCGGAGCATGGCTCCGTGGGGCGTGTCGATGGCACCGGTGGCCGGAAAGCGCCACTGGAACTCGGGGCTGCCTGCCGTGGTGATGTCCCACAGGGTGATGCTGCCGCCAGCTACGCCGCCGGGGTTGCCCCCGCCTCCGCCGCGATGGGTCACCAGCGCATAGCTGCGACCGTCGTGGTCGAAGCGATCCAAGCCGTTGGGATTGCCGGCGAAGTCGGCATTGCTGGTGTCGAGGGTGCGATCGGGGGTGGCCGAGCTTCCGTCTGCGGGCAACCACGCGAGGCGATCGGCCGAGGTCTCCTCCACGATCAGGGTGCCATCGGCGGGATCTCGCTCGACGTCGTGGGGAAAAGCGAAGCCGTCGAGGCGGAAGTCGAGCTCGAAGTCGGTATCGAGGCGAGCGATGGCGCCCTCGCGGTTGGGGCCTCCGTTGGTGAAGGAGACGAGCAAGCCGTCTCCGTCGTCGCTGGCTCCCTCTCCGCCGCAGTTGCCGCAGTTGCCCACCAGCTCGGTCCAGGTGCGCGACAGGGCGATGCTGCCGTCGAGCTCCAGCAGCGCCAGGCCGCTGCCGGTGGGCACGACCAACACGGCATCGGGATCCACCTGAGTGGGGGGAGTGTCGGTGTCGGACGTGTCGGACGTGTCGACGTCGTCCGTGGTCTGATCGGTCCGGTCCGTGCCTGTCGTGCCTCCGGAGCACGCGGCAAGTGCCCACACCCACAGGACCGTCGAAGCAGACCTGCCCAGCATGCGGCTCATCGTCACCTCCCTCTGCACGGCCTACCCTATTCCAGGGCGCGCCTGCGTCGTACTCGTGTCGTGGACGTGTCAGCGAACGTCAGCGAGCGGTTGATAGGTCACCTGGACGAGCACGCCGCCGGGGGGGAGCTCCACCAGCAGCGTCACCGTGTTGGCCGCCTCGTCGTGGACGAAGCCCGACGGTCGCACGGCGGTGGTCTGTGCGTCGTCGACCGTGACGATGCTCACGGCCAGGGAGCTGGGCTCGGGCTGCTCGCTGAGCTCGAACACGGGGGTCGGTGGGAGCAGCGCTCCCCCCACGTCGCGAAGTCCCGGTGTGGGCTGGAGGAGATCCGCCTGAACGCCTCCGGTCTGCTCCGCGAGCTGCGTGTACTGGGTGGGCTCCTTCCATCCCTCGAACGCGGAGACCACCGCACCCCCTTGCTCTTGATGCAGTCCGCCGTACCACTGCACGAACTCGGCGGGCTCGATCAGGGTTCTCTGGGTGGCGTCTGGCTCGTCGCTGAACACCAGGGTGTGGATCCACGCGTCGTCGCGCCGGAATCCCTCGTTGAACGTGGACGAGAGCAGCGCCAGCGCGGTGTAGATGGCGCCGATTCCGCGCTCGGTGCCACTTCCCTGCGTGCCCACGCTCGCGAGCTTCTGCACGACCTCCACCGCCTCGGGCGTGTCGAGGTCCACGAAGAAGGTGCCATCGTCGGTTCGCCTCAGCTTTCCTTGCTGATCGGGGTCCTCCATGTCGGTGGTGACGACGCCCAGGTGGAAGTCGAGCTCCGCGGCGATCAGCTCCTCGACGAAGCGAGGGAGGCTGTCGAGCAATGCCTCCTGTGCGGGTCCCATGGACGCCGAGTTGTCCACCACGAACAGGATGTCCACGGCGTGTGGGAGAACCTCGAAGGTGTCGGTGACCGTCTCGGTCTGGGTCTCGGTGACCTCGGTGGGCTCGATGGGCGCCGTGGACGACGACCCTGCGGTCTGCCCAGGGGGGCACCCCGTCGCGAGGACGATCAGGGGAAGTGCGAGACGAATCACGAGGACCTCCAGGTGCCCGGGCCAGTATGCCTCGATCCAAACGCAAGGCGCTGGTTGACAGTACGACGGTCATGAGTGCCTCCTCCGACCTGCGTCGCGCCACCCGAGGGGATCGGGCTGCCTTGCGCCGCGTGGTGCAGCGCCACCTGCCCCAGATCCGCCGCTGGGCGTTGGTGGCGACGGGCGACGTGGGGGTGGCGGAGGACGTGGTCCAGGAGGCGCTGATCCGGCTGCTGCGCTTCGTGCACCGCTACGATCCGCAGCGTCCCTTCGAGCCGTGGCTGAAGACCCTGGTGCTCAACGCCGCACGGGGCGAGCTGGCGCGCCGAGCGCGCAACCCGGTGGTGGCGGAGCCCGAGCCGGAGCGCGCCGCACCCGAGGCCTCCCTCGATCGGCAGCTGGATCTGGCCCGGGCGGCCACGCGGGCGCTGGATGCGTTCGGGTACCTCTCGCCACGACAGCGCGAGATCGTGGATCTGGTGGATCTCCAGGGGCTGTCTCCTGCCGAGGCAGCTCAGCAGCTGCAGATCACGCCAGGGGCCGTCCGGGGGCAGCTGTTCCAGGCGCGCCGGGCGCTGCGTGCGCGACTGGCGGAGGGGGCGGACCCGGTGGCCCTGTTGAGGGAAGCATGACCTGCGAAGACGTGCGCGAGCAGCTGCTGGAGGCCTCCAGCGACTTCGGCGACCTGGCCGGACATCTGGCCGGATGCCCGAGCTGTGCGGCCCTCGCGGCGGCGATTCGCGCCGAGGAACAACAGCTGATTCGAGCCGTGGAGGAGTTTTCCATGAGTACAGCCCTGATCGATGCCCAGTGGGCGGAAGCGGAACGGCGCGTGGGTCGCCTGGGGGGCGCCTGGCGTGCGGTCCACACCTGGCTGCTCGCGGCAGCCGTCGTGGCGGCCATCTTGGTGGCGGGACTGTCGGGAGGAGGACGGGGCCCGGTTCAGCCACCCGTGGCGTTGATGCCTCCCCCCCCCGTGCTGGAGCTGCGGGAGCGTGCCGAGGCGTTCTCCGAGGTGAAGGCCTTGGCGCCCGTCGCCGCCGGAACGAGCCGCGAGGAGGAGGACGTCCTTCTCGAGAACGCGCTGAAGGCGGCCGCTGCGTCCCTGCAGGCGCTGGAGGATCAGGCCGTCGCCGTCGCGAAGGACGAGGGCACGGACCCGCGCTGGGTGCTGGAGGCGCGCATGGCCCTGGCTGCGGGGTACGCCAAGATGGCGCAGGTCATCGCCGACTTCCCGTTTCCCTCCTACCTGACCGAAGCGCAGCACGAGGTGTACGAGATGGCCATCGAGGACCGCGTGTTCGTGCAGCGGAGCAAGGCGGCCAAGGCCTACGGCGCTGCCGCGACCTATGCCGAGAAGCACGGCCTCGACGCCACCGAAGCCAAGCGCCAGCAGCAGACGCTGCTCGAGGGCCTCCGGTAGGGAGTCAACGAATGAAGGCGAAGTCGTGGTAGGCGCGCTCGGCGGTGGCGAACCAGGCGAAGGACGCCGCGCGGAAGTCCTTCCACTGCTCCAGTAGCTCACGGTACTCGGGGTCCTTGGCGGCCTCGTCCTCGAGTAGCGACATCGACGCGTCCCTCGCTCCGTTCATCAGCTCGTCGGAGAAGGCTCTCACGAGCACGCCTGCGGTGGCCAGGCGCTTCATGGCCGGGGGATTCAGCGCGTCGTAGCGCGTCTGCATGGCGATGCCGGCCTCGTGACACGCCGCCGCGAGGATGGCCTTGTAGTCCGTGGGCAGGCCCTCGTACGACGCCTGGTTCACGTAGAAGGAAAGGCTCGGCCCCGGCTCCCACCATCCTGGGTAGTGGTAGTGCTTGGCCACCTTGTAGAAGCCGAGCTTCTCGTCGTCGTAGGGGCCCACCCAGTCGGTGGCGTCGATGGCTCCACGCTCCAGCGCCGTGTAGATCTCGCCGCCCGCGAGCGTCTGCGTGGCTACGCCCAGGCGCTCCATCACGGCGCCGCCGATGCCCGGGATGCGCATCTTGAGACCCTGCAGATCCTCCAGGGTGGTCACGGGGCGCTTGAACCATCCGCCCATCTGTACGCCGGTGTTGCCAGCGGGGAAGCTGACGATCCCGAAGTCGGAGAAGCGCTTGTTGATCATGTCGAGCCCGCCGCCCTCCAGCAGCCAGGCCGACTGCTGGCGTGCCGTCAGACCGAAGGGCACGCAGGTATCGAAGGCCAGGGCGGGGTTCTTTCCGATGTAGTAGTACGACGCGGTCTGCCCCACGTGCACCGTGCCCTGCTGCACGGCGTCCATCACCTCCAGGGCAGGGACGATCTCGCCGGCGGGGTACACCTTGATCTGAAAGTTGCCCCCGGACATGTCCTGCACGCGCTGAGCCATCACCTCGGCGGCGCCGTAGATGGTGTCCAGCGAGCGCGGAAAGCTCGAGGCGAGGCGCCACTTGACCCGCAGACCGTTGGACACGGCGGGCGCGTCGGTGGAAGGGGGGGCTTGTCCGCTACACGCTGCGATGCCGACGACAGCGGCACCAAGGAACTCGCGCCGCTTCATGTCGCGCCTCCAGGTGGTGGAGGCGCATCTTAGGCGATGTGGCGGCTCACTGCTTCTCGAGGTCGAAGCTACCCGTCTGCAGGCACAGTGCGGGGTCGTCCAGCGTCTGGCCACCTTCGGACCAGCACGTGTTGACCACGTATTCGCCGCCCATGGCCTCCTTGTCCACACCGACCTTGTTCAGGTCGACCTTGCGAGCTGCTGTATTCAGCCACATCTCGACGTTCGCGTACTCGTTGTCGGAGTTGGCGGCGTAGACCAGGTAGATCCAACCTCCGATGTCGACCTGGCCACCGAGGAGCTGCTCCTCGTCGTCCCAGGTGAAGTCGGCGGTCATCACCACCGGTGTGTTGGTCTGGTCCGTTGCGGTCCCGGCCCACACGCCGTCGAGCTGTTGGACTAGGTAGTTGGAACACCCCACGAGGGGCAACGCGAGCATCGCGGGCAGCAGGCGGATCATGGTCTCACTCCATCCATTGGGCCCCCCGCGGCCCAACCTGCTCGGATTCTAGCGGAGACTTTGCCTGCAGGCCAGGACGAGACGTAGTCGTCTTTCCCCTGGGCTTCGTCGCACCATAGATAGCTGGCCATGCACGCCGTCTTGGAACGTTTCAGCTCTCCGGTTCGCACCTGGTTCGGTGACGCCTTCGCTACTCCGACGGAGGTTCAGATCCGAGGATGGCCCTCCATCGCGGAGGGGCAGAACACCCTGCTGCTCGCGCCGACGGGCTCGGGAAAGACGCTGGCCGCCTTCCTGGCGGGCCTCGACCAGCTCGTGTCGCTCGGTGTCGACGAGCCCCCGGGGGTGCGGGTCCTCTACGTGTCACCCCTGAAGGCGCTGGTCTACGACATCGAGCGCAACCTGCGTGCTCCGCTGGTGGGCATCGCCAACGCGGCGAGCCGGCAGGGGGAGTCGCTCCGGCCCATCCGGGTGGACGTGCGCACGGGCGACACCTCGCAGCGAGACCGTCGCCGGCAGGCGAAGGACCCGGCGGACATCCTGGTGACCACCCCCGAGTCGCTGTACCTGATCCTGGGCTCGCAGGCGCACGAGACGCTGAAGTCGGTGCAGACGGTGATCGTGGACGAGATCCACGTGATGGCGGGCAGCAAGCGCGGCGTGCACCTGGCCCTGAGCCTGGAGCGGCTCGCCCGGCTCTGCGACACGGATCCCCAGCGCGTGGGCCTTTCGGCCACCCAGCGGCCGCTGTCGGAGATCGCCCGCTTCCTGGGAGGCGATCGCTCCGTGGAGATCGTGGATGCGTCGGCGCCCCCTCACGTGGATCTGCAGATCGTGGTGCCGGTGGTGGACATGGAGCATCCCGTGGTGCCTGGGGGTGCGCCCACGGGAGGCGGTGAGGGGCAGCGTCAGCGGGTGGGGGGAGCGCAGGCGGAGGGTCCGTCCACGCCGCCGCCGTCGGGGGCGCCCGACCGGCTGTCGGCGGGGCTGTGGCCGGTGGTCTACCCGCGCCTGCTGGAGCTGATCCGGGCCCATCGCTCCACCATCGTGTTCACCAACAGTCGACTGCTGTGCGAGCGCCTGGCGCAGCGGCTCAACGAGCTGGCGGGGGAGGAGCTGGTGCACGCGCACCACGGCTCGATCTCCCACGCGCGGCGCCACGAGGTGGAGGAGGCGCTGAAGGCGGGGCGTGTGCCCGGCATCGTGGCCACGAGCTCGCTGGAGCTGGGCATCGACATGGGCGCGGTGGACCTGGTGATCCTGGTGGAATCACCGGGCAGCGTGGCCAGCGGCCTGCAGCGCGTGGGTCGCGCGGGTCACTCGGTGGGCGAGCGCTCCATCGGTCGGATCTTCCCGAAGTACCGCGGTGATCTGGTGGAGTCCGTGGTGGTGTCGCAGGCCATGCTGGAGGGGGCGGTGGAGCCCACCTCCGTGCCGCAGAACTGCCTGGACGTGCTGGCTCAACAGATCGTGGCGATGTGTGGAGCAGAGGACTGGACCGTGGCGGATCTGCACGCCGTGGTGCGTCGCGCCTATCCGTTCCACGGCCTGACCGAGGGGCTGCTGACGAGTGTGCTCGACATGCTCTCGGGGCGGTATCCCTCGGACGACTTCGCGGAGCTGCGACCGCGCATCACCTGGGATCGCACCTCCGACGAGCTGAAGGCTCGGCGCGGCTCCCGCATGCTGTCGCTGCTCAACGGGGGGACCATCCCCGATCGAGGCCTGTACGGCGTGTTCCTGGTGGGCGACGGGCCTCGTCTGGGGGAGCTGGACGAGGAGATGGTGTACGAGTCGCGCAAGGGGGATCTGATCATCCTGGGCGCGAGCACCTGGCGCATCGAGGAGATCACCCGCGATCGAGTGCTGGTGAGCCCCGCTCCGGGGGAGCCGGGTCGGCTGCCCTTCTGGCACGGCGAGCGTCCCGGGCGGCCCGTGGACCTCGGTCGCCGGCTGGGGGCCTTCCTGCGGGAGGTGTCGAGCCGCGGGGAGGATGCGCGCCAGTGGCTGGTCGAGACCACGCCCCTCGACGATCTGGCTGCCGGCAACGTGCTTCGCTACGTGCTCGAGCAGCAGGCCGTCACCGGACAGGTTCCCACCGACCGCTCGCTGGTGGTGGAGTGCTTTCGCGACGAGCTGGGAGACTGGCGGATCTGCGTGCTGTCTCCCTTCGGATCCCGGGTGCACGCGCCGTGGGCGCTGGCGCTCGAGGCGCGTCTGGCGGTGAACGGCGGCTACGACGTGCAGGCGCTGTGGACCGACGACGGGATCGCCCTGCGCTTCGCCGACGTGGACGAGCTGCCGCCCCTGACCGAGCTGTGGCCGGATCCGGAGGAGGTGGAGGATCTGGTGGTGGAGCAGCTCGGGCGCTCGGCGCTGTTCGCGGCGCGGTTTCGCGAGAACGCGGCCCGGTCGCTGCTGCTCCCCAGGCGCAATCCCAAGGGCCGCCAGCCGCTGTGGGCCCAGCGCCTGAAGTCCCAGAACCTGCTGCAGGTGGCGAGCGCCTTCCCGGCGTTCCCGGTGGTGCTCGAGACCTATCGCGAGTGCTTGCAGGACGTGCTCGATCTTCCCGCGCTGGTGGAGCTGCTCACGGCCGTGCGCTCCCGGGAGATCGCGGTGCACGAGGTGCAGACCAAGCGCCCGTCGCCCTTTGCTCGCTCGCTGGTGTTCGCCTACGTGGCGGCCTTCATGTACGCCGGCGACGCACCCATCGCCGAGCGTCGCGCGGCCGCCCTGTCGCTGGACCGGGCGCTGCTCCGGGAGCTGCTCGGCCAGGAGGAGCTGCGCGATCTGCTGGACCCGACCGCCGTGGCGGTGGTGGAGGCGGAGCTGCAGCGGCTGGTGCCCGAGCGTGCGGTGCGTCATGCCGATGCGCTGCACGACATGTTGCGCACGCTGGGAGATCTGACGGACGAGGAGGTGGTGGCGCGTTGCGCGGAGGACCCCACGAGCTGGCTGAAGGAGCTGGAGCTCGAGCGGCGCGTGGTGCCCGTGCGAATCGGCGGCGAGGCTCGCTGGATCGCGGTGGAGGATGCCGGGCGGATGCGCGATGCGCTGGGGGTCGCACTGCCTCCGGGGCTTCCCGCCATCTTCCTCGAGACCGTGGACACCCCCCTCGAGTCACTGGCGCTGCGGTGGGCCCGCACCCACGGACCGTTCCACGCCGTGGTGTTGGCGCAGCGGTGGGGGCTTCCCATTGGGGTGGTGGAGGCGGTGCTCCGAGCGCTGGAGGCCCAGGACCGCTTGGTCAGCGGCGAGATCCGTCCGGGCGGCACGGGCTGGGAGTGGTGCCATCCCGACGTGCTGGCGCGGCTGAAGCGACGCTCCTTGGCGGTGCTGCGCAACGAGATCGCACCCGTGGAGGGGGAGGTCTTCGCGCGGTTCCTGACCCAGTGGCACGGCGTGGGCTCGGAGCGGACGGGCCTGGGGCGCCTGCGCGAGGTGCTCCTGCAGCTCGAGGGCGTGGCGCTGCCCGCGAGCGTGTGGCTGCGGGGGCCGGTGCTCCGTGCGCGCGTGGCGGACTTCCAGCCCGACTGGCTCGACCAGCTGGGCGCCATGGGCGAGATCGTCTGGATCGGTGCCGGGCCGCTGGGTCCCAAGGACGGTCGCATCGTGCTGGTGCGGCGGGACCGCGTGGATCTGCTCTTCGATCCGCCGGAGCCTCCAGAGGGGCTGCTGGACGACCCCGACGAGCCGCTGTCGGCGGTGCGCAAGGCCCTGTACGACCACCTGCTGCAGCGAGGGGCCTCCTTCATGGTGGGGCTGCAGCGGGCGGTGCCCGAGGCGAAGATGGCACAGCTCACGCGGGCGCTGTGGGACCTCGCCTGGGCCGGGTTGGTCACCAACGACACGTTCGGGCCGCTGAAGGGGCTTCAGGCCCGCACCCGCAAGGCCTCTCGGCGGGGGCGCAGTCAGATCACGGCAGGAGGTCGGTGGTCGGCGGTGGTGGACCTGTTCTCTGCAGAGCCCGTGAAGGGCACCGAGCGCGCCCACGCGCGCGCCGCCATGCTGCTGGAGCGCTACGGCGTGGCCTGCGCCGCCGCAGCCAAGGCCGACGGGATCCCCGGCGCGTTCTCGGCGGTGTATCCGGTGCTCCGAGCCATGGAGGAGGCGGGGCGGGCGCGGCGAGGCTGGTTCGTGGACGGCTTGGTGGGCGCGCAGTTCGCGGTGCCGGGAGCCGTGGACCGACTGCGTGCGTGCCGGGACCAGGAGCCCGAGGTGCTGGTGCTCGACGCGGTGGATCCGGCGAACCCCTGGGGCACGCTGCTGTCGTGGCCCGAGTCGGAGGGACGGGTGCGTCGGGTCGCGGGAGCCACGGTGGTGCTGGTGGGGGGAGCGCCGGCGCTGTTCGTGGAGCGCGGCGAGCGGCACTGGATCACGTTTCCCAGTGCCGACGAGCCGCGTCTGCTGAAGCGGGCCATCGAGGGCTGGGTGGGGCAGCAGCCCGATCGGTGGCGCACGGTCCGCATCGACCGAATCGACGGCAAGCCCGCTCCCCAGTCGCCGCACGCGGACACGTTCTTGGCGGCAGGGTTCGCGCACGGAGCGACCTGCCTACAGCGCGTGCGATCGTGAGTGCGACTCCATAGGGGGGCCGGCATGGAACCCTCCATCGGCATCGTGATGGGCAGCCAATCGGACTGGCCCACCCTCCGTGGCGCAGCGGAGGTGCTCGAAGAGCTGGGCGTGACCCACGAGGTCCGAGTGGTGAGCGCCCACCGCACGCCCGATCTGCTGTTTCGCTACGCCGAGCAGGCTGGCCCACGTGGCCTGCGCGCCATCATCGCGGGCGCGGGTGGGGCGGCGCATCTGCCTGGCATGCTCGCCGCCAAGACGGCGGTGCCCATCCTGGGGGTGCCGGTTCAGAGCAAGGCGCTGTCGGGCCTCGACTCGTTGCTGTCCATCGTGCAGATGCCTGCAGGTGTGCCGGTGGCCACCTTCGCCATCGGCGCGGCAGGGGCGAAGAACGCGGGGCTGTTCGCGGCAGCGCTGCTGGCGCCGACCGACCCAGGAGTGGCGCAGCGACTGGAGGCGTTTCGGGTCGCCCAGACGCAGCGGGTCCTCGACCGACCCGATCCCAGGGAGGGGTGATGCACTTGGGGGTCATCGGTGGCGGGCAGCTGGGACGCATGCTCGCAGAAGCGGGACGAGACATCGGGGTGCGTACCACCTTCCTCGAGGCTGCGCCGAACCCGAGCGCGGGGGGGCTCGGCGAAGTGATCGTGGCTCCCTACGACGACGAGGCCGCCCTGGATCGCCTCGCCGAGGAGTGCGACGCCGTCACCTACGAGTTCGAGAACGTGCCGGTCGAGGCCGTTCGCTACCTGGCGGGCAAGGTCCCCATCCACCCCGGACCCGGAGCCCTCGAGCAGGCGCAGGACCGCTTGGTGGAGAAGCGGTTCTTCCGCTCTCGCGGCATCGACACGGCGGGCTTCGAGCCGGTGGACGACGTGGCGCAGCTCCGCGCCGCCATCGACAAGCTGGGACTGCCCGCCATCCTCAAGACCCGACGCATGGGCTACGACGGCAAGGGGCAGCTCTACCTGGCCGATCCCGAGCAGGCGGAGGGGGCTTTCGCCACCCTGGGCGGCGTGCCTTGCATCCTCGAGCAAGTGGTTGCCTTCGATCGGGAGCTGTCGATCCTGGCCGTGCGGGATCGCAGCGGCAACAAGCGCACCTGGCCGTTGGTGGAGAACCGGCACGCCGGTGGCATCCTCCACTGGTCCGAGGTCCCAGCCCCCGGTGTGACGACCACACTGCAGCAGGAGGCCGACAGCATCGCTGATCGGCTGCTCGAGGCGCAGCAGTACGTGGGCGTGCTGGCGGTGGAGCTGTTCCAGGTGGGCGACCGGCTGTTGGCCAACGAGATGGCTCCGCGGGTGCACAACTCCGGGCACTGGAGCATCGAGGGGGCGCTCACCTCGCAGTTCGACAACCACGTGCGAGCGGTGCTGGGGCTGCCGCTGGGGTCCACCGAGGTACCGGTGCCCACGGCTTGTGCGAACCTGCTCGGCAATGTTCCCGACCTGTCGGAGCTGCTGGCCATCGACGGCGCCCGAGTGCATCTGTACGGAAAGGCGCCGCGACCGGGTCGGAAGCTCGGCCACGTCACGGTGCAGGGGGCCACCCCTGCACAGCTGCGGGAGCGCCTCGAGGCGGTCCTGGCCCTGACCGCCTCCGGTGCCTGAAGGCGACTCCATCCACCTGAGCGCGATGCGCCTGCGGCCGTTGCTCCTGGGGCAGGTCCTCGTGGGTGCCGCGAGTCGCTGGCCCAGGGTGGTGCGAGCGCTGATCGACGTGCACGTGGACGCCATCGAGGCGGTGGGCAAGCACCTGCTCATGGATCTGTCCGACGGCACCACGCTGCGGGTGCACCTGGGCATGAAGGGGCGATGGCGTCAGGTGCCGCCCGGTGAGCCGATCCGGGTGTCGATGGGTGACGTGTCGCTGCGTCTCGACACGGCGGGTGGAACGGCGCTGTGCACCCGCGCGCCCACCGTGGAGCGCTTTCGCACGCGTGAAAAGGCCACCCACCGTGTGCTGCGCCGCTTGGGACCCGACGTGTTGGGGGAGGGCTTCGATCCCGCGGTCGCTGCTGTGCGGGCGGCTCGAAGCCGGTGGCCCACCGCCGCCGAGGTGCTCCTGGACCAAGGGGTCGCCTGCGGTATCGGCAACGTCTACAAGAGCGAGCTGCTCTTCGTGCTCCGCACCCATCCCTTCGCGCCCACCGACTCGGTGGCCCACGACACCTGGGAGGGGCTGTATGCGAAGGCTGCCACGCTGATGCGGGCGAACCTGCGCCCCGCACCGCGCAACACCACGGGACTAGGGCCCGGTCGGCCGCTGCACTGGGTCTACGGCCGTCGCGGGCGTCCTTGCCTGCGATGCGGCAGTCGCGTGCAGTCGAAGATGCAGGGATCCGATCTGCCTCGGGTCACCTACTGGTGCGCCCGGTGTCAACACAGCGGTACAGTGCACGACTAGTGGTGGAGGTCTGTGATGCGGTGGCTGCTTTCCCTCGGGTTGCTCGCCCCCTCGGTGGGCTTCGCCCAGACGGTGACCATCGATCTCGACGGTCCGCTGGTGAAGAAGGCCGGGCTCGACGTCGACGAGATCAACCAGGGTCTGAACGATGCCATC
The DNA here is from genome assembly GCA_019634415.1 of Myxococcales bacterium. GTDB lineage: Bacteria > Myxococcota_A > UBA796 > UBA796 > DRPG01. The sequence goes on from JAHQVJ010000129.1 coordinate 148,398, forward strand.
GCCGACGATCTGCGGCTGATCGATCCGCCGAAGTACCTCGGCTACATGGCCGAGGCGGCGGCGATGTCCATGAAGGGCATGGGCGCGGACTACGCGAGCAACCCCAAGGGGATCGTGGGGGGGCTGTCCTTCGGCACGGCGGTGGCCGGGGTGCCGGCAGGCTTCGCGCGGGGCCAGACGGATCTACCGCCGGGGGGCTACGCCGCCCAGCTGTCGCTCATGGGGGGCGTGAACCTGGGCATGTTGGTGCCCGGCGAGGACGACTTCTTCGATCGCGTGGTGATCTACGCCAACGGCATGTACCTGACGCCTCCCACGCCCGAGATCTTCCGCGGCACGTTCTTCAACGTGGGACTGCACGGGCAGGTGAAGGTCATCGGGCCAGCGAACGCCGCGGTGTTCGAGTGGGGAGGCCTGGATCTGACGGCCGGGATCGAGCGCGGCTCCTACCTGCTGCGGCTGTCGAAGGCCCTGCCCCTGAACGGTGACTTCGGTGGTGCGACGGTGCGCTGGCGGGCAGACGGCGACTACACCCTGACGGCCGGATCCACCAGCTTCCCGTTGGAGCTGTCCACGAACCTGCGCCTGCTGGTTCTGACGGTCTATGGGGGCGTGGCGCTCGACATCAACGCAGGCAGCTCCAACTCCCGTGCGAGCCTGTCGGGACCGGTGGAGGTGGATCTGGACGGTGAGTTCCAGAGCCTGGGCAACGCCTCGGTGGCCGTGGAGGCCGACGGATCTGCGGCCAACACCACCCAGCGCGCCTTCGTGGGCACGCAGCTCAACGTGTTCTTCTTCAAGGTCTACGGCCACCTCAACGTGGCCACGAACAACAGCTTCGGCGGACACCTGGGCGCTCGCGTCGTGCTGTGAGCCTCACTTCAGCGTGGCGCCGATCCGCAGCTGCAGGTTGGCGGTGCCTGGGAAGAAGATGACCTGTGGGAAGCCGAGGGTGGGGTGGTAGTCGGTGACGAACCCGTCGGTGCGCGGCAGCACCGACAGGCGTAGCTCCACGCTGGGGCGTAGGCCCTCGATGGGCTGCAGTCGGATCCAGCCGCCCACCCCCACCTCGAGCATGCCGGCCACGGAGGACACGGGGGCCGAGACGTTGGGCTTCAGCCAGGGGAACGCCGCGCCCACCCCGTAGCGGAAGAAGGGCGAGACCACGCCCTCCCGCCAGCGCCCGTGGCGCACGTCGACGGCGATGCTGGGCTCGATCAGCGTGAAGGTGAGGGGCACCTCGGTGCCGGGCGCGGCCGAGCCTCGCCACCCTCGGAGGTTCGCTGCGACGCCCACGTTGGCTCCGTCGCGCCAGCCCCACAGCGCGTAGCGGGCCCCCAGCCCCAGGAAGGGGGCGCCCACGTGAGGGGCTCCTCGCTGAACGGCGGAGGTGACCACGCGATCGGTGCCGACGAGTCCGGTGGAGACGGCGAGCTCGAGGCGCGGCGAGCGGTCCACCGAGGCCGCGGTGGCCGTGGGAGCAGCGGTGGCGAGGGAGATCAGGCAGGCGAGCCAGAGTGCTCGCTCCGCTCGCCTACGTCGGGCCAGCACCATCAGCCCCAGCAGTGCCGCGAATCCGGCGGTGGAGCCAGCCCCTGCGGCGCTGCAGCCTCCAGAGGTGGGGGGATCGATGGTGGGGCAGACGTCGCTCGGATCCAGCTCTCCCTCGCAGGCGGGCCAGGCGAAGCCCAGGCCTGGCTCGTCGGCGATCCAGGTGGTGGACCAGTCGGTGGCTGGCTCGCTGAAGCTGAGCACCGGATCGCTCGTGAGCTGACCGGGGATGTAGCGCACGAACAGCCGGCCCACGCGCAAGGCGGACAGCTCCGATCCCGACACCCCGAGATCGGCCAGTGCCGCGGGAGACAGCAGGTCGGAGGTGCAGGGCGCGCAGCTGGCTGCGCTGCTCGCGTGCACGGGCACGAAGGGCAGGTCCAGGCGCGCCCGCAATCGGGCGGTGGCCTCCTCCCAGTAGTCCTCGGCGTCGGTGACGGACAGTCGGCAGTCCTGCTCGATCCCCTCCACCGGTGCATCCAGCAGCGTGGGGTTGGCGTCCACCTGGTCGCTGATGGTGAGGAGCGTGAGCTCGTGGGCCGTGGACGCCTCTGCTGCCCACCCTGCGAGCGGAAGCACCAGATCGCCTGGGCCCACGTCGAAGCGGATCGGTCTCATCCACGAGCCGCGGGGCAAGGTGTCGGCGTGGAACACGGCCAGCAGCGGTGTGCCGTCGACGAGGAGTGGATCGAGCTGCGCGCGCACGTCGGCCGTGATCCCGAGCTTCTTGTCGTCCAGCCAGCCTTGGAGCTGCGCCACGGTCAGCACCGTGACCTCGGGCTCTCCGGCGGCGAAGTCTCCCTGGATCGCCACCTCGCCCACGGCGTCTTCGCCGCGGGGGGGAGGTGCGAGCTCGGTCACGTCGTAGGACGCGCAGCCCGGGGGCGTGCGGTACTGCACCGTGTCGAGCAGCTCGTCGCAGGTGATCCGCTCCACCCGCGGCCGGGTGAAGGCCTCCAGCTCCAGCAGGCCGTCGAGCTCGGGCAGGCGCACCGACTTGGCCAGCAAGCCGGGAGCTGGCCAGAGGAAGGCGAAGCCCTCGATGTCTTCGGCGGCCTGCGTGGTGACGGTCACGGTGGTCTGTTCGCCGCGGGTGGCGACGGCCACCTGGGTGCCGCTGCTGGGCGGCGGGGCGGTACCGAGGGGGCCGGCGAAGCTGCCCCCGAACCCCCATGCGGTGGACGTGGCTGCCCACAGGGCCAGTGAGTTCAGCATTCGGCTCCTGCCTCCCGGCACAGCTTGGTGGCCACGGTTCCCTTGCGCTCGATGTGGCGCGCGAACTGCGCCCAGTCCGTGGCGGCGCGCACGGTGCGGAGCCGTGCTGCCTCGATTCCGTCGAAGTCCACCCCGTCCTCGAACAGCCTCTGCCACCAAGCCTGCGCCGCGGCGGCGCGGAGCTGGTAGGCGGCCCAGGTGCGATCCTCGTAGGTCTCTGGCGTCCAGGCGGCCCGGTGGTCGATGGCGGACTGGCCGAGGCGGTAGGCGGTGCGTGCGTTGCCGCGACCGAGGTGGTGGACCCCCAGGCGCAGCGCCAAGGTGGCGTTGCCGGAGTCGATCTCTGCCAGATGCCGCTCCACCAGGCCCACCCAGGAGGGGTCCTGCTGCGCGGTGGCGTTGGCGATGAGGGCCAGCGACAGCCGGTTGCGCAGCGCCTTCGACTCCGCACTGCCGATCTTCACCTCCATGCACGCACGGTGCACGGTGGTGAGCCCCCCGATGTCGGCCAGTGGCTCCACCTCGGCGGGGGAGCACTCGTCCTCGATGCGGCTGAACATCTCGGCGGTGGGACCCTTCAGGGAGGCGGCGCGGCGACCGCCGGGCGAGACGGCGTCGGCGCTTCCCTCGGCGGGGAGATCGTCGTAGACGGTGCTCGGATCGAAGTCGGACCGAAGGCGGAACTCGGGCACGGGCACGGGCACCTGCTCCACTTCCGCGGGGCTCGGCACGGGCTGGGTGTACTCCTCCGTGACGCCCTTGGGCAGTGCCCGCGCCAGCGTGTGGTCTCGCGGTGCGTCGTCTGGGTCCACGGGAGAGGGGGTCAGCTCGAGGGCGGCAAACCCGTCGTCGAAGGGAGAGCGCTCCGGCTCGGGGGCGGGCGGTGGTGCGGTGGGCGACAGCCAGCGCTCCCGAACGGAGCGGGTGGGCTCCGGTGCCTCCGCCACGGGGTCCTCGGAGCCTCCGGGCAGCCAGGACCTGGCGGCCTCCACGAGGCCCCCGAGCGAGATTCCCCAGCCCTCGTCGTCGTCGGCTGGGGGCGGCACCTGTGGTTGCTCGGCGCTCGGCGGCTCGGCGGCCGGCGGCGGATCCTGCACGATGGGGGCCGGGAGCGGCTCCACCGGCTGGGGGAGTACAGCCTCTACGACGGGTGCCGCCTCGGTGGCGGGTGCCGCCTGCACGACGGGTGCAGGAGGCGGTGGCGCTGCAGCGAGCGGGGCTGGCTCGGGAGCCGCCTCGGCGGCTGGGAGCGGAGCGAGGGGCAGCGGCTGGGCGGCGGGTACCGGAGGAGTGCGGGTGGTGGGTGGCGCGGAGCGCACGACGGGGGGAGGCGCTTCGACGGGCTCTCTCCTGGGGGCTCTCGCGCGGGCCCGAGCGGCTTGTTCGGCAGCACGGATGCGCGCCAGGTTGTCGTCATCGGGTCCGGCTACCGGCAGCTCCTCGAGGGGTTCGGCCCGATCCGCCCCTTGCCAGCAGCCGACCAGAGCCAGGATCACGGTCGGAATGGTCATGTTCCTCGGCACTCCGGCACGCAGTATTAGCACACCATGGCCCGAGCTGATGCGGATCTTCGGCTTGTGACGGGCGGTCGCGCCGGAGGGCATGGACCTATTCGACGTCGCAGTACTCCACCGTCCCGGCCGCCGACAGACACAGCTCGTAGGCCGCTCGGGTGTCCACCCCCGCGGCCTGGACGAACTGCAGCCACTCGCGCGCGAGGTTCTTCGTCTTGTTGCGCCAGTAGGCACCGCGACGCATCGTCTCGCGGTTGGGCTCCTCCACCACGAGCTGCTCTGCAGTGAGCCACAGCTTCATCGCGGCCACGGCGTTGATGCGATGCAGCGCCGAGACCCGCTGCACGCGGCGGGCACCCTCCCAACGGTGGGAGTTCTGAAGGGCGATGTCGGCCCATCGCATGGCCTCTGCCAGCGCCTCCTCCTCCTGGTCCGCGAGGTAGCTCGCGAAGATGTAGCACAGGTCGGGATCGGAGCGGTCGATCGTCACCAGGTGGCGACGCATGGCTCCCTCCCAGCGGTGGGCATCTTCCTTGGCCCAGGCGTCGGCCAGCAGGAGTCGTGAGATCTTGCTCTTGGCGGTCTGTCGGTCCGCCGTGGCCAGGCGGGTCTGCAGGCACAGGATGTGGTCGTCGGTGAGGCGCCCCAGCACGGAGCGTGGCTCGAGCCGGAACAGATCGTCGCACGGCGCTGTGCTGCGGCCGATCTCCAGGGCGTCTCTGCGGGGGAGCATGTCCTCGATGTACACGTCGATGTTGCGGGTCTCGGCGATGTCCATGGCAGCCAGGGCCTCGTCGGTAAGCTCCACCACCGACGCATCTGCATTTGGCGCCACCTTGCCCCGCTTGGCTGCTCGAGCTCGGCGGCGCTCCTCCCGCCGCTCCTCCTTCTCGATGGCCCGATCGTGCTGCTCCTCGTTCTCCTGGCGCTGCAGCTCTGCCCTGGCCTGGGCGTCCTGCCGGCGTTGCTGCTCGTCGCTGGCGATCTCGACCGCGGCATAGGCGTCGAGGTGGGGATGGGGGGCCGCGTAGCGGACGGGCAAGCCGATGGGGGCGGGGTCATCGGTGAGCATGGACTCCGGCCAGATGGCGCCGTCTTGCCAGAACGTCTGCACCAGACGCCCGTCTCGGGTCATGACCTGCACCAGGTGCGGGGCCTCGGGGGAGCTGACGGGGTGGGTGAGGGCCACCCCGTCCACCAGGACACCACCCCCGTCGGGCGCTCGAAGGCCGCGCCCCTCTTGCTGGACGCCAGCGCGCTTGGCCATGATCTCGATGAGCTGCCGCGCGGGATGGGTCTCGGCGATGCGGTCCGGCCACGGAACCGCACGGTCCAGCAGCGCCATCTGCCCCCAATACGACACCTCCTTGTCGCGGCGCTCCAGGTAGGCGAGCAGTGCGCGGGCGCGGCCGTAGCGCACCAGGTGACGCGGATGCACGGGATCGGGCAGACAGGGCACGTCGCGGTGCAGCGACTCCAGCACCTCTCGAGCTCGCTTGCGATTGGGGGCCGACACGGCCCGCTCGGCTGCCGTCAGCCCCGTCAGCAGCCGATTGATGTCGAAGGCGGGATCGCAGGGCTCGTCCTGGCCCAGCGCTGGCGTGGCGATGCCCAGGAATAGGACCACGATACAGAGGGTCATCCTTGTCGGTCGTCGAGGTCTCATGGCACCCACCTGGCTCCTGTCGTTGACCCTGGGACTCACAACCCCCCAGGCACACGCCGCCCGTCCCCAGATCGTGTCGATCGTGGTGACCGACGACGCGGCGCAGCCCATCGTCAACGCCTGGGTGCGCGTACCTGGCACGGAGGGACGGCGCAAGGTGGATGCGGGCGGCGTCTGGGAAGCCTCCACGCTGTACCGCTACGACGGGAGCCCGCTGGTGTTCACCAAGGGCCTGCGGCTGGAGATCACGGTCACCGCACCCGGGTTCAAGCCGCGCCGCGTGGCGTACCAGGTGCGAGCGCGCCGCAACACGGTGCCGGTAGAGCTGGTGCGCATCGAGGAGCAGCCGCTGCTGCCGCAGGGCTTCGACGACGCGGAGCGCTTGATGGAGAACTGGCTCGAGGACGAGACCGAGTAGCGTCCGTCGTCAGCCTTCGATCCGCTGAGCCAGCAGCACGAGCTGCGCACGGGGCAGATCGAGGTCCAGGCCCAAGGGCGCACCCCAGCTGCAGATCTGTCGCGCCATCTCGAGCAGCAGCATCTCGCGGAAGCGTGCGTGGCCGAGTCGCGCTCCGGCGCTGATGGGGTGCGACTCGTTGATCTCGAGGATGGCCCGCGTGTTGTGACTCCGCGACAGGTTGATGGTCACGACGGGGTCGTGGCGCCGTCCCTCCACACGCGCCAAGGTGATGGCGATGGGGGGATCTCCGAGGGCATCCACCAGACGGCCCTGCAGCTGTGCGTTGGCTGGCGCCTCCAGCGCGGTCTCCTGCACGAGCTCCTCGTCGATGGGGAGCAGGTCGGGATCCAGGTCGGGGCGCTGGTGCTCGGGGGTCTCGAGCCACACGGCGAGGGTGTCCCATGGGTGGCCCTCGGCGTCGTGGATCGTGACCCGTCGGGCGAGCTCTGCGGCGGTGCCCTGCAGCGTCTTCGAGCGACGCTCGCTCAAGAGCACGAAGGTGATGGCGTAGCGGCGAGCGGCCTCCGTCTGCTCGGGATCGCGGCGGTCGGCGAGCACCTTGGCCAGGGACTGGTACAGGCGCAGCCCGGCCAGCTGCACGATCCGGCGTTGCTCGGCCGAGATGGAGGCCCCACCGTCCACCGGCCAGAGCAGCCCGTGGCAGGGCACGCTGTGCTCGATGTCGGACAGGGCGA